>NZ_JAMYRH010000002.1:0-730994 GCF_040321305.1 Mesorhizobium sp. M0478
CGCCGCGCCAACCAATCCGCTTGGCGCTGCGGCGGACGCATAGGGGGAGAGAAGTGTCACCTATGTATCCGGTTCAAAGTGTTACCCATCTATCGGCTGGACACGGCGAAGCCGAGACGGAGTGGGGGAAGGCGGTCCTCAAACGCGCCGCCGAAAGACAGGCCATCTCCCATGAAGGGGAGACCAGCTAATCGTGCCTACGCCCGAAATGCCGTGCCGCGACCTCGACATGCGTATGGTGCGTGTGGGCCTCGAAGCGCTCGGTCTCGTTGTGGTCGGCGGCTTCGTTCGGCCACCAGACACCACCCACGACGATGCCGTCCGATGTGAGCCGCTGATCCGCGATCAGCGCCGCACCGACCGCATCGACGAAGGTAAAGCGCCCGGGGCGCAGTCTCAGCACCGCGACATCGCCGACACCGCCAACTTTCAGCGTCCCAAGCTCCGGCCTGGCGATCGCCTCGGCTGGCCTTTGCGTGGCGGCGCGAAGCACCTCGACCAGCGGCATGCCCAGCGCCATCAGCTTCGACATGCAGACGAGGATGTCGAAGGCGGGACCGTCAACGCAATAGAGATGCACGTCGCTGGAGATGACATCGGGCGCGAGGCCCTCGGCCAGCATCGCTTTCGCCACGGCGAAGTCGAACGATCCCATGCCGTGGCCAATGTCGAAGATGACACCGCGTTCGCGGGCCAGCCGCATGTCCGGCCGGACCGCGCCGGAGGCGAACACCGGCGCATTGGGGAATGGCCGAAAACAATGGGTGAGGATGTCGCCGCGGCGCAGCCGCGGCAGCACTTCGGAGCGGCCGGGCGGCGGCTCGTCAATATGCGCCATCAGCGGCAGGCCGGCCTGGTCGGCGGCTTCCAGCGCGAGATCGACCGGCGCGATGCCGCTGGCGCCGCCGGCATGCTTGCCGGAGCGCACTTTTACGCCGACGACGATGTCGGCGTGCTCGCGTACCGCCGCCACCGTCTCGCGCGGCTCGCACAGCCTCAGATCGCTGCATTCGCCGACGGAGACCGTCTGCGAAAAGCCGAATATGCCGGCAAAGGAGATGTTGACATAGGCCAGGATGCGCACCTTCGAGCGCTCGATGACATGGCGGCGAAACCCCAGAAAATTGCCGGCGCCGGCGCTGCCGGCATCGATGAAGGTGGTGGTGCCGCTCTTGGCCGCCAGCCGGTCGGCGTCGACGCCAAGCGAGGTGCCGCCCCAGTAGACATGGCTGTGCAGGTCGATGAGGCCGGGTGTGACGATGCAATCACGAGCATCGACTATCTTGGTGGCGTGCTCGGCATCGATCGCCGCCTCGATGGCCACGATGCGTCGGCCCGCAACGGCGACATCGCGCGGCGCGTCCAGGCCCGAGGCCGGATCGATCAGGCGGCCGCCCTTGATCAGGAGATCGAACTGCATCGGCGCCCGCCTCTCTTCGTTTTGGGGCATGATCTCTGGACAAAACGGTTTCCGTTTGTCCGAGAAAACCGGTTTCCACTTTTCGAGATCATGCCCCGACTGGTCAAACCGGCCGGTAGGCGACGGCTTCGACCTCGATCTTGATATCGATCATCAGCCGCGATTCGACCGTGGTGCGGGCCGGCGGATTCTTCGGGAAGTGCTTGGCATAGACGGCATTGAAGGCGCCGAAGTCGCGCGCGTCCTCGAGCCAGACCGTGGTCTTGACGACATCGTCCATGGTGCAGCCGGCCAGCGCGAGTGCTGCCTTCACATTCTGCAGCACCTGCTCGGTCTGCTCGGTAATGCCGCCCTTGACCACAATGCGGTCGCCGTCGACCGGCACCTGACCTGAGATGTAGACGAAATCCCCGGCGCGCACGGCCGGCGACAGCGGCACGTGGGATGTTCCAAAACACTCGTTGGGCAAAGGAAACTCCTGTTCAGAATGGCGGGCCGCGCCCCGTTTTCGACGACCGCTCTACGCCTGTCCCGGTGATCCTCATAGGGGGCTTTTTGGAAAGCAGCATTTTTCCAAACGCGTGTTGCTTTATCGCAGGCTCGCCAGCATCTTGCGCGTCGCATTTTCCCGACAGGAGATTTCAATGACCTTCGACAAGAACCCGTTTCCAGAGGGCGATGCCGATCGCCACGCGCTCTGGGAAATGTTGGTGCGGCGCGACATCGACGCCTTTATCGGTCAGGACTGGTCGATGGTCGAGGATGATTTCCTCGCCGACAGCTTCTTCGGCATGCATGCGCATTTCCTCAGCGATGCCGACGCTTGGCGTCTGCAATTCCCGAGCCTTGCCGTCTATCGCGACGAATGGCTGCGCCAGGCCAAGGAGACGGCGACGACCAGATTCGCCGAGCCGCTGCGCGAGGCGCTGTTTCGCGTCACCAACATGCGCGACATCGATGTCGATGGCGACCGCGCCGTGCTGCACAAGAAGTTCAACGGCTCGGTGGCCAAGGCCGATGGCAGCGTCGACAAGCTGAAATGGCAGACGCTGTATTTCTGCAGGAAGGTGGCGGGCCACTGGAAGATCGGCGGCTTCGTCGGCTACATGCCGCATCCCTTGGGGAACTGAGGTTTACCCGCTGATGCTATTGCCGGCCTTCGCGCACGAAGACGTCCGCTTCCGGGCTGCAGCTGTAAAAGCTCGCCAACCGAACCCACTCGAGCTCAAGCGAGTTGAACGGGACAGGTTCGTCCAACAGGGCTAGCGGGAGCGGTGGTCGAACACAACCGCCATGGTCTTACCAATTGCCGCCATGACGACGAGTTCGACGAGATCGTCGTCGCTGTCGACACAGGTTGGATCCATGCGGCGGATGGCGTCGAGCGCCGCCCTGGTCGAGACGGTATCGCCGGCGCGGAATCTGGAAAGCGCAGAGGAAACAAGGTTCTGGGTTGTCACGTCGATGACAGGTACGCTCGGCACTACGTTCATGGCTTCCTCCTGCCAAGAACCCTCTCCCGAAGGAAATAATACGCCGAACGACGGCGTGTGCCAGCGGAATCGTGGTCCGACCAGATTGCCGAGAGGGCACGTTTGCGTGTTTGATAGGATCGAGCCCACAGCGTCCAGGACACGACATGAAACTGTACTTCAGCCGCAATCCCAATCCGCGCCTTGCGGTAGCAACGGCACGTCATCTGCAGGCCAAGGTCGAGTGTGAGTTCGCGGCACCCATGGCGCCCGGGCAGGCTGAGCGGTTTCGTCAGCTCAATCCCAATCTTACCCTGCCGATATTGGCATGGACGGGCGGCAGCCTGTGGGAAGCCGACGCCATAGCCTGCCTTCTGTCGCGCGAAGCGGGTTCGGATTTCTGGCGCGGCGGCGGCGACCAACCCGACATGATCCGCTGGCTGAGCTGGGGCAAGGAAAATTTCGTGCGGGCCTGCGACACCGTGCATTTCGAGCGCGGAACCAAGCAGCGCTACGGGATTGGGCCTGTCGACCAGGGCAAGGTCGAGGAGGGGCTGGCGGAGTTCCGCATCGCGGCAGCGATTCTCGAGGCGGAGCTCGCCAAGCGGCCATGGCTTGTGGGCAAGTCGCTTTCCTATGCCGATTTCCGCATGGCGACGTTTTTGCCGTTCAACGATGCAGCCGGCCTGCCGCTGGCGGACTATCCCTCTGTTCTGGGTTGGTATCGCCGGCTCGAAGCCATCGATGCCTGGCGCGATCCCTTCGACGGGCTGGAAGCGCCGCTTCTGCCGCCGGTCAACTCCGCTTGATGTGCCTTCCCTTTGGGCAGATGGGCTGATGTGTGGCGCTTTGGCAGCATAGGTGTGGAACAGCGGGCGAGTTGCCATGGCGCGCTCGACGGCTCGCGGCCGGGTTGATAAGCCCTGTCCGCAAGGAGAGTCGTGACATGACCGTAGCCATCGAGATGGGACAGACGACGGCGGGTGCGTCGGCGGCGCTCGACCTTGAGGAGCTGCTGGCCACCCGGCTTCTGGTGCAGGGCAATTCCGGCTCCGGCAAATCGCACCTTTTGCGCCGGCTCCTGGAGCAGAGCGCGCCCTGGGTGCAGCAGACCATCATCGACCCGGAAGGCGATTTCGTCTCGCTGGGCGACCATTACGGCCATCTGGTCATCGATGCCGAGGAGCATACGGAGCGTGGCCTGCAAGCAGCCGGCGAGCGGGCGCGCATCCACCGCGTCTCCACGGTGCTCAATCTCGAAGGGCTCGATGCCGAGAACCAGATGCGGCGCGCCGCTGCCTTTCTCGGCGGGTTGTTCGAGGTTGCCCGCGAGCATTGGTATCCGATGCTGGTGGTGGTCGACGAAGCGCAGCTGTTCGCGCCCGCCGTGGCCGGCGAAGTGTCCGACGAGGCGCGAAAGCTCTCGCTCGGCGCCATGACCAATTTGATGTGCCGCGGCCGCAAGCGCGGCCTTGCCGGCATCATCGCCACGCAGCGGCTGGCAAAGCTCGCCAAGAATGTCGCGGCGGAGGCGTCCAATTTCCTCATGGGCCGTACCTTCCTCGATATCGACATGGCGCGCGCCGCCGACCTTCTGGGCATGGAACGGCGTCAGGCCGAGGCGTTTCGAGACCTGGAGCGCGGGCACTTCATGGCGTTGGGCCCAGCGCTGTCGCGCCGTCCGCTGGGCGTGCGCATCGGCCAGACCGAGACCAGCCCGCGCAACGGTACGCCGCGGCTGATGGCAATGCCGGAAACAGCGCTTGAAGACGCGCGCGCCATCATCCTGGCGGCGCCGCCGCCCGAGACGATGCGCGCGCCGCGCCGGATGGCGTCGCCGGAGCTGCTCGACCAGCTGATGGCGGCCAAATCAGCGGCGATGGAGATCCGCCCGGAACCTGCGGAACCGGCGGTAAGCGCCGAGGATATGGCCGAGCGGCGAGAGCGGGTGCACCGTGTCCTGCGCGCCATCCTGGCGCAGCCCGATGCGGGTTTCCGCGTCATCGGCGTGCTTTATCAGGAGTTCGTCGTCCGCTGCCGCATCGAAGGCCTCGCTTCGGTGGTGCCGGACCTCTCAGAATTCCGTCGCATGCTGACGCGTGCCCGCGCCGGGCTCGGCGCCGACATGGCAGGAGATGACGCCTGGCAGGACGTTTCCGTGCGCGCCTCGCTGCTGCCCGAGGACATGCAGGGCGTGTTCATGATGATCGCCCGCGCCGCCAAGGAGGGCTGGCCGTGCCCGAGCGACGCGGCGATCGCGCGCGCCTACGGCTCGCATTCGCTGCGGCGCGCCCGGCGGCTGCTCACCTATATCGAGGAGCAGGGCCTCATCGTCTGCCAGCTCGACGGCACCGGCCGCCGCACGGTGACGCTGGTCGAGCTCGCCTGGGCGACGGCGCCGGGCGACCCCAATGCCGCGGAGGCGGAACAGGGCAGCCTGGCGCTGTGAAAGGCGAACAGGCAGCTACCTGACTTGCTTGCGCGGTTCTGAACAAGATGTGTTTCGCCGATCGGCGCGCGACGATTTATGATGGGTTTCCGAGAATCGCAGAACGGTTCGGGCGGGAGGGTTGTCCGGTGCGGTTGAAATCTCTGGCTGTCTTTGTCTTTGGCCTCCTCGCCGTCGCCGGCATCGCCTTGACGATGTCTGCCCGGTCTTTTGCCGCGTCCTCCGATATACCGGCCTGGCTGCAGGCCCATGTCGGCAATGACGACGGCGAGATTTCGCAAGTGGTGCTGGAGCGGGCGCGCGCGCTTTACCTGAAGAAGGTCGCGCAAGGCGCGGTCCACAATGGCTGCTATTTCGCCATGGATGCGACTCGCCCCGGCGATCTCGGCAATGGCGTGCTAGGGCGGCGCTACTACGTCATTTGCGAGGCCAAGCAGTCGTTCAGGGCGATCTCGTCGGGCCATGGCGGCGGCCGCAATTTGAAAGGCGTGGTCGATTTCTCCAACGGCAAACGCTGCGCGAAAAACTTCGGCAATGCCCTGGACTCGTCCTTGACGACCGGTGGCGCCTATATGACCGGCGAGGCAAAGATCTCATTCAAGGGTTTTTACCGCATCGGCGCAAAAAAGGACCAGGCGCTGCTGCGCACCTTCATCCAGTTCGACGGTGAGGGGGAGACGGCGAATGCCAGGCAGCGGGTGATCGGTGGCCACGCGGCGCGGCTGTTGCGCGGCATGTGCCTGCGCAAGAACCCGAACAGCTCCTATGCCGACCATGACGGCTTCGTGCCATACGGCAAGCTGGTGGATTATGCCGGCGGCCGCAGCAATGGCTGCACCAGCTGGTCGCCGTCCGACGCCGACCAGATCATTTCGATGGTGAAGGGCAATCCGACGACGCTCTATATCTACCCGGAATCGCGCGACATCACCGCCGTTGGTAAATCGGGCGCCTATTGGAATGCGTCCTGCCTGAAGGAGATCGGCAAGCCGAAATTCTGGCCGCGAAAGAGCCTTGAGCCGATCATCGCGCAATACGCCAAGGACAACCCGCCACCGCCGCCACAACCGTTGCCGATCTGCACCGGGCCGTGAGGGATGAGTCCTCGGCTCGGCATTGTCGGCGGCGCGGACTGGCTGGGCGGCGCCGCCGATCCGATGGGCTCTACTGATTGATCTCGGGTTCGACGAGCTTTGCCAGATTGCGCAGCGACTCCTGCCAGCCGAGATAGCAGGCTTCGGCCGGAATAACGTCCGGAATGCCGGCCTGCGTGATGTCGAGTTCCGTGCCGACCGACACTTTCTTCAGGAGCACGGTCACTTCGATCTGGCCGGGCAAATTGGGGTCGTCGAACCTGTCGGTGTAGCGCAGGCGCTCGCCGGGAACGAGTTCGAGATATTCGCCGCCGAAGGAATGGCTGCCGCCCGTCGTGAAGTTTCGGAACGACATCTTGAAGGCGCCACCGACTTTCGCGTCGAAGCTGTGCACGGTGCAAGTGAAGCCGTTCGGCGGAAGCCATTTCGCCAGCGCGTCGGCTTCTGTGAATGCGCGGTAGACCTTCTCCGGGCTGGTCGTTAGAACGCGGTGCAAACGTACGGTGCTTGGCATCTCTTCGGTATCCTTTGTGGTTTCGTTGTTCTATGCCCCAAGGACGGGTGAACCTCACCCGGTCCGACATAGCCTGTCAAATTTTCTTGAGCCCTTTGCCGGCAGCCATCCGCCCGCGACTTCGAGTCGCCGCCTCAGGCAGGCGGTCGTGTCGCGTCAAATTGCATGAATCATTGACAGGTTGCCTAACCTTTCGGCGCGGATCTCACAATTTATTAAAATTGTAAGTCTCTCCTATAAAGTTGTATTAGGATCAGCTTAACGCCTTCGGCATTATCTATTAAATGATGGGCGACGATCTCCTTGGTGTACTATAGAATGATTCCCTGGAACGACGGATCAATTTAAGAGTTGATCCGAAATGGTCGCTCGAAGGTTGTCGAACGACCAAGGCAGCACGCGCAAGGAGTGTCGGAATGACCACAGTCCTCAACGCCAAAGGCATTCCACTTCCCTATACCGGCGCTTCCACCCATTGGTTCTCGGCGACTGGAGGCGCGCCTTACCGCTACGGCACCTCGGGCAACGATTCCTTCTGGGGCGACACCAACGTCAAGGTCACCATGTATGGCGGCGCGGGCGACGACTATTACCATCTCTATTCGACGATCAACAAAGCGGTCGAGAACTACGGCGCGGGCGTCGACACGATCGATACCTGGATGAGCTACAAGCTGCCCGCGAATTTCGAGAACCTCGTCGTCACCGGAGACGGCCACTATGCCTTCGGCAATGGTCAGGACAACATCATAACGGGCGGCGCCGGCAGCCAGACGCTGGACGGCGGCAAGGGCAATGACGTCCTGATCGGCGGCGCCGGCGCCGACACCTTCATCATCAACAAGGGCAATGGCAGCGACCTGATCTCCGATTTCGGCGCGACCGACACGGTGCGCCTCAACGGCTATGCCTTCACCTCGTTCGAGGCCGTCCACGCCAATATGGTCCAGGTGGGATCGAACGTGCAGCTGAACCTCGGCTCGAGCGAGGTGCTGGTGTTCCACAACACCACGATCGACAAGTTTCAGCCCGGCCAGTTCGAGCTGCCGATCGACAAGACCGGCATGACGCTGTCGTTCAACGACGATTTCAACACGCTGAGCCTGTGGAACGGCCAGAGCGGCATCTGGGATTCCAATTTCTGGTGGGGGGCGCAGAACGGCAGCTCGCAGCCCCAGAACGGCGAGCTGCAATGGTATATCGACGCCAATTATGCGCCGACCAGCTCGGTCCATCCGTTCAGCGTCGCAAGCGGCGTGCTCACCATAACCGCGGCGCATGCGCCCGACGACATCAAGCCGCTGATCAACAATTACGAATACACTTCCGGCATACTGACGACGCATGACACCTTCTCGCAGACCTATGGCTATTTCGAAATGCGGGCCGATCTCCCGGAAAATGCCGGCGCGTGGCCGGCCTTCTGGCTTCTGCCCGAAGACGGTTCATGGCCCCCGGAACTCGACGTGATCGAAATGTATGGGCAGAACCCGAATGCGCTTCTCATGACCGCGCACACAAATGAGACGGGAACCCACACCACGGTCGGGTCGACGGTGAATGTCTCCAACACCGACGGCTATCACACCTATGGCCTGTTGTGGACGCCGGACAAGCTGGTCTGGACCTATGATGGCGTCCAGGTCGCGGAAGCGGCGACGCCGTCCGATATGAACAAGCCCATGTATATGCTGGTCGACCTTGCGGTCGGCGGTCAAGCCGGCGCGCCGCCCGACCATCTGGCGACGCCCGCGCAAATGAAGATCGACTATATCCACGCCTATACGCTGAACGATTTGCAGCAGAGTCATCTGAGCACGACAGCCGAGCACGCCGTCTAGATGTCACGGGACCGCGCGCCACTCAGCGATGCGGCCATCGGCCTGCGCCCGGTTTTCCTGCGCGGCATCGCCGATATCGGCATCTTTTCGTTGCTGATCAACATCCTGCTCCTGGTGATCCCGCTCTATCTGCTGCAGGTCTATGACCGGGTGTTGCCGTCCTCCAGCGTCGAGACGCTGCTTTATCTCTCGGCCATGGCGGTCCTCGCGCTCGCCTTCCTCGGCCTGCTGGACGCGGTCCGCGCCGTCTACGCGCAACGTGTTGCGGCCACCGTCGACCAGAAACTGGGCGCGCGGACATTCGCCGCCTCGCTTGGCGCCAGACATGCCGGCAGCGGGCTGTCGCCGCTGAACGACCTTGCCACGACTTGCGCCTTCATCAGGTCGCGCGGCGTGGCGGTGTTGTTCGACCTGCCGTTTGCGCCCGTCTTCCTGGCCTTGCTCTATTTCATCCATCCCGTCCTGTTCTGGCTGACGCTCGCCGGCGCCGTGCTGCTGTTTCTCTTGGTCGTGGCCAACCAGCTTGCCATCGGCAGGAACGATGCCATGTCGGCGGAACGCTCGGCGGTGGCCAGCCAGGCGGAGCAGGCCTTCGCCCGCAACACCGACACGCTGCGCGCCATGGGCATGGTGCAAAATGCCGCCGCGGTCTGGGGACGGCACGTTGCTGAGGCGCTGACCCTGCATGACCGTTCCGGAAGCGCCAATGCGATCTTCAGCGCGACGTCGCGGGCGCTGCGCATGATGCTGCAACTGGCGATCCTCGGCGCCGGCGCGTGGCTGGTGCTACAAGGGCAGATGACCGCCGGCATGATCTTCGCTTCGTCGCTGGTGTCGTCGCGCGCGCTGCAGCCGCTCGACCAGCTGATCGGATCCTGGCGGCAGATCGTCGACGCCAAGCGATGCTGGAAGCGGCTGGACACCGCCCTTGCGGCGCAACCAGCGCAGGGGCGCAAGCTCGCACTGCCCGATCCATTGGGCGCGATTTCGGTGCAGGATCTGTTCTTCATCGCGCCGACTGCGGCTTTCGGCACGGAGCCCATCCTCAAGCGGTTGAATTTTGCCATCGGCGCCGGCGAAGCGGTGGCGATCGTCGGCCCGAGCGGGGCCGGCAAATCGACGCTGGCGAAATTGCTTGTGGGCGCGCTGCAGCCGACCGGCGGCGCGGTCAGGGTCGACGGCGCCGACCTGAGGAGCTGGGGCGAAACCCAGCTTGGCAGGCATATCGGCTATCTCGCGCAGGAGGTGGAGCTTTTCCCGGGATCGATCGCGCAAAATGTCGCCCGCTTCGAACCCGACGCCGATGACGCCGCGATCGTCGAAGCGGCCAGGCGCGCCGAGGCGCATGAGCTGATTCTCACGCTGCGCGACGGCTATCAGACCATGATAGGCCCGTCGCATACCGTGCTGTCGGGCGGCGAGCGCCAGCGGATAGGGCTGGCGCGCGCCTTCTACGGCAAGCCACGCATGCTGGTGCTGGACGAGCCCAACGCCCATCTCGACGGCAGTGGGGAGGCGGCGCTCGAAGGGATGCTTTCGGCCGCGCGAAGTGTAAGCGTCACGACAGTCGTCATCACGCATCGCCCTTCGATCGCCGCGGCCTGCGACCGCGTCATGGTCCTGCGCAACGGCATGGTCGAAGCTTTCGGCCCTGCGAGCGAGGTGCTGAGGCAACCGGCGGCCGGCAAGGCCGGGAGCGCGGTGGTGACAGGCTCGTTCGTGCCGACCGTGCGCCCGCACAGCGTCCGCTTCGGGTCATAGACGATGATGCAGCAGAGCCTCGCCTTCGAAGGTCGACCGCGCACCGACTTCCGCCGCATGGCCGTCGTCGGCTACGTGGCCATAGCGCTCTTCGTCGGCTGCTTCGGCTATTGGGCGGCGAACGCGCCGCTCTCCGGCGCGGTGATCACCTCCGGCACGATCTCGGCAACGGGCGGCAACATCCTCATCCAGCACCCCGAGGGCGGCATCATCGAGCAGTTGCTGGTGCATGAAGGCGACCGCGTGCAACAAGGCGAACCGCTGGTCCTCCTCGACCGCACGGCGGCCGAGGCCGACCTCAACCGGCTGACCAGACAGTCGATCGCGCTCAGGGCAAGTGCCGCGCGGCTGGAGGCCGAGCGCGACGGATCGGACAGGCTGGCGCCGATCGCCGAAGCAGCACCCGCGCCGTTCCAGAGGGATTTCGACAATCTGGTGCACGAACAGCAGAAGGAGTTCGAGGCCAGGCTCGCCCGGTTCCGCTCCGAGCAGTCGATCCTGGCGCAGCGCGTCGCCATGCATCGTGAGTCGGCGCTGGGACTGGACGCGCAGAAACTGGCCATCCAGCAACAGGCCGAGATCGTGAAGAAGGAACTCGGCATCAAGACCGGCCTGCTCGACAAGGGTCTCACCAACCGCAGCGAATATTCGCAGCTTCTGCGCAGCGAGGCCGATCTGGTCGGCCAGGCCGGCGCGCTGGAGGCGGATATCGCAGCGACCAAGACGCAGATCGTCGAAGCCCAGGCGCAGATCGAGCGGGCGACGACGCAACGCGTAGAGGACGCGCTGACCAAGCTCGACGAGGTCCGCACCAGCCTGGCCGACATCGGCGAACAGATCACCGCAGCCGAGGCGGTGCTGGGGCGCACGACGATCAAGGCGCCGGCAGCCGGCATCGTGGTATCGTCGACCTACAACTCCAAAGGCAGCGTGATTGCGCCGGGGCAGAAGATCATGGAGATCCTGCCGACCGCGTCGGGCCTCATCGTCGACGCGAAGCTGCGGCCGAAGGACGTGGATCTGGTTCGCGTCGGCCAGCCGGCGAAGCTCAGGCTGTCCGCCCTGAACGCGCGCCTCACCCCTGAGGTCCCGGCTACGGTGACGCAAATTTCCGCCGACCGGCTGATCGATGAAACCACGCATGAGGCGTATTTCCGCGCCAGGCTGAAGATCACCGACACGCTGCCGCAGGGCGTGAAAGCCGAGCAGCTTTACCCGGGAACGCCGGTCGAGGCGTTTATCAGTACCGGCGACCGAACCTTCCTCGAATATCTGGCGCGGCCGATGCTGGACTCGTTCGCGCGGGCGTTCACGGAGCGATAGGCGCCAACTCGTCCTCCCAGTTGACGCCGCCGTAGAACACCCTGAGAATCACCACCTGGTCGCCTTCTACGGTGAAGGCCACAGTCAGGCGGCGCTCGAAGCCAACGATGCGAAGCCCCGGCCGCACATCATCCCTTACGGTTCCGCGTTCCGAGGCATAGTCGAGACCCAGGCAAAATCGCTCGATCCGCTCGATGTAGCGAAGGGCGGTGAGGTTGCCGGATGCGTGAGCGACCGTATCGTATATCCATAACAGGTCCGTCTGGGCTTTCCGGCAAAAGGACAACATGCCGGCGCTTCACACGTTCCCCTTGAGGCGAGCTGCGTGATGTGCGCGGATGCTGTCAAAAGACTTGTCGGCCGGGATGGCCTGGGAGGGGTCTGCCTTCCACCTATCATAGGTCGGCGCGACCTCCTCACGCAGCCAGCGCTCCACAGCGGCGTCGCGTTCCTGCAATGCGCGAAGACCGGCGCGGATCACTTCACTGCTGGTCGCGTATGTGCCGGACCGAACGAGCTGGTCGATGAAAGCAGCCTGCTCGGCCGGCAGGCTGAAGGTGCGTTTTTCGGTGGCGGACATGGATCCCTCCTATCAGGTTGGTATGATATTATCATACCAACGGCGAGATCGCACGCCCCAATATAGGCTTAGGGACCGCTCCCCTTGCCGTCGGCAAAGACACCGGACATTCGGTTCGGATGCCTGAGATGGGTCGGCGTGATACCGGTCTGATGGCGGAAGACACGGCTGAAATGGCCGGCATTGGGAAAACCGCAGCGGTAGGCGATGTCGCCGATTGCCAAGTCGCTCCCCTCCAGCAGCGACTTGGCCTGATGTACGCGCAGCGCAAGATAGGCGGCCATCGGGCCGATGCCGAGCTCGGCGCCGAACAGCCGCTCAAGCTGGCGCCGGGATAAATGCAACCGGCCCGCGATCTCGGCGACCGACAGCGTCTCCTGGAGATTGCTTTCCATCAGAAGCAGCGCCCGTTTCACCGCTCGGCTCGACGCGGCCGGAAAGAGATCGCCGACGGGCTGCACATCCAGGCTCGAGCGGATGCGGTCGAGCACGAGGATCTTGGCGGCTTTTTCCGCAGCCTTGCGGCCGATGAACTGCGACACGAAATGGCCGGCAAGGTCGGCCGCACCCGTGCCTCCGGCGCAGGTCGAGCGGCCCCTATCGACGGAAAACAGGCTGTCGGCATGGGCGTTCACATCAGGGAATTGGCTGCGGAAATCCTTGATGTGAAACCAGCTGACGGCAGCACTGTAGCCATCGAGCAGACCGTAGCGCGCGAGCACGAAGCTGCCGGTGCAGAGTGCCGTCAGCGGCACGCCCTTTTCGGCCGCCCGCAACAGGAAGGCCTCCTTTTCGGAGCTGAGGCTGCGGTTGGTGTCGAGCAGGCCACCGACCACGACGACATTGTCGAACTCCTGCGGATTGCCGATCGCCTTGGTCGGCAGCAACTCGACACCGCAACTCGCCCGGATGGGCAGGCCACGCTCGCCGACGATCTCCCAGTCGAACTCGATCCGGCGGCTGCGGTCGCCCTCATCGCCGGCCAGCCGCAGCGTGTCGATGAACAGCGACAGCGGCGACAGCGTGAAGTCGCGAACCAAGAGAAACGCAAACCGCCTGGCCATTGTTGCTCCGAAACCGTTCCTTCGGGTGGATGGAAGCAATTATCGCGAAAGATGTCGCACAGGCGAGCACGCGGCGCTTTTCAGGAGAAGCCACCGGATGTCGGAGATGAGATTGACGACTTTCTGATGCGCCGTCACGGTATCGCTTTGGCTTCAACAGGCCGAGACCGCTCGCATCCATAACAATTTGCCGCTATATTGGGTTCATGACAAAAGCACAGACCAAACAGGAGCTGACCGGCAAGTGGGTGGTGCGCGATTCCCGCAGCGGCCGCTACGTTGAAGTGCGCGGTGCTGATTCGATGAAGTCGTCGCAGTTGCCCCTGAAAAAGGGTGTGGACCTTACGAAGCCGATTGCTAATCAAGCCCTCAAAGGCGGCTCTCACCAGGTGCGCAAACTCAGGGATAGTTGATCCTTGCCAGGGGCGCTTCTCGACACGCATACGTTTTATTGGCTGGTAACGGCCGCAGGCACGCTTTCGGAAGAAGCTCTCATCGCAATCGCCGAGAGCCAAACTGCGGGCAAGCTTTATGTTTCCTCGGAAAACCATTTCGACGGCGTTCCTATGCCGAGATAGGCAGCAACGGGATCTAAGATCATCCCGATCAAGCAACGTATCGCTTGCGAGGCAGCGACCGTGGTGACCGATACGGGGCATAAGGATCCCGGCGACTGCTACCTGATCGCGACGGCGCGAGTAAGAAAAATTCCGATCATCACCCGCGACACAATCATGCAGGGGCTTGCCTCGCCGGACTATCTACAGATCATTGTATGTTGAGTTTGCAGCCACAGCACTAAGCGGAGCCCCAACCATGACCCTGACCAATCGCGATATCATCGAGCTGACGGCATGGCGCCGCAAGCTGCACCAGCGGCCTGAAATCTCCAACGAGGAAGAACAGACCGCCAAGGAAGTCGTCAGCTTCCTCGCCGATACAGGGCCGGACAAGGTGCTGACCGGCCTCGGCGGTCATGGCGTGGCGGCGGTCTATGACAGCGGCCAGGCGGGGCCGACGGTGCTGTTCCGCTCGGAGATCGATGCGCTGCCGATCGAGGAGCTTTCGGGCGTCGAGCATGCCTCGCAGGTGCCGGGAAAATCGCATATGTGCGGCCATGACGGCCACACCGCGATCCTGGCCGCACTCGGCCGTCAGCTCGGACGAGAACGGCCGGCGCGCGGCCGCGTCGTCTTGATGTTCCAGCCGGCGGAAGAGACCGGCAATGGTGCCGCCGGCGTCGTCGCCGATCCACGCTTTGGCGAGATCGCGCCGGACTTCGCCTTCTCGCTGCACAATCTGCCGGGCGTGCCGTTCGGCGAGGTGCGGCTCAAGCCCGGCGTGGTCAACTGCGCCTCGCGCGGCATCCGCATCGTGCTGGAGGGCAAGACCGCGCATTCCTCCATGCCCGAAACCGGCGTGTCGCCGATGCCGGCGATCAGCCAACTGATGCCGGCGCTTCCGGCACTGGGGCGCGGCACTTTCGCCGATGCTGATTTCAGCATGGTGACCGTCACCCATGCTACCATGGGCGAGGCCGTGTTCGGCATCGCGCCCGGCTACGCCGAGGTTTGGGCGACGCTACGCACAAGGCGTGACGAGCGCATGGCGGAGCTGGTAGCAGCTGCTGAAGCGCTGGCCGCCAGGATAGCGGCCGAGCACCGCCTGTCCGTGCGCTGCGACTATCACGAAATCTTCGTCGCCAGCGTCAATGCGCCGGACGCGGTGGAACATCTCAACCGCGCGCTCGACGAGGAAGGTGTCGCGCGCAGCGAAGAGGCCCTGCCGATGCGCGCCTCGGAAGATTTCGGCATTTTCGGCCACAAGGCGAGCTCAGCCATGTTCTTTCTCGGCGCCGGCGAGCGCCATCCTTCGCTGCACAATCCCGATTATGATTTTCCCGACGATCTGATCCCGATCGGTTCGAAAATCTTCATGCGCACGGCGCGCAACCTGCTGGGGTGAGCGGCCCTGCAAAATCCGCATCCTGAAGCTGCCTTTTTCCCGCTGGAATCGTCTTGTAGTCGCGTCCTACATTAGGAGGGGCTTGCGGATGAGAATTGCAATGGTCGTCGCGTTGACCGCGACGGTGGCAGGGTGCGTATCGTCTCCAGTCCAGTATGGAGCCTCGCTCTCGACCCAAGACCCGAAATGGGCGACGCCGGAATGCCAGCAGGCCCGCACGGATGCCTTGAACTACGACCGGCGCGAGAAGGAGCATCCGGGATGGGCCGCCGGCGTCGTGCTGGGGCCCTACAGCATGGGTCTCGTGGCGGCGATCAAGGAGCATGAGCAGCAGCGGCGCCGTCTGCTCGCACGCGAGGTGCATTTGCAGTGCTCAAGCCTGCCCTTGCCGAGGGATCTGGACTTCGATCCAAAGATCTACGCGCCAAAGCCGACGCATTATCCCTGAGGGTGGCTTGACGGCGGCGATCATGATGCGCCCTTGGCCAGAGGCCAGTCGACCGGCCCGCGCAGCTCGGGTAACAATGACCGTCTTTGGCGAAAGGGGTCCAATGCGGCAAGTGCCCATCGTGATGCAGCCGTTTGGCGGCATGGCGAACAAGATGTTCCAGTACATGTTTTGCCATGTGCTGGCGAAGCGTATCCCCGGTGGCTATGTCTGCGACGCCGACCTGCCGGAATGGTCCATTGCCAGGGTGCGGCCGCCTTTGTTGTGGAAATACCGGCTGCTTCGGGTCGACGGCTATCACCGCTACGACCTCGACGGGATCATAGCCGCGTTCCGCGACAGGCGGGCGCGGAGCATCCGCTTCAAGGGCTTTGCGCAGCGGCTGGGTTATTATGACCGGGACGAGGTCTCCGGGCTTTTCGACGGGCGTGCCGTCGCCGCGCCGACCCATGGCGACGATTTCCTCGTCATCCATGTGCGGGCCGGCGACATCCTCGACGGCTTCCACCGCAACTATTGCCCGATGCCATTCGGCTTCTTCGAGACGCTCATCAAGGATAGCGGCCGCAAGCCGGTCTTCGTCGGCCAGACCCATGAGGACAACGATTATTGCCGGCGCCTGCGTCAGCGTTTTCCCGATGCTGTCTTCGCGCCGAAGGCGTCGCCATTGACCGATTTCGAGACGCTGCGCCGGGCGAGCCATCTCGTCACGGGGGTGAGCAGCTTCTCCTGGCTGGCCGGTTGGTTGTCTTCGGCGCGGACGATCCATCTGCCGGTGGCCGGCATATTCGACCGGTGCATCAGGCCGGATATCGACCTGCTGCCCCTTGACGACCCACGCTATCGGTTCCACCAGTTCGACATGGGCGACTGGACGGGCTCTTCGGAGCAGCTTGCGGCATTTTATGGCGATGCGATCCCGTTCCGGCAGGTCGAGCCTCAAGCAGCAGCGGGTGGCGCGGGGAAAGCGTTGCGATGAGAATTCCGTTTTCCGTCAACAGGCCGGTGATCTGCGCGATCATGAAGCTGGAGCAGCCCTATGTGATCGAGTGGGTCGCCTGGCACAAGCTGCATGGCTTCGACCTGATGATCGCCGACAACTGCAGCGCCGGCCCGCAGTCGGCGGTGCTCCAGGCGTTGCGCGATGCCGGCTGGATCCGGCTCGTCGACTGGCGGCACGACACGGTGCTGCCGCAGCGGCGGGCCTATTCCTATCTTTACTGGCAGGCATTGCTCCACGGCTATCGCTATCTGGGCTTCATGGACGCCGACGAGTTCCTCGAGCCGCTCGACGGGCCGCCCTGGAGCGGAGCCGAACTGGTCCGCTCGCTTTTGAGCCGCCCGGGCGTGCGCAGCGTCGCCTTTCGCTGGGTGAATTTCGGCAGCGACGGCAAAGAGGCCTATGACGACGAACTGGTGACGGTGCGGTTTCAAAGGCGCGGCACGCATGACGCCCCGACCGCGCGCTGGAAGAAGTCGTTTGCCCGCGTGTCCTCGGTGCTGCGCAAGGCGCTGCGGGATCCCGGGCAGTTCATGCCGCACCCGCACGGTTTCCGCATCTCGCTGCGCAGGACGCTGGTCGACGGCATGACGCTCGACAAGCACCCGGCGGCCATGCCGATGGAATGGAAGATCGGCTGGATCCGCCACTATGCCGTGAAATCGAGGCAGGAACTGGCCGACAAGCATGCCCGCGGCGGCGGCTTCACGCCGTCGAGCGAGGCGCCGTCGCTGGACGAGTACCGGGTATCGAGAGATCAGAACGATATTCTCGATCCGCTCGACGATGCGACGGTGGGCGCCTTGCGGGCAAAGGTTTCGGAAATCGTCAGGTCGCTCGACCCGGCGGTCATCGCTCAGACGCGGCCGCTTTTCACGCAGCGGGGTCGAGGATCAGCGGCGCGGTAGCCATGCCGTGAAACGACATCGTGGCGCGGCGCTCGGCATTTGCGGCATCGAGCCGCCATCCGGGCGCACGGGTGAACAGGGCTTCTATCATCGCCGCGATCTCGATACGGGCGACATGTTGCCCGAGGCAGACATGCAGGCCGGTGCCGAAGGTCATCGACATGGCTGGCGGGCGCGTGAGGTCCAGCCGGTCGCCATCGGCGAAGACGGCATGGTCGCGATTGCCGCTGCCGAGCACCGGCACGACCGCTTCGCCAGCCGCAATCCTGACGTCGCCGAGGTCGATGTCCTGCGCCGCGATGCGGGCGACGGCGTATTGCACCGAGGCGCCATAGCGCAGCAGTTCGGCCGCCGCGCTGCTCCAGTCGACAGCGCCGCGCTCGAGCAGCGCGCGCTGTTCGGGAAAGCGATCCAACGCAACAATTGCGTTACCGAGAGCGTCGACGACAGTCTCCTGTCCGGCAAACAGCATGAAGACGATGTTGGCCACCATGTCCCCGCGCGACCAGCGGCCTTGCGCAACCTCCCGCACCATGCCGGCAACCATTCCGTCCGGCCGGTAGGCCTGTCGAGCCAGCCGCTCCTCGACAAAAGCCTGGCATTCGCGATAGGCCTCGGCGCTTGCTGCCGGCGGCTGCGCTCTTCGCAGGTCGAATGCGCTGGCCATGCGGCGGGTCACCGATTTCAACGCCCAAGGGTCCTCGATCTCGATGCCGAGGATTTCCTGCAGCAGCCAGAAGGACACCGGCACGGCGAGCCCGGCGACGGCGTCGACGCGGCCATCCGCCAGCGCACGCTCGACCAGCTCGTGGCTCAGCGCGCGAAGACCTTGCGTCAGCGCTTCGATGGCCGGCCGTGAGAAAAAGCCAGCGACCGGCCGGCGCAAGGCGCCATGCTGAGGCGGATCGGCGAGCAGCACCGAGCGGCTGAGCAGAGCCATGGGCGCATGGTCGACGAGCTTGCGGCGGACCTCTTCATATGTACCCGGCGGCGCCTGAAGAAGAGCGGGATGCTTCAGCGCGCCCGACACCAGCTCATGGCTGAACACATAATGCGCGTCGGCCAGTTCGGGATAGGGCGCGACGCCGCGCGCAATGCCGCCGGCGGCACGCATGCGGGCGAAATGCGGAAACGGGTCGTCGCCGAGCGCGAACGGATCGAAATGCGGAGCTGTCATGACGGCTCGAATCTCATGCCTTGAGATTCTTGGCTGAAATGACCCTGAAGCCGCCTGACGTGGCGTCCTGCGGGAAGAAGTCCGGCATGACGTAGAGGAACTCGCATCCGTAGACGCGGTAGTGCATGCGCAGCAGCGGATCGCGGATGATCTCTTCCAGCGGCGGTCTTGTGCCGGTCTGGTTCCAGCGGTCGATGGTGGCGCGGAACCGCGCATCGGCCTTGACATGATCATACTCGTCGCCCGAGGAGCCGGCATAGGACGAGCAGCGGCCATCGCCGATCAGCCAGCTGGCGCCCAGGCGGCGGCCGTGGCTCTCCATCTCCTTCAAGAGCCGCACCGCCGTGTTGGTGCCGCGATGGCTCGGCCGGACGCAGAGATTGTAGGCGTAAAGCGCGTAAACCGGCTCGCTGCGCGGCAGCGATGCATAGGCATCGAAATTCCTGGGGAAATCGGCGCGCACCAGCGGATCCTGGCTGGTCTCGGCAAAGCAGATGGTGCCGGCAAGCAGATCGCCATCGATCGCGCCGAACATGGTGTGTCCGAGTGCCAGCCGGTGGCGGATGGTCGTTTCGCTCGCCTGCAGCGGGGCTGCCCAGGCGGCAGCCTCAAGCTCCATCAGCAACGGCATGTCTTCCAGCTCTAACCGGCGGATGGGTATCGCAACATCGTCTAAATTCATGTGTCGGCTGCCTCGACTTCTAACGCGTTGATGGCGCATGGCAGTTTCTTGCCAATGCGGTTTGCAGCTTCACGGAAACGTCAACCTGTTCTATCTCCTGTTTGACGCATGCCGGATCGAGAACCATTTCACGGCTTTCACAAGCCTGTCTAATCATCATGGTTCCCCTTTGCAATTACATACGGACAACGGAAACGCATGATATTTTACGTCGCGCATCGGGAGCACGCCTACACGCAGGCGGTGGTGCTTCTGTATCACCGGACTGACCTGGAGGCGTGGTTCCGGCTGGTGCGCTACGAGGATGCCGGGCTGCTGCGCGGCGTTCGCGCCGGGGTGGTCATCTGGTCCGACATGGACCGGCTGACATCGGACGAATTGAGCCGCGCGGCCGGCATCAGCGCCGAACTGGCTGACAACACCGGCCTGACGCAGCTCAATCACCCGACCGCCAGCCTGCAGCGCTTCGACCTGCTGCGCCTGCTTCACGCCGACGGCAGCAACGCTTTTCGTGTGTTCAGGCCGGACGAGTTGGAAGAGCCGATACGCTATCCCGTTTTCATCCGCGACGAGACGGGCGCACTCTACAGGGAGCCGCCGCTGCTGCACGACCGGCCGGCGCTGGACGCCGCGATCGCCCGGCTGGACGGTAGCGATCTAGTGCGGCCGATGGTGGTGGAGATGATCGGCACCCCCGGAATGGACGGTTATTTCAGGAAGTACGCGGCGTTTCGGGTCGGCGATACGATCTACGGCCAGCATTGCGCCATGTCGAAATCGTGGTTCGTCAAGAATTCGCCCGAGCAATTGCTGCCGGCGCATATCGAAGAAATCAGGACCTATATCGATACGAATCCTGACGCCAATGCGGTCATGCGGGTCTTCGAAAAAGCCCATATGCAGTATGGACGCATCGACTACACATTCGTCGACGGCAGGCTGGTGGTGTTCGAGATCAACAGCAACCCCACCGTGCTCAGCGACCCGCCGACGCCGTTCGCCAGCTATGACCCCAAGCCCTTTGCCGATCTTCAGGCCGACGCGCTGCTCGCGCTGCCGCAGGCTACCGAGGCGGACTCGCTGGCTGCAATCGACACCGCCCACCAGTCGGCGCTGGCCAAGTTGCGGCGCCATTACCAGATGAGGCGGCTGAAGTTAATGCTGCGAAAAGTGCTCAGGAAGAGAAAATAGGCGCCGCCTCCTCCGCAACCCGAAAGTACACCACGTCACGTTTCGTCGGATCTTGTCACAGCCTGCCTGGAACCAAATCACGGGCTAGATTGTTCAAGTTGGTTACGAATTCGACGCCGCCTGCCGGCTGGGCAAGCGGCGCACTTGAGGAGCTCCCACCATGACCATCTCGTCCAGCTTTCGTTCGCTTGCGGTTGCGGCCATCACAACTGTGTCCGTCAGCGCTGCCAGCGCCGCGCATGCCGATAGCGGCACGATCCGCTTTGCCGTCTACAAGGCGGCCTTCTTCGTCGGCGGTTCCGGCGGCGAGGGGACGCTGACCTTCCACGGCCGCTCCTATCCCATCACGATCGGCGGCGTTTCGGGCGGCTTCGCCTTCGGGGTTTCCAAGACCTATTTCCGGGGCACCGTGCGCCATATCCGCAGGGTGCGGGATGCGACCGGGGTTTATGGCGCGGCCGGCGGTGGCGGCGCGCTCGGCAAGGGGGCGCAGGTGATCGTCATGACCAACGACAAGGGCGCCCAGCTCGAGCTTACGGGCCGGCAGGTGGGGCTGCAGGTGAATGCGGATTTGAGCGGGATGGCGATTTCGTTGAAGTAGGGGGCGCTCCCTCGCGTTCTCGGTGGGGTAAGCTCGTCTGGGGCGATGATAATCGCCTATGGCTGCGCCAGCCCCCTCATCCGGCCGCTTCGCGGCCACCTTCTCCCCGCGGGGAGAAGAGGCTGGCGTTGACGCTGGCGCCCTCCTCTCCCCTCGGGGAGAGGTCGGATTGCCCCGAATTGCCCTTCGCAATTCGGTTGGCAATCCGGGTGAGGGGGAACTTGCTCCCGTGCGCTTGGCCTGAACCTTGGATGGGGAAGCTTCGCCCAATGCAGCGTCGGGCGCCAGCCACTACCGCTCCTCCACAATCCGCAAATACGCCGCCGTCACGAACAGCACGATCAGCCCGAACAAGATCCGCCGTGCCCCCTCCGGCATCTGCAGGATGGTCAGCAGCGTCGTCAGCACGGTCAGGATCAGGGCGCCGATGATGGTGCCGGTGTAGCCGCCGCGGCCGCCGAAGATGGAGGTGCCGCCGATGACGGCGGCGGCGACCGAGGGCAGCACCAGCGGTTCGGCGAGCGACAGCGACGGCGCCTTGATCAGGCCGATATAGAGCAGGCCGGTGATGCCGGCGAGCACGCTGGAGGTGACGTAGAGCGCGGTGATGACCTGCCAGTATTGCACGCCCGACAGGCGGGTCGCGCGCTCATTGTCGCCGACGGCGTAGAGCAGGCGGCCGAAGCCGGTGCGGGCGAGCGTGAAGACGATGAGGGCGGCGAGCGGCACGAACAAAAGCAGCGCGTTGGGGAAGCCCCATGTCACGCCGGTGCCGAGCCAAGCCAGGAAGTCGGGGATTTTTGCGCCCGACGCGATCACCGTGCGCTGGTAGACCTGCAGGCAGCCGGTGCCGATCAGGCTGGTGCCCAGCGTCATGATCAGCGGGTGGACGCGGAAGACGCCGACGCCGATGCCGTTAACGAGGCCGATCAGCACCGCCGGCATCATCGCCAGGAGGAACGCCACCGCCGGGTCCTGGTTGACCACTTGCGTCGCCATGATGAAGGCGCTCATCGTTGCCACCGTGCCGACCGACAGGTCGATGCCGCCGGTCAGCATGGTCATGGTCTGGCATCCCGCCAGGATCGCCAGCGGTATGGCGAATTTAATAGTGTTGGCGATCCAGCGCTCGTTGACGATGCCGGGGCGCAGGATCTGCAGGATTATAACCAGGATGGCGAGCAGGACGATCAGCGGGATGAGCGGGCGATCGGCCATGAAGCGCTTTATGCGGCGGCCGAAGGGGACCGGGGTGATGGCGGTGGTGCTCATGGGGCGGCTCTTGCTCGCGATGAGGTTTGCAAGGTGCGGCAAGTTGGCGAGGACAGTGCTCTACGGCGCCCCCCTCTGGCCTGCCGGCCATCTCCCCCACTTGTGGGGAGATTGGCAGCTCCAGCGCCTCGCTCCTTTTTGCAACGTTGAAGGCTGGCGAAAGCGGCGATGACAGCTGATCTCCCCCCTTGTGGGGGAGATGTCCGGCAGGACAGAGGCGGGCGCGAAGGAACGCCGACGTCTCTTTGCGACAGCCCTCCCATCATTGCCGCCCCCGCATCGTGATAAACGCCCCGAACATCACCACCGCCACCATGATCAGCCCCTCGATAATAGCCGTGACATTCGGGTCGATAGCGAGCAGCGTCAAATCCGTGCGCACCAGGCGCAACACGAAGACGGCGACGATCGGGCCGAGCAGGCCGCCCTTGCCGCCGCCGAGCGCGACGCCGCCCAGCACCACGGCGGCGACGCTGGCGAGCAGATAGGGGCCGGGGATGGGCGCGCCGATGCCGGTGCTCATGGTCAGCGCCAGGCCGCCAAAGGCGGCGAACAGGCCGGACAGCCCATAGGCGATGATGCGGGTGCGCTTGACCGGCACGCCGGAGCGAAACCCCGCCAGTTCGCTCGAGCCGATGGCGTAGATGGAGAGGCCTAGGCGCGAGCGCCGCAGCGGGATCCAGATGACGCAGAGGCTCACGATCAGCACCAGCAGCGCCTTGGGCAGCCAGGCGTCGACGGCGTCGGGCAGGCCGGGGATCGGTACCGTGCCGGAGATCAGCGCCTTCAGCCATTCGGCGATGCCGCCGCCCGGCGCGTCGAGCACCAGCAGGGCGGCGCCCTGCAGCACGAACAGCATGGCGAGCGTGACGACAATGTCGGGCACGCGGGTGACGACGATGAGCAGGCCGTTGAGCGCGCCGAGCGCAAAACCCATGGCGAGCACGAAGGGCACGACGAACAGCGCGTATTCCTCGCTCGCGCCATTCATCATCGACGCCGCGGTGACGCTGGTCAGCGCCATCATGGCGGCGACCGACAGATCGATGCCGCCGGCGATGACGACCACCGTCTGCGCGGCGACTGCGAAGGCATAGGGCAGAACGGCGCGGGCGAGCGAGCCGAAATCATTGCTGCCATAGGCGGGCTGGATGATCCTGGTGGCGATGAACAGGACGATGAGGAGGGCGAACAGGCCGACGACCCAGCCCTGGCGGCGCAGGAAATGGTTCATGGCGCGGCCTCCGGCGAAGCCGAAGCGTTCGCGGTCGGACCAGCCAATATGCCGATATCGGCCTTAGCGCCGCGCGGCAGGCCGTAGGCGGCGCGCATCAGCGCCGGCTCGTCGGCCTCCTCGACCGGAAAAATGTCGACGAGGCGGCCGCCGAAGATGACGATGACGCGGTCGCAGACGCGCTGCACCTCTTCGAGTTCCGAGGTGTAGAACAGCACCGACTTGCCGTTGCCGGCGAGTTCGCGCAGCAGCTTGTAGATCTCCTGCTTGGTGCCGACATCGATGCCGCGCGTCGGGTCGAAGCACAGGATGGTGCGGGCATCCGCCGCGATCCAGCGGGCGATGGTCACCTTCTGCTGGTTGCCGCCGGACAGGCGCTGCACCTCGCCTTGCGCGCGGGTGTCGATCTGCAGCCGCTCGATGGCGCTGAGCACCGTGGCGCGCTCACGTCGCATGTTGATCGGGCCCCAGTTGCGCAAGGCAGCGCTGAAGGGCAGGGCGATGTTTTCACGCACCGAGCGCTGCATGGCGAGCGCTTCCGAGCGGTCGCCCGGCACATAGGCAATGCCGGCGCGGATGGCGTCGATCGGATGCGAGAATTTCACCGGCTGGCCATCGACTTCGATCGCGCCGCCGGAGGGCCGGATCGAGCCGGCAAGGGCGGCGAACAACTCGTCCTGGCCCTGGCCTTCGAGCGCGACGACGCCGGCGACTTCGCCGTCGGCGAGATCGAAGGAGACATCGCTGAGCTTGGCTCCGACGCGGAGATTGCGCACCGAAATGCGCGGCCGGGCAGCTGCGGGCGCGGCCTTCTCGGCGGCACTGCGGGCGGCGACATGGGTTTTGACGATGCGGGTGCCGAGCATCAGCTCGACGATCTTTTCTTCCACGCCCGGCACGATGTCGACGACGCCGACGGTCTCGCCGTCGCGCAGCACGGTGGCGCGGTCGCATAGTGCGGAGATTTCGACGAAGCGGTGCGAGATGAAGATCACGGCGCGGCCTGAATCGCCCTGGCGGCGCACCACTTCCAGCACTTTTTCGGCGAGGTTGGCGGGCAGGGCCGCCGTCATCTCGTCGAGCAGCAGCACGTCCGGCTCGACGGCGAGCGCCCGCGCCAGGTCGAGCACGCGCAGCACGGCCAGCGGAATGTCGCGCGCGGTGTCGCGCAGATCGAGGTCGGTGATGCCGAGCTCGCGCACCCAGGCGCGGAACGGCTCGACCGGCGTGCCGGTGAGCCTGAGATTGGAGAGAACGTCGAGATCGGGGATTAGCGACGGCTCCTGGTAGACCGGCAGCAGCCCGGCGCGGCGCGCGGCGGCCGGCGAGCGAATGTCGCGCGCCTCGCCGCGGATCAGGATGCGGCCGGCGTTCGCCGGAATGGCGCCTGTCAGGATCTTCACCAGCGTCGACTTGCCGGCGCCGTTGGCGCCCATCAGCGCGTGGACCTCGCCCGGCAGCACGGAGAGCGACGCGTTGCGAAGCGCTGCAACCGCGCCGTAGTTCTTGGCGACGCCGGTGGCGTCGAGGAGGGGGCTGGTGGTCAAATGGTTTGTTGTCAAAATTGATGGTTCCAGAAACTAATGTCGGCGCTCTACGGCGCCCCCCTCTGTCCTGCCGGACATCTCCCCACAAGGGGGGAGATTGGCAGTTCCGGCGCCGCCCCTCGTCTTGCGACGTAGAAAATTAGCGAAAGCCGAGATGACAGCCAATCTCCCCACCTGTGGGGGAGATGTCCGGCAGGACAGAGGGGGCGCCGTAGAGCGCTAGTCTGTGTGACGAGGACGGCCGTTCGCCGTCCTCGCCAGTTCATTCAAACCAGGCTTACTCCCCCGGCCCCTTGCAGGCCACGATCTGCTCCTTCGTGTAGGTCGTCCACTCCGGGATCGAGATCGAGACCGGCCATTCCGGGCTGAGCGACGGGTCGGCGGCTGCCTTCAGCTTGGCCTTGCCTTCGTCGGTGGCGTTGTCCCACAGCTGCGGGTCGACCAGCACGGTCTGCTGCGCCGGCTTCTTGCCGTCGAGGATCTGCAGCGCGAGCGTCACGCCCGCGCCGCCGATCGAGCCGGGGTTGGTGACGGCTGCACCGACGAGACCTTTCACCGAGCTCAGCTGGCCGACGAAGCCGGCATTGTCGGCGCCGACCACCGGCACCAGCGGCGCCTGCGATTCGACCAGCGCGTCGACGATGACGTTGTCGATGCCGGAGGTCCACACACCGTTGAACGGCGTGCCGGTGGCCAGGAACGACAGCATCTGCTGCTTGGCCTGATCCTGCTGCCAGCCGGTGAAGACTTCCTGAGCCACCTTCACGCCGGGGTTTTCAGCCAGCGCCTTCTTGAAGCCTTTGTCGCGATCGCTATCGGCCGAGGCGCCGGCGGCGCCGCGCATGTAGAACACTTCGCCCTTGCCGCCCATCTGCTGGAACAGCCATTTGGCGCCGAGATAGGCATACTGTTCCTGGTTGTTGGAGATGATGTAGGCCGACGGTTCGGTCACCGCCTGGTCGACGGCAACGACGACGATGCCGGCCTTGGTGGCTTCTTCCAGGCCCGCCTTGATGCCGGCGGGATCAGCGGGGTTGACGACGATGGCGTCGACCTTGGCGCTGATCAGATTGCGGATGTCTTCGAGCTGGCCGGCGGCATCGGTGTTGCGGTGGGCGATGTTGAGCTTCGTCACTTCGCCCGAAGCCAGCGCCTGCGCCTTCATGGCGCAGACCATTTCCTCGCGCCAGCCATTGCCCTGCACGGTGTTGGAAATGCCGATCGTATATTTGGCTTCGGCCGACGACACGCCCATCGATGCCAGCAAGGCAGCGCCCGCAAGCAACGGGACCATGGTCAGTATTTTCTTCATGTCAGTACTCCTCCACATTGTTGTTTTTCGTCTCAGGGTCAGACCCTTCGGCAGGTTCAGACCAAGTCATTCACCTCGTCATTTGACGAAGGGGCGCAGCACGTCGCGGGCGAGCAGGAAGCCCCGCTTCACCGCATCGTCGTTGCCTTCAAACCGCCTGTCCTCATGTTCGATGATGACCGAGCCGTCATAGCCGGCGCGGTAGAGGCCGGAGAAGAAGCCGCTCCAGTCGACATCGCCCAATCCCGGCATGCGCGGCACCTGCCAGCCTATCCCGGCGGAAAGAATCCCGCGCTCATACAAACCATCATGATCGATCATCAAATCCTTGGCGTGGACATGCAGCATGTAGGGGCCGAACTCCTTGATGAAGCGGCCCTGGTCGATCATCTGCCAGACCAGATGCGAGGGGTCGAAATTCATGCCGACCTCGCCGCCCCAGGCCTCGAGGATGCGCCGCCAGATGTAGGGCGAATAGGCGATGTTGTGCCCGCCCGGCCACTCGTCATAACTGAAGATCATCGGGCAGTTCTCGAAGGCGAGTTTTACCCCGTGGCCGCGCGCATAGGCGACGGTCTCGGGCCAGACTTTCAGCGCGTCCTGCCAGTTGACGTCGACGGTCTTCGAGGCATCGCCACCGCAGAAGGTGTTGACCACCGGCACGCCCATATTGGCGGCCAGCACGATGACCTTCTTCAGATGGCCGATGACGGCCTCGCGATGGGCAGGGTCCGGATGCAGTGGGTTGGGATAGTAGCCGAGGCCGGAGACCGTCAGCTTCTTCTCCGTCAGCGAGGCGACGATCTCCTTGGCCTGCGCGAGCGAGGTGGAAGCGGCATCGATATGGCTGGTGCCGGCATAGCGCCGCGTCGCGCCGGAGGTCTTCGGCCAGCAGGCGATTTCCAGCGCCTCGAAGCCGGCCGAGTGCGCCCAGTCGGCAACCTCGCCAAGCGGCGTCTCCGCAAAAGGTGCTGTAAGCACTCCTAGTTTCATTCTGCCTCCCTAGACCCCGACGACTATAATGCCGATTGTTTGGATCGCTTCAACCTCGCGACCTCATCTTGTTCGAGACTGTGCCGGACAGCCGCCATCGGATCGTCCGACAGCAGGTCGCCCAGCGCCGATATCACGGCCGCGCGGAACGTCCCGTCAACGGCAAGGCCGGGGTCGAATATCCCGTCGATGGCAAGGATGGCGGACACCAGCGCGCTGGCATCGGGACCCGTCGCGTCGGCGATTGCGGCGACCTTGCCGGCATAGGGATCCGACACCGGCCAGCGTCTGCCGAAACGTTCCGAGGCCTGGATCAGATAGGCCATCCAGCCGGCGACCGGCACCGACAGCAGGCCGATGCTCTGGCCCATCGCAAGCCGGTCGCGGATCGGGTTGAGCAGGCGCTGGACGATCTTCTGCGAACCGTCGGTTGCGACCTGGTGGTTGCGGTGGCGGATCGCGGTGTTCTTCAGCCGGCCGAGGCTCTGCTCGACATAGGCAAGCGGCAGGATGCCCGGCACCGGCATCAGCGTCGGCACAGTCTCTTCGACCAGCATGCGCCTGATGAAGTCCGACAGCAGCGGGTCGGCCATTGCATCCGATGTGTGCTCGAGACCAGCCAGAACGCCGAGCGTGGCGAGTGCCGTCTGGGCGCCATTCAGCACCCGCATCTTGAGATGCTCAAACGGCGTGACGTCGTCGACAAAGGTGGCGCCGACCAGATCCCAGCGCGGCATGCGGCCGGCGAATTTTTCCTCGATCACCCATTGCCGGAACGGCTCACCGACAGCGACGGCGGCATCGTGGTAGCCGAACCATTGTTCGACACTGTCGAGGTCATCCTGCGTCACCGCCGGCGCGATGCGGTCGACCATGGCCGCGGGGAACGCGACATTGGCCTCTATCCAGCGGGCCAGCCCTTTGCTCCGCCGTTCGGCAAACGTCCGCACGACATTGTTCAGAATAGTACCGTTGGTCGGGATGTTGTCACAGGAGAGAAACGTTATGGGTCGCTCATGTGTGGCCCTGCGCTGCTCCAGCGCCCGCACCAGCAGGCCGGGCACGCTGCGTGGCGTCTCGGGGTTGGCGAGGTCGTGGACGATGTCGGGATGGCCAAGGTCGAGTTCGCCGCTGGACGGGATGTGGCAATAGCCTTTTTCGGTCACCGTCATCGTCACCAGCTCGATATCGGGTGAGATCAGCACGCCGAGCGCCGGTGCCGCACTCTCCTGGCTGTCGACCACCCGGACGATGCTGCCGATGACGCGCGCCTCGATGTGGCTGTTCTCGCGGATCAGCCTTGTGTAGAGCCCGCCCTGCCGTCCCAGCGTGTCGGCAAGGCGGGGCGGACGGATGTTGATGCCGACGATGCCCCAGCGGTCGAAGCGCAGCGAGATGAGATCGTCGGTGTATTCGGCCTGATGGCAGCGATGGAAAGCGCCGACGCCGAGATGCGCCATGCCGGGCGAGAGGAGCGTACGGTCATAGGACGGTGTCTGCACCGATGCCGGCAAGCGATCGAGCAGCGCCGGCCCAAGCGTTTCGATGGAAGCGCTCACCGGTTCGCTCCGATCACCGCCTGCTCCTGGTCGATGACCGCGCCGGTCATCGGGCCGGCGGCGTCGGACAGCAGGAAGACGGCGAGGCTGGCGATGTCGTCCGGCGTCAGCAACCGGCCGAAAGGCTGCGCGGCGTTGGCCTTCTCGAGCCAGCCAGGGCCGTTGCCCAAAGTCTCCGCCTGCATGATGCGTTCGGCCGGCGTGTCCGTCCAACCGACATTGATGCCGTTGACGCGGATGCGGTCGAAACGGTGGGCGTTGGCGGCGTTCTTGGTCAGCGTCGCCAGCGCGCCCTTGGTGGCGGAATAGACGGCAAGCTCCGGCGAGCCGCAATGGGCGTTGATCGACAGAATGTTGAGAATGGCGCCACCTTGGCCGCGCTGCTTCATGTCGGCAATCGCCGCCTGCATCAGGAAGAACGGCGCGCGCGCATTGACGGCAAACAGTGACGCCCAGTCGTCGAGGCTGGCGTCGAGGAAAGAGGCGCGATCGGTCAGGCCGGCGGCGTTGACCAGCGCATCGATGCGGCCGAAGCGCTCGATGCAGGCCTGCGCCAGAAGGGTGGGGGCGTCAGGATCGGCAAGGTCGGCGGCGACGAAGATGGTCGGCGTGCCCAATTGCGAAAGCTCGGCCGCCACGGCCTCGCCACGCGCCCTCTCGCGCCCGGTGACCAACAGCCCGGCGGCACCGGAACGCGCCAGCGTCTCGGCAATGGCGCGGCCAATGCCTTGCGTCGACCCGGTGACCAGAGCCACCTTGCCGCCAAGCCGGATCTCCATTCCTCCTCCCGGGAATAAAGTTTCTATTTTGAGAAATATGGAACGGCAATTCCCGATTGTCAATTGGACCAGTGACGCCTCATTCGTCGCGCCGCGCCGCCACGCCATGGACCAGCGCCATCCCAACGGCGAGCGAGGCCGCCAGTGAGCGGAAGCCGGCAAAGTCAGATTCCACCACTTCCAGCCAGCTGTCCGAGAGCGGGATCAGCGGGCTGAAGGTGCTGTCGGTGACGGTGACGATACGCGCCTTGCGCTCATGCGCCACCGCGACGAGATCGGGCGTGATCGAATTGTAGGGGCTAAACGAGACAGCGAGCACGGCATCCCGGCCGCTGATGCAGCCGATCTGGTCGAGTGCGGAGGAGCCGACATTGTCGACCAGCACATTGCGCACGCCCTGCTGCGACAGTGTCAGGGAGAGATAGGCGGTGACGGGAAAGGCGCGCTTGGAGCCGATGACATAGATCAGCTCGGCGGCCGCCAGCAGCGCCACCATCTTGTCGAAACTCGCGACATCGAAGCCCGCCTCGATGCGGCCAAGCGAGGCCTGCGACGCGCCGACCATGCCGTGCAGGAAATGCAGATTGGGCTCGGTCTCGGTGCGCGGTTCGCCGCGCCCTTCCGGCCATGAGCCCTTGATGTGCTCCTTGAACAGGCCCTGGAAATCGGAAAAGCCGGAATAGCCGAAGATCTGGGCAAAGCGCACCAGCGTCGAGGGCTGCACGCCGGCCAGTGCCGCAACCTGCGCGATGGTGCCGAGCGCGACGTCGCTCGGATGCTGCCACAGGAAGATTGCCACCTGGCGCAGCCGCTTGGGGAAATGCACCGTGCCCGACGACAGCACCGCGCGCAGCTCCTCATAGGTCTGCGGCTGGATGTAGCCAAGCGCGGCCAGAGAGCGCCCGCGCTTGCGCGTCGCCGCCTCGTCGGTGCTGGACCGTCCGGATGCCTTGCTTGCCCCACTCATGATTTCAGGCTAGCGCGATACGATCGTTTTACAATATGAAAATTGGAAATCATGTTCGAAAGTGTGACTGATGCGAGCGGTCAAAAGCAGCGCTCTACGGCGCCCCCCTCTGTCCTGCCGGACATCTCCCCCACGGGTGGGGAGATTGGCAGTTTCGCCTTCGGCGCCCTCTTGCGACGTCTGAGATTGGCGAAGGCCGCTGTGGTGCCTGATCTCCCCCCTCGTGGGGGAGATGTCCGGTAGGACAGAGGGGGGCGCGACAGAACTCGACGACGGCAAAACTGTCTTCCCAGGAGGAAACATGGTCTACGCAACATCGGACGGATCGGCGGGCAAGCGGCTGCGGGTCGGCATGGTCGGCGGCGGCCGCAACGCTTTCATCGGCGCGGTGCATCGGCTCGCCATGCGCCTCGACGACCAGATCGTGCTGGTCGCCGGCGCGCTGTCGTCGGACCCGGAAAACGCCGCCGCATCGGCCGCCGAGATCGGCATCGCGCCGGATCGCAGCTATGCCGACTATCGCGAGATGGCGCGAACCGAAGCAGCGCGGCCGGACGGCATCGAGGCGGTGGTCATCGTCACGCCCAACCATCTGCACGCGCCGATCGCCACGGCCTTTCTCGAGGCCGGCATCGACGTCATCTGCGACAAGCCGCTGTCGACGACGCTGGATGAGGCCGAGGCGCTGGTGGCGCTGGCGCGGGAGAAAAAGCGTCGCTTCGTCGTCACGCTCAACAACACCGGCTACGCCATGGTCCGCCAGGCGCGTGAGATGGTGGCGGCGGGCGCGCTTGGCCGCATAGTGTCCGTGCATGGCGCCTACATCCAGGACTGGCTGACGAAGCCGATCGACGCCGAGGGCCAGAAGCAGGCGGAGTGGCGCACAGATCCGGCGCGCGCTGGGCAGTCGGCGGTGCTGGCCGATATCGGCGTGCATGCCTTCAACCTGGCAACCTATATCTCCGGCTGCGAGGCTGAAGCCGTGTCGGCGGATCTGTTCACCGCCGTGCCGGGACGGCGGCTCGACGACAATGCGCATGTGCTGGTGCGCTGGACCGGCGCGGCGCGCGGCACGATCCTGGCCAGCCAGACGTCGCCCGGCCACTACAACGATCTCTCCGTGCGCATCTATGGCGACAAAGCCGGCCTAGAATGGTCGGGCAGCCGGCCGGAGGAACTGCGCTTTTCCGTCTATGGCGAGGAAACCCGCACGCTGGTGCGCGGGGGCCATGGCTCGACGGCGGAGGCCCAGCGCGTGTCGCGCATGCCGGCGGCACATCCGGAAGGCTATATCGAGGCCTTCGCCAATTTCTACCGCGACGCCGCTGATATTATTCGTGCGCATAGGTCAGGTGGGGCGGTCGATGCAGCAAGGGCCGCGCAGGTGCCGGATGTTGTGGATGGTGCGCGCGGGGTGAAGTTTGCCGCGGCGGCGGTGGAGTCGAATGCAGCGGGTGGGGCTTGGACGGCGGCAAGGTTTGGGTGAGGACGGGAGCTGCCGCGGTTCAGCGGTAGAAGCAATCACCTGGGGGACTGGCGCTGCCCTAAGGGATTGACCTGCCGAAGGCGCTACCGCCGCCGCAGCAGACCTGGCAGCGGCGGGGCGCCAAGTACTCTTCAGTCGCTTTACTGGGCAAAACGCTGCTATGCATGTGTTAATCATGATATGGGTTGTTCATTGTCAGAGCATCGGCCCAGCCGTATTCGGTAACAATGCGCAACTTGTCTCTCTTCCTTGCTGCCAGCCTCGGCTGCCTCGTTCTTTCGGCGGTTTCCTTCGGCGCTCCGCAAGGCCTGCTCGTTACCCTGTTCCCGGACAGCAATGCAGCGAAGGTGGCGCAGTGCAGAAGCCTACTCAAAATCCGTTTCGACACGGGCGAATGGCCGGACAAGGGCGCGGCTGACTACATGCGCTATGACGAGTGCTACTATCTGATCTGTGGCGGAACCAGGCCGAGCGCTTGAAGGCTGGTGCAGCTATCCCTTGATCGCCGAACCGACGATGGAATCGACGAAGAAGCGCTGCAGGAAGACGAACAGGATGAGCGGCGGCAGCACGGCCAGGGTCGCACCGGCCATCACCAGGCCGGTGTTGACGGCGCCCCTGTTGTAGCTGAGCAGACGGCTCAGGCTGATGACGATCGGATAGGCGTCGGCATTGCCCTGCAGCACGGTCAGCGGCCACAGATAGCTGTTCCAGTGATAGACGAAGGCGAAGAGGGCCAGAGCCGCGATTGCGGGGGCGACGCTCGGCGCGACGATCTTGTAGAGGATCAAGAACTCCGAGGCGCCGTCCATGCGCGCGGCGTCGATGAGCTCGTCGGGAACGCCGGAGATGAACTGGCGCATCAGGAAGATGCCGAAAGCGTTGGCGAGATTGGGCACGATGATGCCGGCGAGGCTGGCGTTGAGGCCGATCGAGCCGACCAGGCGATAGAGCGGGATCAGCGTCACGATCGGCGGCAGGAACATGGTGGCGATCAGCACAGAAAACAGCAGCGACTTGGCGGGGAATTGGTATTTGGCGAAGGCGTAGCCGGCCATCATGCTGGTCAGCAGAATGCCGGCGGTGGTAATCGAGGCGATGACCAGGGAATTCCACATCGAGCGGCCGACATTGACCACGCCCGACACCTTCTCATAGGCGTCAAAGCTCGGCGTAAGGGGGATCCACACCGGCGGCACCTGCATGCTCTCGACCGGCGTCTTGAGGCTCGACAGCACCATCCATACCAGCGGGAAGGCCGAGGCGACGGCGACCAGCAGCATCAGCGTCGCCAGCAGCGCCTTGCGGCCCGACGGGCGCCGGCGCGACAGCCGGCTCGACGATCCCGCGCTCATTCGTCGTTCTTCCGGTTGGCGAAGGCAAACAGCGCGCAGACGACGACAATCAGCGAAAGCATCAGCATCACCGCCATGGCCGAACCCAGTCCACCCTGCGCACGCTCGATGCCGACGCGGCGGATGTGGTAGGTCAGCACATTGGTCGAGCCGACCGGCCCGCCCTGCGTGATCAGGGCAACCGGCTCGAACACCTGCACGGCGTTAATGATGGCGATGACGGCGCTGAACAGAAGCGTGCGCCGTATCAGCGGCAGGGTGATGAAGCGGAACTGCTCGAAACGGTTGGCGCCATCGAGCTTCGCCGCCTCGTAGAGGCTGCCTTGGATCTGCGTCAGCCCGGCGATCGCCAAAACGGTGAAGTAACCGACCTGTTGCCAGACATTGAGGAAGATGATCGAGATCAGCGCCGAGCGCGGCGACGACAGGAAGGGCTGTGGTCCCATGCCGATCAGGCCGAGCATCTGGTTGAGCGGCCCTTCGCTCGGCGAATAAAGCTTCGACCAGACCAGCGCCACCGCGATCATCGGCACCATGTAGGTGGCAAACAGCACCGTGCGCAGCGCCGTGCCGCCGGCGACATCGCGCTGGTAGACCATCAGGCCGAAGGCCACCGACAGAGGCAGGATGAGGACGACGGAGAGCGCGGTGTAGACGGCTGTGTTCGTGAGCGCGGCCTTGAAGTCGCGGCCGATCGAGGTGGCCCCGAAAATCTCGTGGAAATTGTCGAGGCCGATGAAGCTGGCGCTGGAAAACGGCGTCTGCGTCGACCAGTCCTGGAACGACAGCCAGACGGTGAGCAGCATCGGCAACAGGACGAAGATGCCGATCAGCGTCACGGCGGGCGCCAGCATGATGCCCGCCGAGGCACGGTACCTCTGAATCATTATTTGGCGGCGCGCTCCAGGATCGAAATGGCGTCGGCCTGCGCCGTCGCCTGCGCATCCTTGGCCGAGACCTGGCCATACTGCAACGCCTCGAGCGTCTGCTGCAGCGATTCCGAGAATTCCTGGCCGCCCGGCACCACCGGGAACGGCTTGGCGTCGGTGAGCACGCTGACATAGCCGGAGAGGAATTCCGAGCCGAGCTTGTCCTTGTGCGCCTCGATGTCGGAGAGGCGTGAGGGCAGGATGCCCATCGACATGAGGATATCCGACATCGCGGAAGCGCCGTTCTTTCCGGACTTTGGATTGTTCAGCCAGGCGAGGAAGTCCCATGCCGCCTTCTGCTCGGCCGCACCTGCATTGGCGTTGACCACGGTCATCCAGGAGTAGGAGATCGAATGCGGCTTGTCGCCGCTCGGGCCGACGGGAAGCGGCGCCGTTGCAATGTCGGCGAACTTGTCGCCCATGCCGGCCTTCAGTGCGCTCTCCCACCAATTGGCCATGATGATCATGCCGGTCTTGCCGGAGACGAAATTGTCGAGGAAGGGGCCGGTGGTGTTGGCGTCTGCGGTCGCCATCGCCGGCACGCTGGCGCCCGACTTGATCAGGTCCTCATAGAGCTGGAAGGTCTCGGTCGCCTGCGGGCTGTCTAGCACCGGCTTGCCGTCCTTGACCAGGTCGCCGCCATTGGAGACCAGTAGCGAGGCGAAGGGATGAACGACACCGGCGGCCCATGAATTGATCATGCCGAAGCCTTGCTGTCCCGCATCCTTGTTGGTCAGCTTCTTGGCCGCATCCTTGAATTCGTCCCAGGTCTTGGGTGGCGCCGCGATGCCGGCCTGCTTGAACAGCGCCTTGTTGTAGTTCAGCGCATAGACGTCGATCTCGTTGGGGATACCATAGAGCGTGCCGCCGACCGAGGCGGCGCTCGTGATGCCCGCCGGCCAGGCGGCCTTGACCTCGCTGGCCACCGCATCGGGAGCGGGCGCGACCAGCTTGTCGCGCGCCAGTTCCGGCAACCAGAGATCGTAGATGCCGCCGATCGTCGGGCCGTCCGCGCCGCCGCCTTGCGAGCGCAGCGTGGTCAGGAGGTCGCCGAAGGGGACGGCGCGCACGGTGACGCTGACATCCGGATTGGTCTTGGCATAATCCTTGGCCGCCGCTTCCAGCAACGCGACCGTCTCCGGCGACCAGTGGGTGAGATAGGAGATGTTGACCGATTGCGCCCAGCCGGTGGTGGGCAGGATGGCGAGGCCTGCGGCCAGTGCCAGTTTCGACGTCCAGGCAAACGACATTCCTCATCCTCCTATCGGTTCACAATGACGTTATGACAAGTTAGCGCGGCGACGCAAGGGCTTGCTGGCGAAAAAGTCTCACATGGCACGGTCACAGATTTCTTTGCAGCGCTGGAATGTGGACATTTATCGTTAAATAACAAACGGATGCGGGTACTGCAATGTCGTGAGGGGGCCAACGCCGCCATTCCTGAGGCGCAGCAGACCTCTTGCGAATGCCGCTATGTCATTATAATGACTTTTCCCGAGCCAATGGCTCTCTCACGGCAGGAAATGCCGCGGGACGCCAAGGACAGAGAACAATGGGAGACTGGCAATGAGCATGCTTTCACTTGACCGGCGCGCAGCACTTGGCCTGATCGGCGGCCTTGCCGCCGCCTGCGCCGGCGTCTTCGCCTCATTGCCGGCGCGAGCCGCCGACAGCACGGTGACGCTGTGGAGCTGGCGCACCGAGGACGAGGCAGCGATGCGCCGCATCTTCGATGCCTTCGAGGCGAAGAACCCCGGCATCAAGGTCGCCATCCAGTTCACGCCCGATGCCGACTACCAGAACCGGCTGAGCACGGCGCTGCGCGGCGGGCGCGGGCCCGACATCGCCCAGCTCAAGGCCTATGGCGAATTGCAGCCCTTCGTCGAGGCCGGCTATCTCGACGCGCTGGACGACAGCGTGCCGGAGCTGAAGAACATGGAGGACGCGGCGCTTGGCGGCGCGCGCGGCCGCAGCGACGGCAAGCTCTATGGCGTGCCCTATTCGGTGCCGATGATGGGCGTCTTCTACAACCAGGATATCTTCGCCGCCCAGGGCATCGAGATACCGAAGACCTACAAGGATTTCACCGCTGTCTGCGAGAAGCTGAAGGCGGCCGGCATCACGCCGATCGCCACCGGCGGCGCCAACGGCTCGGCCTGGGAACTGGAGATCGCCGTCGGCGTCGTCGGCCCGACCGTCTATGGTCCTGAATTCTACGACGAGATGATGAGCGGCAAGGCGACCTTCGAGGATCCGCGCTATGTCGCGGCGCTGAAGCGCTTCGCCGAGCTGAAGCCGTATTTCCCCGACGGCTTCGCCGGCATCGACTACACCACCGCCACGCAGCAGTTCATCGGCGGCAAGGCGGCGATGTTCCTCGGCGGTTCGTTCGAGAACGGCAGCTTCAAGGCGCAGAACCCGAAGCTGAAATTCTCGATCTTCCCGTTCCCCGCCGACGATGCCGGGGCAAAACTCTACACCTCGGCCTTCTCCGACGGCTCCTATGGCCTGGTCTCCGAGAGCCAGAACAAGGAAGCCGCGACCAAGGTGCTGGGCTTCATGGCTTCGGCAGAGTTCGCGCAGATGTTCGCCGACGAGCTCGGCTGGCCGCCGGCCCGCACGGATGTGACGGTGAAGGATCCAGTGCTGGCCTCGATGATGGAGATGGCGAAGAATTCGACGCCCTATCTGACGCTGGTCGGCTTCCGCTGGCAGTCGCCGACGGCGTCTTCGGTGCTGCAGTCGGAGATCATCGACATGATCGAAGGCAACATCGCGCCGGAGAAGCTGGCGGCCGACATGCAGGCCGCAGTCGCCACCTGGTTCAAGCCGAAGCAGTAGGCGCGGCCGGTCGCAAAGCGGCCGGCCTCTCACGGACCAGAAAAGCGCATGAGCACCCTTCGCCGCACCAGCAGCCTTCGCCGCACGCAGCAGCGCATGGCCGTGCTGTTCACCCTGCCGGCGCTGGCGGTCTATGCGCTGTTCGTCCTCTATCCCCTGGGGATGTCGCTCTGGGGCAGCTTCTTCGTCTGGAAGGGGCTGCGCATGGTCGAGTTCGCCGGCCTGTCGAATTTCTCAAGGCTGTTCGTTTTCCCCAGCGGCGCGCGGCTCTACGGCGCGCTGTGGCACAACACCGCCTGGTTCTTCGGCATCATGCTGTTCCAGAACGGAATCGGGCTTTTGTTCGCCTGGCTGCTGTTCCTGCGCGACAGGGGTGCTGCGTTCTTCCAGTCGGTGTTCTTCTTTCCGGCGGTGCTGAGCCCGGTCATCGTCGGCGCGCTGTGGCGGTTGCTTTTGGCACCGGGCGGCGTCGTCGAATGGGCGCTGAACGGGCTTGGCCTGCACCAGGGCAGCCTGACCGTGCTCGGCAACAGCCACACCGCGCTCGCCATGCTGATCGCCGTCGATGCCTGGAACTGGATGGGCCTGCCGGTGCTGATCTACACGGCAGGTCTGCGGCAGATTTCCGGCCAGATTTTCGAGGCGGCAAAACTTGACGGCGCCGGCAATGCGCGCATGCTGTTCTCGATCGCGCTGCCGCTGCTGATGCCGGCGCTGGGCACGCTGACGACGCTGTCGTTCATCAACACCTTCAACCAGTTCGACATCGTCTATGTCATGCAGGGCGTGCAGGGCAATCCGAGCTATTCGACCGACACGCTGGTGACCTACTTCTACCGGCTGGCCTTCGGCGCGGAAGGCGCTGTCGGCATCACCGATATCGGTCTGGCGCTGGCGCTCGGCACCGTGCTGTTTTTGATCCTCAGCATCGGCACGCTCATGATGCTGCGCTTCTTCGACCGCCGCACGGTGCAGCTATGAGCGCGCTGGCGATTTCACAAAGACCGGCCATCTCTCGGCAGCTGGCGCGGCTGCCCGGCTGGACGGTGCTGGTCGTTTGGACGGCGGCCGTGCTGTTGCCGCTCTACATCCTCATCGTCTCCTGTTTCAAGACCACGGCCGAGATCTACGACAACAGGCTCGGCCTGCCGCAAAGCTTTGCCTTCGACAATTTCATCAACGCCTGGACGCGCGCCGATCTCGGCCAGAATTTCATCAACAGCCTGATCGTCACGGGCGGCGCGGTCATCCTCACCATCGTCGTCTCGGCGATGGCCGCCTATCCGCTCAGCCGATACAGACTCGGCTGGAATGCCATCATGCTCGGCCTGTTCCTGTCAGGCATCATGCTGCCGATCCGGCTCGCCTCGGTCGAACTGTTCACGCTGATGCGCAATCTCGGCCTGCTGGATTCGCTGACCGGGCTGATCCTGGTCTATTCGGCGATCCGCATTCCCTTCGCCGTCTTCATCTTCGCCAATTTCATGCGCGTCTTACCCTCCGAGTTGGACGAGGCCGCGCGCATGGACGGCGCCGGCGAGGTGCGCATCCTGTTCCAGATCATCCTGCCGATGGTCAAGCCGGCGGTGTCGATCGTGGCCATCTTCACAGCGATCGCGGTGTGGAACGATTTCTTCTTCCCGCTGATCTTCATCTTCGACGACCGCTACAAGACGGTGCCGCTGGCGATCAGCGTCTTCGTCGGCCAGTTCCGCACCGACTGGGGCCTGGTGTTCGCCTCGCTGGCGATATCCATGGCGCCCATCCTGATCATGTATTGTCTGCTGGCGCGCCAGATTCGCGAAGGCGTGGGCACCGGAGGGGGCATGAAATGATCGAAGACAGGATTTATGCGGCGAAATCGATCCTGGTGGTCGGCGCGCACGCCTTCGATGCCGAGGTGATGGCCGGGCCGCTGGCGGCCGCTGCCGTCAAGCGCGGCGCCACTGTGACCTTCCTGCATCTGACCATGGGTGAGCAGGGCCATCCGTACCTGGTTCCCGCGCATTATTGCGTGCAGAAGGAAGAGGAAGCGGGCAGCGCGGCGGAGCGGCTCGGCGTCACCATGCGTGGCTTTGGCCTGCGCGACGGCTTCCTGCCCACGGACGATCAGACGGCGCTCGAAGTGGGCGACATCATTCGCGAGCTGAAACCCGAGATCGTCATCACCCATTGGCATGGCAGCTGGCACAAGGACCATCGCGCCGCCGCGCATTTGACGAAGACCGGTATCTTCTTCGCCGGACTGCCGACCGTTGCCAGCGACCATCCGGCGCACACGCCGCAACTGCTGCTGTTCGGCGAGAACTGGGAGGACGATGACGGCTTCCGGCCCGAGCATCTCGTCGATGTCAGCGACGGGTTCGAGGCGTGGCGCGACGCGGTCATGGAGTATGAGCTGGCGCGCGGCCTGAGCAGCTTCCCCTATGTCGACTATTACAGTTCGCTCTACCGGCTGCGCGGCTGCCTGCGCGGCACGCGCCATGCGCAGGCCTTCGCGGCGGCATCGCATTCGTGGAATGCCGGCAGCGGCCTGTTCTCGCTCCCCTTCGGCAAAGGGTCCGGTCGATGACGCGGGTACTCGCCATCGATCTCGGCGCCACCAATCTGCGCGCCGGCGTATCTACGGGCGATGTCGGTGCGTTGGAGACGCGGGGCAGCGAGCCGGCGCCGGCAACCCTTGATGCCTTCATTGCTCGCATCGACGCGCTGTGCGCTGAGGCCGGGCCGGTCTCAGCGCTTGGCATCGCGGTGCCGGGTCTGGTCGAGGGCTCAATCTGCCGCTGGATCCCCAACTTGCCGTTCCTCGACGGCGTCGATATCCAGCCGCTGTTTCCCAAACTGCGCGTAGCGCTCGGCAATGACGCGCAGATTGCGCTGCTGGCGGAGGCTGTCGAAGGCAGTGCGAAAAACATGTCGGATGCGATCCTGCTCGCCATCGGCACCGGCATCGGTTCGGCGGTGCTGGCCAATGGCCGCATCGTTGCCGGCGCGCATGGCGGCGCCTGCTCGTTCGGCTGGGCCTGCGCCGACGTCAAAGATCATGGCGAGGAGCGCAGCGGCTGGCTGGAGCGCGTCGCGTCGGGCCGGGCGCTCGATGGCCTTGCCGGCCAGATCGGCCTTGCCGACGGCCGCCGGCTGATCGCCGCTGCCCAGGCCGGCGAGCTGGCTGCACTCACCTTGCTTGAACTGCCGGCGCGACAGCTCGGCACCGCGCTGGCAGGCGCTGTCGCGTTGCTCGATCCGCAAGCGGTGCTGATTTCGGGTGGTTTGGCGGAGGCGCTGGATGTGATCCGGCCGCCGCTGCTTGCAGCGCTGCGGCGCCATCTGCCGCCGCATCTGCGCGGCATCGACGTCAAGCCCGGAAAATTCGGTCCCCGCGCCGGTCTCGTCGGCGCGGCGCTGGCCGGCGCCGTTGGGCAAGGGTGGAGGCAGGTGCGATGAGCGAAGCAAGCTTTCAGCAACCGGACCGCAGACGGCCGGAGCCGCTCTGGTACCAGGTCGAAGAGGCGATCCGAACCATCGTCAAGAGCGGCGAATGGGCAACGGGCGACCAGATCCCAGCGGAGGACAGGCTGTGCGCCCTGTTCGGCGTCAGCCGTATCACGCTGCGCCACGCCTTGCGCAATCTCGAGGAGGCAGGACTGCTCAGGCGCGAACATGGCCGCGGCACGTTCGTGCGCTCCACCACGCTGGTCGCCGGCACGCGCGAGCTGACCAGCTTTACCCAGGAGATGGGCAATATGGGCGTGGTCGCGGGCTCGCGCCTGCTCGACTGCAGCCTGACCACCGCCAATGCGGCGGCTGCCGGCGCGCTGGAGATCGAGGAGGGCGATCCGGTGGTGCGCATTCGCAGGCTGCGGCTCGGCAACAACGAGCCGATCGGCATCCAGACGGCGCAGCTGTCGGCCGTGCGCGTGCCGGGCTTCCTCGATGCCGGCCTGCTGCAGGGCTCGCTCTACGAGGCGCTGGAGCGCCATTACGGCATCGTGCCGGTGGCCGCGCGGGAGAACTACCGGGTCGGCGCGGTCGGCGCGGCGGACGCCGAACTGCTCGACCTCGCTGTCGGCAGCCCGGCCTTCGTCGTAGAACGCATCACCACCGACGAGCGCGGCCCGTTCGAATTCACCGTCTCGATCATGCGCGGCGACCGCTACGAAATCCGCTCGACGCTGCGCGCCGGACGCGTGCCGCTGAACCCGAGAAGCTGATCCATTCCAGACCGACACAGCAAACAGGAGTACCCACGTGTCCGATCTCTACATCCACCGTCTCGCCGCCCTCATCGACCAGGCTGCGAAAGCCAATGAAGAGGCCTTTGGCCAGGCCGCCAGCCGCTTTGCCGACTCGCTCGAGGGCGGCGGGCTGGTGCATCTCTATGGCTCCGGCCATTCGGTGCTGCCGGTGCAGGAAGTGTTTCCGCGCTATGGCAGCTATGTCGGCTTCAACCCCCTGACCGACCCGCGCGTGATGTGGCACAATGTGCTCGGCGCCGGCGGCGTGCGCGAGCTTTTGTGGCTGGAGCGTACGGAAAGATACGCCGAAAAATTCCTCGACCACCAGCCGCTCAACAAGGGCGATTCGATCATCATCTTCGGCCATAGCGGCCGCAACTCGTCGGGCATCGACACCGCGCTCTACGCCAGGAAGCGCGGCATCTTCGTCGTCGCTGTCACCAGCAAGAACAATCTGGACAAGCCGGCGACGCACTCGTCCGGCAAGCGGCTGGCGGATGCCGCCGACCTCGTCATCGACACCTGTTCGCCGATCGAGGACGCCATCGTGCCGGTCGAGGGCTGGAGCCGGCCGGTGTCGGGCTCATCGACGGTGCTTGCCATGATCCTGGCGCATGAGCTGATCGCGCGCACGGCCGAGCAGCTCGCCAAGCGCGGCATCGAACTGCCGGTCTTCGCCTCGCCGACCATTGCCGGCGTGACGCTGCACGACACCGACGTCATCTACGGCGTCTACCGCGAGCGCATGCTGGAGGCGCAGCAGAAGCACCTGCCGACCTTCCAGGCAACGATGCGCGGAGAGTGAAAAAAGGGAGGCCCGGCACATGCCGGGCCTCCGACGTCTCGTTCCGCAATTCCTATCCTCTCAACGCCGCTTCGGGCGCCCGGCAGGCGATTTGTTGCCGCGCGGGCCGCTCTGAACCGGCGTGTTGCCCTGGTTTTCCTCCGACAGCTTGCGCCAGCGGGCAAGGCGCTCAGGGTCGAGCGTACCCGCCTTCAACGCAGCCTGCACCGCGCAGCCCGGTTCGTGGACATGGGTGCAGTCGCGGAACTTGCACAGCGGTGCGAGCTCGGTGATTTCGGCAAACAGCGTGTCGATGCCGGATGCGACGTCGCTGACATGCAGCGTGCGCATGCCCGGCGTGTCGATTACCCAGCCGCCACCGGCGATGGGGTGCAGCGACCGCGCCGTGGTGGTGTGGCGACCCTTGGCATCGTGCTCGCGAATGCCCGCAGTCTGTTGCGGCGATTGCTGCGCCGCTCCGGCCAGCGTGTTGACCAGCGTCGATTTGCCGACGCCGGAGGAGCCGACCAGCGCCACCGTCTGCCCTGCGCCACACCAGGGAGCAAGCGCCGCTGCGGCATCGGCGACGCGCGGGTTCAGCGTCACTACGGGCAAACCACGCTGAAGGGCGGCAGCCTGGCTTTGGTATCTCTCGGCATCGTCAGCGGTGTCGGCCTTGGTCAGCAGGATCACCGGCGTCGTTCCGGCCTCGTTGGCCAGCGCCAGATAGCGCTCGAGCCGGGCGATGTTGAAATCGGCATTGCAGGACGTCACGATGAACAGCGTGTCGACATTGGCCGCGGCCAGCTGCGGGATCCTGCCGCCCTGGGTACGGCGCTCCAGCACCGTCTTGCGGGTCAGCCGGCGGAGCAGCAGATGTGTATGCTGCTCGACCAGCACCCAGTCGCCGACGGCGTAGTCGCCGGTGTTGGCATTGGCCGGCAGCGTCAGATCCACTGGCCCTGCCCGGGACAGGCCGGCCAGGCGGTCGCGGTGCACCGAGGCGATGCGCGTCGGCACGAGGTCTGCCTCATCGGCTTCAAGCTGGTCGCCGAAGAAATCCGTCCAGCCCAGGCTTGCGAGGGAGGCCGTCACGGCTTTGACCAGGGGGACGGCGTCACAGACATCGGAGAGTATCCTTTGGCAAAATGGGCGCGGACCCTCGGGGCGGTTGTTCAAGCCGTGTATGGGCGGCATGGCGGCATTTGGCAAGCCGAACCGCGCCGATGGCCGAGCCGTTTCGCGCACCACGTTGGAACGCATCGCGGCGGTGGTTCGCTGATGCGCTTACGCCCCGTTATTCTCAATGTCTGCAACACGGAAGGGCGAACCGGAGCGCCTGGCGGCCATCAACCGGGAGCTGAGGCGGCTCGACCCGGAACTGGTCGCCTTCAGGAGGTCGTCCAGCCAGCCGATGTGAAATTCCTCGATACGCTGCCCGATGGTTTGGATTTGCATGCAACGCATCAAGCCTCTTCGTCGACCTCGAAGTTGGCAGGGACGGCTGAGGACGGCAGGTCGAGAAGCCCGCCAAAAGGGGGAGGGGATGGCCGGTACCGCAGGGGGCGGGGGGTTGGGATGGGGTTGCCTGAAGCACCGGCCAAAGCGGGACAAGTCCCACGCCCACAAGCTAGCAGAGGTTGGATCGGTTCATATGGTGTGATCGCGGACTGGCGCAAAAGCGCTTTCATATCCCCGCGCAGGCGTCGGCAACGAGCCCGCAACCGGGGGTTTCCGGTCGGTTGGTGGGTTGCGCAAGCGTCGGTTGAAGGCGCTGCGGGAGGCTGTCGTTTTTAGTGCGGTTCGAGTGCTATGCGCTCAGCGACAGGTGCTCAAGGCAGGGCAATCGCATGGCGCCACCACATGCGATTGTCCTGCTTACGCCACCGGCAGCGTTCGCCCCGCAATCAGATCCGCCGCCTTCTCCGCAATCATGACCACGGCGGCGTTGGTGTTCGACGACACGATGCTCGGCATGACCGAGCTGTCGCAGACGCGCAGGCCTTGCAGCCCGCGCACGCGAAGCTCGGGGTCGACGACGCTGTCGGCATCGCCGCCCATCCGGCAGGTGCCGACTGGGTGATAGGCGCTGCGGCCATGTTCTCGGGCGAAGGCTTCGAGTGCTGAGCGCCCCTGCATCGCCTTGCCGGGCAGATGCTCGCGGCTGATGTATCTGGCGAAGGCTGGCTGCGACAGGATTTCGCGGCTGATCTCGATGCCGTCGATGGCGCGTTCGAGATCATAGCGCTCGGCGAACGGGTTGGGGTCGATGATGGGCGCATCGCGCAGGTCCGCGGACTTGAGCGTGACGCTGCCGCGCGAACGCGGGCGCACATGGTAGGAGTTCAGCGTGCAGCCATTGCCGCCGGGAACCGAGCCGATGCCTTCCTCGACGCCGGCGCCGGGCAGGAAATGGAACTGGATGTCCGGCGTCTTCTCCGCGCGGTCGCCCCACCAGAAGCCGCCGGCCTCTACAATGTTGGAGGCCACCGGCCCCTTGCCGAACAGCGCATATTCAAGACCGGCAACCGCCTGCCAGCGCTTCTTCTTGTAACGGTCGATGCCATGCGGTCCGTTGAGCTCGGCGACGACATCGACGTCCATGTGATCGTGCAGATTCTGGCCGACGTTTTTGGAATCGTGGACCACCTCGATGCCGTGATGGCCGAGATGCACGGCCGGGCCGATGCCGGACAGCATCAGCAATTTCGGCGAGCCGATGGCGCCGGCGGCGACGATGACTTCGCGCTCGGCGCGGAGCAGTTCGGTGCGGCCATTGACGATGATCTCGACACCGATGGCGCGGCCGTTCTCGACCACGATGCGGCTGACGGAGGCGTCGGTGCGTAGCGTCAGATTCTTGCGGCCGAGCGCCGGCTTCAGATAGGCAACCGCCGTGCTCGAGCGTTTCCCCCGACGCGTCGTCGTCTGGTAGAAGCCGGCGCCCGCCTGCTCACCGGCGTTGAAGTCGGCGCGGAAAGGAAGGCCCGCCTGCTGCGCCGCCTTGACGAAGATGCGGGTCAGCGGATGCGGCGCGCCGCTGGAGACGCCGAGCGGGCCGTCAGTGCCGTGCTGCGCATCGGCAAAAGTGTCGTTGCCCTCGGAGCGGACGAAGTAGGGCAGCACGTCGGCATAGCTCCAGCCGGCACAGCCATTCTCAGTCGCCCAGCCGTCATAATCCTCAGGGCAGCCGCGGGTGAACACCTGGGCGTTGATCGAGGAGCCGCCGCCCAGCACGCGGGCCTGCGGATAGACCATGGTGCGGCCGTCGATCTCCTTGCCGGGCGCGGTGTCATAACCCCAGATCAGCGGCCCCGACGTCATCTTGAAGAAGCCGACCGGCAAATGGATGTAGCGGTCGGTGTCGGGCGGACCGGCCTCGAGCAGCACGACGGACACGTCCGGGTCCTCGCTCAGCCGGGCGGCCAGAATGCAGCCAGCCGAACCGCCGCCGACAATGATGTAATCCGTCATTTCCACTCCCGGGTTCTCTTTGTTGGAGCATGATCTCCGGACAAAACGGTTTCCCGATTTGTCCGAGAAAACCGGTTCCCACTTCTAGGGATCATGCTCCGGCGGGCGATGAAAATCACCGCCCCTTCTCTTGCGCGCGACGATCTCAAGTCGCTTGTGCCGCGTCAAGAGAAAGGGTATGGTTATCGTGTTGAAGGGTTGTCGTACAAGTGGAGGAGCTTGACGACCCGTCACCTGGAGGTTCCCGGCCGCGCTCCCCGCGCAAGATGCCGGGCGAACAGAATTCAATCGGGAGGATTTCGAGATATGAAGGACACGGAGAATTTTACGGTCAACCGGCGCACGCTGATGATGGGCGCCACCGCCGGCGTGGCGGCACTCGCCATGCCGAGCGTGCTGCGCGCGCAGGACAAGCCGACACTGGTGACGTCGATCCGCTCGCTGTCCAACCCCTATCACGCGGTGTGGAAGACCGGCGCCGAAGCGTATGCCAAATGGGCCGGGCTGGAACACGTCACGCTGGTTTCGGAAGGCAACAGCGAGAAGGGCATTGCCGACATCAAGGCGATGCTGGCCAAGACCGGCGGCAACATGGTGCTGAATTCCGATCCCAACGACACGCCCGATGCGCGCCCGATCGTCGAGGCCTGCGCCAAGGCCGGCGCCTATGTGGTGACCCAGTGGAACAAGCCTGGGGATCTGCACCCGAAGGATTTCAACCCGAACTATGTCTCGCATATCGAGTTCGACGGCATCGACAGCGGCAAGACCATCGCCGAGATCCTGTTCAAGACCATTGGCGGCAAGGGCGGCATCGTAGCGCTCGGCGGCCTGATCTCGACCACGGCGGCGATCGAGCGCAAGAAGGGCCTCGATGCGGCGCTCGCAGCCAACCCAGACATCAAGCTGCTCGACTTTCAGGTCGCCAACTGGAAGTCGACCGAAGCCTTCGACCTGATGGGCAATCTGCTCACCCGCTTCGGCGACGACATCAAGGGCATCTGGGCGGCCAATGACGATATGGGCTCCGGCGCACTGGAAGCGCTGCGTGCCGAAAATCTCGCCGGCAAGGTGCCGATCGTCGGCGTCGACGGCATCAAGACGGCGGTCGATGCGGTGCGCACCGGCGAGTTCGCCTGCACGGTCACTTCGGATCCGTTCTGGCAGGGCGGCATGGGTCTCGCCATCGGCTACAACGCCAAGATCGGCAAGTTCGACCCGACCAAGGAGCCCCCGGAGCACCGCGAGTTCTACGGCAAGGCGGTGCTGATCTCGCACGACAATGTCGAGGAATATTACAAGACCAATGTCGATGCGAAGCCCGAGATCGACTGGAACGATCTGTGGGGCCGGGTCACCGGAGCAATCCGCACCTGATCCATCGGAGTGGGCTGCAACTCCCTGGCGGCCCGCTTCCTCCCGCAGCCGTCGCGATCCCCTTGTCGCGACGGCTGTCACCAGCAGACGGGAAGCGGTTTCTTGACAATCCATACAGAACCCCTGAAGTCCGTTTCGGACATCGAGCGGACGACGCCCATGACACCGTTCCCCGGCCGCATCGCGACATTCCTGGGCGGCAGGCGCTGGCGCAGCCTGGCGCCGCTGGCGGTGCTGATTGTACTCTGCGTACTCATCGCCATTGCCAACCCCAATTTCATCGAATTGCGCAATGTGGTGCGGCTTGCGAATTCCGCCGCCGTGCCGCTGACGCTGGCGATGGGGCTGACCTTCATCATCCTGATGGGCAGCATCGACCTCGCAGTCGAAGGCACGCTTTCGGTGGCGGCGATGGTGCTTGTGCTGCTCGCCGCCAATGACGGCAACGGCAACGACTATGGCTGGTGGGCGGTGCTCGCTGCCATCGCCGCCGCCACCGCCATGGGCTTCGTCAGCGGTCTCGTCCAGACCATGCTGCGCATCCCGTCCTTCATGGGCACGCTCGGCATGTGGTTCATCGGCCTCGGCCTGTCGGTCTATATGCTGGGCGGCACGGCCATCAAGCTGAACGACGCCTCGATCCGCGACCTGGCCTTGCACCGTTTCCTCGGCCTGCCGGTGGCGGTCTGGGTCGCGTTCGGCGCCTTCCTGCTCGCCACCGTCATCCAGTACCACACCAAGCTCGGCCGCCACATATTGGCGATCGGCGGTGATGAGGATGTCGCCAAGCTCTCCGGCGTCAATGTCGTGCGCGTGCGCATCATCGCCTTTGCGCTGGCCGGGTTCTTCTTCGGCATTGCCGGTGTGCTGGCCGCGGCACAGCTCGGCCAGTCGCATGCCGTCATCGGCGACGGCAGGCTGTTTGCCACGGTTACCGCAGTGGTCGTCGGCGGCACCGCTTTGACCGGCGGCGAGGGCGGTGTGGTCAACACGCTGATCGGTGTGCTGATCGTCACCGTGCTTGCCAATGGCATGATCCTGCTCGGCATCTCGCCCTACATCCAGCAGACGGTGCAGGGTCTGATGATCATCGCCGCGGTGGCGCTGTCGCTCGACCGTGTCCGCCTGAAAATCGTCAAGTGAACGCCATGCTGCAGGTGTCCAACATCATCAAGAATTTCCCCGGCGTCCAGGCGCTGCGCGACGTCTCCATCGAAGTGCGGCCCAATGAAGTTGTCGGGCTGATCGGCGAGAACGGCGCCGGCAAGTCGACGCTGATGCGGGTGCTGGCCGGCGGCTACCGGCCGGATGGCGGCTCGCTCACACTGGACGGCGAACAGCTGCGCATGCGCAACGCCCGTGATGCGGCCAGGCATGGCATCGGCATGGTGTTCCAGGAGCAGTCGCTGGTGCTGAACCTGACGGTTGCCGAAAACATCTATCTCGGCGGAGAGGACCGCTTCACCCGCTTCGGCCTCGTCAATTGGCGCGCCATGAACACGGCGGCGCGGCGGCAACTGGCCAAGATCGGCATCGACATCGACGTCACCGCGCGCACCTCCGAACTCACCTTCGCGGCGCGCCAGATGGTCGAGCTCGCCAAGGCGCTGACCCTGGAGGAAGTGGTCGAGCGGCAGTTGCTGATCCTGCTCGACGAGCCGACCTCGGTGCTCAACGCCGCCGACATCGAGGTGCTGTTCGCGCGGGTGCGCTCGCTCAAATCCCGCGCCAGCTTCGTCTTCGTCTCGCACCGCCTCGACGAGGTGCTCAATATCTCCGACCGCGTCTACACGATGAAGGATGGCGCCGTCGTTGCCGAACATCGTGCAGCCGAAGTCACCGCGCCTGAGCTGCACGAGATCATGGTCGGGCGCGGCCTGCAGGCGGAGTATTATCGCGAGGCCCGCCAGCTGGCGCCGCGCGGTACCGTGATGGTCGAGGCCAAGGGGCTTGGCGCCAACGGTTTCTATCACGGCGTCGATCTCTCGATCCGGGCCGGCGAGATCGTCGGCATTGCCGGCGTTGTCGGCTCCGGCCGCGAGGAGGTGACGCGCACCGTTGGCGGCTTCGTCCAGCATGATGCCGGCGAGATGAAAATCGCCGGCGATGCCGTGCGCTTCTCCTCGCCGGAACCGGCGGTGCGCAAGGGCATCGGCTATGTCCCGCGCGAGCGCCGGCTCGAAGGGCTGGTGATGTTCCTGTCGATCGCGGAGAACATTTCGCTGGCCGATCTCTCCAGCGTCATGCGCCATGGCGCCATCGACTATGGCAAGGAGCGCCGGCTTGCCGCCGACTGGATCAAGCGGCTGCGCATCAAGGCGCCCGGTCCCGATGCCGCCTGCCGCAAGCTCAGCGGCGGCAACCAGCAGAAGGTGGTGCTGGCGCGCTGGATGACGGCGGGCTCGCGCATCCTGGTGCTCGACCATCCCACACGCGGCCTCGATGTCGGCGCCAAGGAGGAGGTCTACGAATTGGTGCGCGATCTCTCGGCGCAAGGCGTGGCGATCCTTTTGATTTCCGACACGCTGGAGGAAACGATCGGTCTGTCGCACCAGGTGCTGGTGATGCGCGACGGTGCAATCACCGCGCGCTTCGATGCCAGTCCGGGCAACAAGCCGAACCAGGTCGATCTTCTCAGGGCAATGGTGTGAACCGATGAATGAGGCGTTCTCCATCAGGCAGGTTTTCGAGGGCAAGTGGACGCAAGGCGCCATTCCGCTGATCCTGCTGGTCGGCCTGCTTTTGATCATCGAGATCGCCGCGCCCGGCTTCCTCACCGGCGAAACCGTGGCGCTTTTGTTTGCCAACACCGCCGTGCTGTTCATCCTGGCGACCGGCGTCACCTTCGCCATTCTGCTCGGCGGCATCGATTTGTCGATCCAGGCGGTGGCGTCGCTGGCCAGCGTCATCCTGGCGCAATTGCTGCCGTCGCTCGGCCTCGCCGCCTTTCCGGTGGCGATCCTGTCCGGGCTTGCCTTCGGCATCCTGAGCGGCGTCGTCCACGTCAAGCTACGCGTGCCGTCCTTCGTGGCGACGCTCGCCACCGGCGGCGTGGTCACCGGCCTGGCGCTCTGGGTCTCCAATGGCCGCGCCATCACCATCGAGGAGGCTGGTCGCGAAAACACCGCCTGGATCAACGCCACTGTCGCCGGCATTCCCGTGGTGGTGCTGATTTCGACGGTGATCGGCATCGCCGCCTTTCTGGCGCTGCGCTACACGCGCTTCGGCCGCCAGGCGATTGCGGTCGGCGCCGGCGAACCGGCGGCGTGGGCGGCCGGCATCAATGTCGACCGCACCAAGATCATCGCCTTTGCCGCGTCGGGTATGCTCGCGGCCATCGCCGGCGTCGTGCTGGCAGCCAGGCTGTCGAGCGGTTCGCCGGTGCTGGCCAACCAGCTGCTGCTGCCGGCCATCGCCGCCGTAATCGTCGGCGGCACGGCGATCACCGGCGGGCTCGGCGGCGTTGCCCGCACGGCGGTCGGCGCGCTGATCATTTCGATCGTGCGCATCGGCATGACCTTTGTCGGCGTCAATATCTTCCTGGAAAACATGGTGTTCGGCGCGGTGCTCATTGCCGCCGTCGCCATCACCATCGACCGCAGCAAGATCGCGGTCATCAAGTGATCCTGCCTCCCAGGCAAGCGCGGACAGGACGGGACCGCATCGGCGCGAGGCCGATGCGGTCCGGCCCGATCGGATCACATCGTGTCGAGGCCGATCAGCTCGATCTTGTAGCCGTCGGGGTCTTCGACGAAAGCGATGTGGGTGGTGCCGTGCTGCATCGGGCCGGGCTTGCGCGGGATTTTGGCGCCGCGCTTTTCCAGTTCGGCGCAGACGGCGTAGATGTCGTTGACGCCGAGCGCCAGATGGCCGAAGCCGGTGCCGATCTCGTAGGGCTCCTCGCGGCCCCAGTTCAGCGTCAGCTCGACGACGGCTTCCTTGTCCTCGGGGCCGTAGCCGACAAAGGCGTTGGTGAACTTGCCGCCGGGGTAGTCGTCGCGGCGCAGCAGGGTCATGCCGAGCACCTCGGTGTAGAAGGCGATCGACTTGTCGAGGTCGAGCACCCTGATCATGGTGTGCATATAGCGAAAGCCCGGGGCGTCGCTCATTGGGGAAGTCCTCCGAATTCTGTGATTTGCGGGTCTGATCATCCACATCGAACGCTTGGCGGCAAGCCTCGCTTGATGTTCTCAATCAGGGTTGTATGATAACACGACAACGTCGGTATTTGTCCAGTCGTTTTGCCGAGGGGCCCAGAGCCAATCCATGAATGCCGTGCTGCCAACCTCCGCATCGCAGATCGCAGCCCTGGCCGGCCTGCTGCCGAATGGCGGGCTGCTGACCGAGGAAGTGGATCTGGCGCGCTACAGCCGCGATTGGTCGGGCGATCATTTCGGCCGGCCGCTGGCGGTGGCGCGGCCCTCCTCGGTGGATGAAATGTCGGCGCTGATGCGGTTCTGCCATGCCGAGCGCATTCCGGTCGTGCCGCAAGGCGGCCTGACCGGGCTCGTGGGCGCCGCAGTGGCGGCGGATGGCGGCGAGATCGTCATCTCGCTGGAGCGCATGAACCGTATCCGTTCGATCAGCCCGATCGACTTTGCCATGGTGGTCGAGGCTGGCTGCATCCTCGAGGATGCCAAGCGCGCCGCCGAAGCGAGCGACTGCCTGCTGCCGATCACCTTCGGCGCGCAGGGCAGCTGCCGCATCGGCGGCAATGTCGCCACCAATGCCGGCGGCTTCAACGTGCTGCGCTACGGCATGACGCGGGACCTGGTGCTTGGCCTCGAAGTGGTGCTGGCCGACGGCCGCATCTGGAACGGGCTGAAAGTGCTGCGCAAGGACAATCGCGGCTATGATCTGAAGCAGATCTTCATCGGCTCGGAGGGCACGCTGGGCATCGTCACCGCGGCGGCGCTGAAACTATTCCCCAAGCCGACGCAGATCGAAACCGCGCTGGTTGGCCTGCGCTCCGTCGAGGATGCGATGGCGCTCTATGCCCGCGCCCGGCGCGATTGTAGCGACCTGCTCACCGCCTTCGAACTGATCCTGCGCGTCGGCATCCAGATCACCATGCGCGAGGGCAAGGATTTTCCCGATCCGCTCAGCCAGCCTTACCCGGCCTATGTGCTGATCGAGGTGTCCTCCGGCGGGCTGATCGACCTCTCCAATATGCTGCTGGGGTTTCTCGGCAGCGTCGAGGACATCGTCGAGGACGGCGTCATCGCTTCGACCAGGGCTCAAGGTGAGCGGTTGTGGCTCTACCGCGAGATCATGGTCGAGCGGCAGGGCAGGGGCGGCCGCTATTTGCGCACCGATGTCTCGGTGCCGATCTCGCGGCTTGCCGATTTCGTCACCGATGCGCTGGCCGCCTTGGAGAAGGCGCGGCCTGATGCGCTGGCCGTCACCTACGGCCATGTCGGCGACGGCAACATCCACCTCAACGTCGTGCCGCCGGAAGGCATGGGCATCGAGGCGATGGAACATCTGTTCGAGCAGGCGGAAGCCGAGATCTTCACCGTCGTCGATCGCTATGGCGGCTCGATCAGCGCCGAGCACGGCATCGGCCGGGTCAAGCAGAAGGCGTTCCTCGAACGCATCGATCCGGTGACGCTCGACCTCGCCGCCGGCATCAAGGACGCATTCGACCCGCGCCATATCTTGAGCAACGGCCGCATTCTGGCGCCGGCCGCCGCCGTCGACTATAGGTGAGCGATGACGCTGAAACTCGACAAGGTCAATCGCGGCCCACACCTCTCCACTCTGGTGGCCAGTTCCATCTCGCGCGAGATCGCGCAAGGGCGCCTGAAGCCGGGTGACCAACTGCCGACCGAACAGGCGCTGGCGACCACATTCGGCGTCAGCCGCAACGTCGTGCGCGAGGCGATCGCGCGGCTGCGCTCGGAAGGCCGCATCTGGTCGCAGCAGGGGCGCGGCGCCTTCGTGGTCGAGAGCAACAACCCGACGGTGCTGACCATCGACCATGAGACGCTGCAGCGCGCCGACTCGTTTCGCAATTTGTTCGAACTGCGTGGCATCCTCGAAGTGCAGGCGGCGGCCCTTGCCGCAAAACGGCGCAGCGACGCCGATCTCAAAGCCATGGGCGATGCGCTGTCCGGCATGCGCGCCGCCCCCTATGGCAGCGTCGCCTGGCTGCGCAGCGACCTCGAATTCCACCGCACCGTCGCCGAGGCGACGCGCAATTCCTACATGGGCCAATTCCTGGTCTTCGTGTCCGAGCGGGTGCGCGAAAGCATTCTCGCCGCCGGCAACCAGCAAAAGTCGGACGACATGGCCCGCATCACGCTCGGCGAACATGAGCGCATCCTGAGAGCGATCCGTGCCGGCGACGCCAAAGGGGCGCAAGCCGCGATGCGCGACCATCTGGCGGGCGCGGCGCTGCGGGTGGGGTTGCATGAGGGGGAAGCTGCGGAGGCAGTGCCGGGGCCCGAGACAGCGTCTCCGGTGCGGCATTCGAGATTGCGGAAGGCTGTGCGCGGGCAGGCTTAGGGATAGCTTGCCTTGTCCGCGCGCTGGGCCAATCGCCTATGGCAGCGCTGACCCCACTCCTTCTCGGCTTCGCCGAGCCACCTTGCCGGGGCGAGCCACGGGTCTCGCCCGTCCTTCGGACCCCCCATTTCATGGGGATGAGGAAATGCCAATCTCCGAGATCGCAGCCCTTCAAAAGCTTGGGTTTCCTCTCCCCCACGAATGTGGGGGTAGAGGTGGCTCGGCGAAGCCGAGACGGAGTGGGGGAGCGCCATACAGATTTCACTCGGTCGTCGGCTCAACCAGCTCAGGGCCGGAGATAGGCCGCCACCCCACCGCGCTATTTCAGCGGCAGAAACAGCTCAAGCACCACCTCGCGCACCGGTCCGTTCGACGAAAAGTGTCGCTGGCAATAGATCGGAAAGTCGCGCGCCTCCTCGCCGCTGGCCGGAAGCCATTCGCGGTAGAGGTAGAGCGCTGCCGGCTCGAGATTGTTGGTGTTGCCGGGGTAGCGCAGCACCGCGCAGCGTCCGCCGGGGATCCCGCCGGCCTTCATCTGGGCGTCCTCGATCGGCCCGCCTTCTACCGGCAGGTCGGTTCCGGCACAGATATCCATGCTGTAATCGGCCGGGTTCGCCGGCTCCCTTTCGGAACGGAAGATGTTGAAGGTCGGGCTTCTCTCGGGCGAGAGGCCGGCCGCCTTGCGCCAGGCGATGAAGCGCTGGATGGTGTCCTGGAGCGTCGCCCGGTCGCCGCGATGCTCCATGATCGCCACCGGCGTCGGCGGCACTTCGCGGATCATTACGTCGTCGGGTTCGAAGATTATCTGCATGAGCGTGGTCCTTGCTTTGTCGAGCGGCCCGAAGGCCATGAGCCACGCACCCCAGTCGGGAGACTTCCGGAACGACGAAGGCGATTGTCCGAACCGTTGCCGAAAGGCGCGGGCGAAGGCATCCGGTGCGTCGTAACCGGCATCCATCGCTATGTCGGTGACGCTTTGGGCGTCGCTCTCGGCAAGCCGGTACGAAGCGCGCTTCAGGCGGGCGAGCTGGACATAGCGATGCACGGACACCCCGAAGGTGGACGTGAACTGCCGGTGGAAATGGAATTTCGAAAACGCCGCGACGCCGCTTAGCGCCTCCAGGCCCAGATCGTCGTCCAGATGCTGGTCTATGTGGTCCAGCACCCGCTGCATCCGGGCTTGGTAGTTTTCAAGTGGCGTCATCAACGTCTCGTCCTGCGTGGCGACACCAGATAGGCGGTTCCGGACATGTCGCGCTCGACCGATCTTGCGGTTTGACGAGGCCGAGGAAGGTGATCCACCGGCAGGCCGCGGAATGGGCCATCATTCCGTCCGGTTGCCCGCGAGAATGCCACCGGGCACCGCAGAAAGCGAGTTGCCGAAAAGAGGCCGCAGCGGTGGATTAATCGGCAGCAAACGCTTGCTGATCGCCGTCATCGAACAAGTCGTAGACCAGAACGGGGTTTGTCAATTCCATATATCGTACAGATGTCGTCGGGCCAGAGCGCGAACAGGTCAGCCAGGTCGTCCAGTGAATAACCAAGCTCGTTTAGGTGAGCGTCAATGAGACGGCGATTGAGAGCTGTCGGCTCAATGGGGAAATTCAACTCTTGAGGTTCTCCGCGACTTTTATATCCCATGGCGCTGTATCGCTTCCACAAGAGTTGTTTCTGGCCTGGTCCGACATAACCAAGCTCGTCTGCTGCATACAAAAGGGCTGCCATCGATACCCGCCATTCAGGCTTGAGCCTTGCCACCAACTGTAGGTCAATACGGCGGCCCTTGAAGTACGGGCGGATATCGTCGGCAGGGATCAAAAGGCCGCTGGCGAATTCATTGGCTTCCTTCTCCATTTCTGGTGAGGGAACGCTATGCATAACTAAATGCGCCAGTTCGTGCGCCAGCGTGAAGCGCATACGGTCTGCCGACAAATTGCCGTTTAAGACGACAATTGGAGGTAGGCCGGCAAGCCGAAGTGTCAGACCATCAACGTCGATTTTTTCCAAATCTGTGTGGAAGACAAAGATGCCAGCACGCTCGACAAAGTCGGTCAGGTTGATCAGCGGCCCAGCGGGAATGCTCCATGCTCGGCGTACAAGCTTTGCGATCTCGCGACAGTTCTTGCCATATTCCCCGGGCTCGTACTGTGGGAGTTTCAGTTCAGGCTCGAAGATGATCGATGGCATCAGCTCCCGAAGATGCATCGCTCGAATATTGGCTCCAGCCAATACACGGTCGATCTCGCGCTGCGACACGGACTGCCTCTTGCGCCACATCGGGTGAAAGCTGAGTGGAATGCCGGAGGGGTGATAGTTCTTTTCGAAAAAGGCGGCACGAACGGATAGCGCCTCGGCACAACTCTCGATCACCGACTGTGAGGGTTGGAGTGCACTATTCTCGGCGCGCGACAGGATAGCCGCGTCGACGCCGACGCGGTCCGCCAGCTCCTTCTGGTGGAATCCTCTAAATTGCCGCGCCAAACGCAGCATTGCTCCATTAAAGCCGGGCATAACCTACTTCTGCTGATCGTCTTTCCGGTCCTTATGAGTGACCGGAAGCCTGATGATAGTTGCTGCTGTGCCCGATGCCGGCGCCAGCGGCGGCGAAATCGTTCCGACCACCGGTGCTTCCCCGGCGACATCGTTGGCTACGTAGCTCCAGATCACCGACTCTCCGAACCGGGCCGCAACAAGGATAGTCTCAATCTTGGTTTCCAGTTCGTTAAGGACGTACCCGAAATCAACAGTGTGGATTTCGGGGAACTCATCGTGAGCGTACGGCAGAGAGCAGACATTGGTGAACGCCAAGGTTGCCTGCGTCGGCTGCGCGCGCGTGTAGCCACGCCTATCCATCTTTTTCAAACGCACGACCACCTGTTTTTTCAACAGCAGGCGGATCGTCTCATGGCCTTCAAGCAACCGAACCTCGGAGGAGTCCACGTAGGCCGAACGGACCGCGTTCATAACATTCTGGTGCATGTTGACCGCAACGGTGCGCTTCAGGTCGAAGGTACTGCGATCGGGGTTGCGCGAGAGCTTGTCCCAAGCTGTCCGGATGATTTTGCACAACTCCGGCTCATAGGAGCCCATAACTTGGCGAATGAAGGGCTCAGTGGGGAACATGCGCAACCGACTCTCCTTTTCTTGGGGGAGTATCGGGGACTTTTATACCAAAATCAAGAGAAAAATTGACAAAATTCTTGACCGCCTAACGCAGCACCCCTCTTTCACGCCAACGCCTCCACCAGCGACACCCCATTCAACCCCGCCACAATATCCGACAGTGCCGGCACGAACTTCTCGCCGTGGCCGGTGGTGACTGCCGTGGCAAAGCCGTTGCGCACCGCCGCGCCGATCGGGTTGGCGATGCCGGCGGACTGGGCGAAGGAGGCGAGATAGGTCATGTCCTTCAGCGCATTGCCGATGGCGAAGCGCTGGGCGTTTTCGTTGCGGTTCAAGACGAAATCGAAGAAGGCCTGGTAGAAGCCGCAATCCATGCGGCTGCCGGAGATGACGCTGTTGAAGACCTGCGGCGTCAGGCCGGCCTTGGCGCCGAGGCTCAGCGCTTCCGAATAGATCGCGGAATAGCCCATTGAAACGAAATTGTTGAGCAGCTTCATGGTGTGGCCGCTGCCGGTCGGGCCGGTGTGGACGACACGCGCGGCGAAGGCTTCGAGCACCGGCCGTGCGCGGGCGACGATCTCGGCCGGGCCGCCGACCATGACGTCGAGCTTGCCCTCGGTGGCTTCCTTGGGCGTGCGCGCCAGCGGCGCGTCGATCAGCGTCATGCCCTGCTCCGCGAGGTCGGCGGCAAGCGCCGTCGTCGATGACGGGTTGGAGGTCGAGCAGTCGATGATCAGCAACGGCTTAGCTGCCGCAGCAAGGCCATCCTGGCCTTTGACCAGCGCTTCGACCTCGTGCGAGCCGGTGACGCACAGGATGACGATGTCGCTCGCGGTGGCGAGCGCGCGAGGGCTTGGCGCTTCGGTGGCGCCGGCGGCGATCAGCCGGTCGGCGGCCGTGCGGCTGCGGTGGACATGCACCGTCAGCGGCCAGCCCTTGCGCAGCAGATTGTCGGCCATGCCGGCGCCCATGCTGCCCAGGCCGATGAAGCCGATGCGTTCTTTCATGCAATCCTCCCATGGCTCGTGCCAGCGGGCCGAACTTTCGTCACCTTGCGGCGGGCACCCGTCGATGCAATTCTTTGAATAAGATTCGGCCTTCGAACAAGAATCGAACCGGAGTGCCACCGATGGCGGAGCCCATGACTTTCGACGCCATACCGCAGGCGCCCAACCTGCGGACGGGTCTGGTCAACACGCTGATTGCGCAGATCGAATCCGGCGACCTTGCGCCGGGGCAGCGGCTGCCGACCGAGCAGGAGATTGTTGCTGCCACAGGCGTCAGCCGCACCGTGGTGCGCGAGGCGCTGGCGGCGCTGCGTGCGCGCGGGCTGATCACCACGCGCCAGGGGCTCGGCGCCTTCGTCACCAATGACCCGATGCCGAAGACATTTTCCGTGCTGCCCGACGATCTCGAATCGATCGACGAGGTGCTGCGCGTGCTCGAACTGCGCATGGGCATCGAGGTGGAAGCGACCGGCCTTGCGGCCCAACGGCGCAGCGAGGCGGCGCTCCAGCAGATGAGCGCGCGGCTCGACGCGCTGGACGCGGCGGTGCGCGCCGGCGGCTCCGGCTCGGAAGAGGATTTTGGTTTCCACCGCGCCATTCTGGCGGCGACGCAGAACCCGAATTTCACCCGGTTGTTCGACACGTTCGGCAGCGCCATGGTACCGCGCCATTGGACGCGGCTCGACCGCATGACCGAGGATGAGCGGGAAAAATATCTCGACCGCATGCAGCGCGAGCATCGCGCCATTCTCGGGGCCATCGAAGCCAGGGACGTCAACGCCGCGCGCCGCGCCATGCGCAGCCATCTGACCAAAAGCTATGCCCGCTTCGAGGATCTGCGCGACAAGGCTGTTCACGATTAGGGGGCCAACCACGGTTGACGGACTGCTCATCCGGCGACCCCGCCGGAGATCGAGTTCGCGAATCAGCGACATGTTCCTCCCGGCTCCAACCGTTGCAGTCTTACCCGGTTGTCATACAACCCTGTAATCTGGTAAATCCAGGGAAGAGGGATGTCAATCGCGTTGCCATGCGGTATGAGGCTCCCTGAAAAATCGCAATCATGGAGCCGGCATTGCCGGCGAAGCCGCAAGTCAGGAACAGCGAGATGCATTCAGGGAAATTTGGCCGTACCGGCAGATCAGTCAGCGAGATCGGCTTCGGCGCCTGGGCGATCGGCGCCGCCTGGGGCGAGGTCAATGACGACGATGCGGTCGCCGCCCTGCATGCCGCGCTCGATGCCGGCGTCAGCTTCCTCGACACCGCCGACGTCTATGGCGACGGCCGTTCGGAAAAGCTGATCGCACGGGTGATGAAGGAACGCGGTGGCGCGCGCCCGTTCATCGCCACCAAGGCCGGACGGCGGCTGCCGAAGCAGACGGTCGAGGGCTACAGCGTCGAGAACCTCACCGGCTGGATCGACCGCAGCCTGACATACCTCGAGACCGACACGCTCGACCTGGTGCAGCTGCATTGCCCGCCGACCGATCTCTACTATCATCCGGAGGTGTTCGAGCGTCTCGACAAGCTCACCGAGCAGGGCAAGATCCGCAACTACGGCGTCAGCGTCGAGCGCGTCGAAGAGGCGCTGAAGGCGATGCAATATCCCGGCGTCGTCAGCGTGCAGATCATCTTCAACGCCTTCCGCCAGCGCCCGGCCGAGCTGTTCTTCGACCAGGCGAAAAAGAACGATGTCGCCGTCATCGCCCGCGTGCCGCTGGCCAGCGGCCTGCTGTCCGGCAAGTTCAGGGCGGACACCAAGTTCGAGACCACCGACCATCGCCTGTTCAACAGGAATGGCGAAGCCTTCGATGTCGGCGAGACGTTTTCGGGCGTGCCCTATGAGGTCGGGCTGGCGGCGGTCGAGAAGGTGCGGCCGCTGGTGTCAGGCGACACCACCATGGCGAAATTCGCGCTGCGCTGGATCCTGATGTTCGATGCGGTGACGGTTGTCATTCCCGGCGCCCGCAATCCAGCGCAGGCGGTTTCCAATGCGGAAGCGGCTGAGCTTGCGCCGTTATCCTCCGAGTTGATGGCCAAGGTGAAGGCGGTCTACGATGAGAACATCAAGCCCTACGTGCATCAGCGCTGGTGAGCCAGCGCCTGCCGCCCTCGACCGGCTGACTGACCAGAGGTCAGCCGGGGCAAATTGCGCTCGTCGTTACAAGCTGTGCAGCGGATCCTGTGATCCACCGGTCATTTAATCGGCCGTGCCGCTTGTTATTGTGCAGTGCAGCAACGATATTGCTGCGTGTGCGTTGTGTGCACGAGTCTGCCCATTCCGGCGCGCAAGGATACCGATTTGCGAGACATATCCGATACGATCGCCCGGCTGAGCGCGATACGCGGCCGGCCAGCCGGTACAGGACAGAGCAAGGACGACCACCTGTCCGAGATGACAGGGTTCGGGTCCAATCCGGGCGCCTTGCGCGCGCGGTTTTATCGTCCTGAAAACCTACCGAAGCAGGCGGCGCTGGTCGTGGTGCTGCATGGCTGTACCCAGACTGCCGCCGGCTACGACCATGGTTCCGGCTGGACCGAACTCGCCGACGAGCAGGGTTTTGCCGTGCTTTTCCCCGAGCAGCAGCGCGCCAACAACGCCAATCTTTGCTTCAACTGGTTCGTGCCGGGCGATATAAGCCGCGACAGCGGCGAGGCGCTGTCCATCCGCCAGATGATCGAGGCGGCGGTGGTCACCCACGGTCTCGACCGCAAGCGGATCTTCGTCACCGGCCTTTCCGCCGGCGGCGCCATGGCGGCGGTGATGCTGGCGACCTACCCGGACGTGCTTGCCGGTGGCGCGATCATCGCCGGGCTTGCCTATGGCAGCGCCTCGACCATCCCCGAAGCCTTCGACCGCATGCGTGGCCATGGCGGCCCGTCCAGAAGCGACCTGCAGCGTCTGTTGCGGGAGGCTTCGCCGCACAAGGGGCCGTGGCCGAGGATTTCGATCTGGCAGGGCTCGGCCGACACGACCGTGGTGCCTTCCAATGCCGGCGCGGTGCTGGCGCAATGGCAGGGCGTGCACGGCCTCGCTCAAGCGCCGACACGCACGGAAAAGGTCGACGGTCAGAGCCGCAAAGTCTGGTCCGATGGCAAAGGCCGCGACGTGGTCGAGGCATACAGCATTGCCGGCATGGGCCATGGCACGCCATTGCAGGCGGGCGGCGACAATGCTCTCGGCAAAGCAGGGCCGTTCATGTTGGATGTCGGGATTTCCTCGACGCGCCACATCGCCCGTTTCTGGGGGCTGACGAAGCCAGAGGTACGACGCACGGCGAAAGCCGAGGCCGCTTCAGGCACTGCATTGCAGCCTTTCTCGCCGAAGGAAAAACCGCGAGCCGTCCGTGTCGATCCGGCCCCGGAGCCTGTCAATCCGCCAGGCGGTCCGGCGGGCGGGATTGCCAAGGTCATCGAGGACGCGCTGCGGGCAGCGGGATTGATGCGCTGAGGCTGAGGCTCGCCCCGCACACGCCCAAAATACAAGGGCAAGCGCCAGCATCATTATCGCAGCAGGCCTTCGTCCTCGAACGCATCCCAGCCCTTCAATCCGGGCGGCGGGCCGTCCGTGTTCCGGGCCTTCCTCGCAGTGCGCGCCTGGCCGGTGCCCTTTCCCGCGCGCGTCAGCGCGGCCTTGCCCGCGCCGCGCCGCCTGTTCTCGGCGACTTCCTGGACATCCTGCTCTCTCCACACGGTTGCCAGATCGCGGTCCAGGACGTCCTCGATGTGGCGCGGGTCGAAAACGTGGAAGGTGACAGACTTTGATCGCCCACGCATCTTGACGGTGCGTGTGCCGGTGCTTTGCAGCCGACCGTCCTTGAGCCATTTGTGGCGCTCGCGCGAAGAGATCGTAAGGATATCCTCGACCTCGCGTGGAAGCACAGGCAGCGCCTCCACTCCCTCCAGTGTTTTGGAGATACTGGCAGAGGCGGCCTTGAACGCTTCCGCTTCGGATTTCGACATTCGCAATGCGATGCGCCCCGTCTCGGCCTTGACGTGCTTCCTGACTGCCCATGGCAGGCGGGCTCTGACTTCACGTTCGATCCCCTTGGAGCGCACGGCGGACCCGAGTGTCGCTGACGGCGACAACGGCCATTCGGCAATCAGTTGCGGGGACGGGCTCATGCCTTCCTGGGGCTGGTTTCGTTGGTTCGATGCTAACACGGCAAGAGCCGGTAAAGCCAAGGCAACAGCGAAAAGGGGCAGGTCCGATGAGAACCCGCCCCTTATGGCCGAATTTGAACGCCGCTTGCAGCGCACCGACAGCACCCTTGGCCCCGCCGCTGTACGGCGACGACGGGACTCGATGATCAGAGTGGGCTGGCGTTGCGCGTTTTGTCGCGTTCGGCCTCGATGTCGGTGTAGGGGTCGGCATCGGCATCGAAGCCGGTCCAGCCACCGGCTTCATAGGCGCGTCGGCGGTCTTGCAGATCGACCGAGTTGGACTCGCCAAGAATACGCTCGGCCTCGTCGGCGAGTTCGTCACTGACCCTGGCGGTCACCATCGTGCCACCGCGGCGAACGCCCTCCGCATAGACATGCGCATCCCTTTCGGGGACACCGGACTCGGTCAGCGCCCCGACGATGCCGCCGGCAGCGCCACCGACGACCGCGCCGCCAACGGCGCCGACCGCGGTGGCGGCCAGCCATCCTGCGGCCACGACCGGACCGACGCCCGGAATGGCCATGATGCCGAGCCCTGTCAGAAGCCCGCCGGCGCCGCCAATGACGGCTCCGAGACCGGCGCCGCCCGCTGCATCCTCGGCGGCGTTGGAGGTGTCGCCATCGTCGTACCAGTCGTCCGAATTGTTGGCGACGATGCTGATGTCGGCCTGCGGCACGCCGATTGCCTCCAGTTCGCCGACGGCATCGGAGGCATCATCGTAGTTGTCGAAAAGTCCTGTTACGGTTTTCATGGTCTTGATCTCCTCGATCTGGTTCAGAGGTTCAGTTGGCGCCGGCAACGACGTTGCCCTGATAATCGAGCGCCACGGTCGTGGTCTTGCCATCCTTGGTGGCCTGACCGCGCCAGATGCCCTGGTCGTCTTTGGTCAGCTTGGACACGCCGGAGAAGCCGGCATCCTGAATGCGGCTCTTCGCCTGATCCTCGGTGAAGCTGTTGGCACCCGGGACCGGGGCGGCCGGATTGGTGGTGTCGGTCGTGCTCACGGCCGGGGTGGTGGAGCTGGTGGTCGACGATGCATTGTCGGTGGAAGCGATCTTCTCGACCATTTCCTGATGCATTTTGAGCGTCGGCAAGGTCTCGGAGGCGAAGGTCTTCAACTGCGCGTTGTCGCCGTCCTTGGCATAGCTCTCGAACAGCGTGACCGCCTCCGAATGCGCATTGCGCTGCATCTGGACATAGGGCTTGTCGACGGCATCGTTGGCATTCTGCAGAGCCTCCAGATCGGCCTTGTGCTTGGCGTCCAGCTCCGTCGGCACTTTCAGCTTCTGTTCGCCGGCGATGGTCGCAAGCTTGGCGTTGGCGGCGCCGTGATCGTCGATCATCTTCTTGGCGAAATCCTTGACGCCTTGATCCTGGGCCTTGCCCTCGGCGATCTTGCTGGAATCCACTTCGAACAGGCCGCCGATGGCGGCCTTGTCGACAAAGTCCTGAGCGCTGTCGGCGGCGAAGGCGGGCAGGGCGAACATCATGGCTGTGGCGGTGGCCAGCGAAGCTAGAAGAACACGTGTTTTCATGGACAGAAATCCTCGTTGGGGCACACATCGTGCTGTGAGCCTAACCAGTGCGGCCAAGCTTTGTTCCGCCGCCCAAGCGTTATAGCCGGGAGGGTCGATGCCGCGATGATGGCCCCTCGTCAGCGGCTTTTTGCGCCTTTGCCATGTCGGCGCTGAGGACGGCGGCCGGCTCGACGGGCGCCTTGCAAGTCCATCGCAAAGGGAAACGAGGCCCTTCGCCGCCGGCAAGTGAACACCGCCCGCGGTGAACTATCGAGGTTCAGCGATCGTTGCGTTCGAGGCGGCGCGCAACCTCTGTCTGGGCGACCTGCAGCAGCGTGTCTATTTCGAACATCGCCGCGGCATGGCCGCCGTCGCGAATGACACGGCGGGCGCGGTGTAGCAGATCGGAGACCGTCCGCAGCGTTTCAGCATGGCTCGATCGATTCGACAAATGCGTGCCCTCCGTCAACCACAACCGTTGGATCGGGAGAGTGTTCCCAAAGTTGGCGGCCGGCCGGGTGAATGACTGTGAGCGCAGGCAGCGGAACCATCCTTGTCCGTTGGCCGTTCCCCCTGCCTCAACGAAAGGAACAGCCATGGCCGAGAACGACACCCCGAAGGACACCGCGAAGGACACCCCCAAGGACACCCCGAAGATTTCCGCCCGAGAGGCCCAGGAGGCCCTGGAGAAGCAGGTCGCATCGCTGAAGCGCGAGATCAGCAAGATCAACCGGACGCTTGCCGAGCGCGCAGAAGATGCCGTTGGCGAAGCCGGCGGCTGGTATGGCAGCGCGACCGAGCGCGCGGCACGGGCAACGCAGCAGCTGAGATCGCAGGCGCAGACGGTGTCCGAAGCCGTCCAGCAAAATCCCGGCACCATCAGCAGCGCTTTCGTGCTTGGCGGCATTGCCGGGTTGTTGATCGGCATGCTGCTCGGGCAAAGCCAGGAACGCGACCGAAGCTGGTTCTAGCGGCGTATCTTATGAATATTGCGCCCGCCGGCTTTGCTGGCGGGCTTTGTATGGACGCCAGATCACTGTGGCTTTGAGTGAAAAACTCCCCGCTCGGGTAAACGGGATTTGTGGTCGGCGCCGCCCGCGCGGCGCCCTCGACAGGTGAGTTGAGTTTCCCTGCCGCGGTCGTATGTTGTTGACCGTAGTGGAGGATCACAAATGCCCATTCGACGCAAAGCCACCGAGGCCGGCGTTTTGCAGCCATCCGAACTCGAGCTGTTGGGCCGTGTATTCGAGCAGCTTAAGCGCGACGGTCAATCGCCGGAAGCACGCGACGCCATCGCATCCCGGATTATCGCGAACTATATGGCCGGCGTGGTCGACGAAGCCGAGCTCGTCAGTCTTTCGAGGCAACCGCTGGGCCGGTAGCGCGCTTTCCATTCCGGGTTCAGAAGAGTTTCAGGTCGTCAAATCAGAGGGATAATGCAATGCCGGCTGACCCACCGATAGAGCGACGGTCGCATATCCGTGATCTTGTTCTGAAGGAAGCGACAATCCGCGTTGGCGACGCCAGTATCAATTGTCTGGTTTGTAACCAGCACGCCCACGGTGCGGAGCTGCGGGTGAAGGCCGATATCGCAATCCCCGACCGTTTCGTGCTTCACGTGCCGGTCGATCATACCAGCTATCGCGCCGTGGTGCGGTGGAGACGGAACGAGCGACTTGGGGTGCAACTCGATTCGGGACGGCAGGCGTAGATGGCGGTAGCCGGGACGGATCACCCAGCTGTGCAGGGTTGATGGACAAGGCAGGGCTCGTTTGCGGCACGAACGCTTCCTTCCATGCTGCTTGCGATTTGCAATCAGTTGCGATAGCGTCTGACTGCTTGCAAATTACAAGCGGTTAATCCGTGAGCCGACTTATGTGAAGGCGCTGCTTATGGGCAAACTTATCTCGGGAATGAACGTTTCCATCGATGGCTATGTCGATGACCTTGCCGGAAATCTGGTCATGGGCGCACCAAGCCAGAAGCACTTCGAGTACTGGATCGAGACGATTCGCAACCATGCCGGCGCTGTGTATGGCCGCCGGATGTACGAGGTCATGCGCTATTGGGACGATGATCACGCGGAATGGGACGCTCCGCTTCGCCAGTTCGCGACACTCTGGCGCAAGCTGCCCAAATGGGTCGTTTCGCGCACACTTTCACGGGTAGGCCCCAACGCCACCCTCATCTCCGGCGATATTGAAACGCAGATTCGCGATATCGCGGCCCGCACGGAGGGTACCCTGAGCGTTTCCGGTCCGGAACTGGCCGGTCTTATGACCAGGCTGGGCCTGATCGAGGAATATCACCTGCACGTTAGGCCGTTCGTGCTCGGCAAGGGCAAGCCTTTCTTCCACGAGGCAAGGCCTCCGCTGCAACTGGTGTCGAGCACATTGATCGATGACGATACGGTTCATATGATCTATGTGCCGCGAGGTTGAACGATAAGGCGCTTCAGCGCCAACATGCGAACCAAGCGCGAGAGGGCGTGGTCCCGGCCTTCGCACCGAGGTCTCACATGTCAGCTTGCGTGCTGGGTACCCAAGCAGCAGAGGGTCTGCTGTCGGCCGAAAATCTGCCGGTCAGCAATGCGCCCCATGCCGGTCAAAGAGGCCTTGCCGCCGTTCCTCCATAAGCAGACATTGCAGACCTACAAGGACATCGCTTTTACGCCCGAAGCGCCGCTTCGGTTGGTCCTTCAGTGACCTGGCGGCCCAAGGGCGTCGTCCTCCACCGCCCGCCCTCGTCCGCAACTCACCGTTGCCAGCGGCTCTGCTCCTGGCCTTCCCGCGATGACCGAGCGGGTAGTGAAACATCATGGTCAAGCCTGAAAAGCAAGGTCCAACCTAGCCGCCTTTCCAGGCCTGCGTCATCATCGTCCAGCAGTTCAGGATCCTGCGTGCGCCAGCCGGGTCCGTCGGGTCGGCCGGCCGCACAGTTTTTTTCATCCCGCTGGAACATTGGCGAAGGAATGCAGTTGGGGTCGCTGCAGATGCCGCCGCGTGGTGCCTGTGGGCGATTGGTGGCAACACCTGATCGGCCGCCGCTCCTTTACGAGGCGGCTTAGCGTGTGAGCCAATCCTGCAGCAAAGGCCTTGGGATTGGAACGACCAACAGGAGGCAGTCATGAAGCACCAGACACTCGATCAACTCCAGTCAGTCGCGGACATCAGTCCACTATCGCCGGCTCTGCTGGCTACAAGGACGCAACGGATAGAGCGGTGGGCGGAACTGCTCTATCGAAATCCGACGCGCTCCCTTGTGGCTCTCACCGGGACTGAGCATCTGCATCCCTCTGTCCGCGGAGAAGCGCGCGCGGTCGGATCGGCGATCAGTGTCGCCTTTGACGATCCACTGCTGCGTGCGTCGGGCATGCAATCGGATACCTACGGGGAAGCCAGACGCTTCTTCGAACTCTCCGATTGGCAGTTGCATGAGATCGTCTGCAGTTGCCACACCGGCGCCACCATGCAGGCTGGCTGGGCCGCCGGGCGTGTCCGCAGGGTCCTCAATGGGAGCAAGATATTGGCTTGGCTGAGAAAAGGATTCATGCCGCACTGAGACACAGCGCTTGCGCCTGAAGAAGCATGCAGGCTCCAGCAGAGATTGCGTCGGCTCCGCGAAGGCATGGCTGACCTCAATGGAGTAGGGCGGCCGAGTTGCTTGCGACTTCAGAAATGACGTTCACCATTGCTTAGTGGACCTCGTCAGGGTGATCGGCAAGTTCGTGAATAGCGAGTACCAGCGCCAGTTTCGACCAACCGGTCGGCAGCGCCCTCGTGACCAAGCGGGGTTACTTATCCTCGGTGCGTCACATGTGCGCTTCGTCAGCGGTATAGCCTGCCAATCCCTCCACAGCCGTTTTGACGCTGCGAAAAGCTCGAGGCGTGAGGGGGCAATTTAACCCAGGAATCCCGAAAACGGACCTTCCGCTTTCGGCCCCGAAATTGAAATCCGAGGCACCCCGCCATCACCCCGGAAAGATCGTAAACCCGCCATCGACGCGGAGCACCTGCCCATTGATAAATCGTGCGCGGGGGCCGGCTAGAAAGGCCACCGCCTCGGCGATCTCCTCCGGCTCGGCATAGCGGTTCAGCGACTTCTTGCTCGAATCCATGCGCTCCGGATCGACCGTGCGGGTCGCCTGGAAGCGTGCCGTCTTCGTGGCGCCTGGGCTGACCGCGTTGATGCGCACGCCGTCGTCGATCAGTTCCTTGGCGAGACAGCGCGTGTAATGCACGACCGCGGCCTTCAAGGTGGAGTAAACGACCTCGGGCGAGCAGCCGAGATGTGCCGCCGCGGAGGCGATGTTGATGACGGAGCCGCCGCCGCGCTGCTTCATCGGCGGCACGAAGGCCTGGCAGACCAGCATCGTGCCGATCAGATTGTTCTCGGTGAGCACGCGGATGTCGTCCAGTTCGATGTCGAGGGCGTTGTTCGGGTTCGGCTTGCCGCCCTTGGCGCCGATGTCGCCGCCAGCGCAATTGACCAGCACATGGACGTCGCCGAGATCGGCCTCGATCCTGCGCTTCATCTCGGCCACCGCCTTCTGGTCGCCAATGTTGCCGGTCACCGACGTGACCTTCGTGCCGTGCCGCTTCAGGCGCTCGACCACTTCGCCGAGATTGGCGAACTCGCCGTACTTCGCCGGCGCTTCCTCGTCCATGTCGTGGATCGCGACATTGGCGCCGAGTTCGGCCAGGCGCTCGGCCATCACGCGGCCGAGGCCACGGCCGGAGCCGGTTACGAAGGCGGTCAATCCATCGAGTTCACGTGCCGTCATCGGATATTCTCCATCAGTTTGCGCATGTTGGCGGCGCTGCGCCGGATCATGTCGAGCTCATAGGAAACCAGTGAGACGTCGGCTTCGCGCTCCCAAGGCGTGCGGTAGTCGGCATCGTCGGGCAGCCGGTTGCGCTGCGCGGCCGCCAGGCAGGCGGCAAATTCGCGTGCCGTCTTCTGCGGATAGCCGCGCCACCAGTCGTCGCTGAGATAGCGGACATGCCGGGCCTCTAAGGCGCCCGGTTCGAGAACGGCGGTCATGCGATCGTGGTGCTGGCCAAGAATGGCGAACAGCTTGGCAAACGGCACCGCACCGTCGCCGATGGCGCAGCGGATCAGCCGGTAACCTTCGGTCGTGAACTGCACGCGGTAATCCTTGAGGTGGACATGGCGGACATAGGGGGCGATCACCTTCGTAAAATCGAGCGGCGCTTCGCCGACCGGGAACGTGTTGCCGGTGTCGAAGGTGACGCCCACACTGTCACTACCGAGGGCGCAGAAATCGACGAGTTCCCGGCTGGTAAAGTCCTGGTGGTTTTCGATCGCAAGGACATACCCTTCGGTATTCGCGCGGGGACCCCATTCCACCAATCGCCCCCGAATGATGCCGGCGTACTCGCTCCATTTTGCGCCGGCGGCGTTGCGGTCGCCGCAGAGAACCGGCGTCAGCGCCGTCCGGATGATTTTGGCCTTGAGCAGGCGCGCGGCCCGAAACGCATCGTCGAGCGGTTCGCCCACCAGCAGGCCGCCGCTGACGACCGGCGTGATGCCAAGGCCGGCGAGCCGTTCGCGCAGCGCGATCACCGCGTCGTCGGAAAGCTCGCTCAGCCATGGCACCCAGATCTCCAGCACGCGCGCGCCGAGTTCGGTCGCGAGCGCGATGAAACCTTCGAGCCCCGCTGGCTGCGGATTGGCGCGTGGCGTGCCGCGGCCCTGGAGGCCGAGATGATAGGTCAGGCCGTAGGGGTTCAGGCCGACCTCGAGCATGAAGCGATCCTTTGAGTCAGGTGTGGTCATCTCAGGCCGGCATCCACGGTGATCGACTGCTTGGTGATCATGCGGCTGTCGTCGGCGGCGAGGAACAGCACCGTGCGCGCGATCTCCTCGCCGAGCAGAACCTTGCGGATCACCTGGCGCTGCACGACCTGGTCGACCGAACCTTCGGTCTTGTACCAAAGCTCCCGCTGCCGGTCGGTGATGACGGCGCCCGGCTCGATGGCGTTGACGCGGATGTTGTCGGGGCCAAACGCCCGCGCCAGCGCGAAGGTCAGCCCGACCACCGCAGCCTTGGCCGCCGCATAGGGCGCCATCTCTGACGCGCCGAAACGCCAGGCGATCGAGGAAAAATTGACGATCGAACCAAAGCCCACTTCCTTCATGTGCGGATGCACGGCCTGAGCGGAAAAGAAGTGGTGCCTGAGGTTCACATCCTGGGCGTGGTCCCAATATTCCTGCGTCACGTCGGCGACCGAGAGGCGATTGTCATCGGCGGCGTTGTTGACCAGCACCGCGACAGGCCCTAGGCGGTCGCGCACCGTGCCGATCGCGGCCTGCAGGGCAGGGATATCGGTCACGTCGCAGCGCAGGAACAGGGGCGCGTGCGCTGCCGCGGCGGCGAGGTCGCGGGCAAGCTGCTCGCCGGCCTCCTGCTGCAGATCGAGAAACGCGACGCGCGCGCCATTGGCGCAGAAGGCGCGGACCGTGTCGGCGCCGATGCCCGACGCACCGCCGGTGATCAGCACGACACGCTCGGACAGGCTCGGATAGGTGGCGAAGGACAAGGCGGAACTCTTTTCAGATCAAGCTTCGGTCAGATCGGGTCAGATCAGGCGTTGGGTCGTCGGGTCGAACAGGCACGCCCGCGCCATGTCGATGCCGAGCGTCACCGTCTCGCCCATAAGCGGCGTGCCGTCGGGGTCGAAACGGCCGGTGATTTCCTTGCCGCCCAGGCGCAGGACGGCCATGGTCTCCGCGCCTGTCGGCTCGACCAGTTCGACCACTGCATCGATCTGCGCGATGCCCGGCTTGCGGCGCGCAAGGTCGGGATCGAAGCGGTAGATATGCTCGGGACGGATGCCGAGCACAAGCTGTCGCGGCGTGTCGGATGGGAGCGCCTGGACGATCGGCAGGCTGGCCGTCTTGCCGTCGGCGGTCTGCAACACAACAGTGGCGTGACCGCCTTCCTGGCTCAGTTCCGCGGCCAAAAAATTCATCGCCGGCGAGCCCATGAAGCCGGCGACGAACATGTTGGCCGGACGGTTGTAGATCGTGGCGGGATCGTCGAATTGCTGGACCTCGCCCTGGTGCATCACGGCGATGCGCGACGCCAGCGTCATCGCCTCGACCTGGTCGTGGGTGACGTAAACCGTGGTCTTGCCGACGCGGTGATGCAGCTTCTTGATTTCGGTGCGCATGTCGACGCGCAGCTTGGCATCGAGATTGGAGAGCGGCTCGTCGAACAGGAACAGTTTGGGATCGCGAACCAGCGCCCGGCCCATGGCGACGCGCTGGCGCTGGCCGCCCGAGAGCTGTCCGGGCTTGCGCCCAAGCAGCGGTTCGATCTGCAGGAAGGCAGCAACTCGACTGACGGCCTCGTCCTGCTGCGGCTTCGGGACGCGGCGGCTTTCCATGCCGAAGGTGATGTTCTCGCGCACCGTCATCGTCGGGTAGAGCGCGTAGGACTGGAACACCATGGCGATGTCGCGGTCCTTCGGCGGCACCGAATTGACCAGCCTTCCGTCGATGCGGATCTCGCCGGAGGTAACAGATTCGAGCCCGGCGATCATCGCCAGCAGAGTGGACTTGCCGCAGCCGGACGGTCCGACCAGCGCGATGAACTCGCCGTTCCGCGCTTCGAGATCGATGCCCTTCAGCACCTCGACCGCGCCGAAGTTCTTGCGCAGCGATCGGATGGTCAATGTCGACATGCGATGCCCTTCTTGGCGGACGGGACGATCGGCGACAGGAGACAGGCTCCGCTCACTGGATCGCGCCTCACTTGACGGCGCCTCACTTGATCGCCCCTTGGGTCAGGCCACGAACGAAATACTTGCCGCCGAAGAGATAGATCAGCAGCGGCGGCAGCGCGCCGATCAGCACGGCGGCGCTCATGACATCGTAGGCGCGCACATTGGTGCCGCTTGCCGTCAGCGCGACGAGCGCTGCCGTGATCGGCTGTTGCTGCCCGGAGGTGAAGACGACGCCGAACAGATATTCGTTCCAGATGCCGGTGAACTGCCAGATCACCGTGACGATCAGGATCGGCGAGGAGAGCGGCAGAATGATCTTGCGGAAGATGCGCCAGAAGCCGGCGCCGTCGATGCGCGCCGCCTTGATCAGGTCGTCGGGGATGCTGACGTAGTAGTTGCGGCAAAACAAAGTGGTGAACGAAATGCCCTGGATAACGTGGATGAGGACGAGCCCGTAGACCGAATTGCTGAGGCCGAGATTGCCGAGGATGAACGCCCACGGCATCAACGAAATCTGGCCCGGAATGAAGACGCCGAGCAGCATGCAGGTGAACAAAGCTTCCGAACCTCTGAAGCGCCATTTCGACAGGATGTAACCGTTCATCGCGCCAACCGCCGTCGAGATGATCGTGGCCGGGATCGTCATCTTCAGGGAGTTGTAGAAGTTGCGCTGCATGCCCTCGCAGGTGCCGCCGATGCAATAGGTGCTCCAGGCCTGGCCCCAGGCATCGAGGCGGAAGCTGCGCGGCAGCGAGATCAACCCGTTGCGCGCGATCTCCTGCTGGTCGCGGAATGAATTCAGCACCACCACCAGCAACGGGACCAGGTAGATCGCCGCGAAGACGACCAGCAGCCCATAGATGGCGAAGCGGGTGAGAAAATGCCGGCGCGACGCGACTGCGGCAGCGCGACGGTCGAGCGACTGGTCCAGGGAGACGTCAGCCATGGCCGGCTTCCTTGCGCCGGCGCCAGACCACCCAGAATGAATAGGGCACCAGCACCACGGCAACAGCGGCAAGCATCATGATGGCGGCGGCCGCACCTTCGCCGATCTGGCCGCGTTGGAACATCAGGTCATAGACGTAGATGGCGGGGAAGGTGGTCGAGATCCCCGGGCCGCCCTTGGTCAGGGCCGCCACGAGGTCGAAGGTCTTGATGGCGAACTGGATCTGGATGACGGCGACCGCCAGGAAGATCGGCGCAATGGTTGGCAGAAGCACCTTGCGATAGATGCGGAACGTCGATGCGCCGTCGATCTGCGCGGCCTTGACGAGGTCCTGATCCACCGAGCGCAGGCCGGCCAGGAACAGCGCCATGGCAAAGCCCGAGGCCTGCCAGACACCGGTGATGATCACCGCGTAGATCGCATAGTGCCGGTCGCTGGCGAGTGCGAAACTGAAGCTCGCCCAGCCGAAACCGCGCACCATGGCCTGGATGCCGTCGGTCGGATTGTAGAGCCAGCTCCAGACCGTGCCGGTGACGATGAAGGAGACGGCCAGCGGATAGAGGAAGATCGTGCGCCAGGCCGCTTCGCCGCGCACGCGCTGGTCGATCAGGATCGCCAGCAGCAGTCCCACCGCCATCGAGCCGACGATGTAGAAAGCGCTGAAGAAAAACAGGTTGTTGTAGGCGATGTTCCAGCGCCGGTTCGCCCACAGCGACGCGTAGTTGTCCAGGCCGACGAAGCCGTAGGTCGGCAGCAGCGAGGAGTTGGACAGCGAGATATAGAGCGTCCAGCCGGTGAACACGAAGACGTAGACGAAGCTCGCCACGAGAGAGGGGCCGAGCACCAGCAAGGGCATCGCGGAGCCCAGCCGCTCGCGCCAGGGGCGGGCGGGCGCCGGTACCGACAGGATCAGGTCGTGATTTGACATTCAGAGCACGGAGATTGGCAGAGCACAGGACTGGCGGAGCGCGGGACCGGGATGGCGGATGGCCGGGTGCGGATGGCGCCCGGCCATTGCCATCTATTTCTGTGCTTCCGCCGCGTCGGCCATCGCGTTGGCGCCATCCTCCGGCGACATGTCCGGCGTCGCCACGAACTCGGTAATGGAGTCCATGATCGCGCCGCGCATCTTCTGCGGGATGGTCATGTTGTGGGCCATCGAGCGGACCAGTGTGCCGTCCTTGATCGAAGCCTGGAGATCCTTCTGCGAGAGCTGCTGGCACGGATTGAAGCCCTTCGACAGATCGATATCCAGGCGTGCGGGGATCGAGCCCTTGGCCTGGTTGAAGACCGTCTGGAAGTCGGGCGACAGGATCAGGCTGGCCAGCAGCTTCTGGCCGTCGATGTAATCCTGGTCCTTCTGCTTGAAGAACACGACCGAGTCCGAGTTGAGGATGAAGCCGGGTTTGCCCCAATCGGTCGGCGCCTGGGCGCAGACATAGTCGGTGCCTTCCTTGAAGCCGGCGGCGGTCAAAAGGCCGATCGTCCAGTCGCCCATGATGTGGAACGCCGCGTCGCCCTTGCCGACCAGCGCCGACATCGAATCCCAGTCGCGGCCGACCATGCCCGGATCCATGTACCTGCTCGTCATCAGGCGCATCTGCGTGAAGGCCTTGACCATCCCCGGGCTGCGCATGGACTCGACATCGCCTTCGACGAAGGCCTTGCGGTAGAGATCGATGTCCTGGCCGTAGAGCACGACCTCGAACACCGTCGAATCCGTCCAGTCGGCGGTCGAATGCGAGATGCAGATCTTGCCTGTGGCGACGATCTTGTCGCAGGCGGCATTGAACTCGGCCCAGGTCTTCGGCATTTCCGCCACGCCGGACGCTTGCATGACCTTGGGCGAGGCCCAGAGCCAGTTGATGCGGTGGATGTTCATGGGCGCGGCGACCCATTTGCCGGTCGGCTTCATCACCGGAAGCAATTCCGGCGCCACCACTTTCTCCCACCCTTCCGAGGCCGCCAACTCGTCGAGATCGGCGGTCATGCCGGTCTCGTTCCATTCGGCGATCTCAGGGCCTTTGAGCTGCACGGCAGGCGGGGCATTGCCGGCGATCACGTCGGCGCGCAGCTTGGCCAGCGTATTGGCGGTGTGGCCGGCAATCGAGGTCTGTTCCCATTTGCCGCCCTTGGCCGTGAACATCTCGCCGAGCTTGGCGATCGCCTGGGCGTCCGATCCGGTCGCCCATTGGTGCAAAAGGTTGGTCTTGGGCTCGGCGAAGGCTGTTCCGGCGAAAAATGTGCACGCAGCAGCGGCCGCAAGCGCGGTCATGACGGACTTCATCGTTTCACTCCCATATCGTGTTGCACGGTTCGTCTCGACCGCTTATGGCCGCGGTTTGAAGCCGCCGCCGGCGAGATGCGTCAATCTCGAGTTCTTTCCAAGATGACATATTGGAGCTATCAGTCAACGATGTTTATGTTGAGCTATGACAAAACCTTCGCTTAGAACCTGGCTGATCGACAGACCCTCCGCGTCGCCGGAGAGCATGATCGTGCGCTGCCTGAGCGAGCGCGGCGCACTCTCGGCGTTGCAGATCGCACGCGCCACCGGTCTGGCGCGCTCGACGGTGTCAACCGCGCTTAACGGCTTGAAAAAGTCTGGAATGGTGATCGAAGCCCCGACCAGCCGCGACGGCATCAGAGGCATCGGCAGGCCAGCCGCGGCGGTGACGCTCAATCCGACAGCGGGCACCTGCGTCGGCATTCACCTGGCTCTTCAGCAGATACGGCTCATCGTCGCCGATGTCTCGCATTCCGTCATTGCCGAACAAAATATTCCAATGGCGCTGGACTACCAGCCGCAACAGGCGGCCCAGGCGGTCAAATCGGCGATTGCCCAATCCTACAGGGAAAACGGTCTGCCGGTAGCGGGGCTCCTGGGGGTTGGTGTCTCCGTCTCCGGCCCTGTCAGCCGCGATGGAGTGGTGCTGCGCGCAAGCATGGTTCCAACATGGGCCGGCGTCAACATACGAGATGTGTTCGGACCCGTCCTGGAACAGCCGATCTTCGCCGACAATGAGAGCAACTGCGCGGCCATTGCCGAGCTGATGTGGGGTGCGGCCGTCGGCCAGGACGATTTCGTGCTGTTCAAGATCGATCTGGGTGTCGGCGGCGCCATTGTCCAGCATGGCCGGCTGGTGACGGGCGTCGCCGGCGGCGCCGGCGAATTCGGGCACATCAGCATCGATCCCGGCGGCGACCTTTGCCGCTGCGGCAATCGCGGATGCCTGGAGCTCTACGCGAGTTTTACCCGGCCGCTGGAACAGATTTCGCGTGTCGTTGGGCGGCAAGTCACCATGGACGATGTCATCGCCATGGCCGAGCAGGGCGACGTCAGGGCGTTGCGGATGATCGAGGATACCGCCGAGATCGCCGGCCGGGGTCTCGGCCTGATCGGCTCGGTGCTCAATCCGCCGCTTATCATCATCGGCGGCCACATGGCTTTGGCAGGGGACATTCTGTTGACGCCGCTGATCGCGTCCTATGAACGCCACACGCTGATCAAGTCCCGGGATGTCGCTCCCGCGCTGCGCACGCGCATCATCGTTGGCAGGCACACCGAGAACGATGCCTTGCTGGGCGCGGTCGGCCTCGTTTTGAGACACCAGACGAAGGAACTGTCGCTGGGGTGATCGTCAGGACCTGCCTGTGCTTGTTCAAGTCAATTGCACGTGTCGGCAGCCTTGAGCGCTTCGGCGCGGGACGATTTGGGCAAATCCGCGATCCGCCGGACAGAAGCGTAAAACCTCGGATAGTCGCCGGAACACAGGTCGAACAAGCGAAGAAAGGCCGGAACCTGTTCACCGTAGACAGAAGTTGCGGCGAGCTTGGCGTTGTTGATCGGGGCAGCGAACCAGGCGTCGTATCCCCGGTATCCCGCCCAGTGCCTGTCGCGCATCCGCCGATAGCGCGCCCGCATCCTCTCGATCGCGGCTGCCTTGGCAGTCGCCATCTTTTCCGGGGTGCGGGGACTACCATAGACCTGCCTTAGCTCGTCGCGCGTCTTCGCCACCAGTCCAAGAAAATCGGCGCTGCGCTTGCGGTCGGCTTCGTATCGGCGCAATCCGGCCCGGTCGCCGGCGGCGCGGAGCCATTTCCTGACGCCGCTGGTTTCGACGGCAACGGCGAACGCCTCGTTGAATGCGGAATCGCCATCCACATAGAGGCGCTGATGCGCCAGCTCATGAAAAACAAGGCTGGCGAGATAGGTGTCGTCCTGACGCAGCATGGTGCTCAGTAGCGGGTCACTCGACCAGCCAAGCGTGGAATAGGCGGTGACGCCCGAGACATAGACGTCCAGCCCCTGTCTTTGAAGTTCGACTGCGTTCTCAGTCGCGGATTTCCGGGAGAAATAGCCCCTGTATGGAACGCAGCCGAAGACCGGAAAGCACCATGTTCGTGGCGCAAGCGAGAATTGCGGCGCGGCAAAAACGGCCCAGGTCACGGCATCGCGATGGATGTCGACATAGCTGCGGTAGCTGCTGTTTTCGGGCAATGCCAGCTCATCTGTCGCAAACCGTCTTATGGCGCTGGCCGACGTCAATTTGGCGCGCAATGCCTCGGGCGTCGAAGGATCACGGATGAGTTTTCCAATATTTTTGCGGGCGGCCATGATCTGCGCGTGACCCTGCAACGACTGCGCGTAGTAGGAAATGCTCGTGCAGCCGGTCGCCCCGGACGCCATGACGACCGCGGCAAGCATCCGAAGAACGCGCTTCACTGTTTGCCCACCCTTGCCCATCTCCCCATGCAGCAACGTCCTGGTCCCCCCTCAAACAGGAGGCACCGGTTTCCGTCAAGAGCTGCAGGGGCAGGGGGTGACACCGACCTGGGCAGGGGCAATGCGGGCATTCGCCTAGGATTGACGAAAGTCCACCGCAGGGCGGAGCGGGCGAGATACGGACCGTCCGTCGAGACGCGGTTCCCCCAAGCTGCCGCGCGCTACTGGTCCGAAAACTTCACGCTCACGCCGCGCTGGCGAAAATAAGCCTGCATCAACTTACGGCCCGAGCGGTTGTTCTGGGCCAATTTGGCCGGATCGAACACCGCCTGTTTTGCGCCCTCTCGTGTCAGCGCAGCCTTGAGCGTCGCGATATGGGCGTCGATGTCGGCATTGTCCGCCCGCAGCGAGGCATAGATACTTTCGGTCGCTTCGGCCACAGTCGGTTCGCTCACAGATGTCGTCCTTTGGTTGGTTGGGCGGCGGCTTTACCACAGATTTGCGGCTCCGACGATATCGACTGAACCGTCAGAGCACAGCGCCCAGGGCGCAAAACCGCAAAACGTATGTATTCGGCCCTGCTAAACATTGCCCGGCAGGCGAATGGGTCTAACTATCGCTAGGAAACGGGGGGAATCACGTGGCTGCCAATCGTCGAAACGACATCTCATCGTCCGAGGGGGGGCTAGGACGGATTCTTGCGGCAGGCAATGCCCATCCGCGCACAGCTCTGCCTACCGTGGCAACCATCGTCACGACGGTAGCTGCGCTGTATTTCGGTCGTGAGGTGTTCCTTCCCATTGCCATCGCGCTGCTTTTGACCTTTGCGCTGGTGCCGATGGTCTCCGCACTGAAGCGTGTCGGCTTGCCTCGGCTGCCCGCAGTGCTTCTGAGCGTGATTGGCGCATTCGCGGCCCTGGGCCTGTTCAGCTTCATTGTTGCGACCCAGGTAAGCGAGCTTGCTCAGAACATTTCCGTCTACCAGACAAACATTCTGACCAAGGTACGTTCCCTCAAGGAGACGGGCGTTGGTGGCGGCATAATTGCCAGGCTGAGCGGGGTGATCGAGCGCGTCGGTCAGGAGATCGACAAGCAGGATGTGGCGCCGCCTGCGGCCGACAAGCCCCGGCGCGAGCCTGTTCCCGTCGAGATCGTCGCCCGCGAGAGACCTCTGGAGGTATTGCAGAACATCATCGGACCGTTGATCAGCCCGCTGGCATCAGCTGGCCTGATCATCATCGTCGTCATCTTCATGTTGCTTGAGCGCGAGGATCTGCGCGACCGGTTTATCCGCCTCGTCGGCTATGGCGACCTCCATCGCACAACGCAGGCATTGCAGGATGCCGGCAAACGGGTTGGCCGCTATCTGATCATGCAATTGGTGGTGAACATCGTCTACGCGATACCAATCGCAATTGGCCTTTGGGTGCTCGGCATTCCCAACGCGCTGCTGTGGGGGTTGCTGGCACTGGCGCTGCGCTTCGTTCCCTATATCGGCCCTGTTATCGGCATGCTGCTGCCCTTGTTTCTGGCCTTGGCGGTTGCGCCCGGCTGGTCGCTGGTGCTGTGGACCGCCGCACTGTTTGTCGTCATGGAATTGGTAACCGGCAACGTCATCGAACCGTGGCTCTATGGCTCGCGCACGGGACTTTCTCCTTTGGCAATCATCGTTGCGGCAATTTTCTGGACATGGTTGTGGGGGCCGCTCGGCCTGGTCCTTTCGACGCCGCTGACAGTTTGCCTCGTCGTCCTCGGGCGACATGTTCCGCAGTTCGAATTTCTCGACGTCCTGTTTGGCAACGAGCCCGTCCTTGAAGCTCATGCCCGGCTCTATCAACGGCTCCTGGCCGGCGATCCCGACGAGGCCACTGACCATGCCGAGGAGATCCTCGAGGAGAAGTACCTGATCGATTTCTACGACACGGTCGCCATTCCTGCTCTCCTGTTGGGCGAGCAGGATCGCATGCGTGGCGTGATGGGCGATCAACAGCGAAGGCAGGTGGCGGCGAGCGCCCAAATTCTTGTGGCAAATCTTGCCGACGATGCACAGGAAGAGGCAAGCGAGGAAGACGCGCCGACAACCACCGCGGAAGGGAGCGCGAGCAAGGAAACAGATGGCATCGAAGAGGAAGAGATCGAACTGCCCGACGGCAAGGACATGTCGGTGCTTTGTGCCGGCGGTCGCGGCGAACTCGACGATGCCGCTGCCGCCATGCTCGCTCAGGTGCTGGAGGTGCAAGGTGCTACGGTGGCGAAGGCCAGTTTTGTCGATATGGAGCCGGCAGGTATTCGTCGTCTCGAACTAGAGGCGATCGACACCGTCGTGGTCGGTTTCCTGAACCGGGATTCGCTCAAGCATGCCCGCTTTCTGGTCCGGAGACTGAAGCGCGCCAAGGCAGGCTTGAGAATTGGGATTGTGTTCTGGTCAGACGCGGAGCAGGGCGATGTCGGGCAAGAAAGGCAAGCTTTGGCCGCCGACATCAGCGCCGATTTCGTAGCGCACGGCATGGTCAACGCTGTGCTTGGCGCACTTTCTCCAGCGCCGGCCGTTCCCCTCAAAGTCGTTTCGAAACGCCGCGATCGACGCCGTCCGGCCCCTCGAAAACGGATCCCGGCCCAAGCAACGGCCGCAACAGCCTAGCCGCACCGCCATGTCTCAGATTGCCGCGCCGGCGCTGGAATGCCTGGTGAGACGGCAAGATCGTCCCCCACTCGCAAGCCATGGAACAATCTCGCGGCCTTGCGGTTCCTAACATCGAAGGAGACCCCCCATGCTTAGATTCCTTATCCGCCTTGGCGCGATCTATGCAGCGTTCCAGATCGGCAGAGAGTTCGGCCGCAAGGAGACCGAAATCATGCTCCTGCCGCCGCCCGTTGACTACGAGCGGCACCCGACGTCAAGAAATGAAACCGAGTTCGGAGAGACATAGGACTGCTCAATCTGTCTGGTCGATCTGGCCCATGCTGGCGCCGTCCCTGCGCGGGGCGCATTATCGTGCGAACGGACCGGCCTCTTGGCTGTGCCAGGATGGATCCGGGTAATGCAAATTGAGCCGCTATCTCCGCCGCTCAAACGCGGTACAAAGAGGTTGACCGTGCGTCGAGGAATGTCTCTCGCAGATCTTGGCGTTGAGCCGACGGAGAAGGCATGACCAGCACGGGCAAGGCACGACCCTAAGAAAGTGGAAGGGAAGAAGCACTGGTGTTGTCAATTGCCAGGGAGACCGGCATCACCGAGGATCAAGCGCGCGACCTTGTTCGCCTGATCGGCACCGGCCGCAATTCGCTGCTCCGTGAGGCACGGCAGCTGCTCCGGCAGCGCCTGGCTAGTTTAGACCGAAGGTGCTCAGAGCACGGCTATCCCGTCGCCTTATGCTGCGCGGCGGTCATCGCTTTGAGAGCCCGGACCACCTCTGCAGGTCCGGCGGGTTTCATCACTCTTACGCCAGACGAGAACGCTTCGGGGGTTTCCTCGAGCCCCAAGCCGGAATAGACGATGAAAGGAACCGCCCGCCCTGCCAAGGTTTTTGCCGCGTCAACAGCCTCGCCGTCCGACAACCTGACGTCCAGGATCGCTGCGGCGGGGGTATGGTTCGCAAGAAAACGTTTCGCCTGGGAACATGTCGCCGCCAATGCCACGGCAAAGCCCGCCTCCGAAAGAGTGGACTCCATATCCAGTGCTATCAAGGCTTCGTCGTCGACGACAAGGACCAAGGGTTTGCCCATGCGCGGATGATCGCACGTTTGTAGATGGAAGACGAGTCGAGGCTACGTCCCTTTTAGGGTCCGGTTCCCGTACGCAGCGGGTCGAGACCGCGAGCAATGGGAACCAAGTGATCCAAGCCGCATTATATTTGGTTGGACTGAACAAGGTGTTTGGGATGCATGAAGCAACACAGGCGAATGTTGTCGCCTTCGAAAACCCGGGGGTGTCCAGCAATGACGGTCTGGATTTCGATTACAAGGATTTCTTCGAAAACGGCGCCGTTGCCCTGCATCTGGTGAACGCAGACGGCGTGATCGTGCATGCCAACCAGGCTGAGCTCAACCTTCTCGGCTATCCCGCAGAGGACTACCTCGGTTGCCACATCGCCGAGTTCTATCCCGACCGGGACGTCATAGAGGACATTTTGGGTCGCCTTGCCAATGGCGAGAAGATCGTAAGATATCCGGCGCGATTGAGGGCCAGCGATGGATCGATCAAGCATGTCGAAGTCACCTCAAGCGGACATTTCCGAGACGGCAAGCTGATCAACACCCGGTGCTTCACGGTCGATGTAACCGACTTGGTGCACACCCGCTCGGAGCTCAGGCAGCATGACAGTACCTATCACCAGATACTCGACGGCCTACCCGTCGCCATCTACACGACCGATCAGGATGGGACGATCACCTACTACAACCGCGCCGCGGCCGATCTGGCAGGCAGGGAGCCTGAAATCGGCAAGGATAAATGGTGCGTGACGTTCAAGCTGTTCACTGCCGACGGCAAGGAATTGCCGCACGATGAATGCCCGATGGCCATTGCGCTCAAGGAGAACAGGCCGGTCCGCAATCAGCAAGCTGTTGCGCAACGTCCCGACGGATCGTTTTTTCCGTTCCTGCCCTACCCGACACCGCTGCGGGACGAGCACGGCGCACTGATCGGCGCCGTCAACATGCTGCTGGACCTGACGGACCGCCAACGTGCCGAAGAAACCAGGCAGCACCTCTCAGCGATCGTGGAATCCTCATTTGACGCGATCGTCAGCAAGGATCTCAACACCATCATAAAAAGCTGGAACCAGGGCGCCGAACGGCTTTTCGGCTACACCGCCGACGAAGCGATTGGCCGGTCGGTGACCATGCTGATCCCCGAAAACCATCAGGACGAGGAACCCCGCATCCTCCAACGCATTCGCCGCGGCGAGCGCGTCGAACCATTCGAAACGACCCGCCTGCGCAAGGATGGCAGCCTGGTTCCGGTTTCGCTGACGATATCGCCCGTGCGTAACGCAACTGGGCAGATCACCGGCGCATCGAAGATAGCGCGAGACATCACGTCGGCGAAGGAGAATGAATACCGCATCCGCATGCTGATGCGCGAGGTCAACCACCGGGTGAAAAACCAGTATTCGGTCATCCTGTCGATGATCCGGGAGACCAACAAGCGATCGGAGACGCCAAAACACTTTGAAACCCAGGTGCGCGAGCGCATCATGGCGTTGTCGCGATCTCACGACCTGCTTGTTTCGGCGGATTGGAAGGGTGCCACGATCAGCGACCTTTTGTCGGCCCAGGTCGAGCCTTTCCCGCGGGCGGATGTGATCGAAATGTCGGGCCCATCATTGGTGCTCAGTCCCAACGCAGTTCAGTATCTCGGGATTGCCTTCCACGAACTGGCGACCAACTCGGCCAAATACGGGGTTCTCTCAGGGGACAAGGGCCGGATCTCGGTCACATGGGGCATCACCGGTTCCGGTGCTTCGAGGCTCTTTCACCTCACCTGGGTCGAAACCGATGGGCCGCAGGTTCAGACTGTCGGACAAGGTGGCTTTGGAACCGTGGTGCTGAAGCGGGTCGCGCCCGCAGCGGTTAGTGGGCAGGGAATTCTCGAACACGGTCCGCATGGCATAACATGGAGCTTGGAAGCGCCTTTGGCTTCCGTAGCAGCTTCTGCCGTCCATGAAGCTTAGAAGCAGGAAGCAGCCCTGCAACGAGCATTCGTCAATTGGAAGCCCTTGATGCGGCCTTTGCCGAGCGAAAACCCCGTTTCCGCTAAAGATCGCCAGAGCCATTGCTAAAGTCGACAGAGCAAATCACCGGCAGAGGGCGCATTTCGTTGCACGGAACGGGACAGGACCGGCGTAGCCAGAGGCGAGGTAACTATGGACATCGACGAGTTCCGTGCGACCCTTCAGGGTGTAGAGCCCCCGGCGAATCTTGGGATGGCGCTCCACGCTCTATGGTGGGATAGACAGGGCGATTGGGAGCGGGCGCATGAGTGTGTGCAGGCCAACGAATCTGATCCGGCCTCTGTATGGGTTCATGCCTATCTGCACCGCAAAGAAGGCGACCTTTCTAATGCAGCCTACTGGTACCGCCGCGCCGGGCAGCCTGTGGCAACTGGCAAGCTAGACGCAGAGTGGGAGTCGATTACAGAATCACTTCTTGCAGGATAGTGAGGGTCGCCCAAGGGGCAGCCTAGCGCCTCATCGCCCCCGTAGAGGCGAAACTCACCTCCGCCCGATGGGATCGGCTGGGCCCAGGAGGTCCGAACGTTTCCGCATAAATTCATGCAGCGAGATTGTTCTCGCGATTCCGTAAGGTCTCTGTTTAATAAGCTATATCTAATATTGACTATTTTCTGTCGCTCAAAAGTCGCAGACTTCATTTTACTGATCACCGTTAGCTTCTTGGTAGCTCTCACGACTATAAACTTCTTGCGGGCGAATAGCTTTCATGCTGCCTTCGCGCACTCAGGAATCAGGGAGCTTAGGCATGGCGGAGCGGATTGCGCGTGATGGGTTTTGGGTTTTGCATCTCGCGCGCTTGCCGCAAGTCGTGTCGCTTCGCTCCGGCACTTCCGCCTTGACGATCCTAACTGTTGCCCTTGCGCTGAGCGCCGCGCCAGCTCGGGCCGATGGCGGCAATGGCAGCAGCGCAGGCGCTGGACGAGGTGGCGTTGACGGCGCGCTCGCGAGTGCCACGGGTCAGAATGCCGCCAATGGCGCGACCGCTGGTGGCGGTGGTGGCGGCATTGACCTCACGACGGGTGACGGGGCGCCAGGAGGATCGGGAGCGGTAAGTGGGACAGCCAACAACCCAAATGGCGTTGCCGGTGCCACTGGTGCTACGGGTCTGGTCATCTCGACAGACGGGACCATTGCAACCAGCATCAGCGGCGGGGCCGGCGCTTTGGGCTCCCCTGGCACGAATGGCGTCGTCAGGAGCGGCGGCGGTGGCGGTGGCGGTGTGGGCGTCAGTGCCACGGCCGACGTTACAGTCACTGGCACAGGATCGGTGAGTGGTGGCACTGGCGGCCGAGGTGGGACCAATGGCAACAGCGGCAGCGGTGGCGGCGGCGTCGGCATATTCTCGTCCGCAAACGTGTTTGTAGAGGCGGGCGGCAGCGTTACCGGCGGCACGAGTCTTTCCACAATTGGGGTCCAAGCAGGTGCTGGCGGCGGCGCAGCTGCCATCGTCCTGATGGGCGGCGGGACAATCCAGAACAGCGGGAATCTGCTCGGGGGTGCCGGTGGAAGAACAGTTCTCGGCGGCGGTGGGGACGGTGGCGCCGCTGTTCTGCTGCTTTCAGGTGGAACCGTCATCAACAAGCTAGGTGCGACGATCGTTGGCGGCAGTGGCGGTCAGGGCTCCTTGGCAGGCGGCGATGGCGCCGCAGGGATCAAGGGCGCCAACATCGCGGTCATCAATGCGGGTACGATCAGCGGCGGTGCCGTCGGCACCGGTGGCGGAACGCCGGCAGCCGGCAAAGCCATCCAGTTCACCGGCGGTGTCAATTCGCTGGAGATTCAGGCCGGCTCCACCATCACAGGCAATGTGGTCGCTTTCAGCGCCGCGGATACATTCAAGCTGGGTGGCGATATCAGCGCCAGTTTCGGTGTGTCGCAGATCGGCGCTGGCGCCAAATATGACGGGTTTGGGTTCTACGAGAAAACCGGAAACAGCACCTGGACCCTAACGGGGACGACAACTGCCGTCACGCCTTGGACCTTGTCCGGCGGGACCCTGCAAATTTCGAGTGACAACAATCTGGGCGCCCTCTCGGGCGGCTTGACCTTCGACGGCGGCACGTTGCGCACGACCACCAGCTTCGCCACCAATCGCAATGTCCTGATCAATTCGACCGGCGGGTTCGACACGGTGGCAGGCACGCAGTTGGACGTGTCAGGCCAGGTGACCGGCACCGGCACACTGGTCAAGAGCGGCGCCGGCACGCTCAACGTCAGCAATTTGTCCAACAACTATACGGGTGGCAACATCGTCAATGCAGGAACGCTTGCCGGCAACACCGTGGCGATCCGTGGCGACATCCTGGACAACGGCGCTGTCTCGTTTCTCGACCTCGGCCCCCACACCTTCGGCGGAAATATCTCCGGCTCGGGCAGCGTCGACATCGAAGGCTTCGGCACGCTGACGCTGACCGGTGCCAACACCCACAGCGGCGGCACCAAGGTCGGGACCGGCAAAAGCATCTCGGTCGCGTCGGACCAGAATCTGGGTGCCGCTACGGGCCTGCTGACACTCGACGGCGGCGAACTCGGCACGACAGCAAGCTTCGCCATGAGCCGCGATGTCAAGCTCACTTCCGCCTATGGCTACTTCCGCGCGGCGGCGGGTACGACGCTGACCGCGAATGGCGAGCTGACCGGCGTGGGCGGCGTCTACAAGGAGGGCGCCGGCACCCTGGTGCTCAAGGGCGACAGTACCTATTCCGGCCGCACCACCGTCGACAGCGGCAAGCTTATCGTCGAGGGCTCGCTCGGCAGCACCGAAACGACGGTCAACAGCGGCGGCACGCTGGGCGGCTCCGGCTCGATCGGCGGCGCGGTGATCGTCGCCGATGGCGGTGTGCTGGCGCCGGGGTCCAGCCCTGGCACGCTTACGGTCGGATCGCTCAGCCTGAGCTCCGGTTCTATGCTCGACTACGAGCTCGGCCAGGCGGGCATTGTCGGCGGCGGTGTCAACGACCTGATCGAGGTGACCGGCGCGCTGACGCTGGACGGCAGCCTCAACATCACCGATGTCGGCGGCTTCGGGCCTGGCGTCTACCGGCTAATCAATTATGGCGGCGCACTCACCGACAATGGTCTCGAGCTCGGCAATCTGCCGGCCGGTGTCACGGCCGCCGACCTGACGGTGCAGACCTCCGTCGCCAACCAGGTCAATCTCGTCAGCAGCGTCGGCACCGACTTGCTCTTCTGGGATGGTGACGCGGCCGGCAATGCCAACAATGATCTGGTCGACGGCGGCAACGGCACGTGGACGGCGACAAGCCTGAACTGGACGACGAGCACCGGCCTGGTAACTGGCGCGATGAAGCCGCAGCCCGGCTTCGCCATCTTCCAGACGCTCGGCGGCACCGTCATCGCCGACGGCAGCGCCGGCGCGCTTGCGATTACGGGCATGCAATTCGCCGCCGATGGCTACCGCATCGAAGGCGACGCCATCACGCTTGATGGCGCTGGCGGCGAGAGCATCATTCGGGTCGGCGACGGCACGGTGGCCGGAGCAGGTTACACCGCCACCATCGCCTCCGTGCTAACCGGGACCAGCAGCCTGACCAAGACCGATGCGGGCACGCTGGTGCTGTCCGGCGCCAACACCTACACGGGCGGCACCACCGTCCTGGGCGGCGTGCTATCTGTTTCAGCCGACAACAATCTCGGCGTTGCCGCTGGCGGCCTGACGCTCTCCGGCGGGACGCTGCGCAACACAGCGGCGTTCAGCTCGGCGCGCGACGTCACGCTTTCGTCGGCCGGCGGCACCTTCGACACTGTGGCCGACCTGACCTTGTCCGGTGCGATCTCTGGCGCTGGCAGCCTTGCCAAGACCGGCGCCGGCACGCTGACGCTTACGGGAACGAACAGCTATGGCGGCAACACGTTGGTCAGCGCTGGCACGCTGGTCGGCGATGCAACCTCGATTCGTGGCGACATCGGCAATTCCGGCACTGTCGTGTTCGACCAGGCGGCGGACGCCAGCTTCGCCGGCGATATCTCCGGCACCGGCGCAATGATGAAGGATGGCGCCGGCGTGCTGACGCTGTCAGGCACGTCGCTGCTGGACTGGACCGTCAATCAAGGCGGCCTCGTCTCGGCGGCCGAGCGCTTCGGTGGCGATGTCGCGATCGGCGCCGGCGCCTCCTTCACATTCGACCAAGTCGCCTCCGCCAGCTATGCCGGCGTGCTCTCGGGCGCCGGTACGTTCATCAAGGACGGCCAAGGCACGCTGCTGCTTGCGTTGGACAACTCAGGCTTTACCGGCGCCACTGCGGTCAGCGGCGGCACGCTTGCCGCGGGCGCTGCGAACGCGTTCAGTTCCTCCTCGCAGTTTTCCGTCGCCTCGGGCGCCACGCTCGATCTTGCCGGCACGTCCCAGACGATTGCGGGGCTGAGCAACGCCGGAACGGTGCGCATCGCGGGTGGCGTCCCAGGCGACACACTTACCGTAAGCGGCGACTATGTCGGCAATAGCGGCGCCGTCGTTCTCAACGCTGCGCTCGGTGGTGACGGTTCGCCGACAGACATGCTGGTGATCGCCGGCAACACGTCAGGGACGGGTACCCTTCAGGTCGTCAATTTCGGCGGGTCGGGCGCCCAAACGGTCGGAGGCATCAAGATCGTCGACGTCGGCGGCGTCTCGAACGGCAGCTTCTCGCTCGACGGCAATTATACCTTCGAAGGCGATGCAGCGGTCGTCGCGGGCGCCTATGCCTACAGGCTTTACCAAGGCGGCGTCAGCACACCGGCCGATGGCGATTGGTATCTGCGCTCGGCCCTGGGCAACGGCGATCCCGATCCGCAGCCGCTCTATTCGCCCGGCGTGCCGCTGTACGAGGCCTATGAAGGGGTGCTGCAGGCGTTCAATGAACTGGGCACCATGCAGCAACGCATTGGCAATCGGTCGTGGGGCGAGGGTGCTACGCCGCAAGGTGCGGACCTGCCAGGCCAGGGCTCGGTCGACGGCAAGGCGATATGGGCGCGCATCGAAGCTGCCCATGCCGAGATCAAGCCGGAGACGTCGACCTCCGGCACGAACTATGATGTGACCACCTGGAAGCTGCAGGCCGGCGTCGATGGCCTGCTGCACGAAAGCGACGCCGGTACCCTGATCGGAGGGATTACGGCCCACTACGGAACCGCGTCGTCGGACGTCTCCTCGATCTTCGGGGCAGGGTCGATCGCTGCCACCGGCTACGGCGTCGGCAGCACGCTCACCTGGTTCGGCAGCGGTGGCTTCTACGTCGACGCGCAGGCCGAGGCGACATGGTATGACAGTGACATCCGGTCGGCCACGCTGGGCACCACGCTTGCGGACGGCAACAACGGTTTCGGCTACGGGCTGAGCATCGAGACCGGACAGAAGATCGCCCTCAACGGCAACTGGTCGCTGACGCCCCAAGCCCAGCTTGTCTATTCGTCGGTCGACTTCGACACGTTCACCGACCCGTTTGGCGCCGTCGTGTCGCCCGGCAGCAGCAACAGCCTCGTTGGCCGCCTCGGCCTCTCCGCGGACTATGAAGACCAGTGGGTGGACGAAGCGGGGCAGGTAAGCCGTACGCACATCTATGGGCTCGGCAACCTTTACTACGACTTCCTCGACGGAAATGATGTCGATGTGTCTGGCACGAAGCTGGTCAGCGAAAATCAGGCGCTGTGGGGCGGTGTCGGCCTTGGTGGCTCGTTGAGCTGGGCGGACGGCCGCTACGCAGTCTTCGGGGAAGGCACCGTGCGGACAAGTCTCAAGGATTTTGGCGACAGCCATGCCCTGGGCGCCAAGCTCGGGTTCGCTGTGAAATGGTAGCGGCGATCGAGATGGACATGTCGACCTTGGCTTGAGCGTCGTGTCCGGCACGGCTATGGAATCCGGACTAGCGGGCCACCCGGCTCGTCGGCCTCGGACGTTTCCTTACCGGCTGCCGGCATCAAGTACCAGGCTCGCATCCGAAGCACCCTGGCGCTCGATCACAGGGATGCCAGCGCGCTGGACATGCGCTCCAGCCCTTGGCGCAACAGAGCACGCGGGCAGCCGACATTCAGGCGAATGAAGCCTTCGCCGCCAGGCCCATAGACGCGGCCGTCATAGAGATTAACCCCGGCCCGATCGACAAAGAACTTCTGAATTCCACCCACTCGGCCATCGAGCGCGCACGCGTCCAACCACACCAGAAACGATGCGTCGGGCTGCATGGGCGTGATGCCTGGAAGGTGTTCACCGGCGAACTCGCAAACCAGATCGATGTTGCCGGCGATGTAGTGCGTGAGTTGGTCGAGCCATGGCGCGCCGCTGCTGTAAGCAACCTCCAAAGCCAGGCGGCCGAAAAAGTTCGCATTCACCATGAATGACGCCTGCATTGCGGCAAGAAGCGCCTCGCGGCGCTTTTTGCTGGCTACCGAAATGGTTGCCGAAGGAACCCCGGCAAGATTGAAAGTCTTCGTTGGAGCGGTGCAGATGAACGATTTCTCGGCAGCATCTTCCGAGATGGAGGAGAAGACGATGTGGGGGCGATCCGACAACCTTATGTCGCAGTGAATGTCGTCGGATATGACCAGGATGCCATGGCGCTCGCAGATGTCGTTGAGCGCCGCCAATTCTTCGAGGGTCCAGGCCATTCCGGCAGGGTTGTGAGGATTGCACAGCAGGAATGCCTTGGCACCGCCGGCCGCCAGTTTCTCGAAATCCTCCAGATCAAGTTCATATCTGTTGTTCTGCAGCCTCAGCCGGTTCGTAAGCAGAACCCGCCCGTTTCCCTGAACAACTTCGAAATAGGGCGAGTACACGGGCGACTGCACAATGACGCCGTCACCGGGCTTGGTGAAGGTTCGCAGTATCGCAGCCACGGACGGCATGATCGCCGGCGCGGGAAGCAAGGTCTCCAGTTTCGGCGACCAGTTGTGCCGGTGCGCGAACCACGATTGCACGATCTCATAGTGGCGCGGATCGCGGCGTGTGTAGCCGTAAATGCCATGCTCCGCAGCCTCGCGCAGTCGCGCGATGACGGTTTCCGGAGCGCGGAAGTCCATATCCGCCGTCCACAGCGACAGCAGGTCCTGGCCCTCGACCTGGGGAGAGAACTCGTCCCACTGGTTGGCCCATTTGACGGATCCGAACTGCCGACGGTCGTGGATCTGGTCGAAATCTATTCCCGCGATATGTCGCTGCCCATGCGCCGATGCGGGCGTGTCTGCACAAGCCATTTGATAGTCACCTTGCCGCGGGCATTGCTTGTGGCATCATCATCGCCTCCTAGGATTTGTGGCCACGCGCCAATTGGCGCTCCATAGATTGCGAGTAACGCGACATGCCGAAGCAAAAGCTCCAGTAGACCAACCCCGCAAAGAGGTAGCCGGTTGATGAGATCGTCGGGCCTGCCCAGTTCGGATCGACGCGCGCCGTTTCGACGGCCTTCAGGAAATCCGCGATGCCGACGATGGCGACCAGAGTCGTGTCTTTGAACAGACCGATGAAGGTCGAGACGATGCTCGGTATGACGATCGTCAACGCCTGAGGGAGGACGATCAGGCGCATCATGTCGAAGTAGCCGATCCCGAGCGCCTTGGCCGCTTCGTGTTGGCCCTTCGGGATCGCCTGAAGGCCGGCTCTCACGACCTCGGCCATATAGGCGGACGAGAACAACGCTATCGCGATGAGCGGGCGCAACAGTCGATCAGGCGTCAGATAATCCGGGACGAAGAGCGGCATCATGAAGTTCGCCATGAACAACACTGTGATAAACGGCACGCCGCGGACGACTTCGATGAACGTGACGCAAACCGTCTTGACGAAAGGGAGTTCCGACCTGCGTCCAAGCGCCAGGATAACCCCGATCGGAAGCGAGAAGACGATACCCACGATCGACATCAGCAACGTGATCAAGAGACCGCCCCAGAGCGTCGTATCGATGACAGGCAAATGAAGCCAGGCAACGCCGCGCACGAGAACGAACGCGGCCACGGGGTAGACGAGGAAGAACAGCAACGCCGCCACTTTGCGCCGCGGAGCCTTCGTCCACAGGAGCCAACCGATGAGGATGGCGCCGATCGCCTGCGCAAGGTCCACCCGCCACCGCTCGGAAACCGGATACGCGCCGTATCGCAGGTAGTCGAACTTCTCGGCGATGAAAGGCCAGCAAGCCCCCTGGCTGTTCGCACGGCAAGCTTCATGGCCGCCGCTCCAGACCGCGTTGAAGATCGCAAAGCTCAGGAAGTGATGCAGCAGCCACGTGGCGAGGAGGACAAAGCATATTGTCAGCGCGCCTGAAGACGGCGTCGAAAACAGGTTCTTTTTCATCCAGCTCACTGGACCCGGTCGAACGTCCGCGGGAGGCGCCATGGCTGGTATGAGCGCGCTGATCACAATTGGCGAACGCATGGACTGATCGCTCATCCGTCACCTTTCAACAATTGCAAAATGTTGGTTGCACGCGTTCATGACCAACGACGTGGCAAGGGAGATGACGAGATAGACCGACAGAGTAATCGCCATGACCTGGACGGCGGCTCCGGTCTGATTGAGCACCGTGCCGGCAAAGATCTGAACGAGGTCGGGATAGCCGATGAACACGGCAAGCGACGAGTTCTTGATGAGGTTGAGATACTGGCTTGTCAAAGGGGGAATGATGATGCGCAGCGCCTGGGGAACGACGACCAGACGAAGCGTCTTGCCCGGCGCCAGCCCCAACGCATGCGCAGCCTCGGTCTGGCCCTTTGGCACTGCCTGGATTCCACCTCGCACGATCTCGGCGATGTATGAACCGGTGTAGACCGACAGACCGATCAGGAGAGCGGCAAACTCCGGATAGAGCTGATGCCCGCCTTGAAAATTGAAACCCCGCAGCTGCGGAGCGACGAACGAGACCGGCTCGCCAGCCGCCAGGAAAAGGACCAACGGAAATCCTGTCAAGATCGCCAGACTGACCAGAAGCACCGGCAGCTGCTTGCCCGTCCGTCTCTGGACGCTCCTGGCGCGAAACCAGAATGCAACGCAGCAGGAAATGGCCGCAACGAATGCCAGGCCCACCAGACCCGCTCCCGGATGCAAATGAATCTCCGGAACGATGAGGCCGCGATTGTTGAGGTAGATGCCGCCGGGAATGGCGATGGACGCCTTCGGCGAGGGCAACGGCTTGAGGACGGCGTTGTACCAGAACAGCAGCTGCAGCAATAACGGAACATTGCGCACAAGCTCGACATAGGCGGTCGCCACCTTCGAAACGATCCAGTTCGGCGACAGGCGGGCAACGCCGATGACGAAGCCAAGCAAGGTCGCAAACAGGATTGCGAGGACACTGACGTAGAGGGTGTTGACCACTCCCACCCAGAACGCCTGACCGTAGCTGGACAATGCATCGTACGGTATCAGGGTTTGATTGATGTCGAAGCCGGCAGACTCATTCCAAAAGTCGAATGAGAGCGGAATCCCCCGGACCCGCATATTCGATGCAGTCTGCATGCCGATGCCCAGGGCCAAGGCCAGCAGGCAGCCGGCGAGCAAGAGCTGGTAGAAGATGCCCCGCACCTTCGTATCGTGCAGCGACAACCTCCTGCGCGACGGCGCGGGAAGCGACAAATGGGACATGGGCTGTTCCTATCGGGTCCGTGCAAGGCGCTGACGGTAACACGCCAGCGCCTTGCAACCATGCCTTTGCCTAAAGCGCGTCGCCATTGAACGGACTCAGGCGACGCGCTTTAGGGTCTTCGTTATGCATGTCGTGTCTCAAAACCGGGGCCATTTTTGAGCGACATGCGTTAGCGGATCGGCGGAGCGTATTGAACGCCGCCTTGGTTCCAGAGCGCGTTCATGCCGCGCTCCATTTTCAGCGGCGAATCCTTGCCGACATTGCGATCAAACACTTCGCCGTAATTGCCGACCTGCTTGATCACCTCGACCGGCCAGTTATCGCCGAGCCCGATGTCCTTGCCTATGCTGCCGTCCACGCCAAGCAAGCGGCGGATGCTGGGGTTGTCCGACGATTTCATGGCATCGACGTTCTTGGAGGTGACCCCGTATTCCTCCGCGGCCACCATGACGTAGAGCGTCCACTTCGCCACATTGAGCCACTGGTCGTCACCCTGCCGCACGGCCGGGCCAAGCGGCTCCTTGGAGATCAGCTCGGGAAGAACAATGCTGTCGTCCGGCTTGGCCATGCGAAGCCTCGACGCGTTCAAGGTGGAGGTGTCTGCGGACAAGACGTCGCAACGCCCCTCCTCATAAGCCTTCACCACAGCTTCCTCGTCCGCGAAACCAACCGTCGTGTACTTGATCAACTGCGAGCGAAAATAGTCGGCAAGGTTCAACTCGGTCGTGGTGCCCTGGGTGACGCATATCGATGCGCCGTCGAGCCCCTTGGCCGACGTGATGTTGTCGGCCTTGCGCACCATGAACCCCTGGCCGTCATAGAAATACGTGCCGGCAAACAGTATGCCTAGCGACGTATCGCGGGACGATGTCCAGGTTGCGTTGTGCGCGAGAATGTCGATCTCTCCCGACTGCAAGGCGGTGAAGCGATCCTTTGGCGTCAATGGGATGAACTTGACCTTTTGCGCATCCCCGAGCACGGCAGCGGCCACGGCGCGACAATAATCGACGACAAATCCGGTCCATTTGCCTTCATTGTCGGGGAGGCTGAAGCCAGCCGTGGCCGAATTCGTGCCACAGGTCAGCACTCCATTTTTCTTGACATTGTCGAGGGTTGCGGACCACGCCGAGGAGGCGGTGCACGCGATAGCGAGGGCAAGTAGGCCCTTGAACGTTGATCTCATTTCGGCATTCCCCTGTTATTGTTGAAGGGAATGTGCTCTCCAGGTGAACTATTCGTCAAATCGATTGTTCTCATGGTCAAAATGAGCGCCCTTCATAATTGCGCGGCACCCGCTCGCAGGTACAAAGGCGTTCGAGTGGTGAAACAGACGATAGCGCGCGCGATCTATTTTACGGCGGATCCCGGTGTTCCGACCGTGCCTTGGTGTCTCTTGGTCCGCGATTCGTTGTAGATTCCCACGATGATTTCCCGGAGCCACCTGGTTCCAGGGTCATTCGCCATCTGGCGGTGAACAATAAGCCAGGCATTCACATTCGCTATCGGAAGGGGTGGCGGGACCAACGTCACCTCACTCCTCTCATCCAGCATTTGCAGGATGGCATCACCGCAATGGGTAATCAGTTCAGTGCCGCGAAGCGCCCAGGGCAGCACCGGATAGTTCGAGATGGTCGCAACGACATTGCGGCGAAGACCCATCTGTTTGAGGGCGGCATCCGCGAGGCCTTCCGCCAGGCCATCTGCGGAAATCTGGAGGTGAGAACTGGCCAGATAGGTTTCCAGCGTCATTGCGCTTCTGGCGATCTTGCTTCCGCTCCACACCGCGCAAAACAATCGGTCCTGGCCAAGCTCCACCTTCAAGAGACCTGGGTCGTCGCGTATCGCTGCTCCCGTCAGCGCGCAGTCAACTTGTCTCAGATAGACCGATGAACCGATTTCGGGTCCGTTTGCGGGAATGACGTTCAGCGTCGCGCCAGGAGCTTGCCTGGAAAATTCTCGAATGAGGCCCGGGATGAAAACCATGGCATGATAATCTGTAAGTCCAACGCGAAAGTTGCGCCGCGTCGTTGCTGGATTGAAGATCTGATGCCGGTCGATCGATGCGCGGATCGTTGCGAGTGCGGCGGAAATATTCGACAGCAGCTCAACTGCCCGGGGAGTTGGCCGCATCTCGCCGCCATCTCTGGTGAACAATTCATCCTGCAATAGATACCGAAGCTTCGACAGGGAGTGGCTTACAGCTGATTGTGTTCTGCCCAATTCGGTAGCCGCCCGCGTCACGCTCCTTTCCCGCATCATCACGTCAAAGACCCGCAATAGATTGAGGTCGATATCGTTATAATTCATGGAATTACCTCATCTGCGACCTGAGACCGCACCAGGCGGCACTAACGCGTTGGTTGCGACGGTGACAGATGGGGCACGAAGAGTGAAGACAGAGGTCCGCTACGCCTTTGAAACTCTGGCGGTTGAACAGGTGACGGCGACCGCCGGATCGCTCCGCGGCATTTCTGCGCCTGGCTTGGCGAGCAAGCCGCAATCCGCCATGAACCCAGGGCGAGCATGTGAAATAAAGTCAGCCGCACCCGCTGGGTGGGAAATCGCAGGCGGTTTCATTGGCTTGATAATGGCGGAGAGAGCGGGATTCGAACCCGCGTTACGGTCTCCCGTAAACACACTTTCCAGGCGTGCGCCTTCAACCACTCGGCCACCTCTCCGTCCTTGCATTCGCGCCGGCCGGTTTTGCCACGCGGGTTGGGGAGATGCATCCCTTTGGGATTTGCGGGAAGACCCGCTTGATGGACACCGCCAACCAGCGGATGCCCTTCCCGGCGCCCGTCAATCAAACAGGCGCGGGGCTCATCTAGTCGATCCGGCGCCGAATGCCAAGCCATAACGGCAGTCTATTCGCTTTGCCGGCCATGCATCGTTTCGCGGGGCGTTGAACGGCTCCGCTTCTAAGGCGCTTCGGTTCTGAATGGTGTGCACGGGCAAGGCGGCAGGGCCGGCCGCGCTTGACTTCGCCCCTCGCCACCTGTCGAGTGCGGCGGAGGCTTTGCGGGGGGCATCGTCCGACATGACATCGAGCAATGAACAGCCGGCCAGCGGAACGCCGGCCGGAGGCATGCCAGGCGGGCTGACGCCGGCAGGGCGTCCGGACAGCGGGCTGTCCTTTGTGCCCGTGGTCTGGCTCCTCTTCGTCATGGCATGGTCGGTCTACTGGCTGGTCTCGGCGCGGTGGCTGTTGGAGAGTTCCGGCCTGCCGGACAGGGTCTTCTATTTCGTGCTTGGCGGACTGGCCTTCGACATCGTCACCATCGTGTGGGGGCTTTATCTGCTCGGCCTCGCCTTAAGCCGTTCCGCGCGCTTTCCGCGTCATTTCACCATCTGGCAGATCACCACCATCGCCTGGCGGCTGGCCGAGCAGGTCTATGCGCTGACCGTGCCCGATTTCACCGTCTCCGCCAGGGAGCTTGCGATCGCCGCCAGCGAAATCGTCATCGGCCTGTTTTGCATTTACCTGCTGCGCCGCCGCGACGAGGCCAAGGCCTTTTATGCAAGGCCGGAAGCGCAGGCACCGTCAGCCTTTAGTTCGGTCGTCGCCGCGCTGGCCGGCATCACCCTCGGCGCCGTCGTCGGCACTGTCGCCGGCTTTGCGCTCGGCGCGGGGATCGCCGAAGCCACCGACATCAGCTGTTTCGAAGGCGGCTGCGGCTACTTCGCGGTGTTCATCGGCCTTGCCGGGCTGGTGGTCGGGGCCATTGGCGGCGGCGTCCTCGGCGTCTGGCTCGTCCATCGGCGGAGCCGAAAAGTGGCCATAGGCGGGCGATAGGCTTCAAATTCGCGTATGGCGATTGCACGCCGGGCGTGCGCATTCTATTCCTCGCCTTTGACCGGAAGGTCCTCGGGAGGAACTTGAGGACCGGGGAAGATTTCGATGCTGCGTTTTTTGTTTCGCCTCGCGGCCATGGTCGCACTCTCGGTCGCCGTCATCATGGCCGTGCTCGACGCGACGCGCTCGGTGGCGGCTTCCGCATTGGTCATGACGCCGCTGAATTCGAGCTGGCTGGCGGTTTCGCCCGACACCCGCGCGGGCTTCGAGACCTTCGTGCGCGCCAAGGTCAATCCGATGATATGGGATGGCGGCATCGCCTGGGTGCTTGCCCAGCCCGGGTTTGCCGTGTTCGCGGTGCTTGCCTTCATCCTCTATGCGATCGGCTACCGGCGCCGGCGGCGCGGCGGAGAATTCGCGCCGGGCTGATGGGTTGTCCCAGCGGACTTGCGACGACAATGTGGCAATCGCCCACAGCTGTCACCGTCTTGGGCATGTTTTTCCAACGGGGGGCATGCTTTTCCAAAAGGTCAAAATTCCGCGTGAATTTTGTTTCGGGCCGTGCCAGATTGCCTTGAGCGGGAGGGGAGTACACTCCTGGCTGATGCCGCATGCCTGCCGGAGAACCGGGCAGGCGGACGGCGCGTAACGGAAAAAAATAACCGACAGGGTGTGGATCACATGAAACGTATCGTTCTCGGCCTCCTGGCCGCAACCGCAATGGTTCTTCCGGCTTTCGCCGCGGATGTCCAGCCGGCCATCCTCTACGATCTCGGCGGCAAATTCGACAAATCCTTCAACGAGGCTGCCTATCACGGCGCCGAAAAGTTCAAGACCGAGACCGGCACCGCCTATGTCGAGTTCGAAGTGTCGAACGCCTCGCAACGCGAGCAGGCGCTGCGCCGCTTCGCCGAGGACGGCCGCAACCCGATCGTCATGGCCGGCTTTGCCTGGGAGGATGCGCTGAAGGTGGTCGCGAAGGAATATCCCGATCTCAACTTCGCCATCATCGACGATGCCGTCGATATGCCCAATGTCCGCTCGCTTGTGTTCAAGGAAAACGAAGGCTCCTATCTCGTCGGCATCCTGGCGGCGATGGCCTCGAAGTCCAAGAAGGTCTCCTTCATCGGCGGCATGGACATTCCGCTGATCCGCAAGTTCGAATGCGGCTATGTCGGCGGCGCCAAGGCAGCCGGTGCGACCGACGTCATCCAGAACATGACCGGCGACACGCCGGCGGCGTGGAACGATCCGGCCAAGGGCGGCGAGATCGCCAAGACGCAGATCGACCAGGGCTCCGACGTGGTCTATGCCGCGGCCGGCGGCACCGGTGTCGGCGTGCTGCAGGCGGCGGCGGATGCCGGCAAGCTCGGCATCGGCGTCGATTCCAACCAGAACGGCCTGCAGCCCGGCAAGGTGCTGACCTCGATGCTGAAGCGCGTCGACGTGGCCGTCTACACCGCCTTCATGGACGGCAAGAACGGCACCTTCAAAGGCGGCCTGCAAAATCTCGGCCTCAAGGAAGGCGGTGTCGACTACGCCATGGACGACAACAACAAGGCGCTGGTCACCGACGAGATGAAGGCTGCCGTCGAAAAGGCCAAGGCCGACATCATCGCCGGCACGATCCAGGTGCACGACTATACCGCCGACAACGCCTGCCCGTATTGATCTCTATCCATTAGAGTTGAAACCGCCGGGCGAGAGTCCGGCGGTTTTGTTTTTGGGTTTTGACGGGGGCCGCAACTTGAGAGGCGAGAGTGAAGCCGACCATCGGACCGATGACCGAACGCGATGTTGATGCAGTGGCGCGACTGCGCATCGCCGCCTTTTTCGAGGGCAGCGCAAGAACGCTGAATGAGGACGTCGCCGGGCTTCGCGAGTTGCTCAATGGAGATGGCTTCGAGGCGGCGCTTGTGGCGCGGATAGGGGAGGTCCCGGTCGGGACCTGCCTGCTGGTTCGCCACGAAATTGAACCCGCGCATGAGCTGACGCCTTGGCTGGCGGGATTGGTCGTCGATAGCGACCACCGCGGCAAAGGGATCGGCCGCGCGCTGGTTGCAGCCATCGAAGCGCATGCAACCGCGATCGGTGTGGAGAGGACCTACCTCTATACGTGGGTGGCGCGAGACTTCTATGCCGGGCTCGGTTGGGCAGTGGTCGAGTCGTTTGAGCAGGACGGCTACCCGATGCTGCTGATGTCGCGCGAACTCGGCCTATAGCTGTCCGACGAGATAACCCAGCGCAAACACTACCATCAGCGCGATGGCGATGACGGCGCCGCGTCGGCCACCGAGCGAATGCACGCCGACGCCATAGGGCTTCCGCTCCAGTCTGCCGATCACCGGCTTCGCTTCGTCCTGGCCAACCACACGCATCTGCGGCAGTTCGGCGATGCGTTGCGAGATCAGCCGCCAGCGATCGCTGCCGCCCGATGGCGCACCACGGTCGAGGACATGCATGCGCTCGGCCAGCCGCATCACCGTGTCGCGGAAGGCGGGATCGATCTCCAGGTCGCGCTCGGCACGTTCGCGGTCGCGATCGTTCATCAGGCCAAGCACATAATCGCCCGCCCGCGCAATGCGATCGCTTTCACTGGCCATAGGCTTCTCCTTGCTACCAGTGCGGCGGTTTGGTTATCGGCACGTCGGGTGCCGATTGTTCCTCCAGCGCCATGAAGCGCCCGGTCAGCGCATCGAGCTTGCGCTGCATGCGTTCGATCGCCGTCCACTGCTCGACGATCTGGCCCGACAGTTCCTCGATGGTCTTTTCCTGTTCAGCGGCGCGGATTTCCAGCGTCGTCAGCCGGTCGACAGGCATGATCATTCAAAACTCCTCAGGTCTTGGTGCACGCGGTTGCAGCATGATGCGACTGTTGAGCCTTGCATATTAGTGAATGTGAAGGTCTGCGGCCACGTTCGAAATTGACAAGCGCACCGGGATTTGTCGAGAGTGGCCACTGCGCCGCCAATTGGCACGGGTGGGGCATCATGCTAGGCGTTTTGACCAAGCGATAAAAAAATAAGAGTGGGACAGGCTGCATGGCGCAAGCCGCAATCGAACTGATCGGCATCAACAAGAGTTTTGGCGCCGTTCGCGCCAATCGCGACATCAATCTGGAGATCGCACGCGGCACCATCCACGGCATCGTCGGCGAGAACGGCGCCGGCAAGTCGACGCTGATGTCGATCCTCTACGGCTTCTACCAGGCCGACAGCGGCGAGATCCGTGTCGGCGGCAAGCCGGCGTCGATCAAGACTTCCAACGACGCCATCGCGCTCGGCATCGGCATGGTGCACCAGCACTTCATGCTGGTCGACAATTTCACCGTGCTGGAAAACATCATCCTCGGCGCCGAAAGCGATGCGCTGTTGAAAAAGAGCATCGCCAAGGCGCGCTCCGAACTGGAGCGGCTCGAGCGCGAATACGGGCTGGAAGTCGATCCCGACGCCATCATCGAGGAATTGCCGGTCGGCCTGCAGCAGCGTGTCGAAATCCTGAAGGCGCTTTATCGCGGCGCCGAAATCCTGATTCTCGACGAGCCGACGGGCGTGTTGACGCCGGCCGAGGCCGACCATCTGTTCCGCATCCTCAGGCAATTGAAGGACCAGGGCAAAACGGTGGTGCTGATCACCCACAAGCTGCGCGAGATCATGGCCATCACCGACAATGTCTCGGTCATGCGCCAGGGCACGATGGTGGCGACGCGCGAGACCAGCAAGACGACAGTCGGCGAACTGGCCGAACTGATGGTCGGGCGGCGCGTGCTGCTGCGGGTCGAAAAGGGCGAGACGGAGGCCGGCGCGGTCAAGCTCGCGGTCAAGAACCTGACGGTGAAAGACCAGCGCGGCGTCACCATGGTCGACGACATCTCCTTCGATATCCGCGCCGGCGAGATCGTCGGCATTGCCGGTGTCGCCGGCAACGGCCAGTCCGAACTGATCGAGGCGATTTCCGGCATCAGGCGCGCGGTTTCCGGCTCGGTGATGCTCGATGGCAAGCCGATCGACCTGACCGGGGCCGCCGATCCCGGCGAGTTGCGCGACCGTGGGCTCGCCCATGTGCCGGAGGACCGCCATCATGTCGGCCTGGTGCTGGCCTTCGAGGAGAACGAGAATTCGATCCTCGGCTACCATGACGACCCGCGCTACCTCAAAGGGCCGTTCCTCAACATCGACGCCATCATGACCGATGCCAAGGACAAGATCGAGAAATACGACATCCGTCCCGGCAATCCGCGTCTGAAGACGGCGAATTTCTCCGGCGGCAACCAGCAGAAGATCGTGCTGGCGCGAGAAATGGAGCAGGATCCCGGTGTTCTGATCGTCGGCCAGCCGACGCGCGGCGTCGATGTCGGCGCCATAGAATTCATCCACAAGCGGCTGATTGCCATGCGCGACCAGGGCAAGGCGGTGCTGGTGGTGTCGGTCGAGCTCGACGAGATCCGTTCGCTGTCGGACCGCATCCTGGTGATGTTTGCCGGGCGCATCGTCGGCGAACGTGGCCCGGAGGCGACCGAAGGCGAGCTTGGCCTGCTGATGGCAGGCGTCGATCGCCAGGAGGCGGCAGAGTGAGCACGCCTTACGCCAAGCTGCCGGCCTGGGCCGATTATGGGCTGATCCCGCTGATCAATCTGTCGGTGGCCTTCATCGTTGCCGGTTTCGTCGTCATGCTGGTCGGCGAAAACCCGTTTCGTGCCGCCGTCATCCTGGTCGAGGGCGCTTTCGGCAAGGGAACCGGCATTGCCTTCACGCTGTTCTATGCCACCACCTTCATCTTCACCGGCCTGTCAGTGGCGGTGGCCGCACATTGCGGCCTGTTCAACATCGGGACCGAGGGCCAGGCCTATATTGCCGGCCTTGGCGTGGGCGTGGTCTGCCTCGCCTTCGACACTGTGCTGCCGTGGTGGCTGACCTTTCCGCTGGCGATCGTCGCCGGAGCCGCCGTCGGTGCGCTGTGGGCGCTGATTCCGGCCTATCTGCAGGCCAAGCGCGGGTCGCACATCGTCATCACCACCATCATGTTCAACTTCATCGCGGCCTCGATCATGGTCTATCTCCTGGTCGGGCCATTGAAGCCGGCGGCGTCGCAGGCACCGCAGACGCGCAACTTCCTCGCCGGGGCCGAGCTGCCGAAGCTCAACTGGATCATCGAACTGTTCGGCGCCAAGATCCGCTCGGCGCCGTTCAACATCTGCTTCCTGCTGGCGCTGCTCATGGCATTCCTGGTCTGGCTGCTGATCTGGCGCACCAAGCTCGGCTACGAGATGCGCACCTATGGCCACAGCCCGAAAGCGGCGCGCTATGCCGGCATTTCGGAGACCCGCATCATCATCATCGCGATGATGATTTCGGGCGCGCTGGCCGGCATGATGACGCTGAACCCGGTGATGGGCGACCAGCACAATGTGGCGATCGATTTCGTCTCCGGCGCCGGCTTCGTCGGCATCGCCGTGGCGCTGATGGGCCGACTGCATCCGGTCGGCATCGTGCTGGCGGCGATCCTGTTCGGCATGCTCTACCAGGGCGGCGCCGAACTTGCCTTCGAAATGCCGGCGATTTCCCGCGACATGATCGTCATCATCCAAGGCCTGGTCATCCTGTTTGCCGGTGCGCTGGAGCACATGTTCCGGCCCTACGTCCAGGCGCTGTTCGCCTCGTTCAGTCCAAGGTCGGTCGGCATCGAAGCGGTCAAAGGGAAGGGCGCCTGAGATGGACGTCTTCATCGCCATCGTGCAGATCCTGGACTCGACCATACGCCTGTCGGTGCCGCTGCTACTCGCTTGCCTCGCCGGCCTCTATTCGGAACGCGCCGGCGTTTTCGACATCGGGCTGGAAGGCAAGATGCTGGTCGGCGCCTTTGCAGGTGCGGCCGCCGCTTCGGTCTTCCATTCGGCCTTCCTCGGTCTCGGCATGGCGATCGTGATGTCGGTCGCCTTTGCCCTGGTGCACGGCTTCGCCTCGATCACCCATCGCGGCAACCAGATCGTCTCCGGTGTGGCCATCAACTTCGTCGCCGCCGGCTCGACCATCATTCTGGGCCAAGCCTGGTTCCAGCAGGGCGGGCGCACGCCGGCGCTGCAGCCGGGCGAGCGTTTCGAGGCCATCACTCTGCCTGGTGCTGCCGCGATCCACGACGTGCCGATCATAGGGCCGATCTATTCCGAGCTGCTCTCTGGCCATTCGATCCTGGTCTATCTCGCTTTCGCCATGGTGCCGTTCACCTGGTGGGTGTTGTTTCGCACCCGCTTCGGCCTGCGCCTACGCGCCGTCGGCGAGAACCCGGCCGCCGTCGACACCGCCGGCATCTCGGTCGCTTGGCTGCGCTACCGGGCCCTGATCTGCACCGGTGTGCTGACCGGCATTGCCGGCGCCTACCTCTCGATGGTGCAGAATGGCGGCTTCGTGAAGGACATGACCGCGGGCAAGGGGTACATCGCACTGGCGGCGCTGATCTTTGCCAAATGGCGACCGGTCAACGCTATGTTCGCCTGTCTTCTGTTCGGCTTCCTCGACGCGGCGGCGATCCGCCTGCAGGGTTCGCCGCTGCCGTTGATCGGCAAGGTGCCGGTGCAGTTCATGCAGGCGCTGCCCTATGTGCTGACCGTGATCCTGCTTGCCGGCTTCATCGGCAAGGCGATCCCGCCGCGCGCCGGCGGCGTGCCTTATGTCAAGGAACGTTGATCCGGGCGCCCAGGAGCACTGAGTCGAGCATGCGGCTGGTGCTCGAAAGGCGCCACGAAAACGCAAAGCGCCGGGTTTTGACCACGATCGTCGGAGAGAACACCTGAATGTCGCATGATCTGTTCGAAGCCGCGCAGGAGGCCATGGCCAAGGCCTACGCGCCCTATTCGAAGTTTCCGGTGGGTGCGGCGTTGCGCACCGAGGACGGCCGTGTCTTCACCGGCGCCAACATCGAGGTCGCGTCCTATCCGGAAGGCTGGTGCGCCGAGACCACGGCGCTCGGCCATTACATCATGGGCGGCGGCGGCAAGATCGTCGAGATCGCCGTCATTGCCTCGCGCATGGCCAAATGCTCGCCCTGTGGCGGCTGCCGGCAAAGGCTGGCGGAGTTCTGCCGGCCGGACACGAAGCTCTATCTTTGCGACAACACCGGCGTGGTCGAGACCGTGACCATGGGCGACATGCTGCCCTACGGGTTTCGTGGCGACATTTTGAAGTGAGAGTTGGCTGATATGAAGGAAGCTCTGGACCACCTCGTTGAAAGGCTGGACGGGTTGGCGCCGACAACGGCGATGGTGCTGGGGTCGGGCCTTGGCGGGCTTGTCGACCAGGTCGAAAATGCCGTGCGCATCTCTTATGCCGACCTGCCGGGTTTCCCCCGCAGCGGGGTGACTGGCCATGCCGGCGAGGTGGTCGCGGGGCTTTTCGCCGGCACGCCGGTGCTGATGCTGTCCGGCCGCGCCCATTATTACGAGCACGGCGTTGCTGCGGCGATGCGGCCGGCGCTGGAGGTGCTTGCCGGCATCGGCATCACCAAGCTGATCCTTACCAATGCCGCCGGCTCGGTCGATCCCGACATGCTGCCTGGATCGGTGATGCTGATCACCGATCACATCAATTTCTCCGGCTCCAACCCGCTGATCGGCGAGCCGAGCGACCGCCGCTTCGTCGGCCTGACCGAAGCCTATGATGCCGGCTTGCGCGCGGCGATCGAACGGGCGGCGAAGGCGACAGGGACGGCGCTGCACAAGGGCGTCTATATGTGGTTTTCCGGTCCGTGTTTCGAAACCCCTGCTGAAATCCGCATGGCCCGCGTCATGGGCGCCAATGCGGTAGGGATGTCGACCGTGCCGGAGGTCATTCTCGCCCGCTTCCTTGGGCTTCGCGTAGCCGCCTGTTCGGTGATCACCAATCTCGCCGCCGGGATGACCGGGGCGGAACTGTCGCACCAGGAGACCAAGGACATGGCGCCGATCGGCGGCGCACGGCTGGCGACGATCCTTGCGCATGTGTTCCAGGATGGGTTGCCGGAGCTGAAGGGCGACGCCTGATGCTTCCCCAGGAAATCATCCGCCGCAAGCGCGATGGCCAGAAACTGTCGGCGCAGGAGATTTCGGCCTTTGTCGCCGGCGTAACTTCGGGCAGCGTCTCGGACGGTCAGGTCGGCGCCTTTGCCATGGCGGTGTTCTTCAACGGCATGAACCGCGACGAGGCGGTGGCGCTGACGCTCGCCATGCGCGATTCCGGCGATGTGCTCGACTGGTCGGACCTGCCGGGTCCGGTCACCGACAAACATTCGACCGGCGGCGTCGGCGACAATGTCTCGCTGATGCTGGCGCCGATCGTCGCCGCTTGCGGCGCCTATGTGCCGATGATCTCCGGCAGGGGCCTTGGGCATACCGGCGGCACGCTGGACAAGATGGACGCCATCCCGGGCTATATCAGCCAGCCGGATATCGCGCGCTTCCGCAAGACGGTGCTCGAGACCGGCTGTGCCATCATCGGACAGACCGCCGATCTCGCGCCCGCCGACCGTCGCCTCTATGCGATCCGCGATGTGACCGGAACGGTGGAATCGGTGCCGCTGATCACTGCCTCTATCCTGTCGAAGAAACTCGCGGCCGGCCTGCGGTCGCTGGTGCTCGACGTCAAGGTCGGCAATGGCGCCTTCATGGAGAAGTCGCGCGACGCGACAGCACTGGCCAACAGCCTGGTCGAGATCGCCAACGGCGCCGGCCTGAAGGCCTCGGCGCTGGTCACCGGTATGAACGAGCCGCTGGCGTCGGCGGCCGGCAACGCGGTCGAGGTGCGCAACGCCGTCGATTTCCTCACCGGAAGGTTCCGCGACAAGCGACTGGAGGATGTGACGCTGGCGCTGGCCGCCGAGATGCTGCAATCGGCAGGGCTGGCGTCGTCCAATCAGGACGGTCTCAGGCGCGCGGCCGAGACGCTGGCCGGCGGCCGCGCGGCGGCCCCCCTCGCGCGTATGGTCGCAGCCCTTGGCGGTCCCGCCGATTTCGTCGAGAAGCCGGAAAAATACCTGCCGAAAGCGGCGGTGGAGTTTGCGGTCAAGGCGACAGGCAACGGTTTTGCCACCGCTATTGCCACCCGCGATATCGGCCTTGCTGTGGTCGGGCTCGGTGGCGGGCGCACGCGGCCGGACGACAGGATCGACCATGCGGTCGGCATCACCAGGCTGCTGCCGCTCGGCGCCGAGGTGCGGGCCGGCGAGCCGCTGGCGCTGGTCCACGCCCGCACGCAAGTGGAGGCCGAAGCGGCCGCAGCCGCCGTGCTTTCGGCCTATACGATCGGGGCGTCGAAACCAGCCGCCGACAAGACTGTCATCCGGCGCGTGCTGCCGCGCGGGTAGCGGAAGGCGCTACTGCACCAGCAACAGTGTGCCGTTTTCGACCTGGTATTTTGTCAGCCGCTGCAAAAAGCTCATGCCGATCAGGTTGGTGCGCAGCGCCTTGTCGTCGAGGACCACGGCCTGGATGTTGTCGACGCTGATCTTGCCGATCTGCAGGCGGTCGATGTTGACCACAGCGGCCCTGATCGCGCCATTGGCGGTGTTGACCTGATGGCTGAAATCCGACGGGTTGAGCGAGATGCCGATGCGGCGCGCCGTCGAGGTGTTGATGGCGACCAACGTGGCGCCGGTGTCGATCATGCCGTCGACCTGGCGGCCGTTGAGCTTGAAGGCGGAGGTGAAATGGCCGCGCTCGTCGGCCGCCACCAGGACCTTGCGGCCGGTGGGCAGCGGTGCGGCCGGCTTGTCGGGAACCGAGGCGAGGCTCAGCTCGGGCTGCGGTTGCGGCTTGCCGGCGACGGTCGACTTCAACAGGTTGTCGAGAATCTGCGGGTTCGACTGATAGACGATCGGGATCGATGCCGACGTTCCGGCGAACACGCCCAGAATGAGAAGCTTGCGCAGCATGAACGGACCTTCGTGAAGGCCCATTCTCGTGCGCACATGGTGTTTGCCGCTTTAACGCCAACCCGAAACCGCGGCTTTGCGTAAACGGGCGGTAAACGACTGGATGCCAGCTGGCCTTGCCAGCCGCCGTCATTTGGTTCCGTACATGCGGTCGCCGGCATCGCCGAGGCCGGGCATGATGTAGCCCTTCTCGTTGAGCTGGCGGTCGATGGAAGCGGTAAAGACCGGGACATCCGGATGCGCCTTGGTGAAGCGCTCGATGCCTTCTGGCGCCGCCAGCAGGCAAAGGAAACGGATGTTGGTGGCTCCGCGCTCCTTCAGCTTGTCGATGGCCGCGATGGCCGAGTTCGCGGTCGCCAGCATCGGATCGACGACGATCACCAGCCGGTCGGCGAGATCGCTCGGCGCCTTGAAGAAATATTCCACCGCCTCCAGCGTTTCGTGATCGCGGTAGAGGCCGACATGCGCGACGCGGGCCGCCGGGACCAGGTCGAGCAGGCCTTCGAGCAGGCCATTGCCGGCGCGCAGCACCGAGGCGAAGACCAGCTTCTTGCCCTCCAGCGTCGGCGCTTCCATGGTTTCCATCGGCGTTTCGATGGTCGTCGTCGTCAGTTCGAGGTTGCGGGTGACCTCGTAGCCGAGCAGGAGCGAGATCTCGCGCAGCAGCCGCCGGAAACCAGCGGTCGACGTCTCCTTCTTGCGCATGATGGTCAGCTTGTGCTGGACAAGCGGGTGGTCGACGACGGTGACGCCCTGCATGGGTTGCTCCAGTGAATGGTGAATAGTGAATAGTGAATAGTGAGCAGGTTTGCGAGTCCCGATGGATCGATCATTGCCGTTGACAGGCCGAACCGCCGGCAAACCAATCACCAATCACCAATCACCAGTCACCTCTTCGCATCGAGCCGGGCAAGCAGCGCGCTTTTCGTCTTCCTGTCGACGAAAGCCGCTTCGATCGCCGTCCTGGTGACGGCGGTCAAAGCTTTTTCATTCATGGAGAAATGCTCGGCGGCGATGTCGTATTCGCGCTTCAGCGAGGTCCAGAAATAGGGTGGGTCGTCGGAGTTCAGCGTCACCTTGCAGCCGGCCGCCTGCAGGGCAGGCAAAGGGTGATCGGCGAAACTGTCGTAGACTTTGAGCGCGATGTTGGAGCCGGGGCAGCATTCGAGCACGATGCCCTCATCGGCGATGCGGCGCACCAGGTCGGGATTTTCGATGGCGCGCACGCCATGGCCGATGCGCGAGGGGCGGATGTGGTCGAGTGCGGCCTGCACCGTCTCCCAGCCGGTCAACTCGCCGGCATGGATGGTGATGCCAAGGCCGGCTTCGCGGGCGATCTCGAAGGCCCTGACATAATCCTCCATCTCGCCCATGCGCTCGTCGCCGGCGACGCCGAAGCCGGTGACCAGCGGATTTCCGCAGCGCGCCGCAAAGCGCGCCGCCTGCTCGATCGACTCGACGCCGACATGGCGTACGCCGGTGACGATCATGCGGCCCTCGATGCCGGTCTTGGCTTTGGCGCGCAGCATGCCTTCGCCGAGCGCATCGGTATAGGCCTTGGGCGACAGGCCGGCCCTGACGGCATGGTCGGGCGAGGTGAAGACCTCGGAATAGATGGCGCCGTCGCGGGCAAGGCTGGTCAGATAATGGTCGGCGAGGCGGGCATAATCCTCCTCGGTGCGGAACAGGTCGGCGGAAAAATCATAAGCCGCCAGGAACGAGGTGAAATCATGCCAGACGAAGGAGCCGTTCTGGATATAAAGCGAGGTGTCCTTGCCGTATTTCTGCGCCTGACGGATGACGAGTTCGGGCGCCGCTGCCCCCTCGATGTGGCAGTGCAGTTCTGCTTTCAAAGGCATGCAGTTATCCCGTCTCATCAGTCCAGGCCGTAAAGCCCACCACCTGGAAGCGCGGCCGAACACCGCGCCTTAAACAATAGCGCCCGCACCATCGATCGGCTATGGTCCCGCCGGTTTTATGACGGATCAAAATAATGTCAGTTGAGAGAACCACGGCCGCGGGCGGCATGGAAACCTCCTATGGTTTCAAGAAGGTAGGGCCAGGCGACAAGCAGCCTCTGGTCAACGATGTTTTCCACAAGGTGGCGAACCGCTACGACCTGATGAACGACCTGATGTCGGCCGGGCTGCACCGGCTGTGGAAGGATGCCATGGTGACATGGCTCAATCCGCCGAAACGTCCGGGCTGGAAAGTGCTTGACGTGGCGGGCGGCACCGGCGACATCGCCTTCCGCATTGTAGACGCCAGCCAAGGCAACGCGCATGCCACGGTGCTCGACATCAACGGCTCGATGCTCAGCGTCGGCCGTGACCGCGCGGAGAAAAAGGGCCTGTCCGGCAACACCGATTTCGTCGAGGCCAATGCCGAGGAACTGCCTTTCACCGATAGCACCTTTGACGCCTACACCATCGCATTCGGCATCCGCAACGTGCCGCGCATCGATGTCGCGCTGACGGAAGCCTTTCGCGTGCTGAAGCCCGGCGGACGGTTCCTGTGCCTGGAGTTTTCCGAGGTCGAGATGCCGCTGCTGGACAAGGTCTACGAAGCCTGGTCGTTCAACGCCATTCCGCAGATCGGCAAGATGGTGACGGGCGAGGGCGAACCCTATTCCTACCTGGTCGAATCGATCCGCAAATTTCCCAATCAGCAGAACTTTGCTGCCATGATCACCCGCGCGGGCTTCGAGCGCGTGTCGTTCCGCAACTATTCCGGCGGCATTGCCGCCCTGCATTCGGGCTGGAAGCTTTGAGGCACCACAGTTTGCAGCAGCAGGGTAGGCGATGAGCAGCGTCGGCGCCGCCTTTCGGCTCGCGCGGGCCGGCTGGGTGCTGGTCCGCGAGGGCGTGATCGCAGCACTGCCGGGCGACGAACTCGGCGGCCTGCCGAAATTCGGCTGGCGCATGGCCCGGCTCTTCACCCGCCGCCGCGCACTCGCTTATGAGCGCAGCGACCGGCTGGCCAAGGCGGTGGTCCGGCTCGGACCCTCCTACGTCAAGCTCGGCCAGTTCCTGGCGACGCGGCCTGATGTCGTCGGCAACGACATGGCGCTCGACCTCGCCATGCTGCAGGACAAGATGCACACTTTTTCGCAGGCGGAAGCGGTGGCGGCGATCGAGGGCTCGCTCGGGCGCAAGATCGGCGAACTCTATACGCAGTTCGGCGGGCCGGTCGCGGCGGCCTCCATCGCCCAGGTCCATCCCGCGCAGGCCATGCATGACGGTGTCGATACCAAGGTGGCGGTGAAGGTGATCCGGCCTGGCGTGCGCCGCCGCTTCTTCCAGGATCTCGAAAGCTATTTCCTCGCCGCCCGGCTGCAGGAGAAATACATCCCGTCGTCGCGCCGGCTGCGGCCGGTCGAGGTGACCGAGACGCTGGCGCAGACCACCAAGATCGAGATGGATCTTCGCCTCGAGGCGGCCGCACTTTCGGAACTGGGCGAAAACACCAAGGACGATCCGGGCTTCCGCGTGCCGTCGGTCGACTGGGAGCGCACCGGGCGCGATGTGCTGACCATGGAATGGGTCGACGGCGTCAAGATGAACGACATCGCCGGGCTCGCTGCGGCGGGGCACGATCTGAAGGCGATCGCCACCAACCTGATCCAGTCGTTCCTGCGTCACACGCTGCGGGACGGCTTCTTCCATGCCGACATGCATCCAGGCAATCTGTTCGTCGAGGCCAATGGCAATATCGTCGCCGTCGATCTCGGCATTGCCGGACGGCTCGGCAAGAAGGAGCGCCGGTTCCTCGCCGAAATCCTCTACGGCTTCATCACGCGCGACTATCTGCGCGTCGCCGAGGTGCATTTCGAGGCCGGCTACGTGCCGCGCCAGCACAATGTCGCGGCTTTCGCGCAGGCCATTCGCGCCATCGGCGAGCCGATCCATGGCCAGCCGGCTGAAACCATCTCGATGGCGAAGCTTCTCACGCTGCTGTTCGAGGTCACCGAACTGTTCGATATGGCCACGCGGTCGGAACTGATCCTGTTGCAGAAGACCATGGTGGTGGTCGAAGGCGTCGCACGCACGCTCGACCCGGCCTTCAACATGTGGAAGACGGCCGAGCCGGTGGTCGGCCAGTGGATCGCCGGCAATCTCGGGCCGAGCGGCCTGCTGATGGACGCGCGCGACGGCGCCAAGGCGCTGCTGGCGCTGGCCCGCCAGGCGCCCGATCTTGCCGCCCGCACCGAGCGGCTGTCACGCGAGATCGATTTTATGGCGGAGCACGGCCTCCGCTTCGACGAAGCGACATCGCGCGCCATCGGTAAGGCCGAAGCGCGCTACACCCGCTCGGGCCGGCTGGCGCTATGGGTGATCGCGCTGACGCTGGTGTATATCGCGTGGAAGCTGCTCTGATCGCTTGCATCGCTAGCAACTGTGGTGCTAGCGTTGCAGTCGCGCTATTGATGTCGCGGAGCAAGTCATGGGCACCATTACTGTCCGCAATCTAGCTGACGACGTGAAGCAGAAATTGCGTGAGCGCGCTGCGGCGCGCGGGGTGTCGATGGAGGAAGAGGCGCGTGATGCGCTTGCCAAAAGCGTGCTGTCGGCGGAAGCCGGCATGCCCGAGAGCGAAACCCTCTATGCAACAATCCGCCGCCTGGTTGAGCCTCATGGAGGTTTTGACAACGATCTGTCCCAGCGAGGTCAATCCACAAAAACGCACAACACCCTCGACGGCAAGCGCATCCTGCTGATCATCGGCGGCGGCATCGCCGCCTACAAGGCGCTGGACCTGATCCGCCGGCTGCGCGAGCGCGGTGCGGCGGTGCGCGTCGTGATGACATCGGCGGCGCAGGAGTTCGTCACCACGCTTTCGGTCGGCGCGCTTTCGGCCGACCATGTCTTCACCGAACTCTTCGACCGCAGTGACGAGCACGATGTTGGCCATATCCGCCTGTCGCGCGAGGCCGACCTCTTGGTGGTGGCGCCGGCCACCGCCGACCTGATGGCCAAGCTCGCCAACGGCCATGCCAACGATCTGGCCTCGACGGTGCTGCTCGCCACCGACAAGAAGGTGCTGATGGCGCCGGCGATGAACCCGAAAATGTGGTCGCATGCCGCGACGCGCCGCAACCGGGCGACGCTCGCCAAGGACGGCATCGCCTTTGTCGGCCCGGCCAGGGGCGAGATGGCCGAGAGCAATGAGGTGGGCGAAGGCCGCATGGCCGAGCCGCTGGACATCGTGGCAGTGATCGAGGCACTGCTCGACAGCAGGCCGAAGCCGCTGGCCGGCCGCAGGATCATCGTCACCTCGGGGCCGACGCATGAGCCGATCGACCCGGTGCGCTACATCGCCAACCGCTCTTCGGGCAAGCAGGGCCATGCGATTGCGGCAGCGCTGGCAAGACTGGGCGCGGATGTACGCCTGATCTCCGGTCCGGTCAGCATTGCCGATCCGACCGGCGTTGTGACGACACATGTCGAGACCGCGGCCGAGATGAAGGCGGCCGTCGAACAGTTGTTGCCGGCGGACGCCGCGGTCTTCGTAGCTGCCGTCGCCGACTGGCGCACCGCTGGCACGGCCGGCGAGAAGATCAAGAAGGTGGCGGGCCAGGGCCCACCGGCGCTGCAAATGGTCGAAAACCCCGACATTCTCGCCAGTGTTGGTCATCACGGGCAACGGCCGGGGCTGGTTGTCGGCTTCGCCGCCGAGACGCAGGACCTGATTGCGAATGCCGAGGCCAAGCTGAAGAAGAAGGGCGCCGATTTCATTGTCGCCAACGATGTCTCGCATGAAAGCGGCGTCGGCCCCACCGGCGTCATGGGCGGCGACCGCAACAAGGTGCGCATCGTCTCGAAGGACGGTGTCGAGGAATGGCCTGAGATGGGCAAGGGCGAGGTGGCGGCGCGGCTCGCCGCGCTCATCGCCGAGCGTTTGCAAGCCTGAGCGGCCGCCGGTTCCGCAATCGGGCAGGCCATGGTCTTGCAAGCAGCCTTGTGGCCGAGGGCATTTGACGTCGACAGCGCCGGCGGAATGCTGTCGCCAAATTCTCGATCGGCCGTGCCCTCAGCCTGGCGCCAGTTGCGGCCGGCGTGCCTCCAAAGCCATCTTCAACGCCGCCAGGCAACCGACAATGCCAAGTGGCACGAAGGCCAGGTACAGCCAGCCGGCGACGTGCGCTGCTGCCTCGCGGTTCAGCCCGTCCGAAAAGCCGCTGGCATTGGCGATGATGCCGGCCATGGCGGCGCCCACGGCGTAGCCGATGCGCTGCATGGTCGGCACGGCGGCCGAGGCGATCGTCTGCTCGCTGTCGCGGGCCGAGGCGACGATGATGCGGGTCAGGAAGGGCCATGACACGCCGAAGCCACCGCCTTGCAACAAAGCGCAGAGCAGGATCAGCGGGATCGAGCCGGCGGGGATGGCATAGGCGAAACCGGCGAGGCCGGCTGCAATCATCAGCGCGCCGATGACGAGGATCTGCCGTTCGCGCTGCAGCGGCGCATTGGCGACGGCGATCGACAGGATTGACCAGGCGATCGATTCGGCGGCGATGATGTAGCCTGTGGTCAGGATCGGGATGCCGTGCAGCGTGGTAAGCAGAAGCGGCCCGTAGATGGAAAAAGAGACTGTCGCCACCGAGAAGGCGGCAACCATGGTCATGCCGCTGCCGACCGGCGAGCGCCATGAGAACAGGCCCGACGGGAACAGTCGCGATTGCGGCTTAATGGCGTCGACGAAAACGAACAGCGCCAGGCCGGCGAGGCCGATGATCAGCAGCAGCGACGATCGAAGCAAGGCGACGTCGACGCCTGCGGTGGCGATCAGCACGACGGCGATGGCGAGGCAGCCAAGTGCTGCATAGGGGAAGGGCGGCGAGGTGCCGGCGGCGGCTTGCGGCTTCGTCGCTTCCGGCGTGTTCAGGACGATGAAGCTTGCCGATGCCATGGCAATGCCACCCAGCACGAAGACGCCGAAGGCCCAGCGCCAGGACAGGCGCTCGACCATGATCGCGCCGAGCATCGGGCCGCTGAACGCGGCGACGCCCCAGATCGCCGACATTATGCCGAACAGCTGTGGCCAGATGTTGCGGTTAAACAGCCGCTCGACCGAGACGAAGGCCAGCGACACCAGCGCACCGCCGCCGAGCCCCTCGACCAGACGGCCGGCAAGAAACACCGGCATGGACGGCGCGGTGGCGCAGATCAGGGCGCCCACGGCATAGAGCAGGGCGGCGACCGTGACGTTGGAGCGTAGAGCGACATAGCTGACCAGCCGCCCGGCCGCTGCGCCGGCGACAATGGCGCCGAGCTCGTAGACGGCCAGCGACCAGCCGACGAACTGCACACCGGCGAGGTCCCCGACCATGGCCGGCATGACCGTCGCCACCATCGTCTCGTTGGTGGCGTGCAGCAGGATGCCGAGGCTGATGAAGCAGAAGCGCGCGAGGTCGCCGCTTGCCCACAATGCCCGCCAGTCGACCTTGTTGCTGGTGATTTCAGTCATTCTTTTACCCTGCCTTTGCATATCTCGATGCCGGCGCATGGCGCCAGAAGCCAGTGGGGGCTTTCCGGCGGGGCCATGCGCGCTGTTTCAGTCAGGCGAGTTGTAAAACCTCAAGCGCAGTTGAGCTCAAGTGGCTTTTTATCGAAGTGCAAACGGTCGAGATTGGCCGGAAGCCTCTCCGCTTGATGCGCCGGTCAGTTCTCAATGCTGCGCAGCTGAAACTGGCTGACGCCGATCGCGATGTTGATACCGGTCTGCGTCTGCAGGCTGAGCGGCTGCAGGGTGAAGGCCTGCGAGGAGCCGCCGACCAGGAGATTGGCGCCGGCGCCGACCGCAGCGGTCACTTCGGCGCTGGCGCCGATATAGTCGCCGGCCAGCGCGCCGGGCGCATAGATGTTCCTCAGCGGCGTCAGCACCAGCCATTGCATGATGGTCTGCTTGGTGGTGCCGATGTCGAGCCCATATTTGTTGACGGCGCCGAAATAGGCTTCCGGCGAAAAGCTCTTGTCGGCCGGCGTGAAGGTGCAGCTCAGATCCTTGCTGGAGCCGAAAACGAAGCCGGTGCCGCCGCCGATGGCGCAATCGAGCACACCGAGTTCGATGCCCTGGTCTTGCGCTTGGGCCTGGGCGGTACAGATGATGGTGATAGCGGCGGCGATGGCTGGTTTCAGCACGGCGGATCCCCCAAAAAGCATACGGCGCGAAACAGTAACCTGTTCCGCGCCGCGCGTAGAGGGATCAGTCGATCCTTATTTGCCGACGCTTATTTGAACGAGTGGATCAGCTCCAGGGAGGTCACGGCGACCGCTACATTGACGCCGGTCTGCGCCTGGACGCTGAGCGGCTCCAGCACAAAGGCGCCGTCGAGCCCGCCGACCAGCAGATTGGCGCCGCCGCCGGTCACCACGCTCGCCTCGGCGTTGACGCCGTAATAATGGCCGGCAAGGTCGCCCTCGTCATGGCCGCGGGTGGCGGCCAGAACCGCCCACACCAGCTGGCCCTGATGCGTCTGGCCGAGATCGACCCCGAGCTTGGAGATCATCCCCGTGTATTTCTCGGACGGCCCATGGTGATAAGGGCGGAACGTGCAGTCGACGCCCTTGTTCGACGTGATGACGTAACCGACGCCGCCGTCGATGGTGCAATCGAGCGTGCCGAGCTGAAGCTTGCCGGCGCTGGCGGGAACGGCAAGCAGCGTCGTGGCAAGTGCCGCGGCACAGATGATTTTCTTGATCATGGGTCAGTCCTTTCGAAAATGCCTTCAACAACGGTTGAATGGCCCGGAGCGTTCCGCTGAAAACTTGGCGCGATCAAGGCAGGGGTTAACGCTTTGCCCCGGTGGTTAAGATTGGGTGATAGTGGGGTTTTCTGGACACGCATCCCTAGCGGAAGCGCTCTGCGCTTTCCCGGGGAGAAACCGCTCACGCGGCGCACCGCATCAGGAATGGAACGTTGTTATAAAAGGCCGCGGATGGCGGCGCGCCGGCCGCATCTCAGCCGGCGGTGGCGCCCGATGTGCGCGACAGGCCGTCCTTGGCCGGCTGGTAGGTCGGGTCGAGATGGACGGCTTCGCGGTAGGCCTTCGAGGCCTTGACCTTGTCGCCGCGGCGCTCGTAGATCAGCGCCTGGTTGGACCAGGCTTCGGCGTTCTTGCCGTCGAGTTTGATGGCCATGTTGAAGTCGGAGAAGGCGTTGTCCTCGTCATTCATGGCGAGATAGGAGAGGCCGCGGCCGTTGTAGGGTTCGGCGGCGTCCGGCGCCAGCGAGATGGCGGTCGAGAAATCCTCGATGGCAAACTTGTGCTGGCCCTGGCTTTGATAGATCAGGCCGCGATTGTGGTAGGCGCGGGCATCCGTGGTGTCGAGCTGGATCGCCTTTTGGAAATCGTTGAAGGCCTGCTGGGTCTGGCCTGCCTTGCGATAAAGGTTGCCGCGGCCGATATAGGCGGCGTCATAATTTGCATTGATCTGGATCGAGCGGTTGTAGTCGGCAAGGGCGGCCGCCTGGTTGCCGAGGAAGCGCTGGATCAGCGCTCGGTTCGAATAGGCTTGGTAGAAATTCGGGTTGAGCTGGATGGCGGTGTCGAAATCCTTCAGCGCCGCCTGATACTGGCCGCCACGGCCATAGGCCGAGCCGCGCACATTGTAGCCTTCCGGATCCTGCGGATTGCGCTGGATCACCGCCGACAGCGAGGAGATGTTCTCGCTCGAGCCTTGCGCCTTGTCGATGTTGTTGAATTCGCCGGTCGGAACGCTCTGGCAACCGGCCAGCACCAGGCCGGACATCAGGGCTGCCGCCAGGGCCAAACCGCGCATTGTGGTTCTGCGCTCTACGCCGATTGCGTTCATGTCTGCCCTGTCCTCACTTCAGCCGCGCCGTCCAGGTCCCCCTCCGGGCCGGGTCACAGATTGTCGTAACAAAATCTAGAACGCCGTTTGCGCGTTCAAGGGAACGGCCTCCAACAGAATGGCGGCGCTCCAAACAAAAAGGTGGCGGCGATTCCGCATCGCGCCACCTCAGAGTATCCTTCGAAAAGGACGAAAAATTGGCGTCAGAACCGCGGCGGACGCGGAGCACCACCAGGACCACCGGCGGCGCCGGCAGCAACCGGGCGCGGCGTCATCGGCAGCAGGCCTTCGCGCTGGGCGCGCTTGCGGGCCAGCTTGCGGGCGCGGCGAACGGCTTCGGCCTTTTCACGGGCGCGCTTCTCGGAAGGCTTCTCGTAATGGCCGCGCATCTTCATTTCGCGGAAAATGCCTTCGCGCTGCATCTTCTTCTTGAGAGCGCGAAGCGCCTGATCAACGTTATTGTCGCGGACGAGTACCTGCACGGGCAATCCTGTCTTTCGGGTTTGATATCAACAGGCAAGTGACCATAGCCACATGCCTCCGCGGCGCTTTACACCACGAATTGTGGCGGCTGATAGCAGAATCAGGCCGCGCTGTCCACACTGGAAATGAAGGACAACCGCCAATTTGCCACGGCAGCCCCGAGATAGGGCGCCAACTAGGCGCTGGCCAGATGGAGCCGTGCGAAATCCTCGAAGAATTCGCCGTAATCGCAGGTAATTTCCTCGCCGGCTGATATATCTCGAGTGGCGGTGGCGCCGCCATATTGCGAAAAATCCGTGTTCGGCCGCTCGGCGTGGTTCATGAAGCGGCCATTATCGACTTCATAGACCATGAAGCCGGGACGGTCGGGGCTCGGATAGGCATAGCGGTCGAGCAATTCCTTGAGGTGCGGCGGCGCCGCCTCGTATTTGTCCATCGGGATCAGCCGGTCGAAATCCGGATCGAGCCGCCAGATCGAGGCGCCCTTCCTGATCGGCTCGGCGGCGAACACGCCGACGCCTTCGATTGCGCTCTGGGCGACATAGGTCCTGATCAGCAGCATGTCCGTCCTCCTCACCCGAAACCGAATCGCCAAATCGCGAGGAAAAAGCAAGTCCGGTTTCGGGTTCTATGGCTGATCGGCGCGGGCGATGACCCGCGAAATGCTTCACGTCCGGGTGATCGAGACGCCGCCATCGGCAAACAGCGCCGATCCTGTGGTGAAGCTCGACGCATCCGATGCCAGGAAAAGCGCAGCGCGGGCGATCTCTTCAGGCACAGCCACACGTTTCAAGGCATGCAGGTTTTCCACGAAAGCGCGTGATTCCGGCGTCTTGAATGTTGCCGACGGCGTGTCGGTGCCACCCGGCATCAGCGCGTTGACCCGCACGCCCCTGGGGCCGTATTCGGCGGCCAGCACCTGCGTCAGGCCGATCAGTCCGGCCTTGCTCGCGGCATAGCTGGTCATGCCCGGCATGCCGACTGTGTGACCGACGAAGGTCGAGGTGAAGATCAGCGATCCGCCGCCGCGTTCGACCATCGCCGGCACCTGGTATTTCGCGCCGAGAAAGGCGCTGGTCAGATTGGCGTCGAGCGTCTCGCGCCATCCGTCCAGCGACAGTTCCGAAATCGGACCCATCGCTCCGACCGAGCCGACATTGTTGAAGGCGATATCGAGCCCGCCGAATTTTTCGACGGCGAGATCGACGAGGGCTTTTGCATAGGCTTCGTCGCGGACATCGCCGGCAAGCGCGACTGCCGAGCCGTCGGCATCCTCGATTTCGACGACCAGCGCATCGAGTTCGGCCTGGCGGCGGGCGGCGATGACGACCCTGGCGCCTTCTTCGGCGAAGAGTTTTGCGGTGGCGCGGCCGATGCCGGAACTGGCGCCGGTGACGATCGCTATTTTATTGGTGAGTGCGAACATTTTTTGCATCCTTTCATCGCGCCGGCTGTGCCGGCACCCGGGATGTTGATCGCAGTTCGGGACGGTGCTAGCCACCCGATACGTGCTCGACTTGCTGAATGGCTTCGCAGCGGCACAAGCGCCGCGCGCCGGACTATTGCTTCAGCAGCCAGCCGAGGCGATCGAGCGAAAATGCGTAGCTGATGGCGATGAGCAGCGTGATGACAACGCCCGTGGTTGTGTGACCGGCGGCATAGAATCCGGCTGCACCGCCAAACAGGATGGCCAGTTCAAGCACCAGCCTGACTGCGCCTGGTACAGGAACCGGCGCGCGTCCGGACCGGCTCGGATCGCCGCGCACCGCGAAGGTTCCCCACAGCGCAGCTGCAATGAACGGCAAGGCCAAGGCGAAGAGCCAGCGCCACCATCCGCCGGAGAGGCTCCAGCCGGCAAAGCCGAGGCCAAGCAAGGCGGCAAGTTCCAGCAGGAAACGCAAGGTTAGATTCCACCAGGCGTTGCCCATATCCGTCCTCCAGAGTCTCGCGATCGCCAGTGTGTCCGAACGCAGCCATGCCTGCCAGCCCGGGCAGGTCTTTTCCACCGCGGCGCAAAACGGCAAGCGCCGTCGCAAACAGCGCAAGGGTGGAAGCGCCGTTTCGCTAGTGATACACCTCGCGCGCCGGGGCTGCGTAAAATACCCCATCGCCATTTGCGAGGCTGGAACGTTGAAAAAATATTCGGTATTCGCCATCGCCCGCGAGGCCATGCGCGGCCACAAGGGCTGGGAGGAACAATGGTCCTCGCCGGAGCCGAAGAAGGAATATGACGTCATCATCGTCGGCGCCGGCGGTCATGGCCTGGCCACCGCCTACTATCTCGCCACCGTGCACGGCATCACCAATGTCGCGGTGCTGGAAAAGGGCTGGCTAGGCGGCGGCAACACCGGGCGCAACACCACCATCATCCGCTCCAACTACCTTTACGACGAGAGCGCCGGCATTTACGACCATGCGCTGAAGCTGTGGGATGGGCTCTCCCAGGAACTCAACTACAACGTCATGTATTCGGCGCGCGGCGTCATGATGCTGGCGCACAATGTGCACGACATCCAGGTGCTGAAGCGCCATGTCCATGCCAACCGTCTCAACGGCATCGACAATGAATGGCTGACGCCTGAGCAGGCGAAGGAATTCTGCCCGCCGCTCAACATTTCCAGGCAGGCGCGCTATCCCGTCGTCGGCGCCGCCTTGCAGCGGCGAGGCGGCACGGCGCGTCACGATGCGGTGGCCTGGGGCTATGCGCGCGGCGCTTCGGCGCGCGGCGTGCACATCATCCAGAATTGCGAGGTCACCGGCGTCAAGCGGGCGGCCAATGGCGCGGTCATGGGCGTCGACACGACGCGCGGCTTCATCGGCGCCAAGAAGGTCGGCGTGGTGGCTGCAGGCCACTCCTCGGTGATCATGAACATGGCGGGCGTGCGCATGCCGCTGGAAAGCTATCCGCTGCAGGCGCTGGTGTCGGAGCCGGTCAAGCCGGTGGTGCCTTGCGTGGTGATGTCGAACACGGTGCACGCCTACATCTCGCAGTCCGACAAGGGCGAGCTGGTGATCGGCGCCGGCACCGACCAGTATGTCTCCTATTCGCAGACCGGCGGCCTGCACATTTTGCAGCATACGCTGGACGCCATCTGCGAGATGTTCCCGATCTTCACCCGCATGAAGATGCTGCGCTCGTGGGGCGGCATCGTCGACGTGACGCCCGACCGTTCGCCGATCCTGGCCAAGACGCCGGTATCAGGCCTCTATGTCAATTGCGGCTGGGGCACGGGCGGCTTCAAGGCAACGCCCGGCTCAGGCCATGTCTTTGCCCACACGATTGCCAAGGACGATCCGCATCCGATCAACGCGCCCTTCACCATCGAGCGCTTCCGCACCGGGCGCCTCATCGACGAGGCAGCAGCGGCGGCGGTGGCGCACTGATGATGGTGGAACTGGCTGTAGCGGTGCCGCTGGTGCTGGCGGGGGAGCAGGACCTGTTCCATTTTCCGTCACCGGACGAGGTGCGGACGCAGCCGATCAGCCGCGCCGGCAACGAAGCCAATTGGCCGTTTTCGATCGACGCCGGCATTCTGGCATGCGTGTGGAGCGGTGGCCAGAAGGTGGTCATCTTCATGGAGAACAGGCCCTCCGATCTCGGCGAGGACGACACATTCGATGCGCGCAGCGTCATCGTAACGACCGATCCGTTTCAGCTCACGATCGGCAACATGGCGTATCGCGAGCTGTTTCGCCCCGCCGCAAGTGTAGAGGAGCGCATTCGGCTCGTCGCGCCTTTTGCGGCGATGGGCCAGAGGCTTTGCAACCAACCGGCCGGCGCGCATGTCGGCCACGGCGAATTGTAGGAACGAACGATAATGCTTCTCATCCGCTGCCCCTATTGCGAGGAAGAGCGCCCGGAGCTCGAGTTCCGTAACGCCGGCGAGGCGCATATTGCGCGTTCGGCCAACATGGCGGGCGAGAGCGACGACGACTTCGAAAAGTTCTTCTTCATCCGCTCGAACCCCAAGGGCATCATCTATGAGCGCTGGCGCCACATCCATGGCTGCGCGCGTTTCTTCAACGCGGTGCGCGACACCGGCACCGACAAGTTCGTCATGACTTACAAAGCCGGCGAGCCGAAACCGTCCAAGCTGCCCAAAAACTCCAACGAAATGGCTTCCAAATGAGCGGCGCGTTCCGCATTCCGAGCGCCGGCCGTCTCAGCCAGGCCAAGACCGCGCGGTTCTCTTTCGACGGCCAGTCTTACACCGGCATCGAAGGCGACACGCTGGCCTCGGCGCTGCTTGCCAATGGCGTGCATCTGGTGGGACGTTCGTTCAAGTATCACCGTCCGCGCGGCTTCCTGTCGGCCGGAGCGGAAGAGCCAAATGCGCTGGTCGAGGTCAAGCGCGACGCGGCACGCAAGGCGCCCAACATCCGCGCCACGGTGCAGGAGCTCTATGACGGGCTCGTCGCCAACTCGCAAAACCGCTGGCCGTCGCTCGCCTTCGACGTCGGCGCGGTCAACGATCTGGCATCGCCGCTGTTTTCGGCCGGTTTCTACTACAAGACCTTCATGTGGCCGAAGGCGGCCTGGAAGAGTCTCTACGAGCCGAAGATCCGCGCCGCGGCGGGTCTCGGCGTTTCGCCCGACAAGCCAGATCCCGACCATTATTCCTCGCGCTATGCGCATTGCGACGTGCTGGTGCTGGGCGGCGGTGCGGCCGGCATCGCGGCAGCGCTTGCCGCTGCCGAAACCGGCGCGCGTGTCATCCTCGTCGACGAGCAGGCCGGCTTCGGCGGCAGCCTGCGTTTCGAGAGCGGTGCGAAGATCGACGGCCAGGACGGTTATGCCTGGGCGCAAGGCGCGGTGGCCAAGCTCACCGCCATGGACAATGTCCGCGTTTTGTCGCGCACGACGGCGTTCGGCTACTACGCGCAGAACTTCGTCGGCCTGGTCGAGCGGGTCAGCGACCATCTGCAAAACCCCGGCCACGATTTGCCGCGCGAGCGCCTATGGCAGGTACGCGCCAAGCGCGTGGTGCTGGCGACCGGCGCCATCGAACGCCATATGGTGTTTGCCGACAATGACCGGCCCGGCATCATGCTGGCCTCGGCGGCGCGGACTTATCTCAACCAGTACGGTGTCGCGGTCGGCAAAAATGTCGGCGTCTACACCGCAAATGACTCGGCCTACTCCGCCGTGATCGACCTGAAGAAGGCCGGCGTCAACGTGGCGGCGATCGTCGACCTGCGCGACCATCCGACCGGACCTGTGATCGAGGAGGCGAGGGCGCTCGGGATCGAGGTCAATTTCGGCCGCGCGGTGATCCGCGCCGGCGGCAAGTTGCGCGTGACCTCGATGACGGTGCAGCCGAAGAATGGGGGCGGCGAGCGCACCATTCCGGTCGACGCCATCCTGATGTCGGCCGGCTGGACGCCGTCGGTGCATTTGTTCTCACAGTCGCGCGGCAAGGTCGCCTTCAATGACGAGACCAAGCGCTTCGTGCCGGGCATCTATGCGCAGGACTGCGTTTCGGTCGGCGCCTGCAACGGTACGGATGGGCTCTCGGCGTCGATCGATGAGGCCTATGCGGCCGGCGCAAAGGCGGCGAAGGATGCGGGCGGCAAAGTGGCCAAGGGCGTAAAGCCGAAGGTCGACGCGTCGGAAAGCTGGTCGCGCGGCATGCTGGGCGCGGCGCCCGGCGCCGGGCCGGACAAGACGGTCAAGGCCTTCGTCGATTTCCAGAACGACGTCACCGCCAAGGACATCCGCCAGGCGGTGCATGAAGGCATGCGCTCGATCGAGCACGTCAAGCGCTTCACCACCAACGGCATGGCGACCGACCAGGGCAAGACCTCCAACATGCACGGCCTGGCGATTGCCGCCGAGACGCTTGGCAAGCCGATCCCCGAGGTCGGGCTGACCACGTTCCGCGCACCCTATACGCCTGTTACTTTCGGCGCGATCGTCAGCCATTCGCGCGGTCCGCTGTTCGACCCGACACGGAAGACCGCGATCCATCCCTGGGCCGAAGCGCAAGGCGCCGTGTTCGAAGATGTCGGCCAGTGGAAGCGCGCCTGGTATTTCCCCCAGGCGGGCGAAGACATGCACAAGGCGGTCGACCGCGAATGCGTCGCGGTCCGCAGCAATGCCGGTCTGTTCGACGCCTCGACGCTGGGCAAGATCGAAGTGGTCGGGCCGGATGCGGCCAGGTTCATGGAACTGCTCTATACCAATCCATGGGAGAAGCTTGAGCCCGGCCGCTGCCGCTATGGCATCATGCTGCGCGAGGACGGCTTCATCTATGATGACGGCGTCGTCGGCCGACTGGCGCCGGATCGTTTCCATGTGACGACGACAACCGGCGGCGCGCCGCGTGTCATGAACCACATGGAGGACTATCTCCAGACCGAGTTCCCGCATCTGAATGTCTGGCTGACGTCAATCACCGAACAATGGGCGGTCATCGCCGTGCAGGGGCCGAAGTCGCGAGACACCATTGCACCGCTGGTCGAAGGCATCGACATGTCAGACGAGGCGCTGCCGCATATGTCGGTGCGCGAAGGCAAGATCTGCGGCGTGCCGACCAGGCTGTTTCGCATGTCGTTCACCGGCGAGCGCGGTTTTGAAGTCAACGTGCCGGCCGATCACGGCCAGGCCGTCTGGGAAGCGCTGTGGGCCGAAGGCCAAAAGCATGGCGCCGCCGCTTACGGCACCGAGGCGATGCACGTGCTGCGCGCCGAAAAGGGCTACATCATCGTCGGCCAGGACACGGACGGCACGGTGACGCCGAACGATGCCGGGCTCGACTGGGCGGTCGGCAAGAAGAAGACCGACTTCGTCGGCATCCGCGGCCTGACGCGGCCCGATCTGGTCGCCAAGGGCCGCAAGCAGCTGGTCGGCTTGAAGACCAAGGACCCGAAAGTGGTGCTTGAGGAAGGCGCGCAGATCGTCGCCGACCCGAAGCAGGCGATCCCGATGAAGATGATCGGTCACGTCACATCCAGCTACTGGTCGGAAAATTGCGGTCGCTCGATCGCGCTGGCGCTGGTTGCCGGCGGCCGCGACCGGATGGGCGACACGCTCTATGTGCCGATGCCGAACGGGGTGATCGAAGTGGAGGTTACCGGCATGGTGTTCTTCGACGAGACGGGAGGGCGCCTCAATGGCTAAGGCTGCTGCAAAGAAGACGGCCCCAGCTGCAGCGGCGTCGGTCGAGCGCCGCCCGGCCCTGGCTGGACGCGTCGTTTCCGCAACGGATGTCAAGGTCGAGGTGCTGCCGCCGGCGGAGCGCATGTCGCTGCGCGCGCCGGAGGCTTCCGTCGCGGCGCTGTCGAAGGCGCTCGGCCTGACCTTGCCGAAGCAGCCGAAAACTTCGGCGGCCAAGGCTGGCCGCACGGCGCTGTGGCTCGGCCCTGACGAGTGGCTGGTCATCGACGAGGCCGGCAAGGATCCGCTGGCCGATTGTGCTGGGGTTGCCGCATTGCATTCGGCGGTCGGCATCTCGCACCGCAACGTCGCCTTCGCCGTCACCGGCCCAGCGGCGGCCGCCGCGATCAATGCAGGCTGCCCGCAGGATTTGTCGCTCGAGGCTTTTCCGGTGGGCGCGGCGTCGCGCACCATTCTCGGCAAGTGCGAAATCCTGCTGTTGCGCACGGCAGCCGATGCCTTCCGGGTCGAGTGCTGGCGTTCCTTCTCGGACTATGTCTTTACTTTCCTGTCGGAAGCAGCCAGCGACGCGGCGGCGTAGGAACGTTTGACGGGTCAAGCCGTTCTGCTTCCCCCATCAGGGAGAACATACGATGCCGTCGAAAGCGCCGCCGAAGTCAGCTGGCAAGACGTCCGCCGTGCGCTCACTCGAACATGAGCAGCATCACGAGGTGACTGCCGAAGAGGAACTCGAGGAAGGCCTCGAGGACACGTTTCCGGCCAGCGATCCGGTGTCGATCACCTCGACCGCCATCCCAGGCGCGCCGGCAAGACCCGGCAAGGCCAAGACGGTGCCGGGTCGCAAACCGCGCAAGAAATAACCGTTCGGCTACGCCAGGTTTGAACTCGGAGAAGCCCAGCTTGCGCTGAGAAAATGGGGGCGCTGAGGAAAAAACGGGCGGCCGGGATTATCCTGCCGCCCTTAAATTAGTCGTTGTGCTGTTCGGTGGTCGAGCTCGATCAACTTAGAACGTGCTCGGCACGATCCATGGGTTGATCTCGATGCCGAGACGCGGGCTCTTGGCCTTGACGTCGGACTTTTCGACCGAGCCGGTCACGGCGCAATCGAGCTTGGCATTGGTCGTGGTGTCGACGCAGGTGGCGGCCTGCTTGGTCGAGTGTGTGTTGTTGGCGGCGAAAGCCGAGCCGGAGAGAGCCAGCACGGTGGCGAGGGCGAGAAGGGTCTTGTTCATGTCAGTCTCCATCGGTTAAATTCTTTTCGTACATGTACGATACAACGTACACATACGTCCACCGAGATGGGTTTTCAAGTCGGAAAACGTACGCGTACGACAAATTTTTTTGAATGCCGAAAATTGCGTCGCACTGACACAGCCGAAGCTGTCAGGCCGGACGTTGAATTGGAGGGGCGGGGATGCTCAGCAGTCGACCGGGGTCTCGGTCAGCGGCGGCACATTCTGGGTGCTGAGCGTGGCGAGTGTGAAATCGCACATCCGCGTCACGAAAGCCTGTGGATCGCCGAAGGGGTAGAACGGGAACGTGATCAAAAGCGAGATGGTGCCGTGGCCGACTGCCCAAAGCATGGTGGCGATGGCGCGCGGATCGCCCTGCAGCTTGCCTGCAGCAACGCAGGCCTCGACCCTGGATATCAGCGCTTTCATCGCCGGGTTGGCCTCTTCCATGTCCTCATAGCTTCTGCCTTCCGGCAGCTTGGTCTTTTCGGTCATGAACACGGTGCGGTATTCGTTGGGGTTGCCGAGCCCGAAGGCGGCATATTCGGTCATCACCGCACGCAAGGCCTCGATCGGATCGTCGGAAGGATGCTCCTCGATGCGGCGGGCAAGTGTTTCGAAGGCATCCTCGGCCAGCGCAAACAGGATGTCCTGCTTGTCGGCGAAGTAGGAATAGACCGACATCGGAGCATAGCCGACCCGCTTGGCCAACTTGCGGATGGTCAGCCCTTCATAGCCTTCTTCCTTGACGAGCTTGTGGGCTGCGTCGAGCAATTCGGAACGCAGTTCGGCTTTTTGTTTTTCGCGGCGTTTCTGGACGCTCAGTGGCAAGACCCGGTGCCTTTGGTTGGTTGTGCATGGCTAAATATATACGCTGTACGGAAACGGGCAAGGGCGCTGCCAGGGACATCAAAAAGCGAACTCAAGCTTTCTCTCGAATAGTCGTGTCCGTTCTGGTCTATTTCGCCAGCATCTATGTCACAGCATGTGTAACATGGGCGCTCGCAGGCAACATCGGACCGTTACAAACAAAGCCTATCTGGCGGCTCTGCAAGAAATTTCGGTTTTGGGGGGCCTCTATGGCTGCGATAGAGCTTTCGTCCGGGCTGCCGGGCGCACATCCACTTTCTCATGGCGCCAGGCTGGCGCTCAGGCGAGTCGTGATAGTCGCATGGCTGGCGATCGCAATCGGCTTCGCCATGGAAGCGCTTATTCTGACTGCCGGATTTGCGGCAGGTTCGCACCCGGCGCCAACCCAGGTTCTGATCGACTTGGCGCAAGGCGTGACCTGGTCATTCTTCGTCTGCGCCGGCGTCAGCCTCGGCACGGCGATCACCAAGGTGCGAGCCTCGCTTGGCGGCCTGATCGCCATGATCTCGGGGCCGCTGGCCATGGGCATCGCCAAAGGTACGCAAAAGGTGATGGTGAGCGCGCTTGATGTATCGGCAAAGCCCGTGATCCTGTCGCTCACTACGCTCGGTATGTTGCGGGCGATCGAGTATGGTTTGCTGGGCTGGATGCTGGCTTCGCTGGCATCCAAGGAAGAACCTCGCTCGCTGCATTTCATGCTGGCGGGTGCCTTGGCCGGCGCGGTGTTCGGCGGCGGGATCACGGCGCTGACGATCGAGACTGCCGCAGCCAAGGACATTGCGCTGGCATTGCCGCAGGCTGTCGCCACCGGCCTCATTGAGATCGTGTTTCCGATCGGATGCTCGCTGGTCGTCTACATCGCCCTGCAAGTCAGCCGGCACATGAAGTTCATTTCCAGCGATGCGCGCTAGATTTCAGGTCGAATTGACCTGAAATCTGAATCCGGGTCTAATCAAATTGATAGAGCATGATGTCGTCCGAAAACCGCTTCACACTTTCGGCATCATGCTCTTTCTACAGACGGTGATCGGTTTGCGTACTGTTTCCAGGCCGGTTGCCACCACCTCCGTATGGGCTTGCTCCCCGGTCGGGGAACGGAACTGATCCGATCTGTCATCAAATCGCGCCGACCACAATATCTCATTGTCTACTCAGGTTCGGTCGATCAGCTTGGCGGCAAGGTGCGACAGCAGCTTCACCGCTTCGCCATAGGTCCTGGCCTTTTCGGGATTGGAGGCGTTGCCGTCGAGCGCCCGCTTGTAGACGCCCTGACAGATGGCCGCCAAGCGGAAGAAGGAGAAGGCGAGGAAGAAGCTCCAATTGTCGATGCCGGCCAGCCCGCGCCGACGGCAATACGCCGCGACATAGGCTTCCTCCAAGGGCAGGCCGAGGGCGGCGCGGTCGACGCCGCCAAGACCGCGAAAGCCCGAGGCGTGCGGCAAGCGCCATTGCATGCACTGGTAGGCGATGTCGGCAAAGGGGTGGCCAAGCGTCGACAGTTCCCAGTCGAGCACGGCCAGCACTTTCGGCTCATTGTGCGCGAAGATCATGTTGTCCAGCCGGTAGTCGCCATGCACGAGAGATTTTCGGCCGTCATCGGCCGGCATATGCGTCTCCAGCCAGGCGATCAGCCGGTCCATGTCGGCGACCGTGCCGGTCTCCGAGGCGCGGTACTGGCTGGTCCAGCGTGCCAGCTGGCGTTCGAAGTAATTGCCGGGTTTGCCGAAATCGCCGAGCCCGACCGCCTCGACATCGACATCGTGCAGGGCCGCCAGGGTGGCGTTCATGGCATCGTAGAGGGCGGCGCGCTCATCGTTGCCAGCGGCCTCCGGCACTGCCGGATCCCAAAAGATGCGGCCGTCGAGAAAATCCATGACGTAGAACATGCGGCCGATCGGCGTCGCCTCCGCCGACAGATGCAGCATCGCCGGCACCGGCACGGCGGTGCCGGCCAGCGCCTTCATGACCGTGAATTCGCGGTCGACCTGATGCGCCGATTTCAGCAACTGGCCCGGCGGCTTGGCGCGCAGGACATAGCGGCCGCTGGCCGCGGTCAGCAGATAGGTCGGGTTCGACTGGCCGGATTTGAATTTTTCGATGGAATGAAGCCCGGCAAAACCCGGGATGTGCGCCTCGAGATAGGGCGCTAGTGCCGTCTGGTCCAGCGCGTTGGCGTCGCCGCTCATGCGGTCTCCGGCTCACGCTCGATCAGCGTCAGCGTCAGCCAGCGCGCCGTCAGCGCCGGCTTCTTCGAGCCTTCGATCTCGATGGTCACGTCATGCGCCGTCTGCACCCAGCCCGACGGCCTGACCTTGACGTCGGCCAGCACGAAGCGGGTGCGGATGCGCGCGCCGGTCTTCACCGGCGCCAGGAAGCGCAGCGAATCGAAACCGTGGTTGACGCCCATCTTGCCCTTTTCCAGCGGCGGCATGGTCTCGAAGGTCATCGCCGAGAGCAGCGACAACGACAGGAAGCCATGCGCGATGGTGCCGCCGAACGGCGTCTCGTTTTTGGCCCGCTCGGGGTCGCAATGGATGAACTGGTGGTCGTCGGTGGCGTCGGCGAACTGGTCGATCATGGTCTGTGTGACCTCGCGCCATGGCGAGACGCCGACTTCCTTGCCGACGCTGGCCAGAAGCACATCGAGACTGATCGGTTCCACTGCGGTGTCCTCCCCTTGCCGCCGACCGCGGCTCATTCCTTGAACAGTGTCAGCCCATGCTGCACCGACTGCCCGCCGTCGATCGGCAGGATGGCGCCGGTGACATAGGAGCCGGCGCGGCTGCACAAATAGAGCGTTGCGCCGCCGATGTCATCCGCCACGCCGATACGTCCGATCGGCACATGGCTGCCGACATGTCTGGCCTTTTCTTCGGTGCCGGTGGCAAAGGCGGTCATCCGGCTCTGGAAGGGGCCGGGCGCGAAGGCGTTGACGGTGATGCGCCGCGCCGCGAGCTCGATCGCCAGCGTGCGCGTCAGGTGGTGAACGGCGCCTTTGGACGCGGTATAGGAATAGGCGTCGTCGGCCAGCGGCTGCGTGCCCATCACCGAGCCCAGATTGATGACGCGGGCCGGATCGGCATCGCTCGCGGCGGCTTCCAGCAGCGGCAGCAATTCGCGCGTCAGATGGAAGACGGCGGTGACGTTGACGGCGAACACCTTGGCCCAGCCGCTATAGGGAAAATCCTCCAGGGAGGCACCCCAGGATATGCCGGCATTGTTGACCAGAATGTGCAGCTTCTCGGTGCGCGCCTTGACCTCGCTGACCAGCGCGGCAATGCCGGCTTCGCTCGAGACGTCACCGGCGAAACCTTCGGCACTGCCGGAGCCGCCGAGCCCGTTCAACTCAGCGGCGACCTTGATGCAATCCTTGCCCTTGCGCGAGGCGATCATCACGGTAGCGCCGGCCTGGACCAAAGCGGTCGCAACCATGCGGCCGATGCCGGTCGCGGCTCCCGTTACCAGCGCGGTCTTACCCGCGACTGAGAACAGTTCTTCCAGATAGCTCATCGCAATTCCTCCGCGCCTTTCTGCTCACGGTCCGGGGCGAAAGGGCTCGCGTTGACAAGGCTAACCGAAGTACGGTCATCCTTGCCACGGGTAAAGTGCCTGGATGCGTGAAAGGGTTGGAGACCGATGGCGGACATCAATCTCGGCATGACCGAGCGGCTGAAGCCGATCCACGCCCGCGTCGCCGCTATGGTGCGCGACGAGATCATGCCGCTCGATCATGAGTTTTTGAGCGAGGTCGGCAAGGGCGGCGACCGCTGGGTCTATACCGCGCGGCAGACCGAAATCCTCGAAGGGTTGAAGAAAACGGCCAAGGATCGCGGCCTGTGGAATTTCTGGCTGACCGGCTCCGAGCGCGGCTATGGGCTGTCAACCGTCGAATATGCCTATCTGGCCGAGGAGATGGGCAAGGCGCATCTCGGCGCGGAGACCTTCAATTGCTCAGCGCCCGACACCGGCAATATGGAGGTGCTGGAGCGCTATGGCTCGGAGGACCACAAGCAGGCATGGCTGGCGCCGCTGCTCGAGGGGAAAATCCGCTCGGCCTATCTGATGACGGAGCCGGATGTCGCCTCCTCCGACGCCACCAACATCGCCATGCGCTGCGAAAAGCAAGGCGGCGACTATGTACTCAACGGCGAGAAATGGTGGGCGTCGGGGGCCGGGGACCCGCGCTGCGCCATCTACATTGTCATGGTTCGCACCGGCGAAGCCGAGACGCAGCACCGCCGCCATTCGATGATCCTGGTGCCGTCCGGCACCAAGGGCGTGACCAAGCTGCGGCCGATGCAGGTCTATGGCGACGACGACGCGCCGCATGGCCACATGCATCTTCGCTTCGACAATGTCAGGGTGCCGGCCGGAAACCTGATCCTCGGCGAGGGCAGGGGGTTCGAGATCGCCCAGGGGCGGCTTGGCCCCGGCCGCATCCACCATTGCATGCGCGCCATCGGCCAGGCCGAAATGGCGCTGGAGCTGCTGTGCCAGCGCTCGGTGCGCCGCGAGGCCTTCGGCCAGCCCTTGGCCAAGCTCGGCGCCAATTTCGACATCATCGCCGAATGCCGCATGGAGATCGAGATGGCGCGGCTGCTCTGCCTCAAGGCGGCGTGGATGATCGACCAAGGCGATGCGCGCGCAGCCGCGCCCTGGATCAGCCAGATCAAGGTCATCGCACCGCGCGTCGCGCTCAAGGTCACCGACGAGGCCGTGCAGATGTTCGGGGCGCAAGGCATCAGCCAGGACACGCCGCTGGCACGCTCATGGACGCATCTGCGAACCCTGCGCCTCGCCGACGGGCCGGACGCCGTGCACCGCCGGCAGGTGGCGCGTACGGAGCTCAGGAAATACACGCAGGAAAAGGTCTGAGCGGATGAAGGCCATTATCGCCCGCGATTTCGCGCCGCTCGGCCAGCTCCTCCATGCCGACAATCTGAAGGAACTGGTCGGCTGGCATCTCGCCGGCAAGGTTTGGCCGGTCATCGAAGGCACTTATCCGCTGGCCGATGCCGCCGCCGCGCTGACGCGCGTGCTTGGCCGTGGCGCATCCGGCAAGCTCATCCTCAAACGTTAAGGAGCCCCGCCATGGCGATACCTTCAGACATGAGAGCACTGCTGCTGATCGGCGACGGCTACACCAGGACGCCCTCCGGCAGCGTGCTGGAGGCGATGGAGCCGTATCTCACGCTGGGCAGCATCGGCGTGCCGACGCCCGGACCGAGCCAGGTGCTGATCAAGGTCAGCCTCGCCTCGATCAACCCGTCCGACGTCATGTTCATCAAGGGCCAGTACGGTCAGCCGCGCGCCAAGGGCCAGCCGGCCGGCTTCGAGGGTGTCGGCACGGTCGTTGCCAGCGGCGACGAGCCCTATGCGAAAAGCCTGATCGGCAAGCGCATCGCCTTCACCACCGGCGTCACCAATTGGGGCGCGTGGGCGGACTATGCAGTTGCCGAAGCTCCCGGCTGCATTCCGCTGCTCGACACGGTCCGCGACGAGGATGGCGCGGCGATGATCGTCAACCCGCTCACGGCGCTCGCCATGTTCGACATCGTCAAGCAGACGGGCGAAAAAGCCTTCATCATGACCGCCGGCGCCAGCCAGCTTTGCAAGCTGATCGCGGGTCTCGCCAAGGAGGCTGGGTTCCGGCCGATCGTCACCGTGCGCCGCGACGAGCAGATTCCGCTGTTGAAGGAGATCGGGGCTGCCCATGTGCTCAACGAGAAGGCGCCGGATTTCAAGGCAGCACTACGCGATGTGGTCAAGGCCGAGCAGCCGCGCATCTTCCTCGATGCCGTGACCGGGCCGCTGGCCTCGGCGATCTTCGACGCCATGCCGAAGCGCTCGCGCTGGATCATCTATGGACGGCTCGATCCGGACACCACTGTCATCCGTGAGCCCGGCCAGATGATCTTCCAACACAAGCACATTGAAGGCTTCTGGCTGGTCGAATGGATGCGCCAGTTCCGCGACAAGCGCGGCCCGGCGATCATGGAAGCACAGAAGCGCTTTTCGGATGGGCGCTGGTCAACCGACGTGACGGCGGTGCTACCGCTGGATGAGGCGATGGCGAAGGCCCCGGCGGAGCTGGCCAAGCCGAACGGGAAGGTGTTTATTAGGCCGTAGATCAGAAGAGTTCGAGGTTCTCCCATGAAGCAACTGTGGTTCGTTGCAGTCGTCCTCACGGGGATGGCAGGCTCGATTTCTGCCGAGGCTGCTGACAAGTTCCCGCCTTCCTGGCGCAAGTCGATGACCAATGACCCCAGCACAAACTTCTTCCTCAAGAAGTATTCGGCCGCCCTGGACAATCCTGCTGCGACCGCAGTCAGAAACATCGTGCTGGCGCGAGAAGTCGGCTCGGAGTGTCAGTCGTCCAAGCTCAATAAAGCCAAGCTCAAAGCATATCGCGACAGCACGCTCGGCGCGCTTTCGCCTGACGCCCTCAAGGCAGCGGCGTTTGAAACCCGCGTTGCGCTGCGCGGCTTTGACTACCAAGATCTCGCTCACCTCTGTGCCGGGATAGACTATCAATTCGGGCCGAAAGGAGCACTGATCGCGGGTGCGATATCACCGGGGAAAGGTGAGCCGAGGTACCGGTACGACCCGGCCAACCCGTACATCCAACTGCCAGAATTCACTGGCAAATAGTGGAGGCGCACGAACGGTTTTCAGTGCTGACGACCGCCCCCTCCCTATATCTACAGCCACTGGAGCCAGCTACTCCGCCGGCTCGACATTGGCGTACGCCGCTTCCTCAAGCTCCCGCTTCAGCCTCGCTTCCTCATGCGCCTTCGGCGTGACGAAGCGGCCGAGCAGGAGGTAGGCGACCGGGGTCAGGAACAGCGTCGAGACGGTGGCGAGACCCAGCCCGCCGACGATGACCCAGCCGAGCGCGATGCGCGCTTCGGCACCGGCGCCGGCGGCCAGCACCAGCGGGACCCCGCCGAGGATGGTGCAGATCATCGTCATCATCACCGGCCGCAGGCGGATGATCGAGGCCTGCTCGATCGCCTCGCGCACGCCGAGGCCGCGGTCGCGCAGCTGGTTGGCGAATTCGACGATGAGGATGCCGTTCTTGGCCATGACGCCGACCAGAAGCACGAGGCCAATCTGGCTGTAGGCATTGAGGCTGGTGCCTGACAAAAGCAGCGCAAAGATTGCGCAGGCAAGGCCGAGGGGGACCGTCGCCATGATGATGACGGCGCTGACGAAGCTTTCGAACTGGGCGGCGAGCACCAGGAGGATGATGACCAGCGCGAAGCCGAAAATGGTGATCATGGCGCTGTTGGTCTCGCCGAGCGTCGCGGCTTCGGCCAGCGGCAGGACGCGGCTGCCCGGCGGCAGCAGCGGGGCGGCGATCTGCTCGGCAACGCCGAGCGCGTCACCCAGTGCGAAATTGCCGTTCAGGTTCGAGGTGATCGCCACCGAAGGCTGCTGCTGTTCGCGGGTCAGCGACGGCGGCACGGCGCGCTCGGTCAGCGTGGCGATGGTCGACATTGGCACGAAGCGGCCGTCGGCGGTCTTCAGGAAGATGTTTTCCAGATCGGTCGGATCATTGATCGGGTTGGTGGTCGAGACTAGCTTCACGCCATAGCTGCGGTCGGCGATGTAGACATCGACGACATCGTTGCCGTCGAGCATCGCCTGCAAGGTGTTGGCGAGACCCGATATGTCGATGCCGAGATCGGAGGCGCGCTCGCGGTCGATCGCCACCGCCAGCTGCGGCTGCGTCGGGTCGATGGAAAGCCGCGGCGTCTGGAAGCGCGGATCGGCCTGCATCCGGGCGATGATCTTCACCGCCGCGTCGCCGAGCGCCTTGCGGTCGTTGCCGACCAGCGCGAATTGCAGGCCGTTGCCGGCGCCGCGAATGCCGAGGCTATTGGCCTGCACCGGGAAGATGCGCACGGATGGCACCTGCCGGGTCAGCTGGCTTATCTGCGCCATGATCTCCTGCTGGCTGCGCGTGCGCTCGTCCCACGGCGCCAGCGTCATCACCATGAAGCCGGAATTGTAGGCGCCGTTCTGGCCGGCGTTTTCGAAGGTCGAGACGATCTCGCCGGAATCGCGCAGCGGCTGGATCAGCCTCTCGATCTTCTGCATCTGCTGCGTGGTGTAATCGAGGCTGACGCCTTGCGGCGCGTTGATGCGCAACAGCACGACGGCGCGGTCCTCGCTCGGCGTCAGTTCCTGGCGGATGGTGCCGAACAGGCTGAAGGCGACGCCCGCAAACAGCACCGCAACCAGCAGCACGATCCACGGCGCGCCGAGGCAGGCATGCAGGGCGCGCTTGTAGGCCGCGTTCAGCGCGCCACCGACGCGCGCGCCAATGCCGTGACCGCCTTCATGGTGGAGCGATGCGCCGGTCAACATGCGCGAGGCCAGCATCGGGCACAGCGTCAGCGCCACCACGCAGGAGAGCAGCACCGACATGGCGAGGACGAAGCCGAATTCGCGAAACAGGCCGCCGGTCTGTCCCGGCAGGAAGGAGATCGGCACGAAAACGGCAACGAGCGTCAGCGTCGTGGCGATGACGGCGAAGAACACTTCCTGGGCGCCGAGCACGGCGGCGGCACGAGGCCCCATGCCTTCGTTGCGCCGTCGCACGATGTTTTCCAGAACGACTATGGCGTCGTCGACGACAAGGCCGGTCGCCAGCACCAGCGCCAGAAGCGTCAGGATGTTGATGGAGAAGCCGGCGAGATAGATGGCGGCGATGGTGCCAATCATGGCGACCGGCATTGAGAGACCGGGGATCAGCGTCGCGCGCCAGTCGAGCAGGAAGATGTAGATGACGATCAGCACCATGGAGATCGACAGGCCGAGCGCGATCTCGACCTCGTGCACGGCGCCGTTGACGAAGACGGCGTCGTCGCTGGTGATCTTGATCGACATGCCCTTGGGCAGGTTTTCCTGCAGCTTGGCGACGGCTGCCTTCACTCCGGTGGAAATATCCAGCGTGTTCGATTCCGCCTGGCGGATGATGCCAAGGCCAATGCCGGTCTTGCCGTCGGAGCGCAACGAGGTCTGGCCGATGTCGGGACCGAGCGTGACGGTGGCGACGTCGCGGATGCGCGTCGTGCCGCCGATGATGATGTTTTCGAATTCTTCCGGCGTCGTCACATCGGCCGTGGTGCGGACGATGAGATCCTGGTTGGTGGTGGTGATCGAACCGGCTGGTGAATCGAAAGCGACCGAGGCAAGCGCTGCCCTCAGATCGGCCACAGTGAAGCCGAGGCTGGCGAGCTTATTCTGGTCGACATCGATGCGGAAGATCTTGTCGCGGTCGCCATAGACCTGAACGTCGGCGACGCCGGGCACGGCGGCCAGTTCGTCCTCGATCTGGTCCTGGACGATCACCGTCATGTCCTGCACCGACATGGTGTCGGAGGTGACGGCCAGTCGCATCACGGCATCGGAATTGGCATCGGCCTTGACGATGCGCGGCGGGTCGGCGGTCTCCGGTATCATGTTGGCGACACGGCCGACCGCGTCGCGCACGTCGGAGGCGGCGACGTTCAAATCGACGCCGTCGTTGAACTCGATGGTGACGCGGCTCTGGCCGAAGGAAGAGGTCGACGAGATCGACTTGACGCCGGAGACGCGGGCGACCGCGCCCTCGATGGTGTCGGTCAGTTCACGGTCGACGGTTTCGGCGGCGGCACCCTCGAAGGCCGTCGACACGGTGACCACGGCGCGGTCGACGTCGGGCAGTTCGCGGATTTCGACGCCATAGAAGGCGGCAAGGCCGGCCACTGCGATCAGCGTGTTCAGCACGAAGGCCATGACCGGCCTGCGGATGAAGAGAGCGGTGAAGCCGGTTTCGCTGGCGGTGCTGACAGGCGCGGTCATGAGCCTTCGGCGGCGTCCGCGGCGCGCTTGTCCTGGCCGGCGATGCGGACCGCGCCGCCTTCGCTGACGCTCTGGGTGCCTTCGGTCACCACCATGTCGCCATCCTCGATCTCGGCGTCGATCAGCACCGTCTCGGTGTTGCGCTGGATGATGCGCACGGGAACGCGCCTGGCCTTGCCGTCCTCGACCTGCCAGACATAGGCGCCGTCGGAACCCCACAGGATTGCCAGCGGGCTGACGGCCGGGTAGGTGTCGCCGGGGAAGCGCATGGTGATGCCGAACGACATGCCGGCGCGCAGCGAATCCGCCGGATTGGCGATTGCAGCCTTGACCAGCAGAGTGCGGCTCTTTTCGTCGATGTGGTTGTCGATGGCCGACACGGTGCCGGTATAGGCCTTGCTCGGATTGGCGATCGGCGTCGCCGACAGTTGCGCGCCGACCTTGACGGCGGCGGCAAAGCGCTCGGGCACCAGGAAATCGACCAGGATGGAGGAGCGGTCGTCAAGCGTGGCGATCGCCGACTGGCTGGTGACGTAATTGCCGGCCGATATCGGCAGGATGCCGACCGTGCCGGCGATAGGGGCGACGATCGAACGACGCTGCAAGGCGAGTTCGGCATCCTGCAGCGCCAGTTTGGCGCCGGCCAGCACCACTTGGGCATCGGCGACGGCGACCGGGGTCGCGGCGTTGGAGGCCCTCAATGATTTCACCCGCTCGAGCTTGTCCTGGGCATCCTGCAAGGCGAGCTTGGCACGATCCTGCGAGATCACCTCGGTCTCGGAATCGAGAACAGCGATGATCTGCCCCTTGTCGACGCGGGTGCCGGACTGAACGAGGAATTCAACCAGCCGGCCGGAGCTGTACGGGTTGACCGTCACCGAGGCGTTGGCGCGGCCGGTGCCGATCGCCTGCAGGCGATCGTTGATGGTGGCGGTGGCCGCAGGCAAGGCGACGACATTTGCCGGGCGGCCGGCAGCTTTGCGACCGCCTGCCTGTTTTGTCGTGTCGACCGCACCGGTTGTGGCGGGCGCCGAAGCATAGGTCCAGTCGATACCCCAGCGTGCCAGAACCTCCGGCGCGCCCGGGAAGAATCGCGCCCAGGCGAGGACAGCCGCGACCAGGATCACAAGCGCAAAAACGATCTGTTTCCAGGCGACCATCGACACTCCGGTTGGCAAAACGTCTACCGGTTTCACCAAGCAAAAAAACGCGCAGCGACGCACCCGGTATGTGCGAAGCCGCCGCAATATCATGGCTTTATGGCAATTCTGCCGCTTCCATGCACATTAAATCTGCGTAATTTTGCGCACCTGCGGCCGGGATTGAGCGTGTCAGCGCAGGCTTTCCAGGTCGCGGATGCGCTTGGCGCTGTCGGCCTCGAGCTGCCTGGTGACAGCGCCGATCAGCGTCTCGGCGACAACGAACAGAGCGGCGGAAGAGTCCCACGCCGAAGGCACGGCGGTGCGTCCTGCAATGACATGGCGGGCGAAGCGGGCGATCGGCGATAGCCACTGGTCGGTGAACAGCACGATCTGTACGCCGCGCTGATGCGCGGTCTCGGCAAAGCGTACCAGACTGTCCTGGTAGCGCCTGATGTCGAAGATCACCAGCACGTCGCGCTTGCCCATGTCGATCAGCCGGTCGCGCCAGATGCTCTCCTGACCGGCGAGGTGATAAACGTCGGGCTGGATGATGGCGAGGTGGGCGGCCATGTAGCGCGCCAACGGATCGGTGAAGCGGCCGCCGATCAGGAATGTCTTGCCGCGCCGTTCGGCGAGCCTTTCGGCGATGTCGGCAAGCTGCCTGTCGGACAGATGCCTGAAGGTCTCGCGCATATTGTCCAGCGTCGCCTCCAGCATTGGCGACACGGCACTGCTGCCCGGTGAGGCCGGATTGAGCGTGCGCGATGCCGGCGACTGCAATTGCGCCGCCAGTTCGTCCTGCAGCGCCGACTGGAATTCGGGATAGTTCTGGAACCCCAGCCTGGAGACAAAGCGCAGGATGGTCGGCGACGATACGCCGGCGGCGGTCGAGAACTCGGCGACCGTCTTCAGCCCGATCAGCGGATAGTTGGCAATCAGCGTTTGCGCGGCGCGGCGCTCGCCGGCCGGCATCGTGCCGATGCGGTCCGAAATCAGTTCGGCAATGCTGGAAATCATCGTTTTCCCCACCCCTGAGCCCGTCCAGACCGCTTCCCCGAAATCGCGTTTGACAAAGCCGGACAAACTGTATGAAATCATCCACAGGGACGCAATGAGGCAAAATACGTAACATAAGATACAGCGCTCCCCAGGGGACGGCAGACTATGGAGAGAGCACGGCCCGCCAGCCTTGCATCGTCTGATACCGTAGGGGTGACGAACCCCGGCGGGTCCAGCCCTTTCGTGCTGACCTGCGACCACGCTTCCAACTTCCTGCCGTCCGAATTCGGCACGCTTGGCCTGCCGGCCGAGGACCTCTCCCGCCACATCGCCTGGGACCCCGGCGCGCTGCCGGTGGCCCGCCGCATCGCGACCGCCCTCGATGCGACGCTCATCGAAACCCGCATCTCGCGCCTGATAATCGACTGCAACCGTCCGCTCGAGGCACCGGACCTGGTGCCGCCGGTAAGCGAGACGACGGCCATTCCGGGCAATGCCGGCCTGTCGGACAGTGAGCGCGCCGAGCGCATCGCTTTGTCGTGGCGGCCGTTCCACGACACGATCGCATCGATCATCGACGACCGGCAGGCGCGTGGGCAGGACACCCGGCTGGTGTCGGTGCATTCCTTCACGCCGGTCTACAAGGGCAAGAACCGGCCCTGGCATATCGGCATCATCCATGATGACGACCGCCGGCTGGCGTCGCCGCTGATAGCGGCGCTGCAGCGGCTCTCCGGCGTCACTGTCGGCATCAACGAGCCCTATTCGCCGGCCGACCGCGTCTATTTCACTTTGGAGCGCCATGCACGCTCGCGCGGCCTTGCCTGCGCAATGATCGAAATCCGCAACGACGAGATTTCCGGCGAGACCGGGCAGCGGAAATGGGCGGATCTGCTCACAGGCATTTTTTCTGACCTGGAACCCGAGGAGGCCAAGGGTTCCCGGCGACAAGCAATGGGAAAGTCAGTTCAATCGGCCAGCTAGAAAAACAGGGGACGAAAATGGCAGGACCGGACAAATCAGACGCTGAAAGATCGGAGGATGTAAAAACCCTCCATAGCATGGGCTATGCCCAGGAGTTGGCTCGCCGCATGAGCGGCTTCTCGAACTTCGCTATTTCCTTTTCGATCATTTGCATTCTGGCGGGCGGCATCACGTCCTTCCCGCTGGCCATGGCGACCGGCAGCGGCTTCGAGGCGACTGTCGGCTGGGTCATCGGCGGCGTCTTTGCACTTGTCGTTGCCGCGTCCCTTGGCCAGATCGGCTCGGCCTATCCGACGGCCGGCGGTCTCTACCACTGGTCGTCAATTCTCGGCGGGCGCGGCTGGGGCTGGGCCACGGCCTGGATCAACTTGCTCGGCCTGGTCTTCGTCGTCGCCTCGGTCAATGTCGGCGTCTACGCGCTGTTCAAGGACCTTGTCTGGTCCGGCGTGTTCGGCAACGACGTCTCCGCGTGGGGCTATCAGGAGCAGGTGATCGGCGTTGTGATCATCACGGTCGCACAGGCGCTGATCAACCATTTCGGTATCAGGCTCACCACCATGCTGACGGATTTCTCGGGCTACCTCATTCTGGTCGTCGCCGTCGTGTTGACCGCGATGTTCCTGATCTGGGGCGCAAGCTGGGATTTCTCGCGGCTCACCACCTTCGTCAACAACACCGGTGATCCAGGCGCAGGCTACGTTCCGACCGCACGGACGGCACTCGTCGCCTTCCTGATCGGCCTGCTCTACCCACTCTACACCATCACCGGCTTCGACGCTTCGGCCCACACGTCCGAAGAGACCCACAATGCCCGCGTGGCGGTGCCGCGCGGCATGATCCATTCGGTCCTGTGGTCGCTGGTGTTCGGCTTCGTCATGGCCGTTTCGTTCGTACTGGCCAGCCCCGATCTGGCAGCGACGGCCAAGGATGGCGCTAATGCCTGGTTCAATCTCTTCAACAACCTGCCGGCACCATTCCTGCTGAAGAGCATCATTGCCATCGCAATCGTGCTGGCGAACTTCATCTGCGCTCTCGCCGGACTGACGTCGACCTCGCGCATGATCTTTGCCTTCGCGCGTGACGGCGGCCTGCCCGGTTCGTCGGTGTGGAAAACCGTCAGCCCGACATGGCGCACGCCGGTGGCGGCAATCTGGCTCGGAGCGGTGCTCGCGGTCGCAGCGACATTGTACTCGCCGGCTTTTGCCGCACTGGCGGCCGGCTGTGCATTGTTCCTCTACGTGTCCTACGCCATGCCCGTGGCCGCCGGCCTGCTTGCCGAGGGCAAGAGCTGGACCGAATTCGGCCCGTTCCGCCTCGGCATCTGGTCCAAGCCGTTCGCCGTCATCACGGTGCTTGGCGTTCTGGTGCTGATGTATGCCGGCATCCAGCCGCCCTTCGACATCCTGATCAACTATGCCATCGGCCTGATCGTTCTGCTCGTGGTGCTGTGGTTCGGCATCGAATCGCGCCGCTTCAAGGGCCCGCCGATCGGCGCCGACATTGCTCGCCGCGCTTCCGAGATCGCGGCCGCGGAAGCAGCCGTCGGCCAGACGGCAGGCTAACAGCAAAGACTAGATGCTCCGGCCGGCGCAAGCCGACCGGGGCAGGGCCGGCCAGTTAAGAATGCAAAGGGGACTACAATGGCAGCACCGGGTTATTCAGACACAGACAAGGCGGAAGACGTAAAGCACCTCCATTCCATGGGCTACGCCCAGGAACTTGAGCGGCGGCTAAGCCGCTTCTCCAACTTCGCCGTTTCCTTCTCCATCATCTGCATCCTGTCGGGCGGCATCAATTCGCTGGCGCAGGCAACGTCGGGCGCCGGTGGCATCGGCATCGGCATCGGCTGGCTGGTCGGCTGCTTCGTCTCGCTCACCTTCGCGGTCGCCATGTCGCAGATCAGCTCGGCGTATCCGACGGCCGGCGGCCTCTATCACTGGGGTTCGATCCTCGGCAATCGCGGCACCGGCTGGGTGACGGCCTGGCTCAACCTGCTCGGCCTGATCACCGTGCTCGGCGCCATCAATGTCGGCACCTGGACGTTCTTCATCGGCGCCTTCGGGCCGACGCTCGGCATCGAGGGTACGCTGACCAATCAGATGATCTTCCTGGTCATCATCACCGGCGCCCAGGCCCTGATCAACCATCTCGGCATCAAGCTGACTGCGAAGTTGACCGACTTTTCGGGCTACCTGATCTTCTTCGGCTCGATCCTGATTGCTGTCGTCTGCCTGTTCTCCGCCGAGACCTGGGATTTCAGCCGGCTCTTCACCTTCCACAACTACTCGGGTGAGGCCGGCGCCAGCGTCTGGCCGTCCGTCTCGAACGCCTGGGTGTTCGCTCTCGGCCTTCTGCTGCCGATCTACACCATCACCGGCTACGATGCTTCGGCACACACTTCCGAGGAAACCATCAAGGCGGCCTCATCGGTGCCGCGTGCGATGGTGATGTCGGTTATCTGGTCGGCGGTCTTCGGCTATTTGTTCCTGGCCGCCTTCGTACTGATGATCCCCAACATGGACGACGCCGCCAAGCAGGGTTGGAACGTGTTCTTCTGGGCCTTCGACCAGCGCGTCAGTCCCGGCCTCAAGGAGTTCGTCTACCTCGTCGTGTTCATCGCCCAGCTGTTGTGCGGCCTCGCAACCGTCACCTCGGCTTCGCGCATGATCTTTGCCTTCTCGCGTGACGGCGGCCTGCCGGGCTCGTCTGCACTGGCCAAGGTCAGCCCGACCTATCGCACGCCGGTGGCGGCGATCTGGACGGCGTCGGTCCTGTCGGTGCTGTTCGTCTGGGGTTCGACGCTGGTTTCGGTCGCCGGCACCTCGGCCTACACCATCGTCGTGTCCTGCACCGTCATCTTCCTGTTCCTGTCCTTCACCGTGCCGATCGTGCTCGGCATGGTGGCCTGGGGAACGCCGAAGTGGGACAAGATGGGACCGTGGAACCTGGGCCGTGGCATCTTCATGCTGTTCGGCGTTCTCTCGATCGTGTCGATGATCCTGATCTTCATCATCGGCATCCAGCCGCCGAACGACTGGGCGCTGTACATCACCGTCGGCTTCTTCATCCTGACGGCGATTGTCTGGTTCGCCTTCGAGCGCAATCGCTTCCAGGGCCCGCCGCTGGGGGACATCATCGCGGCACGTCAGGCAGCGATCAAGGCCGCCGAACAGGCGGTCGGCGAAACCGGCCACTGACGTCACCATCATGGCCATGGCCGGCGTGCAGCCGGCTATGGTTTCGTCCTCAACGACCAAGCACTGGAGTGCCAAAGGAAATGGCCGGAAATTTCTCGTTCGATCAGTTGAAGAAAGCGGTCTCCAGTGGCGAGATCGACACGGTGCTGGCCTGCATCGTCGACATGCAGGGGCGGCTCGCGGGAAAGCGTTTCCTGGCGCAGTACTTTGTGGATTCTGCTCATGACGAGACGCATGGCTGCAACTATCTGCTCGCCGCCGACATCGATATGGAGCCGGTGCCGGGCTACAAGGCGGCAAGCTGGTCGAAGGGCTATGGCGACTTCGTCATGAAGCCGGACCTTGCGACGCTGCGGCGGATTCCGTGGCTGGAAAAGACCGCGCTGGTGATCTGCGACGTGCTCGACCACCACACCCATGACGACCTTCCGCATTCGCCGCGCGCGATGCTGAAAAAGCAGGTCAAGCGGCTCACCGAACGCGGCTATATCGGCTACTTCGCCTCCGAGCTCGAATTCTACCTGTTCAACGAGACCTACGATTCCGCCCGCAAGAAGCACTGGCAGGGGCTCGACACCGCGTCGCCTTATATCGGCGACTACCAGATCGTCATCACCACCAAGGAAGAAGGCGTCATGCGCCGGCTTCGCAACGAGATGGAAGCGGCGGGCATCCCGATCGAAAACTCCAAGGGCGAATGGGGCCCGGGCCAGGAAGAGATCAATGTGCGCTATGCCGAGGCGCTCGACATGGCGGACCGCCACGTCATCCTGAAGAACGGCGCCAAGGAGATTGCCGAGTCCGAAGGCAAGTCGATTTCCTTCATGTCGAAATACAATTACGGGCTCGCGGGCAACTCCAGCCACATCCACAATTCGCTGTGGAGCGCCGATGGCAAGACGCCATTGTTCTTCGACAAGAAGGCGGACTGGACTTTGTCCACGCTTGGCCAGCAATGGGCGGCTGGGCAGCTCAAATACGCCAGGGAGTTTACCTGGTTCCTGGCGCCCTACATCAACTCCTACAAGCGCTTCCAGGCCGGCACCTTCGCACCGACCAAGATCATGTGGAGCGAGGACAACCGCACCGCCGGCTTCCGCCTGTGCGGTGAGGGCACCAAGGGCATCCGCATGGAATGCCGCATCGGCGGCGCCGACCTAAACCCCTATCTCGCTTTCGCGGCGCTGATCGCCGCCGGCCTTGCCGGCATCGACGAGAAGCTCGAACTGCAGAAGCCGTTCGTCGGCGATGCCTACCAGGCCTCGCGCCTGCCGGAGATCCCGAAAACGCTGCGTGACGCCACCGAGACGCTGGCCAAGTCGAAGATGCTGAAGCAGGCGCTCGGCGACGATGTGCTCGAACATTATGTCCACACCGCAAAGTGGGAGCAGTTCGAATACGACCGCCGCATTACGGATTGGGAACTGCACAGAGGGTTCGAGCGGTACTAAAACTTTATACAGCTTTAATGTTGACAATGTGGTGAAGTTAGTACCATATGGTACCTGTAAACTGCAGTGCGCTACATTGAGGAGTTTGCAATGTCCAAATATGCGCCGCTCAAGGACTTTCTCATTGCCCAGAATGTCGATCGCGTTCCGATGTCGTTCGCCGAAATCGAGAGAGTGCTCAATCTGCCGCTGCCCGCATCGAAGCAATACCCTGCATGGTGGAGCAACAATCCGAGCAACAATCCCATGACAAGGGAGTGGCTTGAGGCTGGGTTCGAGACCGAATCCGTCAATATAGGGAGTGGGAAACTGGTATTTCGCCGCGTTCGCAAAGAGCCCATTTCGGCGCCGCCCAGTGGTAGCGTGCCTGCCGCGCCAAAGGAGGCGCGCGCGGATCGCCACCCCGGTTTTGGTTTCATGAAGGGCCTAATAACGATCGAAGCCGGATTTGATATCACCAAACCTTTCGATGACGAGCCATGGGACCGGGGCTATCTGGGCGGTGAGGCTGACGCGCGTGACGGCAAACTTGCGGTGCGTAAATGAGCGAAGGGCCAAACCTGCTTCTGGATACATGTGCGGTGATCTTTGTCGCCAACGATAGTCTGATCGATCCGCACGCAAGCCGGGAGATTTCGGAAGCGGCCTATGACGGCCGTCTGTATCTTTCACCGATGTCGGCATGGGAGATCGGAATCGGCGTAGCCAAGGGTCGGCTCAATCTGCCATTGGCACCACTCGACTTCGTGGAGCGATTCATCGAGCGAATGTCGGCAAAGCTCAGCGCTATCTCACCAGCCATTCTGATTGCGTCATCCAACCTGCCCGGTCCGCCTCATGGTGATCCCATCGATCGGATACTGATGGCAAGTGCGAGAGCGTTGGACATGGTTCTGGTGACGCGTGACGAGCCCATCCTTCGCTATGGCCGCAATGGCCATCTGCGCACCCTAGCCTGCTAACTTGGAGTATCCTTTGGAAACCGTAAAACTCAAATCGCCCATCGATGGTTCGATTTACGCCGAGCGGCCGATCGCGACCGACCAGGCGATCAATGCCGCGGTCGAGCGCGCCAAGGCGGCGCAGGAGAAGTGGGCGCTGACACCGATCGTCGAGCGCGGCAAATTTATGCTGGCGATGCTCGAAGCGCTGGTCGCGATGACCGACGAGATCGTGCCGGAGATCGCCTGGCAGATGGGGCGACCGGTGCGCTATGGCGGCGAGTTCGGCGGCGTCAGGGAACGCACCAATTACATGGTCGAGATCGCTGAAGCCGCGCTGAAATCCGTGCCGGCATCCAACCCGAAGGACGGCTTCCGACGCTATGTGAAGAAGGATCCGCTCGGCGTCGTCATGGTGATCGCGCCGTGGAACTATCCCTATCTGACCGCCGTCAACACCATCGTGCCGGCACTGATGGCCGGCAATACCGTTATCCTCAAACATGCGGCGCAGACGCTGCTGGTCGGCGAACGGTTCCAGCAGGCGTTCGACAAGGTTGGGCTGCCCAAGGGCGTGTTCCAGAATGTCGTGCTGAACCATGCCCAGACCGAGAAGCTGCTCGGCTCGGGCAAGATCGACCATGTCAATTTCACCGGTTCGGTCGGCGGCGGCCGCGCCATCGAGAAGGCGGCGGCCGGCACCTTCATGACGCTCGGGCTCGAACTCGGCGGCAAGGATCCGGCCTATGTGCTGCCCGACGCCAAGCTCGACCATGCGGTGGCCAATCTGGTCGACGGCGCCTTCTACAATTCCGGCCAGTGCTGCTGCGGCATCGAGCGCGTCTATGTGCATGAGAAGGTCTACGACCAGTTCGTCGAAGGTTTCATCGCCGAGACGAAGAATTATGTCGTCGGCAATCCGCTGGAACAGGAGACGACAATGGGGCCGATGGCGCAGGCGCGCTTTGCCGACCTGATCCGCGAGCAGAAGGCCGAGGCGCTGCGCAAGGGTGCAATCGCACACATCAATATGAAGGTGGCTAACGACAAGGCCGGCTCGCCCTATCTGGCGCCGGAAGTGCTGACCGGCGTCGACCACCAGATGAGCGTCATGCGCGAGGAAAGTTTTGGCCCGATCGTCGGCATCATGAAGGTGCGTAACGACGAGGAGGCGATCGCGCTGATGAACGACAGCCCCTACGGGCTGACCGCTTCGATCTGGACCGGCGATATCGAGCATGCGGTGGCGATCGGCGACCGCGTCGAGACCGGCACCGTGTTCATGAACCGCTGCGACTACCTCGATCCGGCGCTGGTCTGGACCGGCGTCAAGGACACCGGCAAAGGCGTCGCCCTTTCGGCGCTCGGCTACGACAATCTGACCCGGCCGAAATCCTTCCATCTGCGCGAAGCCATCTGATTTTTTGAAAGACAAGACATGTCCAAGCTGATCTCCAAATGGAACTACCCGACCACCGTCCGCTTCGGTGCCGGGCGCATCAAGGAACTGCCTGAGGTGCTCGCGGCCACCGGCATTAAGCGGCCGCTTTTCGTCACCGATCCGGGGTTGGCGAAACTGCCGGTCGTCGCTTCGACGCTGAAAATCCTCGACGACGCCAAGGTATCCTATGGCGTGTTCTCCGAGGTGAAGCCGAACCCGGTCGATTCCAACCTCACCGCCGGGATCGCCGTGTTCAAGAAGGGCAAGCATGACGGCGTCATCGCCTTCGGCGGCGGTTCAGCGCTCGATCTCGGCAAGCTGATCGCGTTCCAGGCTGGCCAGACGCGGCCGATCTGGGACTTTGAGGATGTCGGCGACTGGTGGACGCGCGCCAATTCGGATGCCATCGCGCCGATCATAGCCGTGCCGACCACTGCCGGCACAGGCTCGGAAGTCGGGCGTGCCGGCGTCATCACCAATGAGGCGACGCACACCAAGAAGGTGATCTTCCATCCGAAGCTTTTGCCGGCAATCGTCATTGCCGATCCGGAACTGTCGGTCGGCATGCCCGGCTTCATCACCGCCGGCACCGGCATGGATGCGCTGGCGCACTGCCTCGAAGCCTATTGCGCGCCGGGCTATCACCCGATGGCCGACGGCATTGCGGTGGAAGGTGTGCGCCTGGTGTTCGAGAACCTGCCCAAGGCCTACGTCAACGGCAAGGACCTTGTCGCGCGCGCCCACATGATGAGTGCGGCCGCCATGGGTGCTGCCGCCTTCCAGAAGGGTCTTGGCGCCATCCACTCGCTGTCGCATCCGATCGGCGCGCTCTACGACACCCATCACGGCATGACGAATGCGGTGTTCATGCCCTATGTCTTGGCCTTCAATCGCGACTCCATCGAGGAGCGGATTGCCCGGCTCGCTGCCTATTGCGGCATCAAGGGCGGGTTCAACGGTTTTGCCAAAGCGATCGTTAAGCTGCGCAAGGAATTGAAGGTGCCGCATGCACTGCCCGGCCTGATCAAGGGGCTCGACATGGACAAGAAGCGCAAGGGGCTGATCGCCGACATGGCGGTGGTCGATCCGACAGCCGGCGGCAACCCGGTCAAGCTGACCAAGAAAGCAGCGCTGACGCTGCTCGAAAACTCTATCGCCGGTACGGTCTGAGGCGGTTTCCTGTGCCGGAATTGATCTGGAAACGAGGGGAAAGGAAAGGGCAAAGGGGCAAGAGACAAGGCTATAAACCATTAGCCGGGAAATTAAGTGCAGGCTAATTGCTACAGCCTGTTAAAAAGAGTTAACTTTTCGTGCCGCCGGGCGCCTGTTTCAAAAAGCTTTCATCTGGCTGTCACACGAAACCGATACCGCATCGCAGGCGTCCAGGACGCCAGTTCAACGGAGAGAACACATGTTCAAGTTCACAGGGAAAGTGCTTTCCCTTTCGGCCGTCGCCCTCATGGCGACCTCTGCTATCTCGTCGGCCCAGTCCATGGATGAACTGGTTGCCGCTGCGAAGAAGGAAGGCCAGCTCACGACCATCGCGCTGCCGCATGACTGGTGCGGCTACGGCGCCGTCATCGACGGCTTCAAGGCAAAGTATCCTGAGATCACCATCAACGAACTCAACCCCGATGCCGGCTCCGGCGACGAGGTCGAGGCGATCAAGGCCAACAAGGACAACAAGGGCCCGCAGGCGCCCGACGTCATCGACGTTGGCCTGTCCTTCGGCCCGACCGCCAAGGCTGACGGCCTGATCCAGCCCTACAAAGTGTCGACCTGGGACTCGATCCCCGACAGCGCCAAGGATGCCGATGGTTACTGGACCGGCGACTACTATGGCGTGCTATCCTTCCTGGTGAACAAGGACCTCGTCAAGGAAGCGCCTGCTGACTGGGCTGACCTGCTGAAGCCGGAATTCGCCAACACCGTGGCGCTTGCCGGCGACCCGCGCGCCTCGAACCAGGCCATCCAGGCCGTCTACGCGGCCGGCATTTCCGGTGGTGCGGCTGCCGGCGAAGCTGCTGGCACTGCTGGTCTCGACTTCTTCAAGAAGCTTAACGCCGCCGGCAATTTCGTGCCGGTCATCGGCAAACCGGCGACCCTGGCACAAGGCCAGACGCCGATCCTGGTGACCTGGGATTACAATGCACTTGCCGGTCGCGACACGCTGAAGGGCAATCCGCCCGTCGACGTCGTCGTGCCCAAGACCGGTGTCGTTGCCGGCGTCTATGTGCAGGCGATCAGTGCTTTCGCACCGCATCCGAACGCTGCCAAGCTCTGGCTGGAGTATCTCTACTCCGACGAAGGCCAGATCGGCTGGCTGAAGGGCTATTGCCACCCGATCCGCTTCAACGATCTTGCCAAGAACGGCAAGCTCCCGGCGGACGTGATGGCCAAGCTGCCGCCGGCCGAGGCTTACGCTGCCGCGGTGTTCCCGACGCTGGACGAGCAGGGCAAGGCAAAGGAAGCCGTCACCAAGAACTGGGATGCCGTCGTCGGCGCCAACGTCAAGTAAGGCTTGAAACCAACCGGGCGGCCTCGCGGCCGCCCGGTGTTCCTCGGAGACGGTAGCCGGCGCATGACAGATATCTCGCTTTCCGATCACGCAGTTGCCGGGAAGACCGCGCCCCCCAGCGAGGCGCGTGCAATGCGACTGCCGACGCAATGGCTCGGCGTTGCGCCATTCTTCATCTTCGCCATCATGTTCCTGATCCTACCCACGCTCTATCTGATGCTGGGTGCATTCCAGAACGATGCCGGCGAATTCACGTTCGAAAACATAGCAGCACTGGCGCAGCCATCGATTGTCGCCGCCTACTGGATCTCGCTCAAGGTCAGCCTTTCCTCGTCGCTGATCGGCGCCTTCGCAGGTCTCGGCATCGCCATCGCCATCGTGCGCGGCGGACTGCCGGAGTGGATACGTTCGGCGACGCTGACATTCTCCGGCGTGGCTTCCAATTTCGCCGGCGTACCGCTGGCCTTCGCCTTCATCGCCACGCTCGGACGCCTCGGTCTCGCCACGGTGCTGCTCAACACCGTGTTCGGCCTCAACATTTATGCGCACGGCTTCAACATCCTATCGTTCTGGGGCCTGACGCTGACCTATGTCTATTTCCAGATTCCCCTAATGGTGGTCATCATCACGCCGGCGATCGACGGCTTGAAGAAGGAGTGGGGCGAGGCTGCGGCGACGCTTGGCGCCACCCAGACGCAATACTGGCGCATGGTGGTCATCCCGGTGATCTGGCCGAGTTTCCTCGGCACGGTCATCCTGCTCTTCGCCAATGCCTTCGGCGCCATCGCCACCGCCTATGCGCTGACCGGCTCTTCACTCAACATCGTGCCGATCCTGCTCTATGCGCAGATACGCGGTGACGTGCTGCACAATGCCCATCTCGGCTATGCGATCGCCTTCGGCATGATCGTCATCACCGGGCTGGCCAATGTCTTCTACATCTGGTTCCGGACGCGCTCGGAGAGGTGGCTGAAATGAAGTCCGGAAAATTCTGGGCCTGGGTCGTCTTCGGGCTGGGCGCGGCCTATTTCTTCATTCCGCTGATCGCGACGGTGGAATTTTCCTTGCGCATGCGGCGCGGCGCTTATTCCTTCGACGCCTATCAGATCGTGCTTGGCGACCCTCGTTTTCAGGCGACCTTTGGCTACTCAGTGCTTGCCGCCATCTTCACCATCATTCTGGGCGTGTTGATCGTTGTGCCCGCCGCCTACTGGATTCGACTGCGCCTGCCGCAACTGCGGCCGATCGTAGAGTTCATCACGCTGCTGCCGCTGGTCATTCCCGCCATCGTCATCGTCTTCGGCTATATCAGGATGTACGGTTCGAATTCGCCGCTGCCGTTCCTGGCGACCGACATGGGCACAAATGCCTTGCTGGTCATCGGCTATGCAATGCTGGCGCTGCCCTACATGTATCGCGCGGTCGATACCGGACTGCGCACCATCGACGTCAGGACGCTGACCGAAGCGGCGCAGATCCTTGGCGCCGGTTGGGGCACGATCATTGGTCGTGTGATCCTGCCCAATGTGCTGATCGCCGTGCTCTCGGGCGCCTTCCTTACCTTCGCCATCGTCATTGGCGAATTCACCATGGCCAGCTTGCTCAACCGGCCCGCCTTCGGTCCCTATCTGCAAAACGTTGGCGCCAACCGCGCCTATGAGCCCGCAGCGCTTGCCATCATCGCCTTCGCCATCACCTGGGGCTGCATGTCGCTGATCCAGATCCTGTCCCGTTTCGCGCCGAGATCGGCGAACCGCCCGAACTGATCGACAAAGTACTGATCGAAAGAAAAAGCCATGGCCGAACCATTCCTCTCCATCCAGCATGTGCGAAAATCCTTCGGCGCCACCACCGTGGTCGAAGATTTCAATCTTGATGTCGAGCCGGGCGAGTTCGTTTCGTTCCTTGGGCCATCGGGTTGCGGCAAGACCACCGTGCTGCGCATGGTCGCCGGCTTCGAGGAGCCGAGCGCCGGCAAGATCGTCGTCGCAGGCAAGGACATTACGCGGCTGAAGCCCAACCAGCGCAATGTCGGTATGGTGTTCCAGGCTTACGCGCTGTTCCCGAACCTGACCGTGGCGCAAAATATCGGCTTCGGCCTGAAGGTCGCCGGCATGGCAAGGGCAGAGATCGATTCCCGGGTCGCCGAGATGCTCGACATCATCAAGCTGCCGCAGATGGCCGACCGCTATCCCTACCAGCTCTCCGGCGGCCAGCAACAGCGCATCGCGCTGGCCCGCGCCATCGCGCCGAAGCCGAAGCTGCTTTTGCTCGACGAGCCGCTGTCGGCGCTCGACGCCAAGGTGCGCGTCTCGCTGCGCGAGGAAATCCGCTCGATCCAGAAGAAGCTCGGCATCACTACCATCTTCGTCACACATGACCAGGAAGAGGCGCTGTCGATCTCGGACCGCATCGCGGTGATGTATGGCGGCAAGGCCGAGCAGGTCGGCACCCCGTTCGAGATCTACAACCGGCCGGCGACCAAGTTCGTCGCCAATTTCGTCGGCACGCTGAACGTGCTCGAAGGCACTGTCACCGATGCCGCGTCCGGCAAGGTGCGCGTCAACACGCAGGAAGTCTCGCTAATGGGCAAGCTCAACGGCTCGAAGTCCGGTGACACGCTGTCGCTGGCGCTGCGACCGGAGGCGATTTCGCTCGGACGCCAACCCGGGCGCGATTCAAGCCTGTCGGGCGAAATCTCCGAAGTGCACTTCCTCGGCTCAGTCATTCGCGTTCGCGTCGGCATCGGCGGCAACACGGTGTCGCTCGACACCTTCAACAGCCCGGCAACGCCACCGCCGGCTGTCGGCGAGAAGGCCGACATATCGTTCTCATCAAGCGATATGCTGGTGCTGCACTAGCAAAGCAGCATCCTGGGGCGACCGAGGCGGTCGATTCAAGCTGGCGCGATGAACGGCCGTATCATTGCCGGACCCCGAGCGCTGGACAATCAACAGCATCTTGTCATCCAGCCACTGCCCACGATGCCACTTCGCCGCTACGATAGGTCATGGCGCTATTCGAACTTACCCTAATCCTGCTTCTGGCTGCCGTCGCGCTGACGGCGCTGTCGCGGCGGCTGGAAATTCCCTATCCGTCCCTGCTGGCTCTGGCCGGGGTCGCGATTGCCTTCGTACCCGGTGCGCCGACAATCGAGATCGATCCGGAACTGGCGCTTGCCCTGTTCATCGCGCCGGTGCTTCTCGACGCCGCCTATGACACGTCGCTGCGCGACCTCAAGCGCTACCGGCTGTCGCTCGCGCTGCTGGCGCTGGGCGCCGTCGTCTTCACCACCGTGGTGGTTGCCTTCGTCGGCTGGAAGATGACCGGCCTGCCGATCGCGGCGGCAATCGCGCTTGGCGCCATCGTCGCGCCGCCGGATGCGGTGGCCGCATCCGCCGTGCTCAGCCAGTTCAAGGTGCCGCACCGCATCACCGCCATCCTGCAGGGCGAGAGCCTGCTCAACGATGCCACGGCGCTGCTAATCTACCGGTTGGCGGTTTCGGCCGCGCTTGGCACCATCATGCTCAGCAACGCCGTTCCGGTGATCCTGCTGGCAACGATCGGCAGTGTGATCGCGGGCTATCTGTTTGGCCGCGTCTCGCTGCTGGCGCTCGGCCGCATCGAGGATGCGGCGAGCAGCACGGTGGTGCAGTTTGCCGGAACCTTCGCCGTGTGGATCATCGCCGACAGGCTCGGCCTTTCCGCCATCATCACCATCGTCGTCTATGCCATGACCATTGCGCGCAGGGCGCCGCGCCAGTCGTCGGCGAGACGCCGAGTCAGTACCTATTCGGTCTGGGAGTCGGCGGTGTTCGTGCTCAACGTGCTGGCTTTCGTGCTGATGGGCCTGCAGGCACGCACGATCGTCGGCAGGCTGGCCGGCGACGGGCAAGGCGAAGCATTCCTTTTCGCCGCAACGGTGCTGGTCGTCGTTATCGTCGCGCGCCTTGTCTGGGTGGCGAGTTACGTCGCGATCATCCGGTGGCTTGCCCGCTTCGGCAGCCAAGAGGCAAGGCGGGAATTGCCGACGTTCGGCGGCGCCGTCATTGTCGGCTGGTGCGGCATGCGTGGGTTGGTGACGCTGGTGGTGGCCATTGCGCTGCCGGCCGATTTTCCCGGCCGCGACCCGATCGTGCTTGCCGCCTTCGCGGTGGTGCTGGGCACGCTGGTGCTGCAAGGCATGACGCTGAAGCCGCTGCTGCGCTGGATCAACTTCGACCCCGATAGAACCGTCGACAATGAGGTGGCGCAAGCGCGCGTCGCCATCATGCAGGCAGCACTGGACGTGCTGAGCCGCAAGACATCTGCGGCCGCCGCCGTCGTGCGCGAACAGTATGAAGCGCAGCGCCTGATTGCGGAAAACCCGGAGGACGCTCAGGCCGCGACCGAATACGACCGGCTGCGCCTCTATGCCATCAACCGCCAGCGCGACACGCTCGAGGAGTTGCGCAGCAACGGCACGATCGGCGACGAAGCCTACCACCGGCTGGAGGAAGAGATCGACTGGGCCGAACTGGCGGCATCGCCGGCGGGCCGGTTCCAGCCGCTGACCACATCATAGACGCTGGCCCAGTTCCGCCGTCGTGCCGGTACATTGCAACCCATCTGCCGAACCGCTACTGCCAAAGCCAAATTGAGCCGGATAAGCAATGAAGCTGGTCAGCTACAACATCCAGTACGGGTTCGGCGGCGATGGCCGTTACGATCTTTCGCGCTGCACCAAGCTGGTCGACGGCGCCGATATCATCGCGCTGCAGGAGGTCGAGCGGCATTGGCAGCGCACCAATGAGGACGACCAGCCGGAGCTGCTTTCCCGCCTGCTACCCGGTTACCACTGGGTCTATGGCCCGGCCTTCGACATGGATGCCAGCGAGCGCCGCGACGGCCGGCTCGTCAACCACCGCCGGCAGTTTGGCACAATGCTTCTGTCGAAATTGCCGATCGCCTGGTCGCGGCTGCACGCGCTGCCGATGCGCCGCACGCTGCGGCCGCTCAACACGCGCAACGCCGCGCTCGAATGCATGATCCGCACGCCGGCCGGACCGGTAAGGGTCGTGTCGCTGCATCTCGCCCATATCGCGGCGGAGGAGCGTCTGGAGCAGATCGACTATCTCTTGGCCGAGCATCGCCGCGCGCCGTCCGAGGGCGGCCCGTGGAGCGGCGCGGACAATGAGCCTTCGCGCAACTGGACCAGTGGCGAGGCAGAGCCGGAAAACCCGACAGCTGCGATCTGGATGGGCGATTTCAACATGGAGCCGGGCAGCGCCGAATACAGCCGCATCGTCGGCAGCACGCCCTATCATCGCGGGGCAGCTTATCTCGACGGCTTTGTTGATGCCGCTGCCGTCGCTAGCGAGCCGGCTGCCGATTTCCACACCCATGTGAAAACGATCGACGGGAAAGTGGCAAAACGCCGGCTCGACCATTGCTTCGTCGGCGGTATGTTCGCGGACCGTGTGCGCTCGGTCAGTGCCGATATAGGCGAGATCGCTTCAGACCATTTTCCGGTCCGGATCGATATCGATCTCGAAACGCCTTTGAGCTCGGGAGATCGGTGAGCCCTCGATGACGCTTTTCGTCTTTTTCGCGGTGCTTGCCGCCGCCGCCATGCACGCGATCTGGAACGCGCTGGTCAAGGTGCATCTCGATCGCTTCCTGTCGATCACGCTGATGACGCTGGGCATGGGTTTTGCCGCACTGTTCGTGCTGCCCTTCGTCGAGTTTCCAAAGGCCGCGGTATGGCCCTTTATCATCGCCTCGGTGCTCTTTCACATGGGCTACCGGACCTTCCTGATCGGCGCCTACAAGGCCGGCGATTTCGCCCAGACCTATCCGCTGGCGCGCGGCACGGCGCCGCTTTTGACCGCCCTCGGCGGCGTTGTCGTGGTGCAGGAGATGCCGGCGCCGTTCGCCATCCTCGGCATCCTGCTGCTGTCGGCCGGCACGCTGGTGATGTCGTTTCGCGGCGGCGCGCATCTGGAGCGGATCAATGTGCGGGCGGTCGGCTTTGCGCTCGGCACTTCGATCTTCATATCCAGCTATACGCTCTCCGACGGCAGCGGCGCGCGGCTGGCCGCAACGGCAACGAGCTATGCCGCATGGCTGTTCATCTGCGATGCCACGTGGGCGCTGGTGCTGTGCCTCATCTTTCGCGGGCCCAAGGCGCTGCCCGTGCTGGCGCGTGACTGGAAGGCAGGCCTGTTCACCGGCGTGCTCAGCGGCGCGGCCTACTGGATCGTCATGTGGGCGATGACCAAGGCGCCGATCGCCTCGGTGGCGTCGTTGCGCGAGACGTCGATCCTGTTTGCCATGATGATCTCGGTTTTCGCGCTCGGCGAGAAGATGACAGGCTGGCGCGGCGCCGCCGCGCTCAGCATCGTCGCCGGTGTCGTGGCCCTCAGGCTGGGCTGAGATTCTGATACTTCAGCCGAGCACCGTCATCACCTGTCCGCGCCGTTCCGGACTGAAGCGGATGACGAGGATGATGCAGACGGCGACCACGCCGGCAAACAGCGCCAGCGCGTAGCCATAGCTGCCTCCAGACGCCTCGGCGATGCCGGCCTGGTAGGGACCGCCATAGGACGCCGCGAGATTGCCGGCCTGGTAGATGAAGCCGGGCAAGGTTGCCCGCACGGCGCCGGGCGACAGCTCGTTAAGATGCACCGGGATGACTCCCCAGGCGCCCTGCACCGCGACCTGCATGACGAAGGCGCCGATGGCCAGCATGAACGGTGTCGAGCTGAAGGCCCAGAGCGGAATCGAGGGCAAGGCAATCAGGCAGGCGAGCGTTATCGCGTTGACGCGGCCGATCTTCTCCGACAGTGCGCCGAACGCCAACCCGCCGACGATGGCGCCGATATTGGCGACGATGGTGATCCAGCTCACCGTGTGCGGGTCGAAGCCATGCTGCTTCTTGAGGAAGGTCGGGTAGAGGTCCTGCGTGCCGTGGCTGAAGAAATTGAAGAACATCATCAGCACGACCGCATAGACGGCGACGCCCCAGTGCTTCTGCAGCGTTTCAAGAAGGCCAGGTCTGACGGATTTCTGCGCCTCGACGAAGGCCGGCGATTCCGGCACATGCGAGCGGATGAAGAGCACGATCAGTGCCGGCAGGAAGGAGAGCAGGAACATGGCGCGCCAGCCGATCGTGTAACCACCGATCGTCTGCTGGTAGAGCACGCCGTAAACCACGGCCGCCAGAAGGTAGCCGGTGGGATAGCCGCATTGCAGGATGCCCGAGACCATGCCGCGGGCACTGGGCGGAATGGACTCCATGGCGAGCGAACTGCCCAACCCCCATTCGCCGCCCATGGCGATGCCGAACAGAGCGCGCAGCGCGAGGAAAATGCCGAGATTGGGCGAGAAGGCAGCCAGCGCGCCGATCACCGAATAGCTGACGATGTTGAGCATCAGAATGGGCTTGCGCCCATATTTGTCGGCCAGCCTGTCGAAGAAGAAGGCGCCGATGAAGCGTGTCGCCAGCGTCAGGAACAACGCCTTGGAGACTGCCGGGACGTCGGTGTTGAATTCGGCTGCGATATCGGTGAGCAGGAAGGTCAGAAGGAAGAAATCAAAAGCGTCGAGCGTCCAGCCGAGGAAGGAGGCGAGGACGGTTTTCTTCTGCTGCGCGGTGAGAGCCACGACGTTCCTCCTAAGCGCCCCCGGAGAACGATATGTTCCTTGGGGCGCAAAAGAGAACAGGCGTCAGCCGGCTTTCGAAAGAAGCGCGGTCACTTTTTCGTAATGTCGAGATCGAACACCATCAGCCCGTCGGTGCCGCCTTCGAGCGCTGCGACCAATCGGGCGCCGGCGCGCTGATGCGCTTCATGCACGAGATAGGCGTCGCGGGCGGCGGCATCGCGGAAGTCGATGGTGAAGGCATGGCTGAAGCCGCGCGCGAACGGCTCCGGGCTGACATTGGTGCTGAAATGGACCGTGTCCATGCCGTCGACAACAGAGCGCAGTGCTTCGAGATCGGCGTGGATTGCCGTGCGCTCGGTGGCGGGCACATCGCTGCGGAAGCGTACGAAGACGCAGTGTCTGATCATTGGTTCGTTCTCCTAAGTGGCTATGCGGCCCGATTGCCGGAGAACACCGCCGGCGGAAGCGGCTCGCGGCCGAGGATGATGTCGGCGCCTTTTTCGCCGACCATGATGGTCGGCGCATTGGTGTTGGAGGAAGGCACGCGCGGCATCACCGAGGCATCGCAGACGCGCAGGCCCTCGATGCCGCGCAGGCGCAGGTCCGGTGTGACCACCGCCATATCGTCATGGCCCATGCGGCAGGTGCCCACGGGGTGATGGTCGGTCTTGGCGGTGCGGCAGGCATAGTCGATCAGCTCGTCGTCGCTGGCGAGCGATGGTCCGGGCAGCACCTCGCGCAACACGTAAGGTGCAAGCGCCTTCTGCCGCATGATCTCGCGCGCAAGCCTGAGGCCCTTGATCGACATGGCGCGGTCATAAGGGTCCGACCAATAGTTGGGATCGATCAGCGGGTGGTCGGCCGGGTCGGCGCTGCTCAGCCGCACCGTGCCGCGCGAGCGCGGGCGCAGGAAGGCCGAGTTCAAGGTCACGCCGGGGTTCTTCAACCTCTCGACGCCGGCCTCGATGCCGGAGCCGAGTCCCAGATGGAACTGGATGTCGGGCGAGGCGGCGGTAGGATCGGCGTACCAGAAGCCGCCGGTCTCGAACAGGCTGGAGGCGACCGGCCCTTTCTTCAGCAGCAGATACTGCAAGCCGGCCCACGCGGTGCGGTGCAGCTTGGCGTAGTTGTCATAGGTGTGGTCGCCGGTGCATTCGGCGATGACGAACAAATCGAGATGGTCCTGCATGTTGGAGCCGACACCGGGCAGATCATGCACCGGCGTCACGCCGACCGATTTCAGGTGATCAGCCGGGCCGATGCCCGACTGCATCAACAGCTTCGGCGAACCGATGGCGCCGGACGAGACGATCACTTCGCGCTCGGCGCGCATGATGGTCTTCTCGCCGCCGGGTTTGTCGACGATCTCGACGCCGGTGGCGCGGCCTTTCTCGACGACGATGCGGGTGACCAGCACATCGGTTCGGACCGTCAGGTTCTTGCGGGCGCGGATGGGCTTCAAATAGGCGACCGAAGCGGATGAGCGCCGGGCGTCCTTCTGGGTCAGCTGGTAGTAGCCGACGCCTTCCTGGCTAGCGCCGTTGAAATCCGGGTTGAAGGGGATGCCCATCTCTTGGCCGGCGCGGAAATAGGCTTCGCAAATCGGCAGCGGCGAAATAGGGTTCGACACGCCGAGCGGCCCCTGGTCGCCGTGAAAATCGTTGGCGAAGCGCTGGTTGTTCTCGGCGCGCTTGAAATAAGGCAGCACGTCGCGATAGCCCCAGCCCGCGAGGCCCTCTTCCTTCTCCCATGCGTCGTAGTCGCGAGCGTTGCCGCGCGTGTATATCTGGGCATTGATGGACGAGCCGCCGCCGACCACCTTCGCCTGCGTATACCAGAAGACGCGGTCCTGCATGTGCCTCTGCGGCACGGTCGACCAGCCCCAGGAAGCGATGCCCTTGGTCATCTTGGCAAAGCCCGCCGGCATGTGGATGTAGGGGTGCCAGTCCTTGCCGCCGGCCTCGAGCAGCAGCACGGAGTTCGCTGGATCCTCGCTCAGCCGGTTGGCCAGAACGCAGCCGGCCGGGCCGGCACCTACGATGATGTAGTCGGTCATAACCCTATCCACCTACAGTCGAGGCACGGAGAGCGCGCCGTCGACATTGATAATCGAGCCTGTGGAAAAGCCGAGCTTGCCGGCGGCAAGCGTCGCCACCACGGCGCCGATGTCCGATGCTTCGCCCCAGCGTTTTGCCGGCACCAGGCCGCTGTCGATAAGCGCGTCGTATTTGGCTGATACGCTCGCGGTCATGTCGGTGCGAATGATGCCCGGCCGCAGTTCGAACACGCCGATGTTTTCCGGCGCAAGCCGTAGCGCCAGGTTCTTCACCCACATCGAAAGGCCGGCTTTCGAGATGCAGTAGTCGGCGCGTTCCGGCGAGGCCATATCGGCGCTGACCGAGGTGATGGTGATGATCGAGCGCGGATGATTGCTGGGAGCCGCCAGCATCGCCTTGGCGACGGCCTGGCTAAGGAAGACTGTGCCGCGCAAATTGACGTCCAGCGCACGGTCGAAATTCTCGGGCTTCAGCTCCAGCAGATCGCCGCGCACCACGGCGCCGATGCCGGCATTGTTGACGAGGCAGTCGATGCGGCTGAAGGCACGTATGGCGGCGTCGACGAGGGCCGTGTGATCCTCGAGGTTGGCGATATCACAACGGACATAGGCGAACTCCGCACCCCGTGCGGTGATGTTGGCGGCCAGTTCGTCCGGCGCTTGTTCGGCAAGGTCGGCGATCAAAATGTCGAAGCCGTCCCCGGCCAGCGCCTCGGCGCAGGCGAGCCCAATGCCGCGCGCACCGCCGGTGACGATTGCTGCGGGGCGGGTCATGCCGCGAGGTCCGTTCGGCGAATATGCTCGGCCACGCGCAGCGCCTGTGCCGCAATCGACAGCGCCGGATTCACGGCGGCCGAGTTCGGCAAAAAACTGGCGTCGACAACGAACAGGTTCGGGTGGTCGAAGGCGCGGCAGAAAGGGTCGAGCGGCGACGTCGCCGGATGGTCGCCCATTTTCACCGTGCCGCACTGGTGCGAGGGCGTGCGCTTGTCGAAGGGACGCGACAGCACGATGGGATAACCGCAGGCGCGGAAGTTCTCACGCATCACCCTGGTCAGCCCGTCCAGCGACTGCATGTTGGAGCGCCGCCATTGCATGACGATGTCCTTGCCGTCGACCATGATGCGGCTTTCCGGATCGGGTAGATCCTCGCACATCAGATACCAGTCGACGGCGTGACCGGCCATGTAATCGAGCGCGAATTTCGGCACGCGTTTGACGTTGGCCTTCAACATGTTGCCGTCGATCTTGCCGAGCAGCTGGACGTTGCCGAGCGGCTTGCCGCCTTTGCCGTCGGAGAGATAGTAGTCATTCAGCATCAGCGTCTTCTGGTAGACGCTGTCGTTCCTGCGGCGCGGATCGATCGCCAGCATGGCGCTCGAATTATGGTTCATGAAATTGCGGCCGACCTGGTCGGAGCTGTTGGCGAGGCCTTTACCGTCTGATGAAGGCGAGCGCAGCAGGATGACGGCGGAATTGACCGCGCCGGCGGACAGGATGACCAGCTTCGGCGCGACTTTCTTCAGCTCGCCATTCTGACGGTAGTGAACGGCAGCGATGCTTTTGCCGTCGGACGACGCTTCGAGATATTCGACATGGCAGCCGGTTTCGAGTCGGATATTGCTGTCCTTGAGTGCAGCCGTCAGCGGTCCGGTCTGCGCATCGACCTTGCCCTGGGCGGTATTGGGGAATGCGTCCCAGCCGGTCTTGCCCTCTTTCAGCCAGTTGTCGATGTCGACGCCGAGCGGCAGCGAGGCCGGATGCAGGCCGAGGGCTTTCAACTCAGCGCGGGCGCGGGCAATCGGCGCTTCGTCGGGCACCGGCTTGAAAGCATAGGGGATCGAGTGGAACGGTTCGGTCGGGTCCTCGCCGAGCGAGCCGCGGACGCGAAACAGCTGCTCGGCTTTCGAATACCAAGGCTCGAATTCATCGTAGGAAAACGGCCATGCCGGCGAGACGCCACCGAAGTGCTCCATGGCGGCGAAATCCTCTTTGCGGTAGCGGATCAGCACCGCGCCGTAGAATTTCGAATTGCCGCCGACATAGTAGTAATTGCCGGGGTTGAAGGCCGCACCGCCGGCCTCGCGCCACATCTCCTTCGGACGGTAGTGGCCGTCGACGAAGATGGAGCGCGTGTCGCGGGCATGCGGCGTTGCCGCCAAGGGCTCACCGCGCTCCAGCATCAGGATCGAGGCACCGCTGCCCGCCAGACCGGAGGCGATCGTAGCGCCGCCGATACCGGAGCCGATGATGACGATATCGGGGCTGACCATCTCGATCAGCGGATGCGGTGTTCGGTCGCCGGATCGAAGAACACGGCCTTGGTCAGGTTGAAGGCGAGCGGCGTGCTGGTGCCCGGCTGGATGTTGGCGTCGGCCCGCAACCGCGCCACCACGCCCTTGCCGCCGAGGTTGGTCACCGCGAACGTGTCGGACCCTGCCGGCTCGACCACTTCGATGTGCAGGTCGGCAGTGGCAATGTTGGAGGCGTTGCGTTCCGCACCTTCCGGATCGGTCAGCGCTTCCGGGCGCACGCCGAAGATGATCGGCTTGCCCTGGAATGCCGAAAGACCCGCTGGCGCGTTGGCCATCGGCAGCGTGATCGGCTCGCGCGCCTCGCGCTCCAACACGACGGACAGCGCATTGCCCGACGTGGCAATGGTCGCCGGGATCAGGTTCATCGCTGGCGAACCCATGAAGTCGGCGACGAACAAATTGGTCGGGTTGTTGTAGATCTCGGCCGGGGTGCCGAACTGCTGCACCTCGCCGTCGCGCATGACGGCGATCTTGGTAGCCAGCGTCATCGCCTCGATCTGGTCGTGGGTGACGTAGACGATGGTTGTGCCGGTGGTGGCATGCAGGCGCTTGATCTCGATGCGCATGTCAACGCGCAATTTGGCGTCGAGGTTGGACAAAGGCTCGTCGAACAGGAACAGCTTGGGGTCGCGCACCAGCGCCCGGCCCATGGCGACGCGCTGGCGCTGGCCGCCGGAAAGCTGGCTCGGCTTGCGCTGCAGGAGGTGGCCGATCTGCAGGACCTTGGCCACCTTGTCGATCGCCTTTTGGCGTTCGTCGGCCGGCACGCCGCGCATCTCCATGCCGAAGGAGATGTTTCCGGCCACCGTCATGTTCGGATAGAGCGCATAGCTCTGGAACACCATGGCAATGTCGCGCTTGGATGGGTGCAGATCGTTGATGGCGCGGCCGTCGACGCGGATTTCGCCCTCGGTGATCTGCTCCAGGCCGGCAATCGTGTTGAGCAAGGTGGACTTGCCGCAGCCGGACGGGCCGACCAGCACCAGGAAGCCGCCCTTTTCGAGCTCGACATCGATGCCCTTCAGGATCTCGACATTCCCGAAGCGCTTCTTCAGCCCATCAATTTCCAGAAAAGCCATGGTCGTTCCTTCCGAATTGATCAGCCCTTGACCGCGCCAGCCATCAGCCCGCGCACGAAATAGCGGCCGGCGACGACATAGACGATCAGAGTGGGCAGAGCCGCGATCATCGCGGCCGCCATGTTGACGTTGTATTCGACGACGCCGGTCGAGGTGTTGACGACGTTGTTGAGCGCCACCGTCATCGGCATGGAGTCGCCTGTGCCGGCGTAAGCCGAAGCGAACAGGAAGTCGTTCCAGATGTTGGTGAACTGGTAGATGACGGTGACGACGAAGATCGGCATCGAGTTCGGCAGCATGATGCGGCGGAAGATCTGGAAGAAGGAGGCGCCGTCGACCTGCGCCGCCTTGATCAGTTCGTTCGGGAACGCCTCGTAATAGTTGCGGAAAAACAGCGTGGTGAAGCCGATGCCGTAGACGACATGGACGAAGACCAGGTTGACCGTCGGATTGCCGAGACCGAAACTCGTACCCGTCGCATTCTGCAGCTTCACGCCGAAACGTCCCAAGCTGCCGAGAATGGTCGCCATCGGCAGCAGCACCGACTGGAACGGAATGAAGCAGGCAAACAGCATCAGCCCGAACACCAGCGTGGCGCCGCGAAAACGCCATTTGGTCAAGACGTAGCCGTTGAGCGCGCCGAGCATGGTCGAGATCAGTACGGCTGGAACCACCATCTTGATCGAGTTCCAGAAATAGCCCTTGATGCCGGCGCAGGTGAGGCCGACGCAGGTCTCGCCCCAGGCCTTCAGCCACGGGTCGAAGGTCGGCGCCGTGGGCAACGCCAGCATGTTGCCGTTCTGGATCTCGTCCATGGTCTTGAACGAGGTCACCAGCATGACGAACAGCGGCATCAGATAAAACAGCGCAAACAGCGCCAGAAGCCCGTAAATGACGATGCGGTTGAGGGTCTTGGTGCTCATGCCGCCGGAGGCCTTTTGGGAAGCAGCGGGGCGGGCAGGGGTGGCGACAGCGCTCATCGCGGCTTCTCCCGCAGTTCGGAATAGAGATAGGGCACGATGATGGCGACGATGGTCATCAGCATGATCACGGCACTGGCCGAGCCGACGGCCATTTCGTTGCGCTTGAAGGTGTACTCATACATGAAGTTGGACGGCAGCCAGGCCGAGCCACCGGGGCCGCCGCTGGTCAGCGCCACGACGAGATCGTAGGACTTGATGGCAAGGTGCGCGAGCACGATGAAGGCCGACAGGAAGATTGGCCGCAGCAGCGGAATGACGATGCGGCGGTAGAGCTGAAAGGTGGTGGCACCGTCGATCTGCGCCGCCTTCATGATCTCGCCGTCAATGCCACGCAGGCCGGCCAGGAACATCGCCATGATGAAGCCGGAGGCCTGCCAGACGCCGGCAATGACCACCGTGTAGATGACGAAATCCTTGTTCTTGATCCAGTCGAAATGGAAGCTCGTCCAGCCCCACTGATGCAAGGTCTGCTCAAGACCGAGGCCGGGGTCGAGGAACCATTTCCAGGCGACGCCGGTGACGATGAAGGACAGCGCCATCGGGTAGAGATAGATCGGCCGCAACACGCCTTCGCCGCGAATCTTCTGGTCGAGCAGGATGGCCAGGAACAGGCCGAGCGCCAGGCAGATGGCGATGTAGAGAAAGCCAAAAATGCCCATATTGACGATCGACGTGTACCAGCTCGATGGCGGGTCGGAGTCGAACGTCCAGCCCCACAGCCGTAGATACGCGCGTGGTCCGGTAATGACATAGGACGGGAAGGTCTTGGAATTAGTGAAGGACAGATAGACAGTCCACATGATAAAGCCATAGACGAAGACGATGGTGATGGCGAAGCTCGGCGCCAGCACGATCTTCGGCAGCGCGTCCTGCAATCGCGCGCGCACGGAGGGGCGAGACCGCTCGGGTGTCAGCTTGATCTGTGTCGTCGCAACCGTACTCATGGAGTTCCTCCCGTCGACGCGCGGCCAACCAGGTTCGCGGATCGGAACCTTCCCCGCCGGTGCGGGGAAGGTATTTTTGGTGCGTAGCGCTTACTTGGCGTCGTCGATTGCCTTGACCAGTTCGGTCACGGCTTCGTCCGAGGTCTTGATCTGACCGTGGACGAACTTCGAAACGACGTCCTTGTAGGCATTGGCGACCGCCGGAGGCGCGCCATAGCCCTGGGCAAGCGAGCCGAACAGTGTGCCGCCTTCGTTGGCAGCCTTCAGGTCGGCGATGCCCTTCTTGCCGCACGCGTCGAAGTCGGTGTCCGGAACGTCGGTACGGGCGGGAACCGAACCCTTGACGACGTTGAAGGCCGACTGGAAGCTCTTCGACAGGGTGGCGGTGGCCAACGCGACCTGGGCGGCCTTGCGGTCGTCCGGAACGTTGAACATGCCGAACATGTCGGAGTTGTAGACCACCGAGCCTTCCGTGCCCGGGAAGCGATAGCACAGGAAGTCGGTGCCCGGCGTTTTCTTGGCGGCGTTGAACTCGCCCTTGGCCCAGTCACCCATCACCTGCACCAGGGCATCGCCCTTGATGACCATGGCGGTGGCAAGGTTCCAGTCGCGGCCCGAGAAGTTCGGGTCGACATAGGTGACGAGCTTGGCGAGGTTGTCGAACGACTTCTTCATCGTGTCCGACTTGAGGGACTCGTCGTCGAGGTCGTTGAAGGCCTTCTTGTAGAACTCAGGTCCGCCGGTCGACAGCACAACCGAGTCGAACATGGTGGCTTCCTGCCAGTTCTGGCCGCCAAGGGCGAGCGGAATGACGCCAGCCGCCTTGGCTTTGTCGAGCAGGGCGACGAAGTCGTCGAAGGTCTTTGGCTCGGTGCCGCCGATCTTGTCCATCACCGCCTTGTTGATCCACAGCCAGTTGACGGAGTGGACGTTGACTGGAGCAGCGACCCACTTGCCGTCATAGACGGAGAACTTCTGCAGGGCTGCCGGAACCGACTTGTCCCAGCCTTCCTTCTTCGCCGTCTCGGTCAGGTCGCCCATGACGCCGGCCGCCGCATAGTCGAGCACGGTGTAGCCGAGCATCTGCGACGCGGTCGGGTAATTGCCGGCCGCGACCATGGCCTTCAGCGCAGTCATGGCGGCGTCGCCGCCACCACCGGCCACCGGCACGTCCTTCCAGGCATAGCCTTCCTTGGCAAGGTCGCCCTTGAGGACGTTGAGAGCAGCCGCTTCGCCGCCCGACGTCCACCAATGCAGCATCTGCACTTCCTTGACGTCCTCGGCATGGGCCGAGAAAGCAAAGGCCGTCGCCAGAGCCGTTCCGATAAGCATTTTGCGCAACATGTTCTACCTCCCTTGTTGCATTACACGACCGGTGGAAGCCCACCGGGTTCTTCCAAACTCAGCCGACCCACCAACCGGTGCGCTGGCCGCGATGAAACTGGATTGTCTTTTCCTCGGTATAATCCTCGACAGCGCGTTTGCCGAGTTCGCGTCCGATGCCGGACTGCTTGTAGCCCCCGAATGGCAACTCGGGAAAGCCTTCCATGAATGTGTTCACCCAGACCGTCCCCGAACGCACACCACGCGCCACCGACATACACGTGTCGATGCTGGCGCTCCACACCCCTGCCGACAGACCATAAGGCGTGTTGTTGGCGATGTGCAACGCCTTTTCAATCGATTCAAAAGTCAGCACTGAGAGCACCGGGCCGAACACTTCTTCGCGCGCAATAGCCATGTCCTCGGTAACGTCGCGAATGATGGTCGGGTCGAGATACTGGCCGGCGCTCGAGGCCAACTGCTTGCCGCCACTGTAGATCTGGCTGCCATCGACTGCAGCCGCCGCGACATAGCCGGCTACCTTTGCCAGATGGTCGGAGGAAATCATCGCGCCGACCTTGGTGCGGTCGTCGAGCGGATCGCCGACAATCACCTTGGCGGTGAGGTCCTTTACGGCTGCGAGAAAATCGTCGGCGATCGCCTCATGCACTATCAGCCGGCTGCCGGCGTTGCAGCATTCGCCGGCGTTGAAGAAGCCGCCGAAGACAGCCGCATCGGCCGCGGCCTCGAGATCGGCATCGGGGAAGACGATCTGGCCGTTCTTGCCGCCGAGCTCCATCGAGACTTTCTTCAGCGACTGCGCGGCGGAAGCCATGGTCATCTTGCCGACGCGGGTAGAGCCGGTGAACGACACCATCTCGACCAGCGGATGGCTGACCATCGGCCCCCCGACATCGGCGCCGAGGCCGGCCAGGATGTTGACGACGCCCGCGGGCAGGCCGGCCTGCATCAGGATGTCGCCGAGCACGAAGGTCGAGGCCGAGGTCATTTCGCTCGGCTTAACCACCGCGGTGCAGCCGGCGGCGAGCGCGAAGGGCAATTTCTGGCTGACGATCAGGAACGGGAAATTCCACGGGGTGATGATCGAGACGACGCCGATCGGCTCGCGCAGGACGACGCCCAGCATGGCGTCGCCGAGATTGGCGTAGCTTTCGCCGTGCAGCGTGCGGGCGAGCGAGGCGGCATAGCGCCAGATGTCGATGGCGCCGCCGATCTCGCCGCGCGCCTGGGCGATCGGCTTGCCGGATTCCAGCGCATCGAGTCGGGCGATGTCTTCGAGCTGGGCCTCGATCAGGTCGGCCGTCTTGAGCAGGATGGCTGCGCGCTCGGCCGCCTTCGTGCGCGGCCACGGGCCGGTCTCGAATGCCTTGTGCGCGGCCTGCATGGCCGCCTCCACCTCGGCCTCGCCGGCCTGCGCATAGCGCGAAACGGTGAAGCCATGGCCGGGGCTGTTGCGCGCAATCGTGCGGCCGTCACGGGCATCGACATGCTTGCCGTCGATCAGGAGCTTGTAAGCCTTCGGCGCCTTGGACGCCTCGGCCGGCATGGAAATGTTGAGCGGTGCGTTCATCATGCTTTCTCTAAGATCTGGAAAAGGCCGGCCTCTGCTTGGCCTTGAAGGCGCTCACGCCGGCTTTGAGGTCGCCGGTCAGCGCAACGAAGCCGCTGGCGAGCGCCTCGGTGGCGGCCGCACTTTCCTCGCCTTCGGCGACTGCGATCATCAGCTTGGCGGCTTCGGTTGCGAGCGGCCCGCGCCCGGCGATTTTTTCGGCCCAAGTCCTGGCCTCTGCCAGCGCCTGGCCGGTCTCGACCACGCGGTCAACGACGCCGAGGGCAAGCGCGTCGGAGGCGGCAAAGAGCTCGACGCCGAGTGCCATGCGGCGCACGATCTGGGCCCCAAAGCGGCGCACGGCGCGCTGCGTGCCGGACCAACCGGGGACGACGCCGATCGATGTCTCGGGGAAGCCGAGCTTCACCTGCGTTTCGGCGACACGGAAGTCGCAGGCGACCGCCAGCTCCAGCCCGCCACCCAGCGCATGGCCGGAAAGCACCGCGATGGTCGGCTGCCGCAGCCGCGCCAGTCGGTCGAAGACACGGTGGCCGTAGCGCACCCATTGCACCTGAAAGTCGGCAGCGCTCATTTGTGCCCAGGCCTCGACGTCGCCGCCGGCGCAAAAGCCTTTGCCTTCGCCGCGGATCAGCACGACGCGCACACCTTCAGCCATTTCGGCTTCGTCGAGCGCTGTCTCGAGCGCGCGCAGCATCGGAATGTCCAGCGCGTTGAACTTCTCCGGCCGGCGCAGCGTGACGATGCCGATGGCGCCGTCCTGCTCGAAGGTGACGAGGCGCTCAGCCATGCGCGCCTCCGAGAGAAGCGCCACCATTCAGCGACAGGCCGATCGGCCGGTCCTGATAGAGAGCCGCCGGCGTGAACTTGAGATCGTTGGCGATGCCGAGCGGAATCTCTGACTGCGCCAGCACATCGCGTTCGAGGTCGATGCCGGGCGCCAGTTCCGTCACCATCAGACCGTCCGGCGTCAGCTTCATCACGCAGCGCTCGGTGACGTAGGTGATGTCCTGCCCTTGCGCGACGGCGCGCTTGCCGGAGAAGGAGATGTGTTCGACCTCGTTGACCACCTTCTTGACCTTGCCTTCTGCATCGATGCGGATGCCGCCATCGGCGAGCGACAGTTTTGCGCCGGCATTGAAGAAGCCGGAGAAGACGATCTTTTTCGCCCGTGCCGTGATGTCGACAAAGCCGCCGGCCCCGGCGGTGACATGTGGCCGGGCCGAGAGTTTCGACACGTTGACGGAGCCATGGCGGTCGATCTGCAAGAAGGAGAGCAGCGAGGCATCGAAGCCGCCGGCCTGGAAATAGATGAACTGGTGCGGCGAGGGCATGATCGCTTCGGCATTGGAAGCGCAGCCGAACTTGAAGTCGAGCAGCGGCACGCCGCCGACGGCGCCCTGCTCGATCACCCAGGTGACCTTGCCGTGCTGGCCTTCCTCGAGAAGGATACGCGGCACGTTTGCCGAGATGCCGAAGCCAATGTTGACCGCCATGCCGTCGCGCAATTCCATGGCGACGCGGCGCGCGATTACTTTCTGGACGTTCATCTCAGCGTTGCGGAAGCTGGACAACGGCCGGAAGATCTCGCCCGAAATCGCCGGGTCGTAAGGCGTCAACGTCGTCTGCAACTGGTCCGGCGCCACCACGATGTGGTCGACCAGGACGCCGGGCACGCGCACGTCATGCGGCTTCAGCGTGCCGTTCTCGACGACGCGCTTGACCTGCGCAATGACGATGCCGCCATTGTTGCGGGCGGCGAGCGCCTGTTCGAGGCCGCCCAAATAGGCGCCTTCATGCTCGTAAGTGAGGTTGCCGCGCTCGTCGGCGGTGGTGGCGCGGATGATCGAAACGTTGGGCACGATCGAGCGGAAATAGAGCCATTCCTCGCCGTCGAACTGCTGCACCGAGACGATCGGCTCGCTTGCAGCCTCATTCATGGCGCAGCCCTGGTGGCGCGGGTCGGCAAAAGTGTCGAGGCCGACCTTGGTCAGCACGCCCGGCCGCTTGGCGGCAGCTTCGCGGTGCATGTCGAACAGGATGCCGGACGGCACATTGTAGGCGGCGACCGAATTGTCGCCGATCATCTTCCATATCTGCGGCGGCTCGGACGAGGAGGGGCCCGAGGGATAGGAGCCGCAGAGCGTGCGCTTCAACAGGCCAGGCTTAGCCAGATGGTCGATGCCCTTGATGCCATACATGTCGCCGGCGGCGATCGGATGCAGCGTGGTGATGTCTTTCGGATGGCCTTCAGCGTCGAAGCGCTGGCCGATGGCAGCCAGCACGGCATCCGGGCAGCCGAGGCCGCTCGATGACGAGACGGAGACGGTCATGCCGTCCTTGATGAGGCTGGCGGCCTGCTGAGCGGAGACGAGCTTGCTCACTTGGCGCTCCCGAGTTTCGGCTCGATGGCAACCGCCTTGCCGGATTTCCCGGACAGCAACGCTGCTTCGGCGCAGGCTAGTGACCAGACGCCGTCCTCGCCGGTTGCGGAGGGCTGGCCCGCGCCGCTAATAGCGGCATGGAACTGGCGCAGCGACCTGACGTAGAGGTCTTCGCGGTCGAAGCTCAGTTCCTCCTCGCCCTTGGCGGTGCGTAGCAGCACCGAACCGACCGGCTTCTGCGTCATCACATTTTTAGCGATCAGCGAGCCTTCGGAACCATGCACCTCGAAGCCGGTATCGGCGAACTTCGTGGTGAAGCCTTCATGCGACTGGGCAATCAAACCGGACCTGAAGCGCCAGATGCACATGGCACCGTCTTCCAGCCCGCTGCCGGCCAGGCCGGCCGACTGGGTGAAGGCCGAAATCTCGATCGGGTCGTCGCCGAGCACGAAGCGCAGCGTGTCGGCATCATGCACGGTGATGTCGAGCACCACGCCGCCGCCGGCCTCAGGCTTGGTAATGCGCCAGCCCTGCAGGTTTTCCGGCAAATAGACGGAATGGAAGACGCGCGCGGCAATCGGCTTGCCGATATGGCCGGCTGATATGGCGTCGCGCATGGCGCGGTGGGCGCCGGCATTGCGCAGATGATGATTGGTGCCAAGCACGACACCGGCTTCCTTGGCGGCGGCGACCATTGTGCGCGCATCAGTGCTGTTCAGCGCCAGCGGCTTTTCGCACAGAACATGCTTTCCCGCCTTGATCGCAGCCAATGCCTGTTCGAGATGCAGTTCATTGGTGGTCGAGATGTAGACGGCGTCGATTTCGGCGCCGAGCAAATCGTCCAGCGTCGAGACGGCAAGCGGAATATTCTGTTCCGCGGCATAAGTCTTGGCGCGCTGCGGACTGGAGCTCATCACCGCCGCGATCTCGCCACCCTCTTGCGCGCGGATGGCGTTGATCATGAACTGTTTGGCGATCGTGCTGGCGCCGATCAGTCCCCATTTGACGCTCATGCCGCGTCTCCCATTCCTGCTGATGTGTCCTGGGCGCCGCGATCGGGACCGCAGCTGTCCCTGACGACCAGATTGACGGCGCCGATATGGTCCTCGGCATGCGTGATGCGCGACTGGATCATCTTCAGCATGACGTGGGCGGCGCGTTCGCCGAGGCCGGGTGTGTCCACCGAGACGCTGGTCAGCGCCGGCATATAATGCTCGGCCTCGACCACGTCGTCGAAGCCGACGACGGCGAAATCCGCGCCGGGCTCCAGCCCGCGCTTGCGCAGCGCCAGCATGACGCCGAAGGCGACGGCGTCGTTGAAGCACAGCGCCGCCGTCGGCGGCTCGGCCATGGCAAGGGCGGTTTCCAGGCAGGCGATGCCGCCCCTGCGGCTGGTCTCGCCTTCGACGACAAGCACGTCGCGTCTGGCCATGCCCAATGTCTCGCAAGCTTCACGAAAACCGCCCAGGCGCTCCTGATAGACGACTAGGTCGGAGGTGCCGCCGAAGAAGGCCAGCCGGCGATGGCCCTTGCCGATCAGATGGGCGGCGGCGAGATACGCGCCGCGATGATTGTCAGGCGCGATCACCGGGATGCGGCTGTCCGGCAGGCGGCGCATGGCGAAGACGACCGGCACGCCCGCCATCTCGAGGCGACGGAAGGCGCCCGGCGTGGTGCCGCGCGCCGGTGACACGATCAGGCCTGCGACGCCCTGTTCCATCAGCGACTTCAGCACTTCTTCCTGGCGCACCGGGTTCTCCGCGGTGTTGGCGATGAAGGGCACGATGCCGGCTGACTGGAAGACGCGCTCCATGCCGACCGCCAGTTCGGCGAAAAAGGGGTTGGTGAGATCGTTGATGACCATGCCGATGACGTTGGAATGGGCTTTGCGCAGATTGGCGGCGCCGCGGTTGTAGACATAGCCGACATCCTCGATCGCCTTGCGAACCTTGACCGCGGTTTCAGGCCGGATCAGCCCTGAGCCTTGCAGCACAAGCGACACCGTCGATTTGGACACACCAGCCTCGCGGGCGATGTCCAGGATCGTTGCCTTGGCCCGGCTGGCCATGTCGGTGGTTTCCTCCGCTTAAATGGGCAAATCTATTGGAACGTTCTAATCACTCTGCCAACCGAGAGTCAATCGGGGTTCTTGCGGAGATCGAAAAGGTGATGAATGTGGTTCCTAGTAAGGACTCTTGGCCTTCTTCGGCATTTGGGCCGGTTCAATCGCCGCAATCATAAAGGTTCTTGATTTATTGGAACGTTCCATTTATAGGATGCCGAAAACGGAGGTTGCCATGGATATCACCCTGCCTACGCAGAATGGCGGCCGCGTCAGCTACAAGCTCGCGGGCAGTCCGGTCGAGCCCGTAATCGGTGCGGTTTTCCCGCGCATCGCATATGCCGCCGCCCATGTCGTCGCCGATCCTTTCGCGATGACCGACCCCTGGTCGAAGCCTGCGGTCGATTGGGACAAGACGATGGCGTTTCGGCATCATTTGTGGCGGCTTGGCTTCCGCATCGCCGAGGCGATGGACACCTCCCAGCGCGGCATGGGTTTCGACTGGGCGAATGCGCAGGAATTGATCCGCCGCTCGATCGCCGAGGCGCGCAGCGTCGAAGGCGCAGACCTCGCCTCGGGCGCGGGCACCGATCATCTGGCGCCGGCTGCTGCCAGAACGCTCGACGATGTGATCGCCGCCTATGAGGAGCAGTTCACCTTCATCGAAGGCGAGGGCGGCAACGCGATCATGATGGCCAGCCGGGCGCTGGCGGCGGTCGCAAAAGATCCGGACGACTATATCAGGGTCTACGATCGCATCCTCAGCCAGGCATCCGGCAAGGTCATCCTGCACTGGCTGGGCGACATGTTCGATCCGGCGTTGCAGGGATATTGGGGCAGCGGCAATTTCGAGGCCGCGCTCGACACCGTCGTCGCCATCATCGAGCGCCATGCCGGCAAGGTCGAGGGGATAAAGATTTCCCTGCTCGATGCCGGCAAGGAAGTTGCCTTGCGCAACCGGTTGCCGGAAGGCGTCGTCATGTTCACCGGCGACGATTTCAACTATCCCGAACTGATTGCCGGCGACGGGAAGCGGCACTCGCACGCCTTGCTCGGCATATTCGACGCCATCGCGCCGGTCGCCAGTGCGGCGCTCGCGAAACTGGCTGACGGCGACCGCGCCGGCTTTGACGCGCTGATGGCGCCGACAGTGCCGTTGTCGCGCAAGATCTTCGAGGCGCCGACGGAGTATTACAAGGCCGGCATCGTCTTCATTGCCTGGCTCAACGGCCATCAGGACCATTTCGCCATGGTCGGCGGCATGCAGTCGGCGCGCGGCATCCTGCACTATGCCGACATCTTCCGCCTTGCCGACCAGGCAGGGTTGCTCGCCGATCCCGAGCTTGCACTGGCCAGGATGAAGCATTTCTGCGCGGTTGCAGGTGCCTGAGAACGACACAATCGCTGGCTGAAACCTGTCCCCCGTATGGGGGATTTGCGTTCTCGCGCCAAATCTGTATTCGGTTGCCGGGATTGGATGCGGACGGAGCGGCAATGACGGAAAAAGTGGCGCTCATCACCGGGGTTACCGGGCAGGACGGGGCCTATCTCGCAGAATTGCTTCTGCAGAAGGGCTATATTGTCCATGGCGTCAAACGCCGCTCGTCCTCGTTCAACACCAAGCGCGTTGACGACATCTATGTCGATCCGCACGAGCGCGGTGCGCGTTTCTTCCTGCATTATGGCGACCTGACCGACGCGACCAACCTTATTCGCCTGGTGCAGGAGACACAGCCCGGTGAGATCTACAATCTCGGCGCCCAGAGTCATGTCCAGGTGAGTTTCGAGACGCCGGAATACACCGGCAATGCCGATGCGCTGGGAACACTCAGGCTGCTCGAGGCGATCCGCATCCTGCGCCTGGAGAAGTCGGTGCGCTTCTATCAGGCATCGACGTCGGAGCTTTACGGCAAGGCGCGCGAGGTCCCGCAAAGCGAGGCGACGCCCTTCCATCCGCGCTCGCCCTATGCCGCGGCCAAGCTTTACGCCTACTGGATCACGGTCAACTACCGCGAGGCTTACGGCATGTTCGCCGCCAACGGAATCCTGTTCAACCACGAAAGCCCGACACGCGGCGAAACCTTCGTCACCCGCAAGATCACGCGGGCCGTCGCCTCGATCCATCACGGCCTGCAGGACACGCTCTATCTCGGCAATCTCGACGCCAAGCGTGATTGGGGCCATGCGCGCGACTATGTGGAGGGCATGTGGCGCATTCTGCAGCACAGCGAAGCCGACGATTTCGTGCTGGCGACCGGCGAGGCGCATTCGGTGCGCGAATTCGTCGAGCTGGCGTTTGCCGAGACCGGCCGCACCATCCGCTGGCAAGGCGAGGGTGTCGATGAAGTCGGTGTCGATGCCGGTTCGGGCACTGTCCTGGTGCGCATCGATCCGCGCTATTTCCGGCCGACCGAGGTCGACCTGCTGCTCGGCGACCCCGCCAAGGCCAAAGCCAGGCTGGGGTGGTCGCACACGACCGGCTTCAGGGATCTGGTGGCGGAAATGGTGCAGGCCGATCTGGCGCGCACCGCCGGCGGCACGCGGCAGAACAGCCGTTCTGCGTGAGGCAGGTTCATGGATGCGACCTTTGATCTGAAAGGCAAGCGTGTCTTCGTCGCCGGGCATCGCGGCATGGTCGGTTCGGCCGTCGTGCGCCGGCTGGCGAGCGAGGACTGCGAGATACTCACCATATCGCGCGACAGGCTCGACCTGCTCGACCAGGCAGGGGTGCGGCGCTGGATGGCCGAGCACAGGCCGGATGCGGTGGTGATGGCGGCCGCCAAAGTCGGCGGTATCCTGGCCAATGACCGGTTCCCTGTCGATTTCCTGCAGCAAAACCTGGTTATGCAGGGCAATGTCATTGACGGCGCCTTTCGCAGCGAGGTCGGCAAGCTTTTGTTTCTCGGCTCGTCCTGCATCTATCCAAAGCTCGCGCCGCAGCCGATCAGGGAAGACGCGCTGCTGACCGGTCCGCTCGAACCCACCAATGAATGGTATGCGATCGCCAAGATCGCCGGGCTCAAACTGTGCCAAGCCTATCGGCGCCAGCATGGCGTCGACTACATCTCGGCGATGCCGGCCAACCTTTACGGTCCTGGCGACAATTTCGATCTCCAGTCCAGCCATGTCGTGCCGGCCCTGATGCGAAAGGCGCATGCGCTGGCGCTGAGCGGCGGCAACAGCCTCGAGGTCTGGGGCTCGGGCACGCCACGGCGTGAATTCCTGCATGTCGACGACGCCGCCGATGCCTTGGTCTGGCTGTTGAAGAATTATGCCGGCGACAGCCACGTCAATGTCGGTTCGGGCGAGGATGTCACCATTGCCGAGCTTGCCCAGACCGTCGCATCGGTCGCCGGCGTCGAGGCTGATATCGCCTTCGATACGACCAAGCCAGATGGCACGCCGCGCAAGTTGATGGATGTTTCGCGACTGTTTGCAACGGGATGGCGCCCGCGCTACGCACTTCGCGGTGGATTGGAACAGACGTATGCGTGGTTTCTCAACCATGTTGAGAAGGGTGATGTCCGCCTCGGCGCGGCCTGATTCCAATTTTCCTTGAACCATTTCGCTGCCGCCCGCGACCAAGCGGTGTGTAGCAAACACGGTCCATCAAGGAGAACGTCAATGTTTATCACTTCAAGAAACGCATTTCTCGCCGCCATCGCGGTTTCGGTGCTGGCAGGGTGTCAGACGGCACCGCCGAGGGAATGCGAGAAGACCAAGCCCGGTATCACCTACAACGGCAAATGCTGCGGCATCGGCACCCCGTGCCGTGAAGGCAGCAACGCCCCTCATGACAAGCCCGACAGGCCCGATCCGCGGCCGCAATGATCCGCGAGCCTGAAACGTCCCGGCACGTGCCGGGACGTTTCGCCCTCCGACAGGGTGGATTTACGGATCGGAAGGCCGCTACCCGGTTCCTTGCTGGCCGGCATTTGAGTACGAAACGGGACGGCGGGGCAGTAGACGATGCGGTCGCGCAGATCGCGCGAAAACTTCCCGCCGGATCTGTACTTCAAGGGGCTGTTCGACTGTTCGAAGGGAAGGTCCTGGAGAAACTCAGATTTCGCTTTCCGTCGATGGGAGGATGCTACTAAAAAAAATTCGAGATGCTCTTGAACTCATTTGGGGCGCCTCCTAATTCGATTTCCGCCAAGGCCATAAGGCTCGGCAAAAAATGGCGGCGCCGCACGGGGCGGCGTCCTTGTACCCATGTTGCTTCAAGGAGGATGTGGCTATGAGAACCTTTGATACCCTCTATCGGACCACCGTCGGTTTCGACCGGCTTTTCGACATGCTCGACAGCGGCACGCGTCCAGACTGGCCGCCCTATAACATCGAGAAGGTCGACGAGAACGATTACCGTATCTCGATGGCCATCGCAGGCTTCAGCCAGGATGAGGTTGAGCTGACCCAGCATGGACCCGAACTGGTCGTGGTAGGCCAGAAGGCTGATGATCAGAGCGGACGCCAGCTGCTGCACCAGGGCATCGCCTATCGCAGTTTCAGGCAGACGTTCAAGCTTGCCGACCACATGAAGATCAAGGCAGCCAAACTGGAGAATGGCCTCCTCTCGATCGACATCGTCCGTGAGATTCCCGAAGAGCTGAAACCGCGCCGCATTAGCATCGGCGTCGGCGACACGCCAACGGCCGCCACTCAGATCACGCAAGACACGGACCGCGCGCGTAAAGCCGCGTAATCCTGTCGATCTGTCACACTTTGAACTGCGGGTCCGCCTCCCGGTTCCGGCCGGGAGGCTGTGATTGCGGAGAAACGAAGATGATCACTGCAGGACGTACTGGCGCGCCTCTGTCGCGCGCCTGCAGTTGGCCTGGACCGCGCAAACCATGAACTCAATGGTTCGTTCGATTTGGAGGATCATATGAACGATCGGATGTTTGACAGCGCCGTTTTCGTGAAAAGCGGCGACAACCTTGTTCAGGAAATCACGTGCCTCGAGGACGCTCTGGAGTTCCTCTATGAATGGCCGAAGGACAGGCGCGGCCCCATTCACCAAACCGCATTGCGGGCCTGCCAGCGAGCTTTCGATAGCGATTATCCGCTTTCCGCAGCCAGAGACGCGTTCAGCGGTTTTGCGAAAGCAGCCAGAATCCTTGAGGAAGAAGTATCCACGACAATGCCGTGGATGATGGGCAGAGGTGGCGAAGGCGGAGGAGTGACTGCCTAAAGCGCGTCGCGCTGAAACCGATTCATGCGACACGCTTTAAGTCTTTGTTTTGATGCATGTCGTTGTCCCAGACCCGCGGCACACTTCTGGGTGACATGCATTAGGAAAGGAGGTCATGATGCTATCGAAACCTTTTGAAAAGCCAGTCCGGGTGTGGGTGGGCTTGGGCTTTCCCCGCCAACTCAACACGGTCGCAGATGCCTATCAATTCGCATCCGAATGGTGTGGCAACAGCCCGGAGCAGAGAGCTGCTATTCGCGCTTGCAAAGCCGCTCTGATTGGTGACGTGGAACCCGAGACAGCACGAGGCGTCTTCGTCGCGTTCGCTCGCAAGAAGGATATTCTTATGGAGGACGGCATCGAGCCTGCGCCTTCAAGGACGCTAAGCCCGCACCACGTCTAAAGCGCGTCGCGTTTGAACGAGGCGGCTGCCACAAGCGGTGGCCGCCTTACAGGCTAAGTTGTCGAAGGGGTGCGCCAAAAACGGGCTTGGCCAAGTTATCGAAAGGATGGTGGGCGTGACAGGGATTGAACCTGTGACCCCTGCAATGTCAATGCAGTGCTCTCCCGCTGAGCTACACGCCCATCCGAAGCCGCGCATACACCATTTTTGGTCCAGCGCGTCAATAGCCGGAAAGGGAAAGAAAGGCTCGTTTTGTCGCGCCGCCGACGAAGCGGCGAGATCACACTGTGCGTGCTTCAGGCGGCCTGCAGCATTTTTTCGACCTCGTTGACGAGATCGCGCAGGTGGAAGGGCTTGGACAGCACCTTGGCGTCTTTCGGCGCCTTGGAATCGGGGTTGAGCGCGACGGCCGCGAAACCGGTGATGAACATCACCTTCAGGTCGGGATCGATCTCGGTGGCGCGGCGGGCGAGTTCGATGCCGTCCATCTCCGGCATGACGATATCGGTCAGCAGCAGGGAGAAAGGTTCTTCGCGCAGCCGCTCGTAGGCGCTGGCGCCATTGTCGAAATCGCTGACGTGGTAGCCGGCCCGCTCCAGTGCCTTGACCAGGAACCGGCGCATGTCGTCGTCGTCTTCCGCCAGCAGAATGCGTGCCATCTTGTCCCGTCCGAATCACCCCAGCCAAGCCTGCCGTCCGGCAAGCCCGTTAACCATCCTGTATATGAGGAGCTGACGGTAAACATCAAGTGAACGTTGGCGGCATTAATCCTGATTTGACGGGGTTCCTGACATGCCGAAATGCTGGACATGCGGCCGATGAGGTGGCAGTTTCCCATCATGATGCATTGCTGTTTCCGGGTTCGTTCAAATTGACGACGGCAGCCGAAGATTTTTCGGTCGTTCCACCCTTCGAAATCCGATCGGGCGCCGAGCAGCGCGTTCCCTTCGTCTTCAACTCACCGCATAGCGGCCGCTATTATCCAGACCGCTTCCTGGCCATGGCGCGGCTCGACCGGAACGCCATCCGCCGCTCCGAGGATTGCTATGTCGACGAGCTGTTCGGCAGCGCGGTGGTGCTGGGCGCGCCGATGCTGGCGGCGAATTTTCCGCGCGCCTACCTCGACGTCAATCGCGAACCCTGGGAACTCGACCCGCGCATGTTCGCCGAGCCGGTGCCGTCCTTCTGCAACATCCGCTCGGCGCGCGTTGCCGGCGGGCTCGGCACCGTGCCCAAGCTGGTGGGTGAGGGGCTCGACATCTATTCCGGCCGTCTGCCGCTGGCGGAGGCCGTCCAGCGCATAGAGGCGGTCTACAAACCCTATCACGAGACGCTGAAGCGGCTATTGACCAGAACCCATGCCAGGTTCGGCTATGCCGTGCTGATCGACTGCCATTCGATGCCGGCGAGCATCAGGGTGGGCGACAGCGGCCTGCGGCCGGATTTCATCGTCGGCGACCGTTTCGGCATCTCGGCCACGGCAGCCCTGACCGAGACGGCGATCGGCCTGCTCATCGGCATGGGCTACACCGTCGCCCACAACAAACCCTATGCAGGCGGCTTCATCACCGAGCATTACGGCCGGCCGGCGCGCCATCTGCATGCGCTGCAGATCGAGGTCAATCGCGGCCTCTACATGAATGAGCGGACGTTCCAGAAATCGGCCGGCTTCGATGCGCTGGCCGACGATATGGCGCGCTTTTCGGCCGACCTGATGGCGATGCCCGACCACCACTTCATAGACCTGCCGCTGGCCGCCGAATGACACGGAGCGGCGGCTGTTCATGAGATCCCGCGCTGGCCATCCCGCAGCGTAAAAAAAGACCGCATCGTTTGCACGACACGGTCGAAGTCTAGGGAGGAAACGCCCAAGGAGGGCATGGACAGGAAAACCTATCCGAGAACAAATTTATTGTGCGATGCACAAATGTCAATCGATCCCACGCTTTTTTAATTCACTCTGATGTGAAAATGCGTTTCGATGGCGCCGATGTGTGACATTTCGGCAACGCTGATGTCTCTAAAATCGATAAACCGGCTTGTTTTGGCGGGAAAGTGCCTGCAGACCGGGTTGGCACTCTGCAATGCGGGAGAATCACGTGGACATCAGCATCGATTTCATGCGCCGGATCGCGCAAGCGGCGGCGGCTGAAACCTTGCCGCGTTTTCGCGCACAGGGCGCGGTGGCCAACAAGGAAAAAGGCAGTTTCGACCCGGTCACCGAGGCCGACCGCGAGGCCGAGCGCGCCATCCGGGCGCTGATCTCGGCTGAGTATCCCGATCACGGTATCCTTGGCGAAGAACATGGCAGCGAAAACATCTCCTCAAGGCATGTCTGGGTGATCGATCCGATCGATGGTACCCGCGCCTTCATCTCAGGCCTGCCGGTGTGGGGAACGCTGGTCGGATTGACGGTCGACGGTGACGCCGTCGCCGGTATGATGGCGCAGCCGTTCACCGGCGAGCTGTTCTACGCCAACGCTTCCGGCTCCCACTACGAAGGCCCCGGTGGGCCGCGGAAGCTGTCGACCCGCAAGAGGACGAAGCTTGACGAGGCGACCTTGTTCACCACCACGCCGGCGCTTTTCAAGGGCGAGGCGCGCATCCGCTACGACGCGTTCGAGAAACAGATCCAGCTCGCCCGCTACGGAGCCGATTGCTACGCCTTTGCCATGATTGCCTCGGGCAGCGTCGACATCGTCGCCGATCCCGGATTGAAACCCTACGACATCGTGGCGCTGATCCCGATCATCGAAAAGGCCGGCGGCGTCGTCACCACATTCGTGGGCGGTCCGGCGGAAAAGGGCGGCGACATCCTGGCCGCCGCAACGCCGGAGCTTCACGCGGCTGCAATGGCAGCCCTGCGGGGCTGATAGTCGACCCGATCAGCGCGGCTTGATCGAGCGCTGGAATTCCGCCGGCGTTCGCCCGTAGACCTGCCTGAACGCTGAGCTGAAATGGCTGTGGCTGGAGAAGCCGAGGTCTAGGCCGAGCGTGGTCAGATTGTCGTAGCGGCCAAGCAGGTCGAGCGCGCGCGCCAGCCGCATGCGCAGATGGTAGCGATAGAGCGGCATCGCCTCGACCTGCTGGAAAACCTGCGTGAGATAAACCGGTGATACCCCGACTTCAGCGGCGATCTCGGCCAGCGTCCAGCGCCGCGAAAGATCCGAGGACAGGACGAGCTTGGCGCGATCGACCAGCTTCTGCCGGCCAGCGCTTGCGCCGGCGGCATGCGAGGTGCGCTCGCCGAGGGAGCGCCGCACCAGCGTCAGCGCCAGGGTTTCGGCCTCCAGCGTTTCGGCAATGTTGCGGCTCAGGCTGTGGCGCAGCACCGCCACCAGCGCCTGAGCCCGCGGGTCGATGCGGCGGCGCTGACGACGAAACGCCACGGCGCTGCCCGAGCGCAACTGCTCCTTCGGCGTCAGCTCCTGCAGTTGCGCCTCCTCGACAACGAGATCGAGGCAGGAATCGCCACCCTCGACGGGATGGCTGATCCGGTAGCCTTCGGCGTTGTTGAAGAACAACAACTGGTTGGCTTCGGCGACCGCATCGTTGCGGCCGACATGGCGCACGAAGACGCCGCGATAGGGAAACACAAGATGCGTGGCAGCGGTGCACTCTTCGTCGCTCTTGTGCCGGCATTCGCCACTGCAGAGGACATCCCTCACCCTGACGGTGCCGGTGTCCAGAAGCGTCTGTACCGTGAACTGCGACATGGTGAGCTGAGACATGGCCGTTGCATTCTACCCTTGCGCCGAAAGCTGCTCCGGCACATTAGGCGATTGGCTTGTCCAAACCTGTCAGGAGACTTCACCTGTCGGGCCCTTCGTACGGCCATGGCTCAGTCCCACAAACGGCGCATGTATTCGCAGTGAGCGTCGCTGCGCGACAGTCCGATGTCCTTGAGCTGTTCGTCGGTCATTTCGAGCAAGGCAAGGCGGCTTCGGCGCGTTTCCAGTTGACGGCCGATCCAGTTGGCCGCCGCGATGCCTTGTGTCCGCAAGGACCGCCGGAACGTCGCGGTTTGAGTTGTCGGCTGATGTGCGAGGCATTGCGCCGCATGATCGGGGCGCATCGCTCAGGCTTCCCCGTTGCCGGCGCCGGCCACTGAGGCGCCGGCTTCGTTCAGCGCAATCGCGCATTCCTCGCAGCAGACCTCGACGGTCTTGCCGCCGACCTTGACGCGGATCGGGTTGGCGTCCAGCTGGCAATCGCAGGCAGCGCAGGTTTTCTCGGTCATGACGTCATCTCCTTGGCGTTCGGTTCGACCCGGAGAGATGAGCATTCCGGGGCGGCACCGGCTGTCAGAATCTTTAGCTCTTTGGGTGCTGCCGGCGCTGCTCCTGACAGAAGGCTGTCAGCAGGCGACGCAAGCTCAAGGCGCCGCAACATGCAGCGCCGGCGGCATCAGGCTGTCGGGTCGCCGTTGCCGGGTATGAAGGCGTCGAAGGCGGCGAGCAACTGCTCGCGATAGACATCGGCCTCCTGCAGGATCTCGTGTTTCGAGCCATCGATCATCAGCAGCGAGCCCAGACGCAGACGCCTGGCATAGGCTTCCACGGCCTTGGTCGAGACGACCTGATCGGCGCCGGCGGCGATCATCAGCAGCGGCACCTGGATCCTGGCCATGAAGTCGGGCTCACTGATGGCTTCGCCTGCCTTGATTGCCGCCTGCAGCCAGCGGATCGTCGGCCCGCCGAGCGCCAGTTGCGGATAGTGCTCGTAGATTTTCGTGTTGCGCTGATAGCGCCCGGGGTCCGATGTCACCTTGTTGAGGGCGAAGGGCAGGGTTTCCCTGGGACGCGGACCCCAGGCGGCGTAGAGCCGGCCGAGGCCGAGAAAGCACAATATCGAGCAGACGCGGCGCGCGGTTTTTGCCGACACGGGCGAGTCGGGCACCGTCAGGAAAGGCGCAATCAGCACCATGCGACGCACCCGGTTGACCATCGACGGCGCCGCGAGCAGCGCGATCACGGCGCCCATCGAATGGGCGAGGATGTAATACGGGCCGCGGCAGTCGGGCAGCACGATATCCTCGAAGAACTGTTCGAGGTCGCCGGTGTAATCGTAGAAAGAGCGGACATAGCCGCGTTGCGGATCGGCGATCAGCCGGTCGGAATCGCCCTGGCCGCGCCAGTCGAGCGTGGCGACGCCGAGGCCGCGGTCGGTCAGGTTGCGGATGGTTTCGAAATACTTCTCGATGCACTCGTTGCGGCCGGGCAGCAGCACGACGGTGCCTTTCAGCGGCCGGGTGATCGCGGCAAACAGGCCGTAGCGGATCTTCTTGCCGTCGCGCGTGGTGAAAAAGCCGCCGGCGACATTTTGCGGCGGCGGATTGCCTGGCGTGGGATGGAAGAGATCCGTCATTAGGCGCTTGCGTCTTCGTGGTGTCTCACCCGGCAGGGCGTCGGCATGGTGATAGACGCCAATGGATGAAAAGCAAAGGGAGGACGCCAAGGGGGCGGACGAACGACAAGCAAGGCCGGAAGCAGCCTGCGGCGGCGTGCTTCCGGCCTCTGTCGATCCGGGAGGAAGGGACGTTACACCCGGTCGGCCTCGTCGCGGCGCTTTCATCCGGCGCCGCCTGGTTCTTTATCCTGGGGGCACTCTAGCGCCGGCCGGCTGAACGGGCGCCGAAGCAGCGGTTCATCTGCCGTTCATCGACGCCTCGATTGGCGCTCTTCAAAAATCCTTGAAATGCGCTTTTGCGCTCCCCAAATGTCGGATGCAGCCGCCGATGTCGGGGCTGCTGGTCCACCCGAAACGCCTTTCCAGGGTTTCGCACCGGCCACACGCAAACATGTTGCTCAACAGGAGAACACCTCATGCGTCACGTTGATTTTTCCCCGCTCTATCGCTCGACCGTCGGCTTCGACCGCCTGTTCACCATGCTCGACTCGCTGGCCCAGCCCGATGGCGCGCAGACCTATCCGCCCTACAACATCGAGCGCACCGGCGAGGACGCCTATCGCATCTCGATGGCGGTTGCCGGCTTCTCGGACGAAGAGATTTCGATCGAAGCCCACCGCAACGTGCTGACCGTCAAGGGTGAGCGCAAGGAAGAGGGCAATGGCGAAGGCTCCGAGCTGCTCTACCGCGGCATTGCCTCGCGTTCGTTCGAGCGCCGCTTCCAGCTTGCCGACCATGTCGAGGTCGTCGGCGCCACCCTGAAGAACGGCCTGCTTTTCGTCGACCTTAAGCGCAACATCCCCGAGGAGCTGAAGCCGCGCAAGATCGCGATTACCGCCTCTTCGGCCAACGCCAAGCAGATCGAGGCCAAGAACGCCGCGTGATCAAGACGGCGGCGTCACAACGCCCAAGGTTGAAAGCGTCTCCTCCCGAGACGAAAGCGGCGCCGCGAGGCGCCGCTTTTTTTCGCCGCAGCCTCTGTCACCCCAACCGAAGAGTTCTGGCTCTTTTGCGGCGGGCGCCGTCTTCCCATGAAGGGCGATGTCTGATCTTTCGGCTGATTTTTCCCTGGCCCTAACGGCAACCATTGCGGTGACCTTCCTGCTGGCCGGCATCGTCAAGGGCGTTACCGGTATGGGACTGCCGACGTTGGCGATGGGGCTGCTGGGCACAATCATGCCGCCGGTCGCCGCGGCTTCGCTGCTGATCGTGCCGTCCTTCGTCACCAATATCTGGCAGCTGTTTGCCGGCCCGAGCTTCGGATGGATCCTCAGGCGGCTGTGGCTGATGATGGTCGGCATCGTCGCCGGCACGCTGGCCGGCTCATGGCTGCTGGCCAGCGACAATGTCAAATGGACGACGGCCGGCCTCGGGGCGGCGCTGATCGTCTATGCCGTCTATACGCTGCTGGCGCGGCAGTTGACGGTTCCCGCGTCAGCCGAGCGCTGGTCGTCGCCCATCGTCGGTTTCCTTACCGGCATCGTCACCGGCGGCACCGGCGTGTTCGTCGTGCCCGCTGTACCTTACATTCAGGCGCTGGGCTTGAGCCGTGACGATCTGATCCAGGCGCTCGGCCTGTCCTTCACCGTGTCGACGATCGCGCTCGCTGCCGGCCTTGCCTCGCACGGCGCGTTCCAGGTCGGGCATGTCGCCATGTCGTCGCTGGCGGTTGCGCCGGCCTTGCTCGGCATGTGGCTCGGACAGTTGCTCCGGCAGCGGATCAGCCCGGCGACCTTCCGGCGCTGGTTTCTTGTTTTCCTGATCTTGCTTGGCCTCGAGCTTTTGGCGCGGCCTTTCCTTGCTTAGCGACCGGTGCCGGTTGCGAGAACGGCCTCGATGTTTTGCCGGTGGACGGGCTCGTACAGCGCGAAGTACTCGACCGCGCCCGTGGCGAATATGTCGGCGCCGAAGGTTTTCAGATCCTGCTTCGCAAGATCAGGCTCACGCCGGCAGCGAAGCAGTTTTTGAACGTAGGCTTGCGTGGCGGCGATGAGGCCTTTGTCGTAGCCGCCTCGCTCAATCGCTTCGAGCGAGCCGTGATTGGGCAAGATGCGGTCTATCGGCCACCCGCTCATGCGTTCGAGATCGACCAGATGTTGCGCCAGCCGATCCGCCTCGCTGACATAGGTGATCGGATCCTCGAGCGTGTCGCCCGCCAGGAGCAGGCCGGTTTCGGGCATGAACAGCACCGTGCCGTCATGGCTGTGGATTTCGACCTGACGCAGTTCGACGGCGATCGATCCAACGGCGAGGTCAAGACTGCCTGCGAAGGTCCTGTTCGGCAGCACGAGAGGCTTGATCGGTGGAACACCGCTTTCGATCTCAGCCCGGTTGTTCGCGAGCGCCGAGGCGGTGAGCGTGTTGGCGATAATCTCGCAATCCTGAAACACCTCATTGCCGGCAATATGATCGTCATGCCAGTGGCTGAGCACGACCCGGATCGATGTTGCGCCCATGTCTTCGAGCGTCTGCCTGATGAAGCGCGCGTGAGGCAGCGAAATATGCGTGTCGTAGACAAGCGCCTGCGAACCATCGACGATCGCATAGGTGCAGATGCCGAGGGCATAGGCGCCGTCGTCCAGCCAGTTCGGCTCGTCCGACCAGGCGCGAACGCCGTCAACGCGGCCATCGTAGAAGCCGAGCACGTTTGGCGCCGGGCGAACCAGCCGCATGGTTGAGCCGAGAGGTGGCTTTGTCATTGGCGCGGTCTCGCGGGTTCAGGCGATCATCTGGCCGAAGCGATCGACCTCATCTGAAGTCGTGGCAAAGCTGGTGACGAAGCGATAGAGCAACTCGTCCTCGCCGACATGGCCGTCGAAGCCGTGCGGCCTGTGCCAGTCGTAAAAGGCTGCGCCGACGGATTGCAGCCTTTCGGCTTCCGCCTTTTTCATCACCGCGAACACCTCGTTGGCCTGCGGCAACCAGGCGAGCTTCGCCGTTGCCGAATCCTCGATCGCAGCCGCCAGGCGCGCGGCCATGGCATTGGCATGACGGGCCGTGTCCAGCCACAGGCCGTCCGTGAAGTAGGCGTCGAACTGCGCTGCGATGAAGCGCGACTTGGAGAACAGCTGTGCGGCGCGCTTGCGCAGGAAGGACAACTCCTTGGCGCGGTCTAGATCGAACAGCACCACCGCTTCGGCGCACCAGCAGCCGTTCTTGGTGCCGCCGAACGAGACGATGTCGACGCCGCGCTTCCAGGTCATTTCGGCCGGCGTCGTCTCAAGCGCGACCAATGCGTTGGCAAAACGGGCGCCGTCCATATGCAGCGGCAGGGAAAAGCGTTTGGCGATCTCCGAAATGGTGGAAATGTCGTCGAGCCCGTACACTGTGCCGACTTCGGTCGATTGGGTGATCGAGACGGCCGTCGGGCGTCCCCAATGGACGATTTCGGGTGCGAAACGGGCGACGGCGCGTTCAAGATTGTGCGGATCGATCTTGCCCAGGGCGCCGTCGACAGCATGGAGACGCGAGCCGCCGCTGAAATATTCCGGCGCGCCGCATTCGTCCTCGATGATGTGCGATTCGCGGTGCGCAAAGGAAATGCCGCCGGGCTTGTTGTAAGCGGCCAGGGACAGCGAGTTGGCCGCCGTGCCGGTAGCGACGAAGAACACCGCAACCTCGCGTTCGAAGATCTCGCTGAAACGCTGGTAGACGGCCCGGTCGAGATCGCCATCGCCATAGGCGGTCGAAAAGCCGCCAGCATTGGCTGACAGCCCGGCGGCAATGTTGGAATGGACGCCCGCCCAGTTGTCGGATGCAAAGAACATCAGGAAAGTCCCTGCCTGGTTGAGAAAGTCTGGTTGCGACAAGAGCGCGACCATGGCCGTTTCGGGGTTTGACGCGCAAGGGCCAAGGGCTGAAAAAGCGGTAAAGCCAAAGGCGACCACGAAGGAGTGCCGGGACCGAAATTTCGTTTCAACAGCGCCCGACGTAATTTTCTGTCGCCAAACGTCCAAGAATTTGGTGAATCGGTCTTGTGTGCGCCCAGGATTTCTGCCATAAAAATTTAGGACAGTAGTGCTGTCTTATTTTGTCGCACAAGTCAGGCTGGATTGGCGTATCATTTGGGCCACTCCGGCCGTTGCCGCGAGCGACGGGTAGACGGCTCGGCTGTGGCCTGTACGATACCGGATACGAACCGGCGGTGCACCGCACGGTCCGCCAAGGATTTCGAAAAGACGTGCCGCAAGAATGAGAGCGGAAGCCAGTCGCTTCCCAAGGTAGACCAGCGCCCCAAATGCTAGACGTGCAAGGGGCCGGATCGGAGGACAGGACGATGACGGAACTGACGCCATCTGCGATTATCGGCCAGGCCGCGCAGACGAAAGCGGCAGCCGTTAAAAATACCGTTCTGACCAAAGAAGGCCGAACCACCAACGGCCTGACCGGCAACGGTATGGCCGCGCAGGGTCTCTACGATCCGCGCAACGAGCATGACGCGTGCGGCGTCGGCTTCATCGTCAACATGAAGAACGTGAAGTCGCACCAGATCGTCAAGGACGGGCTCTTCGTGCTCGAAAACCTGACGCATCGCGGCGCTGTCGGCGCCGATCCGCTGATGGGCGACGGCGCCGGCGTGCTGGTGCAGATTCCCGATCATTTCTTCCGCGAAGAGATGGCGGCCCAGGGCGTCGAACTGCCGGCGGCAGGCCAATACGGCGTCGGCCACTGGTTCATGCCGCAGGATGCGGCACTGCGCGCCCATATCGAAGAGATCATCGCCGAATCGGCGCTGTCAGAAGGGCTGCCGCTTTTAGGCTTTCGCGACGTGCCAGTCGACAATTCATCGCTGTCGAAGGCGCCCGATATTGCGGCCTCCGAACCGTTCCATCGCCAGGTCTTCATCGGCCGCACATCGGACATTCCAGATGACGAGGAATACGAGGCCAGGCTGTACCTGCTGCGCAAGGTGATTTCCGGCCGTATCTACGCCGAGAACAACAACAAGGATATCGGCGCCTACTGTGTGTCGCTATCGGCGCGTACCATTGTCTACAAGGGCATGTTCCTGGCCTACCAGGTCGGCGCCTATTACAAGGATTTGTCGGATCCGCGTTTCGAGACCGCGCTGATCCTCGTCCACCAGCGCTTCTCGACCAACACCTTCCCGTCCTGGAAGCTGGCGCACCCCTACCGCATGGTCGCGCATAATGGCGAGATCAACACGGTGCGCGGCAACAACAACTGGATGGCGGCGCGCCAGGCCTCGGTCGATTCCGAACTGTTCGGCAACAACATCTCGAAGCTGTGGCCGATCTCCTATGACGGCCAGTCCGACACGGCGTGCTTCGACAATGCGCTCGAGTTCCTGTTCCAGGGCGGCTACAGCCTCAGCCATGCCATGATGATGCTGATCCCCGAAGCGTGGGCCGGCAACAAGCTGATGGATGCCGACCGCAAGGCTTTCTACGAATACCATGCAGCCCTGATGGAGCCGTGGGACGGGCCGGCCGCGGTCGCCTTCACCGACGGCCGCCAGATCGGCGCCACGCTCGACCGCAACGGGCTGCGGCCGGCGCGCTACATCGTCACCGACGACGACCGCGTCATCATGGCGTCAGAGGCCGGCGTGCTGCCGGTGCCGGAGGAGAGGATCGTCAAGAAGTGGCGGCTGCAGCCCGGCCGCATGCTTCTGATCGACCTCGCCAAGGGCCGCATCATTTCCGACGAGGAGATCAAGTCGGAGATCGCCACCAGGCATCCCTACAAGACCTGGCTCAACAACACGCAGCTGATCCTCGAGGATCTGAAGCCGGTGGAGCCGCGCGCGCTGCGCAAGGATGTCAGCCTGCTCGATCGCCAGCAGGCTTTCGGCTACACGCAGGAAGACACCAAGCTGTTGATGTCGCCGATGGCGACCACCGGCCAGGAAGCCGTGGGTTCGATGGGCACCGACACGCCGATCTCGGCGATGTCGGACAAGTCGAAGCTGCTCTACACCTATTTCAAACAGAATTTCGCCCAGGTCACCAACCCGCCGATCGACCCGATCCGCGAGGAGCTGGTGATGAGCCTGGTGTCGTTCATCGGGCCGCGGCCGAACATCTTCGACCTGGTCGGCAATTCGCGCCGCAAGCGGCTCGAAGTGCGCCAGCCGATCCTGACCAATGGCGATCTGGAAAAGATCCGCTCGATCGGCCACACCGAGGACCGTTTCGACACCAAGACCATCGACATCACCTACGGGTCGAGCGAGGGCGCGGCCGGCATGCAGGGCGCCGTCGAGCGTCTGTGCGAGCGGGCGGAAGCCGCTGTCGCCGGCGGCTACAACATCATCATCCTGTCCGACCGCCAGGTCGGTCCCGACCGTATCGCCATTCCGGCACTGCTGGCGACGGCTGCCGTGCACCACCATCTGATCCGCAAGGGTCTGCGCACCGCGGTCGGCCTGGTCGTGGAATCCGGCGAGCCGCGCGAAGTGCATCATTTCTGCTGTCTCGCCGGCTACGGCGCCGAGGCGATCAACCCCTACCTTGCCTTCGATACGCTGCTCGACATGCACAAGCGTGGCGAACTGCCGGCTGAGGTCGACGCCTACGAGGTGGTCTCGCGCTACATCAAGTCGATCGGCAAGGGCATCCTCAAGGTGATGTCGAAGATGGGCATCTCCACCTACCAGTCCTATTGCGGCGCGCAGATATTCGACGCCATCGGGCTGAAGTCGGATTTCGTCGAGAAGTACTTCACCGGCACAGCGACGCTGATCGAAGGTGTCGGTCTGGACGAGGTCGCGGCCGAGACGCTCAGCCGCCACACCGACGGTTTCGGCAACGATCCGGTGCTGCGCAACAGCCTCGAGGTCGGCGGCGAGTACATGTACCGCATGCGCGGCGAAGCCCATATGTGGTCGCCCGACGCCGTCGCCACCTTGCAGCACGCCGTGCGTCAGGGCTCGTGGGAGACGTTCAAGGAGTATTCCGCGCAGATCAACAGCGAGACGGCCCGTGCCCAGACCATACGCGGCCTGTTCAGGATCAAGCTTGCGGAAGAGACCGGCCGCAAGAAGGTGGCGATAGAGGACGTGATGTCGGCGGCCGATATCGTCAAGCGCTTCTCGACCGGGGCGATGTCGTTCGGCTCGATCTCGCGCGAGGCACACACGACGCTGGCGCGCGCCATGAACCAGATCGGCGGCAAGTCGAACACCGGCGAGGGCGGCGAAGAGGCCGACCGCTATCTGCCGCTGCCCGGCGGCAGCAAGAACCCCGAACGTTCGGCGATCAAGCAGGTCGCCTCGGGGCGCTTTGGCGTCACCGCCGAGTATCTCGTCAATTCCGATGTCATGCAGATCAAGGTCGCGCAGGGCGCCAAGCCCGGTGAGGGCGGCCAGCTGCCCGGCCACAAGGTCGACGCCACCATCGCCAAGGTCCGGCACTCGACGCCCGGCGTCGGCCTGATCTCGCCGCCGCCGCATCACGACATCTATTCGATCGAGGATCTGGCGCAGCTGATCTACGATCTGAAGAACGTCAACCCGGCGGCCGACGTCTCGGTAAAGCTGGTGTCGGAAGTCGGTGTCGGTACGGTTGCGGCGGGCGTCGCCAAGGCGCGCGCCGACCACATCACCATCTCCGGCTATGATGGCGGCACCGGCGCGTCGCCGCTGACCTCGCTCAAGCATGCCGGCAGCCCGTGGGAAATGGGCCTAGCCGAGACGCACCAGACGCTGGTGCTGAACGGGCTGCGCTCGCGCGTTGCGCTGCAGGTCGATGGTGGCTTGCGCACGGGGCGCGACGTCATCATCGGTGCGCTGCTCGGTGCCGACGAGTTCGGCTTCTCGACCGCGCCGCTGATCGCGGCCGGCTGCATCATGATGCGCAAGTGCCACTTGAACACCTGCCCGGTCGGCGTCGCGACGCAGGACCCGGTTCTGCGCAAGCGTTTCAAGGGCACGCCCGAGCATGTCATCAACTTCTTCTTCTACGTTGCGGAAGAGGTGAGGGGGCTGCTGGCCGAGATGGGCTACACCCATATCGACCAGATCATCGGCGACAGCGACCTGCTGGAAAAGCGCGAGATGATCCAGCATTGGAAGGCGCGTGGGCTCGATTTCGGCAAGATGTTCTTCAAGCCGGACGCGCCGCATGAGGCGGTGCACTGGACCGAACGGCAGAAACACCCGATCGACGATGTACTCGATCGCAAGCTGATCGAAGTGGCGAAGCCCGCGCTCGAAAGCAAGCAGCCGGTCAAGATCGAGGTCGACATCCGCAATGTCGATCGCTCCACGGGCGCCATGCTGTCGGGCGAAGTCGCCAAGCGCTTCAGGCACAAGGGCCTGCGCGAGGACACGATCCAGGTGAAGCTGACCGGCACCGCCGGCCAGTCGTTCGGCGCCTTCCTGGCGCGCGGCATCTCGTTCGATCTCGTCGGTGCGGCCAACGACTATGTCGGCAAGGGCCTGTCGGGCGGACGCATCGTCATCCGGCCGCCGGAGGAGTCCAGGATCGTCGCGGCGGAATCGATCATCGTCGGCAACACCGTCCTCTATGGCGCGACCGAGGGCGAGGCCTATTTCGCAGGTGTCGCCGGCGAGCGCTTCGCGGTGCGCAATTCGGGCGTCGCCGCCGTCGTTGAAGGCGTCGGCGATCATGGCTGCGAATACATGACCGGCGGCATCGTCGTCGTCATCGGCCAGACCGGTCGCAACTTCGCTGCCGGCATGTCGGGCGGCGTGGCCTATGTTCTGGATGAGGCCGGCGATTTCGCCGCGCGCTGCAACATGGCGATGGTCGAGCTGGAGCCGGTTCCGGAAGAAGACGATCTGATGGAAAGGCTGCTGCATCATGGCGGTGACCTCGACCACAAGGGTCGCGTCGACGTCTCGGGCGACATGACCACCCATGATGAGGAACGGCTTTACCAGCTTATCTCGAACCACGTCCATTTCACCGGTTCGGTACGCGGCCGCGAGATACTCGACGACTGGACGACCTTCCGGCCGAAATTCCGCAAGATCATGCCGGTCGAATACCGCCGCGCGCTGATCGAGATGGAACGCATGCGCATGGGCGTGGCGGCGGAATAGGTTTTTCGACTTGCCGGGAGGCGCAGGCTTCCCGGCGGAACTTTCAGCGACAGTTTGACCTCGGATGCAAGGTTGCCACGGCTGCCTCAAGGGGTTAACGGGTGCGAAAACCGCACCATCTGGACAGCAGGAACTGGACTATGGGCAAGGTAACAGGCTTTCTCGAAATCGACCGGCAGGTGCACAAGTACCAGCCGGCCTCCGACCGCATCCGGCATTTTCGTGAATTCACGCTGCCGATGTCGGACAAGGAGGTCGAGAAACAGGCGGCGCGCTGCATGGATTGCGGCATCCCGTTCTGCCACGGGCCGACCGGTTGCCCGATCCACAACCAGATCCCGGACTGGAACGACCTCGTCTACAATGGCGACTGGGACAATGCGATCCGCAACCTGCATTCGACCAACAATTTCCCCGAGTTCACCGGCCGCATCTGCCCCGCGCCCTGCGAGGAAGCCTGCACGCTGAACCTCGAGGACATTCCGGTTGCCATCAAGACTGTCGAACAGGCAATCGCCGACAAGGCTTATGAAACCGGCCATATCCGGCCTTATCCGCCAGAGAAGAAGACGGGCAAGCGGGTCGCTGTCATCGGCTCCGGTCCGGCAGGGATGGCGGCGGCGCAGCAGCTTGGCCGCGCCGGCCACGAGGTCAGCGTTTATGAGCGTGAGAGCCGTCCCGGCGGGCTGATGCGCTACGGCATTCCCGACTTCAAGATCGAGAAGCACTATATCGACCGCCGCATCGAGCAGATGCAGGGCGAGGGCGTGACCTTCCATTGCGGCGTCAATGTCGGCGTCGATAAGCCGGTGGCAGAGTTGCTCGCCGGATACGATGCGGTGCTCTATTGCGGCGGTTCGGAATCGCCGCGTCCGGCCAACATTCCGGGCGACGATCTCGGCGGCGTCTATGACGCCATGCCCTATCTGGTGCAGCAGAACCGTCGCGTCGGCGGCGAGCCGATCCAGTCGGTGGCCTGGCCGTCGCATCCGATCATCGCCGGCGGCCAGCATGTCGTCGTCGTCGGCGGCGGCGATACCGCGTCCGACTGCGTCGGCACCGCCTTCCGCCAGGGCGCGGTGCGCGTCACCCAGCTCGACATCCGCCCGCAGCCGCCGGAGAAGGAAGACAAGCTTTCGGTCTGGCCTTACTGGGCGACCAAGATGCGCACCTCGTCCTCACAGGCCGAAGGTGCGGAGCGCGAATTCCAGGTGGCGACGCTCGAATTCATCGGCGAGGACGGCCAACTGACCGGCGTCAAATGCTGCGAAGTCGACGAGAAGCGCAAGCCGATCGCCGGCACCGAATTCGTCATCCGTGCAGACCTCGCCTTCATCGCCATCGGCTTTGCCGGACCGGCTGCCGCCGGCGTCGCGAAAGAGCTGGACGGTGAGATGAAAATCACTACCGACAGCCGCCGTTCCCGCAATGTCGAAGCCAACGATCGCGACTACAAGACCAGCGTCGACAAGCTCTACGCCGCAGGTGATGTGCGCCGCGGCCAGTCGCTGGTTGTGTGGGCGATCCGCGAAGGCCGCCAGGCCGCGCGCTCGATCGATGAAGCGCTGATGGGGTCGACGGTACTCCCCCGTTAACGATTGATCGCCGTCGTCGTATCCGTCGCGGCAGCGGCCTTGGGCGGCCACGAGAAGTCGTCGGCGCGGCCGGGCGAGGCCTCGGGCGCCTTGCCTTCGAGGATTAGTTTTTCGCCGGGCAGATCCGGATTGGCTTTCGGCGCCGCCGCCGCACCGAGAAGTTCGGTACCGCCGTCGAGCGCCGGATCGTTGAGCAGCATTGGAACGGTGCGGTCGACCACGATCGGGGCGGCGGGCAGCGACGGCGCCTCGACCGGGGCGCCGGCCGGTGCGGCAGCCGTCACCACGCTTCCCGGCGCTGCCAGGCCGAGGATCTTGGCCAGCGGCTTTTCGGTGTAGAAGGCGAGCTTTCGCTTGCCGGCTTTCGAGACGTTGATGCCGTCGTCGGAGCGCAGCCGCACGGCCTGGCCGTTAATGTCGGGGCCGGTCGAGACAAAGGCGCCGTTCTCGTCGACGAACCCATCCCAGACATCGACGAATTCGCCGCCGTTCTTCTCGGCAGCCGAGTGGTAGATGTCGTTGAATGCGAGCATGTCGGAGGTCATCTTCGGCGTCTTGAAGGCTGGCATGCCGACCCACAGATAAGGCACCTTGGTCGCCGCCAGTGCCTTTCCCAAGGCTTCGGTCCGGCGTTCGTATTCCTTGGTCCAGTTCTCGGAGCGCGGCTGCTCGCGCACATCGTTGACGCGCATCTGCTGGCGGTCGTTGGAGCCGAGCATGACGACGACCACGGAGGGTTTTTCGGTCTCGACCAGCGATTTGACCTGTTCGGGCCAATTGTAGACATCATCGCGCACGAAACCCGAAGAACCGTTGGCGCGCTCGACGATCCTGACGTTGGCATTGTCGGCAAAGGCTGTTTCGAGGCCTTCGGCCAGGCCGTTGGCCATGAAATCGCCGATCACCAGAACGACGCGGGCATCCGGTGTCTTCTCGACAATCGGAGCGGAAGGTTCAACGGGTGCACGGGGCTTCTTCTTGACCTTCGGCTTTGCCTTGCGGACGTCGAGCGGCGGCTCGATGCGTTCGCTGCGGCGCGGGAACAGAAGGTCGCGCAGCGACCAGCCGCGGTTCTGCGGTTGCTCCTGCGCCAAAGCCGGTGTGTGGAAACTGCCGGCGACCCCCGTCGCCAGGACGACGATGGCCAGAATGAGGATCGGCAAGCGGAAAACGATCACACGGATACGCGCTGCCGAAACCAAGCACCCTCTCCATCCCTTGGTGCATGGCCCTTGCAGGGGATCATGCACAGACCGATGCTACGGCATCCCTTGCGTCGCAAATGCAAGCTGCCGTCGCCGGCTCTATTTCTTTCTGAGCCATTTGAGCACTTCCATGCTCGGATACCCGTCCTGGGTCAAGCCGACCGTTGCCTGATAGGTCATGATGGCGGTTTTCGTGCCGTCACCGATCTTGCCGTCGAACTTGCCGTCGTAAAGTCCGTGCTGCGAAAGCCGCTTCTGCAACTCCTGCCTTTCCTCGAAGGACAGTTTGGTGAAGGGCCGCTTCCAGTCCTGCACCAGACCATTAGAGCCGGCGATTTCGTCGGCAAGAAGGCCGACGGCCAGGGCATATTTGTCGGCGTTGTTGTAGGCCTTGATGACGGAGAAGTTCTTGATCATCAGGAATGCCGGTCCGCCGCGGCCGTCCGGCACTTTCAGCGTCGCCTTGTCGGTTGCGTTCTTGAACGGCTTGCCATTGGCCCTGGCGACGCCGAGCGCCTGCCACTGCGCCAATGTCTTCGAGCCGGCAGGCAGTTTGCCGGCTGGAATGGTGACCTCGTAGCCCCAGGTCTTGCCGCCCTGCCAGCCATTCTTCTTCAGCAGATTGGCTGATGTCGCCAACGCATCGGGGATCGAATTCCAGATGTCGCGCTTGCCGTTGCCGTCCATGTCGACGGCATAATGCTGGTAGCTGGTCGGGATGAACTGGGTCTGGCCCATGGCGCCGGCCCAGGAGCCCATCAGGTGGCTTTCGTCGATGTCGCCGGTCTGCAGGATTTTCAGCGCGGCGACCAATTGGGTGCGGGCGAATTTCGAACGCTTGGCGTCGCCATAGGCGAGGGTTGCCAGCGAGCGGATGACATTGCGCATGATGTCGTCGCGCTTGAGGATCTCGCCATAATTCGATTCCATCGACCAGATGGCGAGCAGGATGTAGCGGTCGACGCCGAACCTGGCTTCGATCCGGTCCAGCCACGGCTTCCATTTCCTGGCCATCTGCTGGCCGACGGCAACGGACTGGTCGTGGACGCGGTTGTCGAAATAGTCCCAGGCAGGTGCGGTGAACTCGGGCTGGGTGCGTGCCTTTTCCAGCACCACCGGGTCGGGCTCATTGATGCCCCGGAACGCTCGGTCGTAGACCGCGCCGGAAACGCCGCCCGCCACGGCCGTGGCGCGGAAGCCGGCGACCCATTGCCGAAAACCGGCATCGGCGAAGGCCGGTCCGGCCGGCATCAGCAAGGCGAGCGAGAGGCTGGCCGCCGTCAGCACGCTGGTAAAGAGTTTTGCGGCACTGCGAACGGACATATTTTCCCCTTTCTCTATCTCAGGAAAGACCATTCATCGCCGAACCGGGTTAGCAATTGGTTTACCATAGGCGGCGCCTGGAACGAAAAGACACCTGGATGCTTTACCGGTTGATGTTTCCCTCAATGGCCCGATAATCCACAATTCCGGCGCGAAAATGTCGCGAGGCGGGATTGCCGGGCACGCCCTCAAACGGATAATTGACGCATGAAGCGAGTTCGCAAGGCAGTTTTCCCGGTCGCCGGTCTCGGCACACGGTTTCTCCCGGCCACCAAGGCCATTCCCAAGGAGATGCTGACCGTCGTCGACCGGCCGGTCATCCAGTATGTCGTCGATGAGGCGCGCGAGGCCGGCATCGAACATTTCATCTTCGTCACCGGCCGCAACAAGGCGGTCATAGAAGACCATTTCGATATCCAGTTCGAGCTCTATGATACGCTGGCACAGCGCGGCAAGGACGACCAGCTGGCCCGCTTGCAGCGGCTGCAGCCGGCCCCGGGGCAGACCTCGTTCACCCGCCAGCAGGTGCCGATGGGTCTCGGCCACGCCGTCTGGTGCGCCCGCGAACTGGTCGGCGACGAACCCTTCGCGCTGTTGCTGCCCGACATGATCATGCAGTCGGAGAAGAGCTGCACGAAGGCCATGGTCGAGCTCTACGAGGAGACCGGCAACAACATCATCGCGGTGCAGGAATGCGATCCGGCCGAAACCCACAAATATGGCATTGTCGGCCGCGGCGAGGACACGCATCACGGCTTCCGCATCACCGAGATGGTCGAAAAGCCGAAGACCGGCACCGCGCCGTCCAATCTCTACATCAACGGCCGCTACATCCTGCAGCCCGAGATTTTCAAGATCCTCGAAAGCCAGGAAAAGGGCGCCGGCAACGAGATCCAGCTCACCGACGCGATGCTGAAGCTGGAAAAGCAGCAGCCCTTCTTTGGCTACCACTTTCAGGGCCGCACCTTCGATTGCGGCTCGCCGGAAGGCTTCGTCGAGGCCAATGTCGCCTTCGCGCTGTGGCGCAGCGACATGAACGAGAACATGGCCGGCGTCATCCGCACGCTGCTCGATGAGATGAAGCCGTCCGAGCGTCGCGGCGCTGCTTTTTAGCTACCGCTGCAGCTTCAGCCCCAAATAGATGCTGTTGGCGGTGTAGTTGCGCCCGGGCAGATTGCTGGTCAGCTTTTCGGTGCGGGCGCGGCTGGTGAGGCCGACATAGCGGTTCAGCCACCAGGTCAGCCCGGCCTCTGCACTCAGCGTCATGTCATGGCCGTCGGAGCCGGTGTAATTGCGCCAGTCGAGCCCAAGGGCTGCGTTGCCGGTCAGGTCGGCGCGGATCTGCCGCTCGCCGGTGAGGCGGCCGGAATAGAGGATGTCGCCGCTCTTACCGGCATTCGTCGTGCCTTCGACCGTGGTTCGCCCGGTGAGGCCGATGATGGTACCGCGCTCGGGCGACCATTTGAGGTCGGCATTGATGGTGGCTCCCGAAATCGCCTCCAGGTTCTTGTCGTCGATCGCCTCCCTCAGCCAGCCGGCCGAGAACTCACCCTTGAGCTTCTCGCCCATGTCGACTTCGATACCGGCGCGCGCGCCAAGCCGGGTCGAAGAGCGCTCGAAGCCCTTGTTGTCGATCCGTTGGTCATATACCCGGCGGCCGAGCTCAATCTCAGCAAAGGGCGTCAGAGCCGGGGAAATTTCATAGCCGGTCCGCAACGTTGCGGTGTAGAGCGTGTTGTCCTGGTCCTTCTGCGACAGCGAGGTGCCATCGGTAAGTTCGGCATCACCATAGATGTCGTGGGAGACGGCGCCGGTCAGCGCAAAGCGCATCTTGCCGACGTCCTTCTCGACGCCGAGGCTGCCGTCGACCGTCTGGCGGATCGGCTGCGATTTGACGCCGGCAATGGCGTCGGGCGCGGAGGCCGATTCCGGTGCAATCTCGTAGCCGAGCTTGGCGATGGCGCGCAGTTCATTGTCGAGGTCGACATTGTACGTGCCTTGGATACGGCCGCGTGCCTCATTGATCTTCTGGCCCGAAATGGTGTTGCGGAAATTACCGTAGCCGTCGATGACCGCCGAATTCTCGCGCCAATCGGAGGCGGCGGAGAAACGCAGCGCCGTTTCGGACAGCACCGCCGACTTGCCGCCAGCGCTGGAATCGGCGTTCGACGTGACGGCAACGCCCTGCTCGAGCGCCGGCCGCAGCAGGAACGAGCCGACCTTGATGCCGGTTGCCGCGTACGGGTCGTCCTCGAGCTTCTTCTTCAGGCCCTCGATGGCGTCGGTGCGCTCGGCGCCGGGGTCGAGCTTTCGTCGGTCGACGCCGTCGACGGTGAGGACACGGCGGTTGGCTATGTCCTGATCGGCGTCGCCTGCCGCAGTGCCGTCCGGAGTCGTTCCGGTGGTGGTCTGGTCCGTGGCTTTGCCAGGCTTCTTCTTGTCGGCAGCCTTGGTTTTGTCCTTGGCCTTGTCTGCATCCGCGTCGGCGCGTTGCTTTGCCGTCGACGGGCGGCGTGGCAGGACGGTTGGCGGCTTGTCGGCGAACGAATCGTCGATGGTCGCCGGCGGGTCGAAAATGCTGTTTGCGCCGGCCTGTGACGGGTCGGTGTCATCAGGCAAGGCGCCATCGCTGGCCGGCACATAAGCGGTTGGCGTGTTTCCCGTGGGGGCGGTGTCGGCAGGGGCGGGCTTGACCTGCGTGTTGGCCTTGCTCAATTGCCTGGCCCGGCGCTGCTGGTCGGACAGGATCGCCGATTCCGAAACTTCGCCGCGCAGCTCGGTCTCCTGGGCATGAAGCGCAGTTGGCCGCAGCAAAGCGAGCACGCTCGTCGCCAGAAGCAGAGCGCAAAACGCTCTGCCCGTTCGACCTTTTTTCTCTTGAGGTTGGGCCCGCGACATCGTCACCACTGCTTGCGCGGCGCAAGCGCGCCATACTTACCGAACCGTAAACGGGGATGGTTAACGGAGGGTTGAAGGGGTGCCTGTCGGACATGGCTGGACGGCAATTCTGTTGGACAGGCGAACGGCAAAGCGCTAATCGCATCAGCCATGCATGCGGGATCCCAAGAAAAGAAGCCTTTGGAGGCTTCGATCGCCTCGGCGCTGAGAACGGTAGCCACGGAACAGGCCGGCGTGGCGGCATTGGCCGCCGCGCTGGAGAACGAACTGGCCGAACCTTTCGCCCGCGCCGTCGACATGGTGTCGCGCATCAATGGCCGCGTCATAGTCACCGGCGTCGGCAAAAGCGGCCATATCGGCACTAAGATCGCGGCCAGTCTGGCTTCGACCGGCACGCCTGCCTTCTTCGTCCATCCGGCGGAGGCCAATCATGGCGACCTTGGCATGATCGCCAGAGACGATGCCATCATCGCCATGTCATGGTCCGGCGAGAGCAGAGAATTGATGGGCATCGTCGCCTATTCCAGGCGCTTCTCGATCCCGCTGATTGCGATTACCGCGGGCGCGGCCTCGGCGCTGGCGCGCGCGGCCGACGTGGTGCTGCTCCTGCCGTCCGTGCCGGAAGCCTGCCCGCACGGCCTGGCGCCGACGACATCGACCCTGCTGCAACTGGTGGTCGGCGATGCGCTGGCTATAGCGCTGCTCGAAGCGCGCGGCTTCACGCCCGACCATTTCCGCACATTCCACCCCGGCGGCCAGCTCGGCGCCAATCTCACGCAGATCCACGAGATCATGCATGTCGGCGAAAGGCTGCCGCTGGTGGCTTCCGGCACGGGCATGCGCGAGGCGATCCTCGAATTGTCGAACAAGGGCTTCGGCTGCGTGGCGATCGCGACGGCGGATGGCGCGTTGGTGGGCATCATCACCGATGGCGACATCAGGCGTCACATCGGCAGCAATCTCATGGAAATGAGCGTCGATCAGGTGATGACGAAAAAGCCGAAGACGGCCACACCGGACACGCTGGTGGCGACGGCGCTGCAGATTATCAACAATTCGGCCATTACGAGCCTGATGGTGGTCGAAGGCAGGCGGCTCGTGGGACTGGTTCATCTGCACGACCTGCTGCGCATCGGCGCCGCCTGAAAAAATCAAAGGACGCGTCGCGTTCGGGAAGCCCTACGCGACGCGCCCTGATTTTCCGGATCGAAAGCGCCATGCGCTTTCGAAATGTCAAACAGCCTCGACGGTCAGTTCCAGATCGGTGTCGGCCGAACTGACGACGCGCACCTGCGTGCCGGCCGGCAGGTCGGGACCGGAGACGCGCCACAGCGTGTCGCCGAGCTTGATGCGGCCGCGACCGTCCTTGATCGGCTCGGCCAGCGTTGCCATCCTGCCGACCAACTGCGCGCCGCGCCGGTTGAGCAGCGGCTGATCACTCGGGACATTACGCCCGCCGACTAGTTTCTTGCCGACGAAGGCCGAGACCAGCGACAGCGCCAAGAAGGCGAGGACCTGGACTTCCCAGGCCCAGAAGCTTGCGTCCCAGATGAGCAGGGAAATCACACCGATTACCAATGCGGCGATGCCGATCCACAGCATGAATATTCCTGGCGCGATGACCTCCATCACCAGGAGGACGAAGCCCAGAACCATCCAGTTCCACGGACCAAGTTCGGAAATGATGCGGTCAAACATGGGCGTGCGCTCCTACTTCCTGTGGAGCATGATCTTTTCCGAAAACCGGTTCCCACTTTTCGGGATCATGCTCGCGACCTCAGTTCTCGTCAGGTCTCAGTTCTCATTCGGGCGAACCACCGGAGGGCGGCCTGCCTGCCTGGCGGCGCCGGCGGTGCCTTCGCTGCGGAACACCTCCCTGGCGATCTCGCTTATGCCGCCGAGCGTGCCGATCAGCGCCGAGGCTTCCATCGGCATCAGCACGACCTTGCTGTTGTTGGCGGTACCGATCTTGCCCATCGCTTCGGTGTATTTGAGCGCCACGAAGTAGTTGAGTGCCTGCACGTCGCCCTTGGAGATGGCTTCCGATACAACCTGGGTGGCTCGCGCTTCGGCCTCGGCCGAGCGTTCGCGTGCCTCGGCGTCGCGGAAGGCGGCTTCCTTGCGGCCTTCGGCCTCGAGGATCTGCGACTGCTTGAGGCCTTCGGCGGCGAGGATCTGTGCACGCTTGTTACGTTCGGCCGTCATCTGACGACCCATCGATTCGATGAGGTTGGCCGGCGGATTGATATCCTTGATCTCGACGCGGGTGATCTTGATGCCCCACGGATGCGCCGCTTCGTCGACGACGCGCAGCAGGCGCTCGTTGATGGCGTCGCGGTTCGACAGCAATTCGTCGAGGTCCATCGAGCCCATGACGGTACGGATGTTGGTCATCGTCAAATTGAGAATGGCGTTCTCCAGGCCGGCGACCTGGTAGGCGGCCTGCGCCGCATTGAGGATCTGGTAGAAGGCGATGCCGTCGACGCCGACAATGGCGTTGTCGCGCGTGATGATTTCCTGGCTCGGAACGTCGAGCACCTGCTCCATCATGTTCATCTTGGCGCCGATGCGGTCGACGAACGGCACGATGAGGTTGAGGCCGGGGCTTAGTGTTTTGGTGTAACGGCCAAAGCGCTCCACCGTATAATTATAGCCTTGCGGGATTGTCCGGATGCCTTTGATAAGAAGCACCAATACCAGAAAGGCAAGCGCACCAATCGCAATACCGAAACCACTGAAGTCCATTTGAATCTCCCTCAGATGCCGGCCATGGCGTTGATTCCATGCAACCGACTTCACCAAACACTTAGGTGTGTTTCAATAATGTTACAATCAGGTGATCGTTGATTATTGGTGCATGGAATAGCGCAACTGCGGCGATCGATCGCCGCAACGTGGCGGCCTCAGACCCAGCCCGACAGCTCGCGCCGCACCATCGCCTCGATCACCGCCATGCCTTCTGCACTGTCGTTGAGGCACGGGATGTGGGCGAATTTCTCGCCGCCGGCGTGATGGAAGGTCTCGGCCGCCTCGCGGCCGATTTCGTCCAGCGTCTCGATGCAGTCGACGGAAAAGCCTGGGTTGACGATGGCGATCGATTTCACGCCGTCCTTCGCCAGTTTCTCGACCGTCTTGTCGGTGTAGGGCTGCAGCCATTCCTGGGCGCCGAAGCGCGACTGGAAGGTGATGATCAGCTTCTTTTCATCCCACCCCAGTCGTTCACGCAACAGCCGTGTCGTCTTCTGGCAGTGGCAGTGATAGGGATCGCCCTTCTCGAAATAGGGCTTCGGGATGCCGTGATAGGAGGTGATGACCACCTCGGGCTCGAAGTCTAGCGTTGCCAGATGCCGTTCGATCGAATGGGCGAGCGCCTCGATGTAGACCGGCTCGTCATAGTAGGGCGGAACACTGCGCACGGCAGGCGCGCGGCGCATCTTCATCAAGGCGCGAAACAGCTGGTCGTTGGCGGTCGCGGTGGTGGTCGCTGAGTATTGCGGGTAGAGTGGGAACGACAGGATGCGGTCGCAGCCTTGCTCGACCAGCCTTTGAGCGACGCTCGCGGTCGAGGGGTTGCCGTAGCGCATCGCCCAGTCGACCACGACATCGGGTAGGTCGATGAGCGCTGCGGCCAGCTTTTCGCCCTGCGCGCGGGTGTAGGTGCGCAGCGGCGACTCGTTCCTCTCGCGGTTCCATATCCTGGCGTAATTGGCGCCGGACTTCTTCGGTCTGGTGGTCAGCACCAAGCCGTAGAGGATCGGATACCAGATCGCCTTGTTGAGTTCGATGACGCGCGGATCGGACAGGAATTCGCGGAGATAGCGCCACATCGGCTTGAAATCGGTACCGTCCGGCGTGCCGAGATTGACCAACATGACGCCGATCTTGCCTGCCTTTACCGGCGGATGTCCGGCCGGCAGCGGGTCGAGCGCTTTCGCGGCTTTGGGGTCGACAGGCGTGGAAAGCGTCATGAAGGTCTCCCGACACCGCGAAACCGACGATGTCGGGCGAACCTAGCGATGTGGCGCGAGTTTTCAATGCCGCGTCTGGCCGCACCTTACCCTGAAAGCCAAAAACCCGTCCGGTTACCCGGACGGGTTTTGCTGGTCGCAAGTGCGAAGCGAGGTTACTTCGCCGGAATGGTCAAGGTCGCGCCGACAGGAAGCCGGCGTGGTTCGTAGCCTTTGTTGGCCTCGGAGATCACCTTCCACTTGGCGCCGTCGCCGTAGGCCTTCTTGGCGAGATCCCAATAGGTATCGCCGGCGACGATGACATGGCTGGCTTCGGCCGGGGCGGCGTCAGCCGGCTTTGCCGGAGCAGGTGCGGCTTCGGCCGGTTTTGCCGGTTCGGCCGGAGCCGGCGTTGCCGGGGCGGTTTCCGCCGGGACAGTCGGCGGCGTGGTGGTGATGTCGCCGGAGCCTGCCGGCAATGCGGGCATCGCCGGCTCCGCCGGTGCAGCCTCGGCCGGTTTTGCCGGTTCCTCTGGAGCAGGTGCCGGTTCGGCTGGTTTTGCCGGCTCGGCGGCCGGGGCAGCCGCTACGGTTGCCGCGACCTCGGTGATGCGGCCGTCGAGCTTCGGCGTATAGGGCCGGTGCGCCGCGAGATAGTCGGCAACCACCTGTTCGAGGCCGGGGCCGTAATCGTAGGCGTTCTTGGCCTTCTCGGCGAAGACCTTGTAGCCGTCGCCGCCCTGGCGGACGTAATTGTTGGTGGCGACCAGATAGTCCTTGTCCGGATTGATCGGCGCCCAGGCACCGTTCTGCATCACCTCGACCGACTTGACTCGGCCGGCATTGGGCGCGACCGACTTGTCGAAGGAGTATTTGAGACCTGCCACCTGCGGGAAGCGGCCGCCGCCGTCCTCGACCTGGCTGACGCCGTTTTCCAGCCCGGCAACCAGATCCTTGCCGGAAATCTGGAAGGTCGCCAGCGTGTTCTGGAAAGGCAGCACGGTCAGCACCTCGCCCATGGTGACGGTGCCCTTGTCGATCGAAGCACGCAGGCCGCCGCCATTGGAGACGACGATCTCGACGCCCTGTCCCTTGACGCGGTCGAGAATGGCGTCGGAGACGAGATTGCCCATCGCGCATTCCTTGGTGCGGCAGCTTTCGCGGCTGCCGTCGATGGCCTCGGTGGTCTCGGCCACTTCCTTGTTCTTCAGCGCCTCGATCGGCGCGCCGAGCTCCTTGATGCGGGCAAGAACGGCCGGATCGGGGATGATCGACTTGTCGAGGAAGATCGGGTCGCCGCTGGCTTCCTTGACGTTGCCGTTGTCGTCGAACACGACCTTGAATTCGCCGAGATATTTCGAATAGGACGCGGCCTGCACGACAGGCACCTTGGAGCCGTCGGGGTTGTCGACCATCGTCGGATAGGGGCCTTCCCCCTTCGGGTCGGTGTTGGACAGAAGCGAATGGCTGTGGCCGCCGACCACCACATCTATGCCCGGGATCTTGGCGATGACATCGCGCTCGCGCCTGTAGCCGATATGGGTGACGGCAATTATCTTGTTGACGCCTTGCGCCTTCAGCTTCTCGACCTCGGCGGTGATCGACTTGACGTCGTCCTCGATGGTAATGTTGGGGCCGGGAGAGGCGAGTTCCGGTGTGTCGTTGGTCACGGCGCCGACAATGCCGATCTTCTGGCCGCCGACCTCAAGCACAATCGACGGCTTGATCTTGGCTGCGGCGCCGGACTTGTCGTTGGGCACGACATTGGCGCTGACGATCGGGAACTTCGCCTTGTCGAGATAAGGCACCAGCGCGCTCTCGCCATCGTCGAATTCGTGGTTGCCGAGCGTCACCGCGTCGGGCTTGATCTGATTGAGGAATTCCTCCTCCGCCGTGCCCTTGTAGGTGATGTAGAACAGCGATCCCTGAAAGCTGTCGCCGGCATTGAGCAGCAGCACGTTCTGGCCTTCGAGCTTCTTGCGCTCCTGTGCGATCGCGGTGACCAGCCGGCCGGCGCCGCCGATGCACTCACCCTTGGTCTCTTCCTCGGCCGAGCAGGTCGACTCGTATTTGTTGTTGCCTTCGATGCGGCTGTGCCAATCGTTGAAATGCAGGATGTTCAACGTGTAGTCGGCAAAGGATGGTGCGGCCGACAGGCCGAGTGTCGAGGCAGAGAGGGCGGCAATGGCGGCGAGCTTCTTCATCTTCGTCTCCCGGATATGATCAAAGGCGTTTAACGCTCTTGCCCGACTGCAGGATAACAGCCAGCATTTCGGGTATGTTCACATCGCGGTTGTGGCGATGCAAGAAGAATCAGGGCGGATAACCGGCATCGGTTTGCCGGCATAAAAAAGGCGGCGGCATCGCGCCGCCGCCATCCGCAAAGCCGCATGGGAAAGGTTCAGCCGCGCCTGGTCAGCACGAAGTTCTGCCCGGCGGAGCTGGTGCAATTCAGCTGGTTTATGGACACCAGCAGGCAGTTGAAAGCGATTGGCTGCTGCCGGATCAGCGAGGTTCCGTTGATCTCGACCGAGGTGGCGCCGGTCTTGGTGTAGCTGCCGTCAGCGAATTTCTCACCGGTCTCCGCCGAAACGGTGGTGAAGACGCCGCCGTTCAATGTCGAGACCGCCTTGCCTTCGGCGTTCAGCCATGAGCCTTCGACGCCTCGCGCCTGCGATGAGATCGGTGGCCCGTCGGAGCCGCCGGTGGTGCAGGCGGCAAGCATCGTCGCAAGAGCGCCCGCCGCGCCCGCAGAAAGAATTTTGCGCGCAATCGTCATATCAAATCCTCTCCTGACGCATCGGCCCAATCGTCAAACGACGTTTTGGAGCACACGATGTGCGTGGCCTCAAGTTTCCAGAGCCGTCCCTCGCGCGTCCAAATGGATGCACACTGCTCTCGTCCGCATCCCTTCAATCGCCCGATTTCCGGGCGATTGCAAGGCAGTGGGGCAGGGGTATGGAACCGCTATCGAACGAGGATGTTGCGGAATTGCCACGGGTCGCTTTTGTCGAGGTCCTCGGGAAACAGGCCCGGACGGTTATCGAGCGGCGTCCAGTCGGTGTAGTAGCCCTTGACCGGTCCGAGATACTGGGACTGCACTTCCAGGCAGCGCTTGTAGTCCATCTCGTCGGCCTCGACGATGCCGGCCTCCGGGTTTTCCAGCGCCCAGACCATGCCGGCGAGCACGGCCGAGGTGACCTGCATGCCGGTAGCGTTCTGGTAGGGCGCCAGCTTGCGGGCTTCGGCCAGCGACAGCTGCGAACCGTACCAGTAGGCGTTCTTGGCATGGCCGTAGAGCAGCACGCCAAGCTCGTCGACGCCGTCGACCAGTTCGTTTTCGTCAAGCACATGGTGGACCGGCTGCGGCTTGCCGGCAGCGCCGAACATTTCGTGCAGCGACAGCACGGCGTCGTTGCAGGGGTGATAGGCATAGTGGCAGGTCGGGCGGTATTGCACCTTGCCCTTCTTACCGCGCACGGTGAAGAAGTCGGCGATCGAGATCGCCTCATTATGCGTCACCAGGAAACCGTATTGCGCGCCCGGCGTCGGGCACCAGGAGCGCACGCGGGTGTTGGCGCCGGGCTGTTCGAGATAGATCGCAGCCTTGGAGCCATGCTTGTGCTCCTTGCCGTTCTTCGGCATCCATCTCTCATGCGTGCCCCAGCCGAGCTCGGCCGGCTGCAGCCCTTCCGAGATGAAACCTTCGACCGACCAGGTGTTCCAGAACACGTTCATCGGCTTCGGCTTCTTGGTGCGCTGGGTGTCGCGCTCGGCGATGTGGATGCCCTTGACGCCGGCCTTCTTCATCAGCTTCGCCCAGCCGTCACGGTCGTCCTGCGCGGGTTCGGGAAACTCGAGGCCGAGGTCGCCGGCAAGGTTCAGCAGCGCCTGCTTGACGAACCACGAGACCATGCCCGGATTGGCGCCACAGGTCGAAACCGCGGTAGCGCCGCCGGGCTTGTCGTGCTTCTCCTTGATCAAGGCTTCGCGCAGCGCGTAGTTGGTGCGGCTGGCATTGTCGGCCTTGGCGTCGAAATAGAAGCCGAGCCACGGCTCGACGACGGTGTCGATGTAGAGCACGCCGAGCTTGCGGCAGAGCCGCATCAGGTCGACCGAGCCGGTATCGACCGACAGATTGATGCAAAAGCCCTGGCCGCCACCATTGGTCAAAAGCGGCGTCAGCAGTTTCTTGTAGTTTTTCTCGGTCACGTGCTCCTGCACGAAGGCGATGCCGCGCTCGTCGAGCAGCTTGCGGTCGGTGTCGAGCGGGTCGATGACCGTCATGCGCGACTTGTCGAATTTGAAATGGCGCTCGATCAGAGGCAGCGTTCCCCGTCCGATCGAACCAAAGCCGATCATCACGACAGGGCCGGTGATTTCACCGTAAACGGGCCAGTTTTCATTCGCCATTTTATCGAGCACTCCTTCAAGCAACGCGCCAAAACGGCCGTTCGACCGCCGCGCGACAAACCATAGATCATTGTCACAATAAAGCGAAAAGCAGGGATAAGGTTAGTTCCCGACGGCGCAGATGCGCGCCTACGGTTCGAGCAGTTTCGCGAATTCCGGTGTGAACAGCGCTTGTGCTTCGGAGACCGGCATTTCAACGAGATCGTCGCCGCAAGCCTGGATGACGTTGGGCAAACCTTGCAGCCCGAAGACCAGAACCTGCCTGTCGCCATCGCGCTTCAGGCTGGCGCCGAGATAGTCGCTGATCAAATCGTCGATGCCGCATTCGGCCTCGTAATCCACCTCGGTCTGGTCGCTTGGCTTCTTGCGGTTTTCCCTGACGAAGGCGGCCAGCGAGGGGCCTGGCTTGCCGTCGCCCGTATCGGAAAACATGTCCTGAAGGGTAAGCAAGGCGCCACGGCGCACGTCCATGACATAGGCGTCGGAATAGTTGTTCGGATGCGCACCGCCGCAATAGAGGCTGCCGGATTCCGACCAGCTCATCAGCTTCGGCGTCAATGACGTCACTTTGGACGTCGTGTCTTCGTAGCCGCCAAGCGAATCGTCATCCATGCCCTCCATCGGTGGTCCATCGTGGAAGCCGGCGTATTGCAGCGCCGCGCAGGTCAAGGCGCTGAGGCTGTCATGCCAATGGCGGTTCTGCAGCAAGGCATTGGCGGCTTCGATCGGCGCGCCGCCGGCGAGATCGACGATGCGCGGCCTGGCGAATTTGGTGCGTGGATCGGTGACATAGTTGTAGGCTGCATCCGGCCAACCTTCCTTGGCGTCTGCCTCGGGCGCGAAATCCAGCTTGAGATAGTCGTAGGGCGATGCCGCCATGGTGATCGGCGCATCGTCACCCGAGAATGTCATGTCGGTGAAATCATAAAGATCGCGTGGCGTCGTCGCCGGCGTCTCCGTCTGGGCACGGCTGGCGATCCTTGTCAGCTTCAGCGGCAGGGTCTTTTTGGCCGTCCAGGTGCCTTCCAGCGTCTTGCCATTGTCGGCGGAACTCAATCGCCAGACGGCGCCGATGGGTGGAGCCTGGCCGTCGCCGCACTTCTTGGCATCGCAGGCTTCTTCCTCGGCCAATTGAAAGGTGGCGCCCTTGCTCGACTTCGCCTGCAGAGGAATATCGACGCCCTTGGAGCGGTAGAAATAGCGGCCCGCCAGTGCCTCTCCAGCCGTCGCCGGATCACCGGTAAACTCGACGACGATGTCGATGTTGCCGAGCTTCCCCGCATAGGTCACCGGTTCCGCATGCGCTGTTGCCGGCAACGCCAGCAATGCACCGAGCAGGACGGCTAGCTTCAGAACATGTCGGATCATCGTCACTCCTGAGCCATGGTTTGCAGGCGTTGCACCAGCCGGTCACGGTCTGATGTCATCCCCTTGTAGTCGAGTTGAGCCTCATCCAGCGCCTGCAATTGCGCCGCGAAAGAGGCGGCAAGCGTTGCCCGGTCGGGATGCCGCGCCAGCACTTTCAGCGGGTCGAGATGGATGCGGATGGTGAACAGGATGTCGCGCGAGACGGGGAGCTTGCGCAGCGTCTGGCGCTCGACGCGGATGAAGGCGTGGGCGTTGACGTCGCCGTCGGGAAATCGCGAGGGGCGGTTGGTGGCGCGGTCGATGCGCTCGACATTGGAGAGCGGATGATAGAGCGCGTCGTCGGCCTGGATCGACCAGTTGAAGCGTTCGACAGCCTGACCCTGCAGGCCGTCGAACATGCGGTTGATGAGCTCGGCCGGCCTGGTGCCCGGACCGAAGCCCGGCACCGGTGCGTGGATCTGCTGCAGCGGCCGGCCGAATTTTTCGACCAGCGACCAGGATGACGGGAAACACAGCGAGCCGGCGGCGAGCCGCCAGCCGGTGTCGTCACGGCGCATCAGGATCAGGTCTTCCTGGACGAGCAGCGACGCTGCGACCAGCGGGGCATCGGGGAAGGTGGCGTCAGAGTCGGCTTTGGCGCCAATGACCTCAACCCCGGCATTGGTGCGCCGGTACATCCCGGGAAATGTCGACAGCAGATGTGCTTCGATGAGGCCGCGCACTTCGCGCTGGGCGTCGCGCGTGCCGTCTTCCTCGACAAACACCTTGTCGGGAATTTCGGCATACAGCCGGCGCTTTTCGGCGAGATGGTCGAAGAGATACCGGTCGACCTCGATCCACTTGTCGAGTTCGAGCGGCTTCAGCCCGATGGTGAAGAGCTTTGAGGAGCCATCATAGGGCGTGTGCGTGGGCTGACGAGAATTCATGCTTCGCTAGAAAGTGTCCAATGCCGGCGGTTATTCTCGCAGCCGCTTCGTATCAGGCCAATGTTGCCGGGATCAAGCCGCGCAGAGAATTGCCGACGAACAGTGTTTTGGCGGATTTCAACTCGTCATAGCTGTAGATCGCCTCCTGGGCGCGCCCTTCGTCCAGCAGCTCGGCGCGCAATACGCCAGGCAGCAGGCCGCAGTCGAGCCTGGGTGTCATCAGCATGCCATCACCGAAATCGGCGAAGACGTTGGTGATGGTGCCTTCGCAGATTTCACTGCGCTCATTTGCGAGCAACACTTCGTCGGCCTGGGTGATCAGATATTCGGAGCGGGCGTGAGTGTAGACTTGCCGCCGGCCGGTCTTGTGGCGCAGCAGCGTGTCGGTGGAGGAGAGCCGCACCCGTGCCAGCTGCAGCCGCCAGACCTTGTCGGCGGCGAACGGCTCATAGGGCTGGACCGAGGCGGTCACTTCGCCATTGCGCTGCAGGACGAGCCGGGTGCGCAGCGCCTTTTGCTGCGCCCCGATAGTATTCGCCAGCACCTCGCCGATCCGCTGCGGATCGCAGGCAAAGCCGAGTTCTTCCGCCGAGCCGTAAAGGCGCGCGAGATGGCGTTCGAAGCGCAGAAAGCCCTGGCCGGGCTCCCAGCGCATGGTCTCGATCAGCTCGAAATCGGCGGTGTCCCCGTCGCGAAGCGCGCCTTCAGCAGACACTCCTGATACTCCTCTTGCGCCGTCGAATCGAAGACGACGCCGCCGCCGACATTGTAAACGGCCTCGCCACTGGAAAAGAGCGATATAGTGCGGATCGCCACCGAAAAGCGCATCATGCCGCCAGGCGCGATCCAGCCGATGGCGCCGCAATAGACGTCGCGCGGTGTGTCTTCCAGCTCGTGCAGGATTTCCATCGCGCGGATTTTCGGCGCGCCGGTGATCGAGCCACAGGGAAACAGCGCGCCAAAGATTTGGCGGATGCCGAGATCAGGCAGAAGCTTCGCCCGCACACGGCTCACCATCTGATGGACGGTCGGGTAGCTCTCGATGCGGAACAGTTCCGGCACTTCCAGCGTGCCGACCTCGCTGATCAGCGAGATGTCATTGCGCAGGAGATCGACGATCATCCGGTTCTCGGCCTGGTTCTTTTCGTCGCTGCGCAAGAAGGACTTCAACCGCGCGTCCTCGGCCTTGGTCGCGCCGCGCGGTGCGGTACCCTTCATCGGATGGGTTTCGATCATGCCTTCGGCATTGATCTCGAAGAACAGCTCGGGCGAACGCGACAAGACGATGGGATCGCCGAGCGAAATCAGCGCGCCATACTTGACCGGCTGGCGTCCTGTCAGTGCGTCGAAGGCAGCAACCGGATCGCCCGACCATTGGGCACGGACCGGAAAGGTCAGGTTGCCTTGGTAGCAGTCGCCCTTGCGGATGTGGTCGTGAAGGCGCGCGAAGCGTTTGGCGTAGTCCTGAGCGGACCAACTGGCCCTGGCGTCGAAGATGGGGCCATTGGTGGCCGGCGCATCGTTGCGCGGCACGGCCTCTTCGGCCGGAGCATCGAAGACACCCAGACAAACCAATGGCGCGCGCCGGCCTTCAGGCAGCAGCGGCACGAGTTTCGGTTCGAGCAGATAGCCCGCTTCGTAGGAGAAATAGCCGGCCAGCCATTTGCCGGCATCGCTCGCCGCCTGCGCAGCCGCCAGCGCCGGCAGAAAATCCTTGGTATCATAGGCAATGATGATGTCGGCCGGGTGGTCGAAGACCAACTGACGGCCGCTTTCATCGTTGCGGAAAATGGCAGAGGGCAGGGGCATGGGGCTCGGGTACTGCGGTCGATGACGCCAGAACCGCTCTATATGGGGGCCGGGCGGCGTGCAATCGAGGGAGCGGCGTCGCAGGGCGCAAAGACAGTGGCGAATGCAAAAACAAAGACGGCGCCCGAGAGCGCCGCCTTCTGGTTATGTTGCCGATGACAGATCAGCTGTTGTTGGCGGTCCCGGCGCTCGGGAATTGTCGTGCGAACTCCTTTTCGTCGCCGGCGGCAAGCAGCTTGGCCTGCTCGACCCACTTTTCGCGAGCGATGCGGCCGTCGAAATTCAGCGTGTCCTCGATGCGCTTGACGTCGGCCGCGGTCCAGCCGGCGATCTGCGCGTAGGTCGTGACGCCAAGGCCCTTGAGCAGTTTGTCGTTGACCGGGCCGATACCGAGCAGGCGACGCAGATTGTCGGCCTTTCCAGCTGCCGGGGCGGCCTTCTTCGGGACGGCGGCGGGCTTTGAAGCCGCGGCTTTGGGCGCGGCCTTGGCGGCGGCAGGTTTGCTGGCCGCTGGTTTTGCGGCCGCGGATTTGGCCGCAGCTGGTTTGGCCGCGGCGGGTTTGGCGGGGGTCGGTTTCGCGGCCGGGGCGGACTTGGCCGTTGCCGCTGTCGATACCAGCGCGGCCGGCGCCGAACTTGAAGGCTTGGCGGATGGAGCTGATGCTTCACGCAGCCGGCGTTCGAGATCGGCGCGGGTCTTGCCGCAGGCGTCGAGTTCGCCAGTCAGGCGATCGGCGTCGGCGCGCAGTCTGTCACGCTCGCTGCGGGTGCGGTCGAGATCGCCGCGCAGGCTGTCGAGTTCGCCGCGCAGCCGGCCCCAGATAAACCAGCCAACCAACACACCTACAAGGAACGCCAGGACAATGTAAAAGAAGGTCATCGTCTCTCTCCAGTCGGATCCGTCCGCCGCCGTCCCAAGTCATGACCTTGGCAGATCGGATCATCCAATGTGGTTCGGCGGCTCAGGGAACAGCCGGTCTGTCGTCGAGTGTCGGCGTTCGGCTTTCCGCCCATTGCCAACCGTCGCTGTCGCATTCGTCAGACCGCTGCCATGGGCCGGGATACTGTCCGGCCTTAAGCCGCGCGCCCGGCTGAGCTTCAGTCGGAAAGCTATCATACGGCTTCGGGAAAGCTAACGGAATTTTCGCCGGAGAGTTATTCAAGAACAGGTATTTAGAACAAGAACAGAGCTGCCGTCACATGCATTCCGGCTAAACTGTTCTGCGATTCTGCAAAGTCGAGGCCGCTGCTGAACCTGCCACTCTGCGCCATCGGTCCAATGGGTGCGCGCATTAACTGTCGAGCGCTTCCAACTCGTCGATCAGGCCGCCGATCACGCCAAGCCCGATCTGCCAGAAGGCGGGGTCGGTGGCGTCGAGGCCGAAGGGCGCGAGAAGCTCCGAGTGATGCTTGGTGCCGCCGGCGCGCAACATCTCGAAATACTTATCCTGGAAGCCATGCTCGGCGTTCTGGTAGACCGCGTAGAGCGAGTTCACCAGGCAGTCGCCAAAGGCATAGGCGTAGACGTAGAAGGGGGAGTGGACGAAGTGCGGGATGTAGGTCCAGAAGACCTCATAGCCCTCGCGCAGCTTGATCGCCGGCCCCAGGCTTTCGGCCTGCACCTCGAGCCAGAACTGGCCGAGCTTGTCGGAGGTCAGTTCGCCGTTCTTGCGCTCTGCATGCACCTTGCGTTCGAACTCGTAGAAGGCGATCTGGCGCACGACCGTGTTGATCATGTCCTCGACCTTCTGGGCGAGCATCGCCTTGCGCTCGCGCTTGTCGGTGGTCTGGTCGAGCAGCGAACGGAAGGTCAGCATCTCGCCGAACACCGAGGCCGTCTCGGCCAAAGTCAGCGGCGTCGAAGCCATCAGCGCGCCCTGGCCGCCGGCCAGCACCTGATGCACGCCGTGGCCGAGTTCATGCGCCAGTGTCATCACATCGCGCGGCTTGCCCATGTAGTTGAGCAGCACGTAAGGGTGCGCCGAAGGCACGGTCGGATGGGCGAAGGCGCCGGGCGATTTGCCGGGCCTGACCGGCGCGTCGATCCAGTTGCGGTCGAAGAAGGTGCGGGCGATCTGCGCCATGTCGGGGGAAAAGCGCTGATAGGCCGATAGCACAGTGTTCCTGGCATCATCCCAAGGAATCACCGCTTGCGGCGTTTCGGGCAAGGGCGCGTTGCGGTCCCAGTGGTTCATCACCTCCATGCCCAGCCAGCGCGCCTTCATCGCGTAGTAGCGATGAGACAGGCGCGGATAGGCCTCGCGCACGGCCGATGCCAGCGCGTCGACCACGCTGCGCTCGACACGGTTGGCGAGATGGCGTGAGTCGGCGATGTCCTCGAAGCCGCGCCAGCGGTCGGAAATCTCCTTGTCCTTGGCCAGCGTGTTGGTGATCAGCGTGAAGGTGCGCAGGCTCTTGCGGAAGCTTGTGGCCAGCGCTTCGGAGGCGCGGCGGCGGACCTCCCCATCGGCGTCCTGGAGGCGGTTCAGCGCCGGCTCCAGCGTCAGTTCCTCGCCGTCTATGTCGAAGCGCAGATCGGTCATCGTCTCGTCGAACAGCCGGTTCCAGGCACCGCGTCCGGTGATCGATTTCTCATGGAACAGCTGCTCGACCCGGTCCTCGAGCTGGTAGGGCTTGTCCATTCTGAGGTCGAGCACCCAGGGGCGGTAATGGGCAAAGCCGGCGTCGGCGGCGAGGGCTGCTTCGAGCGCCTTGTCGTCGATCAGGTTCAGCTCCAGCGCGAAGAACAAAAGATGCGCGCTGGCGTCGGTCATCTTCTCCTGGATGTCGCCATAGAGCTTTGCGCGCTGCGGATCGGCGGTGTTGCCGGCATAGATCAGGCCGGCATAGGAGACGATGCGGCCGATCAGTTCCTCCAGCGCCTCATAGGCTGTCAGCGCCTCGCCAAGCCTGCCGGCGCTGCCGCGCTCGGCCTCCGCAGCCAGCGTGCCCTTCCAGCGGTTCTCGAAGGCGACGGCATCGGCCGCCGCCTTGGCAAGGTCGCGCTTCAGTTCGGGTGCTTCCATGCCGGAATAGAGGTCGGCGAGATTCCATTCCGGCAGGTCGCCGAGTTCCGCCGCGCCCTGACCGGACGCTACCGCCGCAAGCTGCCGACCGAGAATCCTGCTCATCAACAATTACCTTCTGGAATCAAGGGGAAAGGACAAGCCGGTCAAATCCTAAGGAATTCGTTCACCGGGTTTTTTGAAACCTTGTTTAGAACCCTGTGCCAAGATGATCCATGGGAATTTCCCAGGCGGGCAACTCAAATCAGTCATGACAGGTTCCATTCTTATAGTCGATGACGATCCCGTGCAGCGCCGGCTGCTCGAGGCGGCGGTGACGAAATTCGGCCACAGCGCCATCGTTGCCGATGGCGGCGAGGCCGGTCTGAGCGCGCTTGACGGACCCAATGCGAGGGATATTTCGGCAGTCATCCTCGACCTTGTCATGCCGGGCCTCGACGGCATCGGCGTGCTGAAGGCGATGCGCGAGCGCGGCATCACTGTTCCCGTCATCGTGCAGACTGCGCAGGGCGGCATCGAAACGGTGGTTTCGGCGATGCGCCACGGCGCTTTCGATTTTGTCGTCAAGCCGGCGTCTCCCGACCGGCTGCAGACCGCGGTCGGCAACGCGCTCAAGGTCGAGGCGGTCGAGGACGAGGTCAAGCGCACGTCGCGGCGTCGCGGCGGCCACCTGACCTTCAAGGACATGATCACGCACAGCCCGGCGATGGACCGGGTGATCCGCCTCGGCCAGAAGGCTGCGGCCTCCAACATCCCGATCCTGATCGAGGGCGAATCGGGCGTCGGCAAGGAATTGGTGGCGCGCGCCATCCAGGGCAGCGGCGAACGCCGCACAAAGCCGTTCGTCACCGTCAATTGCGGCGCCATCCCCGACAATCTGGTCGAATCGATCCTGTTCGGTCACGAAAAAGGTTCGTTCACCGGCGCCACCGAAAAGCACACCGGCAAGTTCGTCGAGGCGCATTCGGGCACCCTGTTCCTGGATGAGATCGGCGACCTGCCGCTCGACGTGCAGGTCAAGCTGTTGCGCGCCGTGCAGGATGGCGAGGTCGATCCGGTCGGCGGCCGTTCCACCGTCAGGGTCGACATCAGGCTGATCTCGGCCACGCACCGCAACCTTCTGCAGCAGGTCAAGGACGGCAAGTTTCGCGAGGACCTGTTCTACCGGCTCAACGTTTACCCGATCGTCGTGCCGCCGCTGCGCGACCGCCGCGACGACATCCCCTATCTGGTCAAGCATTTCATGGACAAGGTGGCGCCGGCGGGCAATCGCCTGCACGGCATCTCGGATGCCGCACTGGCCATGCTGCAGGCCTATGATTGGCCGGGAAACATCAGGCAGCTGGAAAACGCCGTGTTCAGGGCCTCGGTGCTTGCCGAAGGCGATGTGCTCACGACTGACGAATTTCCGCAGATCCGGGCACAGGTCGACGGCACCGTCAATCTCGACGCCGATGCGTCCTTGTCGGACCCCGGCATGGCCTTGAGCACCGGATCGCAAGGCGATGGCGCGCAGACTGATGACGCCGGTACTGCAGCTGCCGAGCTCGCCCCTCCGGCCAGGTTGCTTCAGCGTTTCGGCACATTGAGGGCGCTGGACGAGCGTGGCAATGTGCGTGCGCTGGCCGATGTCGAACTCGAAATGATCAAGCTCGCCATCGACCATTACAACGGCCAGATGAGCGAGGTCGCACGGCGTCTCGGCATCGGCCGCTCGACGCTCTACCGCAAGCTCAAGGAATACGGCATCGACCCGGAAACCGGCCGCCTCGACCGCCTTGCCTCCTGAACGCCGAATTCCACAGCTTGCCAACGCAACGCCGGGACCAGCTTGCCATGCCACATCCGGCGCTGCATAAGGGGTTGGGGCGGGAATATGGCTGATGCGACGCCGTTGTTCACGCATTAAGGCCAGCGGTAACAGATCGTGTAGCGGGAAAAGGCTGAATCTTGATCTAAACCAGCAGTTTACCAAGAAATCCTGTGTATTATTTTTGACGGGATATCGCCACGGTGTTACCGCATTTCGGCTTCAATAAGCGATGATTAACCATTAGGATCGATATTCGGATGTGAGAACCACGCATCCGTTTGGACAAATCCGGGGACAAACGGCAGCCTGCAAGGCCTTTTGATTTGAACAAAGTCGAACGACACAGAAACGGGCGGCGCGATCACATGGGCGTCTGGCCGAGATGGCTGGCAGCGTTGATCGTTGCGTTCGCTTTCCTCGCCGCAACTGCTGCCGGCGCCAGCGCTGAAACGCGCTCGCTCAAGCTCTATCACCTCCACACGCACGAAAAGGCCGAGATCGTCTACAAGCGCAATGGCCGCTACGATCCGGCAGGCCTCAGGAAGATCAACATCATCCTGCGCGACTGGCGTCGCAACGAACCGACCAAGATGGATCCGCGCCTGCTCGATCTGGTGTGGGAAGCTTACCGGCAGGCCGGCGCCACCGACTACATCCAGGTCGTTTGCGGCTATCGCTCGCCGTCGACCAATTCGATGCTGCGCAGCCGCAGCCGCGGTGTCGCCAAGGAAAGCCAGCATATGCTGGGCAAGGCGATGGACTTCTACATTCCGGGTGTGCCGCTGAAAAAGCTGCGCAACATCGGCCTGAAGATGCAGGGCGGCGGCGTCGGCTACTATCCGTCGTCGGGTTCGCCCTTCGTCCACATGGACGTCGGCAATGTGCGGCATTGGCCAGGCATCAGCCGCCAGGAACTGGTCAGCCTGTTCCCCAATGGCAAGACGCTGCATGTGCCGAGCGACGGCAGGCCGTTGCCGGGTTATGACCAAGCGCTCGCCTCCTACAAGGCACGCAAGGGCGCCGGTTCTCCTGCCATCATGATGGCCAGCGCAGGCGGCAGCACCAAGAAATCCGGTGGCTTCCTGTCCGCTTTCTTTGGCGGTGGCGGCGAAGACGAAGCCGACGACAGCGCCGATGTCGCTACCGCCGCGCCGCCGCCGAGAAGCGTGAAGCCGGTGCTGGCTGCCACGAGCAACAACAACAGCAATCTGCCTGGCATCGCGATCGTGTCGCCGCAGAACGCCAAGCGCGCCAACATTCCGCAGCTTGCCGACGACAGCGCTGACGATTCGGAGCCGCAGGACACGCCGGAGACGATCATCGCCGCGCTGCCCGCCAAGGAAGTGCCGCTGCCCGCTTTCGCACCGCGGCCGAAGGCTGATGTCGGCGCGCAACAACCTGAGACCGTGCCGTTCGGCGTGGCCGATGCCACTACCGAACAGACGGTGGCGACGGCGCAGGCGCCGGCCAATGTGCCGTTCGGCACGGCCGATGCGAGCAATGCCGACCAGGGGGCCGATCAAGCTGCCGCTCCGGCGCAGGTCGCGGTCAACGTCCCGTTGCCGACCTGGCGTCCCGACCGCTCTTCGCCGCCGGCTGAGCTTGCGCCGCAGGACAAGGGCGTTCTGCTGGCGCTGGCCGATACGGCTGCCCACAAGCAGACCGCAACCGACGCGTTCTCGGTGCTGCCGTCGCAGCGTCCGGACGAGGTCAAGGCGGTTCTCGAACAGGCCAGCGCCGCCGATACAGCCGGTGCTACCGACGACTATCAGGTTGCGTCGCTCGAGCCTCGCTCGGCGTTCAACGATCCGTCAGGTGTCGATGCCGCATCGCCGCGCGGTGCTATTGCTGCCCGTCCCGCCGGTACCGATCCAGCCTCGGTGATCGGCGCCGGCGTCAAGACGACACGCAAGGAAGCCAGGGCTTCGGCCCGCGACCTGAAGCCAGGACCGAAGGCAGTGGTGGTGGCAGCCGAACCGCAGGCGGCGCGCTGGGCGCTGAGCAGCGGCGACAACATCGCCACCGTTTCCAGCCCGACGACAGCGCCGCGCTATGCCTACAACATCGTGCATACGCCGCCGAGCGAGGTCTACACCGCAGGCTTCCAGGCGGACAACCAGATGGCCGATGCCAACCGCTTCACCGGCAATGCCGTAAAATTCCTTTCGGTCGCCCGCTTCCAGACGAAGTAGGGCGTGACCCGGTCAATATCGAAATCGAAGCCGCGCTGGGCAAGCCGTGCGGCTTTTGCTTCTAGCGAGATATCGAGCACTGGCTTCCATCGCCACAGAATGCTAACCACCAAACTGCATTCCCGCTTCGTCTAATGGTAGGACAGCGCCCTTTGAAGGCGTGAATCGTGGTTCGAGCCCATGAGCGGGAACCAAAATCTCAACGCGTAGCAAACCCGGCGGCGCAGCTGGCGGGTTTTTGTGCCGAGTGCAGTTCCGGGAACACTGTGATTTTCCCGGGAAAGCGCGGAGCGCTTCCCTTGGGATTGCGCAAAGATAAAGTAGCGGAGGTTATTTTCCGAGCTTGCTCGCGGTCTGTGCGAGCGCCTCGATCTCATCCCACTTGCCGGCCTTGACCAACTCGTCCGGCGCCACCCACGAGCCGCCGACGCAGATAACGTTGGACAGGCTGAGATAGTCGGCCGCGTTCTTGGCCGAGATGCCGCCGGTCGGGCAGAATTTCACGTCGGCCAGCGGCGAGGCAAAGGCCTTCAGCGAGGCGATGCCGCCGGATTGTTCGGCCGGGAAGAATTTCAGGAACCGCAGGCCGGCCTCGCGGGCAGCCATGATCTCGCCGGGCGTGATGGCGCCGGGCAGCAAGGGAACGTCGCTGTCCTTGGCCGCCGCCAGCAACTCTCGCGTGATGCCGGGGCTGACGATGAATTTCGAGCCAGCGGCCGCTGCCTCGTCGAACTGCTTGGCATCGAGAATTGTGCCGGCGCCGACAATGGCGCCCTCGACCTCACCGGCGACGCGGCGGATCGCTTCCAGCGCATCGGCGGTTCTCAACGTGATCTCGATTGCCGGCAGGCCGCCGGCGGCCAGCGCCCGGGCGAGCGGGACGGCGTCCGCGACATTGGCGATCTTCAGCACCGGAATGACCGGCTGGCCATTGAGCAGCGACAGGAGCGTTTCGGTCTTGCTGAGCATTGGCTTGTCTCTCCCTAGGTGATTTCAACCGATTAGCAGAAGGCCGATTCCGAGTCCACGAAACCCGGCCTGCCGCGATGTCATATGTCGGCCAACGAGCCTGCGGGCGAATACCGACGAAGTGTCTTTAGCTCTGCCTTGAATCCGCTTTGACCACGGTCTAGTGGCTTGGCGATGACCAACCATGAACCCGTGCGCGTCGCCGCGCTCTACAAATTTGCGAGGCTGGGCGACTTCGACGCGCTGCGGGTCTTGCGCACGCCGCTTGCCGCCTTCTCCTGCGGGCGCGGCATCAAGGGCACGCTGCTTCTGGCGCAGGAGGGCATTAACGGCACGGTCGCCGGCAGCGAAACCGACATAGCCGACCTGATCGCTTATCTCGAGGCCATCGAGGGTCTTGCCGATCTCGAGGTCAAATACAGCACTGCCGCCGAAATGCCGTTCCATCGCATGAAAGTGCGGCTGAAGCGCGAGATCGTCACCATGGGCGTCGAAGACCTCGACCCGGCGACGGGTGCGGGGACCTATGTCGCGCCGGCCGACTGGAACGCGCTGATCTCGGACCCCGGCACCATCGTCATCGACACACGCAACGCGTACGAAGTGTCGATCGGCACGTTCGAGGGCGCGGTGGACCCGCGCACGTCGAGCTTTCGCGAATTCCCGGCCTGGGTGGAAAAACACCGCGACCAACTCGACGGCCGCAAGGTTGCGATGTTCTGCACCGGCGGCATCCGCTGCGAAAAGGCGACGGCCTATGTGAAGTCGCTAGGCTTCGAGGATGTGTTCCATCTCAAGGGCGGCATCCTCAGATATCTTGAAGAGGTGCCGGCCGAAGACAGCCTGTGGCAGGGCGAGTGTTTCGTCTTCGACGAGCGGGTCTCGGTGTCGCATGGGTTGACCGAAGGCGAGGCCGAACTCTGCCGCGCCTGCCGGCATCCGCTGACGCCGGAGAACCGGCTGTCGCCGCATTTTTCCACCGGCGTGTCATGCCCGCATTGCTACGAGGCACGCTCGGATGAGGATCGCACCCGCTATGCCGAGCGCCAGCGCCAGGTCGAACTTGCGCAGGCGCAGGGCAGGGGACATATCGGCAGTTAAGTGCCGCCGACGCCCTGACTGGATCACCACACGACAGAATAGCGGTCGATCACCCACAGCCATGTGCCGTCGGCCTGCCGGCGCGCGACCTCTGAGGTTATCGAGCCGTCGGCAAGCCTGGTCGACGTCAACGCGAGGTCGCCGTTAATGGCCGCCGGGCGCTGCTCGCCGCGCTGGAATTTTCGCCAGCTCGCGGCAAAGGCTTCGAACAAAGCGCGGATCGCCTCATGGCCACGCGTCAATTCGGCTGCTCCGGTGTCGATGACGGCATCGGGTTCGAACAGCGCTACCATGCCCTCAATGTCTCCCGCCCATTGCCGGTCGATCAACAAACGTTCCAGATCCTGCGGATCGCGCGCCGGTTCCCGGCCAGGTTGATCGGTCACAGCAAGGTTCCTCCCTCGGCAATGCGGCGGCGACATTAGCGCAAGCCGAGACCGGTATCGACACACGGATCACCGATTTGCGGCATTGCCGGCGCCGATAGCAAAGCGCGCCTCCGTCATTGTAATGTCAGTGTGCGGGACCTACGTCTGCAACGTCCAAAACCTGCCCGTCCACGTTGGTGCGGGCCCTTTTCTGGAGGCACCATGTTCGACCCCAAGAAGCTTCTCGACGATCTGCTCGGCTCGCAAGTTCCCGGCACAACCGGCACCGTTCGCGACAAGGCCGGGCAGGCTGTGCAGATGGCCAAGGACAATCCGCTGGCCGCCGGTGCGCTGGCCGCGGTGCTGCTTGGAACCGGCACGGGACGGCAGGTCACCGGCACGGCCGTGAAGCTCGGCGGACTGGCTGCGATCGGCGGTCTCGCCTACAAGGCCTACCAGAATTACAAGGCCGGCAATGCACCCGAGCAGGCGCCGGCGGCCGGCCAGCCGGAATTGCTGCCGCCGCCCGCCGACACCGGCTTTCATCCTTCACAGGCGCCACAGGGGGAGGACGAGTTCACGCTGACCCTGGTGCGGGCGATGATCTCGGCGGCCAAAGCCGATGGCCATGTCGATGACGCGGAACGCCAAAAGATCGCCGGCAAGCTCAGTCTGGCCGGCATCGGCACGGAAGCGGAAAAGTTTCTGATGGCCGAGCTGGATAGCCCGCTCGACCTCGATACGCTGGTCGCAGGCGCCAAGACCGATGAGCAGAGGCTCGAGCTCTACACGGCGTCGCGACTGACGATCGACCCCGATACGCGCGCCGAACGCGGCTATCTCGACCTGCTCGCCGGCCGGCTCGGCCTGCCGGATGCGCTCGTCGATCATGTCGAGGCGACGGTGTCGGCGGCCAAGGTGCCGGTTCCGTCAGGCACGGCGCCGAACCCGCGCTGGTAGACAACGCAGCCGCGGCGGGAAAAGCGTTAACTGCTCGTTTACCGAGGAAGCGCATGATTTTAGTCAGTCGGATCGGCTTTTCCTCCTCCCAAGCCCGGTTCAGATCAGGGGGCGGTCGCCAATGACCGCCCTTTTTGTCGGACCGATCACATAAAGCGCGTGGCGCTTCATGTTTTTGTCCTGATGCATGTCGTTCTCTCAGAACCGGGGCCACTTTTGAGCGACATGCATTAGTGTCCGACTTGCCATGATCGCCTTCATTTGCGATGGGTCGGTGCATTCGGATGCACCCCGATCTGTGCCGGGATGCGCGGCGCGCAGGAGCAAAATCCATGACAGCCTTCCCAGAGAAAACCGCCATCGTCACCGGCGCCGGCACCGGCATCGGCAAGAGCGTCGCCACGGCACTGGTGAAGGCGGGCTGGAACACGGTGTTTTGCGGCCGCCGCAAAGCGGTGCTCGATGCCGCCATTACCGAAGCCGGGAAAACGGACGCCAAGGCGCTGGCGGTTGCCTGCGACATCAGCAAGGCCGGCGAAGTCGATGATCTGTTCGAGACGGTGGCCGCAGCCTTCGGCCGCGTCGACCTGCTCTTCAACAATGCCGGCATGAGCTACAAGTCGACGCCGATCGACGAGATATCGGTCGAGGTTTGGAACGATATTGTCGGCGTCAATCTCACCGGATCCTTCCTGTGCGCCCGCGCCGCCTTCGGCGCCATGCGCAAGCAAAAGCCGATGGGCGGCCGCATCATCAACAATGGCTCGGTGTCGGCCTATGCGCCACGGCCGGGCTCGGTGCCCTACACCGCGACCAAGCACGCCATATCGGGGCTGACCAAGACGCTGGCGCTCGACGGCCGGCCCTATGATATCGCCTGCGGCCAGATCGATATAGGCAACGCGCTGACCGATATGGCGCACGCAATGACGGTCGGCGTGCCGCAGGCCAATGGCACCATCGCCGCCGAAGCGGTGATGGACGTCCAGCGCGTCGCCGACGCCGTCGTCCACATGGCCAGCCTGCCGCTCGACGCCAACGTGCTGTTCATGACGGTGATGGCGACCAAGATGCCGTTCGTGGGGCGTGGGTGAACAGCCGAAGGCCTACTTCTTCAAAAACGCCTCGATCCGCTCCAGCGCGTGCAAGATGTTCTCTTCGGAATTGGCGTAGGAAAGCCTGATGTAGCCTTCGCCGAGAATGCCGAAATCGGGGCCGCCGATCAGCGCCACGCCGGCCTCCTCGAGCAGTGCCGAGGCGAGCTTCTTGGCCTTCCAGCCGGTCTTCGAAACATTCGGGAAGGCATAGAATGCGCCCTTGGGCGTGATGCAGGAGACGCCGGGCAGCGCGTTCAGCCCCTCGACCACGATCTTCCTGCGGTTGTCGAAGGCGCGCATCATCTTGTCGACATCGTCCTGCGGGCCGTCGATGGCGGCGATGCCGGCGAACTGGCTCGGCGCGTTGACGCAGGACCAGCAATTGACCGCCAGCTTGCGGACCTTGTCGTAGAGATGCCCGCCCTTGTCGCCATTCGGCCAGATCGACCAGCCCATGCGCCAGCCGGTCATCGCCCATGTCTTCGACCAGCCGTTGAGCACGATCAGCCGGTCGCGAATTTCCGGAAAATTGAGCAGCGAAAAATGCGTCTCGCCGTCATAGGTCATGACGTCGTAGATTTCGTCGGAGAGGATAGCGACCTGCGGATGCGCTTGCAGTCCCTTCACCAGCTTCTCGATCTCGGCGCGCGGCGTGACGCCGCCGGTCGGGTTGGCCGGTGAGTTGAGGATTAGCAGTCTGGTCTTCGACGTGATCAGCGCCAGCGTCTCTTCTGCCGAGAAGGCAAAGCCGTTCTCCTCGCGGATCGGCACCGGAATGGGCGCGGCGCCGGTGAACTCGATCATCGAGCGGTAGATCGGAAAGCCTGGGTCTGGATAGAGGATCTCGGCGCCGGGTTCGCCGAACATCAAGATGGCCGCGAACATGGTCGGCTTGCCGCCGGGCAGGATCATTACATTCTCGGGCGAGACTTCGACGCCGGTGGTGGTCAGCGTGCGCCGCACCACCGCTTCGCGCGTCGCCAGCAGGCCATTTGCCGGGGTGTAGCCATGGTGGCCGTCGCGCAGCGCCTTGATCGCGGCGTCGACAATGTGCTGCGGCGTTTTGAAGTCGGGCTGGCCGATGCCGAGATTGACGATGTCGCGGCCCTGTTGAGCCAGCGCCGTCGCCCTCGCCAGCACGGCAAAGGCGTTTTCCTCGCCGAGGCGCTCGAAGGCCGAAATCGTGTGGAGCATTTTTCCCGTCCGTGTGGTTCTTGCTGTTAGGTCGCGTTTTTGTGAGCGTCTGCTCACAAAAGTCAAACGGATTGGAGTTTTGCGTGTCGGAAAATCTCAAAGATTGGCAAGCGCGTCCGCGGCCCGAGCGCAAGCCCATTGACGGCCGCTATGTCCGGCTCGAACCGCTGAGCGCCGAAAAGCATGGCGATGGGTTGTACGAGGCGTCGTCGGTGCCCGACATCGATGGACGCTTTGCCTGGCTGCCCGACCACCCGCCGCAAACCCGCGCCGATTTCCAGCCATGGCTAGACAAGGTCGAGGCGAGCGAGGATCCGCTGTTCTTCGCCGTCATCGACAAGGCCAGCGGCAAGGTCGCCGGGCGACAGACGCTGATGCGCATCGATCCCGCCTATGGCGTCATCGAGATCGGCAACATCTATTGGGGGCCACTGATCTCGCGCAAGCCGGCAGCGACCGAGGCGCAGTTCCTGTTCATGAAGTACATTTTCGACGGGCTGGGCTATCGCCGCTACGAGTGGAAATGCAACAACCGCAACGACCCTTCGAAGCGCGCGGCGGAACGGTTCGGCTTCAAGTTCGAGGGCATTTTCCGCCAGCATCTTGTGGTCAAGGGTGAAAACCGCGATACGGCATGGTACTCGATCATCGACAAGGAATGGCCGGCGCTGCGCAAAGCCTATGAGGCATGGCTCGATCCTGCCAATTTCGATGGCGAAGGCCGGCAGAAGCGGCGGCTCGAGGATTTCCGCGCCGAGTTCGGCGCGTAACAGGAGTTTTTTTCGATGGCGCACAGCCATGATCATGGTTCGCATGCTGGGCATGGCGCCGGCCACGTGCATGGCTCGACCGACAAGAAGCGTGTGCTGATCGCAGCCTGCCTGACCGCCGGCTTCATGGTGGCCGAAGGGCTTGGCGGCCTTTTGACGGGATCGCTGGCGCTGCTGGCCGACGCCGGCCACATGCTCGCCGACTCGATTGCGCTTGGCCTTGCCTGGTACGCCTTCCATCTTGGCGGGCGGCCGGCGACGGTGCGCCTCACCTACGGCTTCGGCCGAGTCAAGACGCTGGTTGCCTACACCAACGGCATTGCCATCTTCGCCATTGCGCTGTGGATCGTCTACGAAGCCTGGGGCCGGCTGATGACGCCGGCGCCGGTGCTGGGCGGGCCGATGCTGGTGGTGGCGATCGCCGGCCTTCTGGTAAACTTCGCCTCGTTCTTCGTGCTGCATGGCGGCGACCACGACAGCCTCAACATGCGCGGCGCCATCCTGCATGTGCTGGGCGACCTGCTCGGTTCGGCGGCGGCGATCGTGGCGGCGCTGGTCATCCTGGCCACCGGCTGGACGCCGATCGATCCGATCCTGTCGGTGCTGGTCTCCCTGCTGATCCTGTCCACCGCATGGTCGCTAATGCGCGAAGCCGCCCATGTGCTGCTCGAAGGCGTGCCGGCAAGGCTCGACCGCGATCTCATCGCAAAGGATATTGCCGGTACGATCAAGGGCGTGCGCGAGGTGCACCATATGCATGTCTGGTCGCTGGACGGGTCGAGCAACATGGCGACGCTGCATGCCTGCCTCAACGATGGCGTCGATCCGCACCAGGCGGTCAGCGCCATCAAGAAGCGGCTCGCCGCCGAACACGGCATCAGCCACGCGACGGTCGAACCGGAATTCGGCCAGTGCGCCGACAGCCATGACGAGCACGATCATGACCACGACCATGGTGCGCCACCGCATCACGGCCATTATCACTGACAGGGAATTTCATGGCATTGGCATCCGAGTTGACGAGTTCCCGCTGTGGCGGGACGGCATGATGGATCGCGACACGCGAAACGCGCTGATTGCCGCAGCCTGGATCATGCTGCTGTTCGGCATCGCGGCGTTTTATCTGCCGACCGTGATGCTGGCCGTCGGCAATGTCTCGACCGTACTTGCCGGCATCGTCGGCATCGCCTTCGTGCTGGCATTCTTTCTGGTGTTCTGGTTGCGGGGCCGCAGCCAGAACAAGGGCAAATAAGAGGCTTTGAAATGCGCATCCTGATTACTGGCGCCGCCGGCATGGTCGGCCGCAAACTTGTCGACCGGCTGGCCAAGGACGGCACGCTCAACGGCCGCAAGATCACCGGGCTCGACCTGCACGACATCGTGCCGCCGCAGGCGCCGGCGATGGACGGCGTCAGCATCGCCACGCATACCGGCGACCTTGCCGACGCCGGTGCTGCCGAGAGCCTGGTCGCCTCACGCCCCGACGTCATGTTCCATCTCGCCGGCATCGTGTCGGGTGAGGCGGAAGCCAATTTCGATCTCGGCTACCGCGTCAATCTCGACGGCACACGGGCGCTGTTCGACGCCGTGCGGCTGGCGGGCTTTTCGCCGCGTCTGGTCTTCACCTCGTCGATCGCGGTGTTCGGCGCGCCATTCCCGGATGTGATCCCGGACGATTTCCACCCGACGCCGCTGACCTCCTACGGCACGCAGAAGCAGATGAGCGAAGCGCTGCTGGCCGACTATTCCAGGCGCGGCTTCTTCGACGGCATCGGCATAAGGCTGCCGACCATCTGTGTGCGGCCGGGCAAGCCGAACAAGGCGGCTTCGGGCTTTTTCTCCGGCATCATCCGCGAGCCGCTCGCCGGGCAGGAGGCGATCCTGCCGGTGCCGCGTTCGGTGCTGCATACCCATGCCAGCCCGCGTTCGGCGGTGAACTTCCTGATCCATGCCGCTGGGCTCGACGGTGCCGCTGTCGGGCCGCGCCGCAACCTCACCATGCCCGGCGTTGCCGTCACCGTCGGCGAGCAGATCGAGGCGCTGGAGCGCACTGCAGGCGCCGAGGTGGCGAGCCTGATCCGTGAGGAGCCCGACGAAACGATCTGGGCGATCGTCAAGGGCTGGCCGACGCGCTTCGAGGCGCGCCGTGCAAGGGACCTCGGCTTCAGCGCCGAAAACAGTTTCGATGAAATCATCCGCGCTCATATCGAGGATGAGTTGGGCGGAGATATCGCGGGTCAGGCCTGACCCGCCGAGGTCACACAGCTCCGGACAGGCTCGCCGACAACAGCAACAGCCCGAACAGGAAGACGAAGGCGGCGCCGCCGATTTCGACGACTGTGTGGATGCGGTTGCCCATGCGGCCATCGCCGGCGAAATAGACCGCCCAGTTCTTGGCTGTCACCGCGATCGTCGCCAGCGCCGAGACTGTGATGGCGGTGCCGATCGACATCGCCAGCACCGAGAGCAGGCCGCCGAGCCACAGGCCGTTGAGCAGCGCGAAGCTGAGCACAATCAGCGCGCCGGAGCAGGGACGGATGCCGACGGCGGCTACTGCCGACCAGGCCGTGCGCCAGTCGAAGCGATCGCCCGACAGCAGCGCCGGATCGGGCGCATGCGAATGGCCGCATGTGTCGCAGACCTCGCCGGCTGGGTGATGGTGAGCGGCGTGATCGTGATGGGCGTGGTCGTGATGGGAATGATCGTGTGTGTCGTGGTCGTGCGCAGCGTGATCGTGATGATCATGCGAATGGTCGTGATGCACATGCAAGGCATGCGAATGCGCATGCGCCGCGTGGCTGTGAGCGGCATGCGAATGGCCGCCATGGGAATGACCGGCGTGGGCTGCCGACAGGCTGTAGGCGGGCGCCTTGCCGAACCAGCGCAGGACCGTAGGCCCGAGCTTGCGCCACAGCAGCCAGGCGCCGAACAAAGTGACGAAGACATAGCTCATGATCTCCATGAACCAGGCTGCGTCGGTCATCGAGATGGCGGTGCCGCGCAGGACGAAATAGGCAAGCAGCATCACCAGGATCGCGGTCAGGCCCTGCAGCAGCGCCGAGACGAAGGACAGCAGGATACCGCGCCTGAGCGCCACTTCATTGGCCACCATGTAGGACGAGATCACCGCCTTGCCGTGGCCGGGGCCGGCGGCGTGGAAAATGCCGTAGGCGAAGGACAGGCCGATCAGCAGCCACATCTTGCTGCCGTCCTCGCGCATTGCTTTCATCGCCGTGGCCAATGCGCGGTAGAATTCCTGCTGGCGCAGATTGATCCACATCAGGATGTGGGCGAACGGGCCGGTGGTGGGCGCCATGCCGTCATTGACACCGATGCCGAGTGAGCTCTGGGCATGGGCCTGCCCGAGAAAGTGCGTCATCAGCAGGGCAGCGGCCACAAGGCCGAATGCCAAACGCAGGGACGGTTTCATCACCGGATCTATCCTTCTGGCGGGCAATTCAGTTCGAGCTTGGTGGCGAAGATCTTGCTCATGTCGGTGCCTGTCGGGTCGTTGAAGAACGCGTCCGTCAGGGTCTTCTGGTTTTCCTTGATCGCCTCGTCTGGATCAGGCCGGATGACGCTCTTGGTGCAGTTCGAGGGCAGGCCTTCCACCGTGATGTTGCTATCCTCGGTGAAGTCGATCGCTGTGTAGAAGGTTGGATCGTAGACGCCGAAATCGATCTTGCCGGCGAGCTTGATCGGCACCTTGGGTTCGGATTCGAACAGGATGATCAACTGGTCGTTGTCAAAATTGGCCATCAGATGCGGTGGCGGCGTCATAGGCACGTCCTTGCCGTCGACGGTGACGAGCTGGAAATAGTTGAATTCGGCCAGCGAGGCATGAACTGTGTCGGCGACATCCTTCAGCTCCTTGTCGTCAAGCTTCAGGTCGGAGTTCTTATCGAACTCCATCATCACCGTACTCGAAAACAGATCATCGAAACGCCAGAGGTGACGCAGCGCTTTCACACTTTGGTGATCCGGCGAGAGGATCACGTCGAGGCGGGCCTCGGCGAAGACATGAGGATGCGCGCCAGCCGCTCCGACGGAGGCAAAAGTCGTCGCCAGGGCCGAAGCCAGCATGATTGCGTGCCGTTTCAGATGCATTCTCGGTCGCTGTTCCATCGGCCTCGGAGAGATTTCGAGAGGTTACCAGAAACGGGGCGAAATTGGGACCGCGGCACGGCAGGACCGGCTCAAGCGCTCTCGCGGTTCTTGAACCATTGCACCAGGAAATCGACGAAGACACGGACCTTGGCCGGCAGATAGCGACGGTGCGGGTAGACGGCGAAAATCCCGCTGCCCGACTGGATGCGGTCGTCGAGCAACGACACCAGCAGCCCGGATGCGAGGTCGGGGGCGGCGATGAAATCGGGCAGGATGGTGAAGCCCAGGCCGGACACGGCGGCGGCTCGCGCTGCCATCGGGCTGTTGACCTCGATGGGACCCGATACGTTGACGCTGACTGACTCCTCGCCATCGCCCCTGAAGCGCCAGTTGGCGAGCGAGCGGCCATTGGTGTCGACGATGCAGGGCAAGTTGGCGAGATCCTGCGGGCGCGTCGGCTTGCCGTGCTTGGCGATCAGCTCCGGCGAGGCGCAAAGCTTGATCGAAAACGGCCCCAGGCGGCGGGCGATCAGCGATGAGTTCTCCAGCCGCGAGATGCGCACGGCAAGATCGAAACCTTCCTCGACCAGATCGACAAAGCGGTCGTCGAGATGGATGTCGAGGACGATGTCGGGATGCTGCTTGGCGAAGTCGATGAGCGACTGGCCAATCGGCGCATCGGCGAAGGTGCGCGCCGCCGACAGCTTGATCCTGCCGCGCACGTCGCCGGAGGATTCGCGCACGGCGTCGGCCAGGCTGTCGACCTCGCGCACGATTTCCGAAGCGCGGCTGTAATAGGTATGGCCGGCCTCGGTCAACGAGAACTGCCGCGTGGTGCGGTTGAGCAGCAGCGCGCCGAGTTCGTCCTCGAGTTCGCGCACATATTTCGACAGCAGCGCCTTGGAGCGACCGATCTTGCGCGCGGCCGCCGAAAAGCCTTCGGCCTCGACGACGTCGATGAAGGCGCGCATGCGGGTCAGTGTATCCATCATCAGGCCTTTCGTGCCGCATCGAGAATTCGCCGGCCGAGCCGTATCAGGGCAATGTCGCTGCCGGGAGGGCCGAGCAGCGAGAGGCCGAAAGGGGCACCGTCAACCGAGCCCAGCGGCAGGGTGATTTGCGGAAAGCCTGAAAGACCCGAAAGGCACAAAAGATGCAAGGCCCTTTCGCGGTAGGCCTGGAGCTGCTGCGGCTCGCTTTTGACCAGAGGTGCGGGGCCTGGAACGGTGGGCAGGACAAGAAACCCGTCCTGGCCGAGCAGCGCGGCTAGCTCGGAGCGGAACGTCAGGCGGCGCACCGCCTCGGCCCGCGCGGTCTTTTCGTCGATCGTGCGGCCAAAACCAAAGCGCTCCTCGACGCCCGGCCCGAGATCGCGCTCGCCAGAAATGATCCAGGCGCCATGCTGCTGCCATGCCTCGGCGGCCTGGAGGCGGCGAAAGCACCAGTAGAGCTCGTCGGGGAAGGAGGCGAAGCTGTACTCTACCGGCGCCGGCTCACCGATAAGACTGGCGGCCAGCGCTCTCATCCTGGCATATTCGGCTGCCTCAGCGGGGCCGGCCACGAAAGCGTCCAGCCAGCGGATCGAAAGCGGCCGGGTGAGCGGATACGGATGCGGGTCGCGGCCGAGCAGCAATTTGCCGATCGTCTCATAGGTCTCGATGTCGTCGGCGAACCAGCCGAATGTGTCGAAGCTCGGCGCCAGCTTCATCGTGCCTTCGAGCGAAATGCGGCCATGCGTGGTGCGCAGCCCGATCAATCCGCAAAAGCTCGCCGGGGCGCGGATCGAGCCGCCGGTGTCCGAGCCGGTAGCGATATCGGCAAGCTTGCCGGCCACCGCCGCCGCCGAGCCTGACGAGGAACCGCCGGTGACGCGATCGGGAGCGGCCGGGTTCACCGGAAACGGAAAATGCGCGTTCTGGCCCATCAGCGAGAAAGCGAACTCGTCGGTCTGCGTCTTGCCGATGAAGCGCGCGCCGGCGTCGAGAATCATCTGCACGGCCGGTGCCGTGCTGGACGCGGCATGCGCCTCGTCGAACTTCACCGGATTGCCGCAACCGGTGCGGTAGCCGGCGACGTCGTAAATGTCCTTTACCGCCAGCCTGAGCCCGGCCAGCGGCCCCAGTTCCGCATTGGCGACCGGCATGCGGCGCAGGTCAAGAAAGGCGTTGAGCGGGCCATGCGTGCCTGGCATCGTTCGATATCCGTATACAGTAGGCCCAGCATTGTTCGATGCCGGAAATTTTACAACCTGGGATACGATTTTTATTGATTGTGAAATCTTTCGATCTTATATCGCGCTTGCCCAAAGTCGCACGTGCCTGTGGGTGTCCGCCGATCCTCGAATGGTGAGGGAAATCGGTAAGGTAACTGGAGCTAACCCCTCCAGTCGGTCTAGCGGCCAACCGCCAGCCCGAGGACACCTTGAAGCAACGACGGTGCGGGCCTTTCTGGTGTTCTGCCGGTCGTCCAAAGACCGGGGTTACTGAAGAGGCACACCTTCATTGCCGGCAGTGCGGACGGGTCTCCCATCCAAGCCAAGGCAGACAAAGCGAACCGAGGCCGGGCAAGGCCAAGGTTCACCGCCGCGAGACGGCGTTTCATGGTTCCGGGGTCTCCACCGGCTGGTTCCATGAATTTCCGTCCCGCCTTTGTTTGACCGCGCGTCGCGAGGCCGAGAGCCCGCGTCCGCAGCCTTATTGCGCGCCGCAAGGCGTTAATGGAGAGACCCCGATGGCCACTCAGCGCATCCTCGACTTCCTCGCCACCCGACGTCCGTCCGGCCCCTGCCTCGTCGTCGACCTCGATGTCGTGCGCGACAATTTTCGCGCCTTCGAAAAGGCGCTGCCCGATTCCCGGATCTACTATGCGGTGAAAGCAAATCCGGCGCCGGAAATCCTGCGCCTGCTTGCTGCGATGGGCTCATCCTTCGACACCGCTTCCGTTGCCGAGGTCGAGATGGCGATGGACGCCGGTGCGCCGGCGGACCGTATCTCCTTCGGCAACACCATCAAGAAGGAGCGTGACATTGCACGCGCCTACCAGCTCGGCATTCGGCTGTTTGCCGTCGATTGCGTCGAGGAAGTCGACAAGATCGCCCGCGTCGCTCCCGGCGCCCGCGTGTTCTGCCGCGTGCTGACCGACGGCGAAGGCGCCGAGTGGCCGCTGTCGCGCAAGTTCGGCTGCGTGCCGGCGATGGCCGTCGACGTGCTGCGCCATGCCAGGACGCTCGGCCTCGACGCCTATGGCGTGTCGTTCCATGTCGGCTCGCAGCAGACCGACCTGACGGCGTGGGACCGTGCGCTGGCCGACGCCAAGAAGGTGTTCGCCACGCTCGCCGATGAAGGCATCGTCCTCAAGATGGTCAATATGGGCGGCGGTTTCCCGACGCGCTATCTGCGTGACGTGCCGGCGGCCCAGGCCTATGGCCAGGCCATCTTCTCGGCGCTGCGCAAGCATTTCGGCAATGCGATCCCTGAGACCATCATCGAGCCGGGTCGCGGCATGGTCGGCAATGCCGGCGTCATCAAGTCGGAAGTCGTGCTGATCTCGAAGAAGGCCGAAAACGACAATGTGCGCTGGGTGTTCCTCGACATCGGCAAGTTCGGCGGTCTGGCCGAGACGATGGACGAGGCGATCCGCTATCCGATCGTCACCCGCCATGACGGTTCGGAGACCGCACCTTGCGTGCTCGCCGGCCCGACCTGCGATTCGGCCGACGTGATGTACGAGAAGACGCCGTATCCGCTGCCTCTGTCGCTGACCATCGGCGACGATGTGCTGATCGAAGGCACCGGCGCCTACACGACCACCTACTCGGCGGTCGCCTTCAACGGCTTCGAGCCTCTCCGATCCTACGTGATCTGACGGCTTCGGCCTTCAGATCACCCCAGGCGGACGTTTGCGTCCGCCCGGGTTCGCCTGTGGAACAAGCTCCGCTCGTGAAGGATCGCGGAAATGGACATTGTAAATTACATTGACGGCATTGGATTCTCCCCCCCCGAGGGGGAGATGGCCGGCGCCATTCCCATCGTCGCCGAAACTGCGGCAGACATTGGATCGCGTGAAGCGTTGCTCGATCGCGCCATGGGGCCGATGCGGCGCAAGAAATCGTCGGAGAAGCTGCGGCGTGGCCGCCGGCCTTCCGAAGGTCTCGCTTTTGTCGTGCGGGATGCCGCCGGCGCGGTTGCCGGCACGGTGCGGCTGTGGGACGTACGTCTGGGCGAGGGCGGCCCGGGAGCACTTCTGCTCGGACCGCTCGCCGTCGATCCGGCGCTGAAGAACGCCGGCATCGGCTCGGCGCTGATGCGCCATGCTTTGGCCGAGGCCGCGCGTCTCGGCCATGCCGCGGTGCTGCTGGTCGGCGATGCGCCTTATTACGGTCGCTTCGGCTTTTCGGCGGAGAAGACCGGCGCGCTAGCCATGCCTGGTCCGTACGAGCGGCACCGCCTGCTCGCGCTGGAACTGATCGATGGTGCGCTCGACGGCGCGCATGGCACGCTGAAGGCTGCAGGTCGCAAGCTCAAGACACAGAGGCTCTCGCTGGCCGCCTGATTGGTCACAAACAAACGCCGCCGGTCCTTTGCATTTCAGCGAGGGCGGCGTTTTGTTTTTGCGAAGGGCTCAGCCGATCAGCTGGCTGAGCGCCATGGCGACCGACATATCGCCTTCGACCTTTATCTTGCCGGACATGAACGCCATGGTCGGATTGAGGTCGCCGGCGATCAGCGAATCCAGATCGTCGAGCGACAGCTTGATGGTGCAGTCGGTCGGCGCATCGGTGTTTGAGACGGTCGCGCCATCGATGACGATGACGCCGTCGGTGCCGGTGTCGAACTTCACGGAATGTTCGAACCCGGCGCTCGCCACGCGCGACCTCATCTTCTCGGCAATGTCCTGAACGCTCATGACTGTTCTCCTGGTCTCGTTGCGTTTTGCCGCGCTTCAGTGACTGGCCTCCGCCGAAGTCGCTGTCTCGCGCGTACCGCGATCCTGGTCGCTTGGCGCATATAGCTTCGAGTTGACGTAAACGTCAACGCGCGATGCGTCATCTCGTTTCAGTCGGAAGGAATGCGGCAGAGACATTCACCCTGCGATGAAGGTTAGTGTTCAGCAGCGGACTTCGCCGCCTCGGCCTGGGCCGATTCCGCCGGGGCCGGTTCGGTCGGCGTGGCCGGATCCTTGCGGCGGCGCATGGCGTTGTCGCGGATTTCGTCCTTGGTCAGGAAGTTGACCTGGTCGATCAGCACTTCATGCACCAGGTCGGCGCCGACGCGCGCGTTGACGGTGTCGCGTATGGCCTTGCGGAAGGCATCGAGATCGATGGTTTCCTTCTTGGTGAAGTCGATCTGAGGATTGGAGTAGAGATAGGAATAGACCTGATCGGTCATCAGGGCTTCGGCCGGAATCGACATCTTCTTTATCTCGGCCGGCTCGACCGTGTAGACGAGCTTGGTGAGGAAATAGCCGTCGATCTTGGAATCGCGGATCAGCGGCACCGAGATGATGTCGGTCTTGACGTAGTCGAGGCCACCCAGCATCGGTTTCGGCGTCTCGCCGACGCCGCGCTCACCGGCCGCCTGGAACGAATAGAACACGGCGCCCAGCGTGGCGGCGCAGATCCAGATCGCGGCGGCGATGAATTTGATCACCGGTTGTTCCCGCCTGGTGCCGAGATCATCAGCTCGCCCAACCGAATTCGCCGGCCGAATAGGTGCCGTCGGCTTCGGCGCGCTGAATGGCGTTCTTCAACAGCGTGGCGACTTCGTTGACCGCGTTGAGGTGGGCGAGGATTGCAGCCTCGTTTTTCGCGAGCTTCTGGCGCAGCCGCGCCAGACTGTCGCGATGCTGTTCCAGGAATTCGATCTCGTTGGCGCCCTTCATGGCGCGGGTCAGCTCATAGAGGTAGCGGCTCTTGCGGGCGTTGGAGGCCTTGAGGTCATAGCTGGTGTCGTTCTTCAAACCGGCCGTCTCTTCCTCGACCGCTTCCTCGATGCGGCCGATGATGGCGGCAAGGTTGCCCGGCCGTGCAAACGGGATCGGCGCTTCGGACGTACGCGCCGGCAGGTTGGAAGAGTATTTTGAAAAATCGGCCATTGAAAATCCTGGTCTAGATCTTGATTTCGGTTTTGATGGTCGTCTCGTCGCCGGTCATCGACCGTGCGGCCTTGCGCTGCAATTCCTCGACCAGCGAGGTGGACAGCCGGGTCTGCTGGTCGATCTCGGTCTTGTGCGGCCCGGTTGACACCGGGCCGATCGGCACGGTGCGCTTGCCGTCCTTGTAGTGGTCGGCGAGCAGCGATTTGGCGATGCCGATCCCGCCGCGCTCGGCCATGACGTCGGCGACACGCTCGGCAAGCTGCGATTTCCACATGTCGCCGGCCAGCCCCTTGCCGTAGACGCCCTCGGTGTCCTTGGGCAGCATGTTTTGGATGAAGGTCTGCAAGACCATCGCCTCGAACTTCTTGAACTTGCTGGCGGGATCGGCATTTGCGGCGGCCGTGTCGGCGGTAGCGCGCGACAGGATCGAGCCGGCATCGACCGAAGCAGCCATGTCGACAGAAAAATTACCGCCAACGCCGTTGGCCCGCTTGGCCAGCGCGGCACGGGCAGCCTCGATATCCGCCGGGTCGACGGCTCGGGCAACATCGAGAACGATGTCACTGGGTGGAGAAATCGCCAAGAAAGTCCGCCTCTTTGCCGGGTTTCCTGAGCGACCATGCCGCAACAAGCTTGTGGCAGGCTTGCGAAGGAGAGGGGAGGCGGAATGCTGTCAGCTCGTCTGCTACGCGCCAATAGCGGCCGTCCACACGGGTGGTCTTCAATGACCCCGACGGTGAAGGCCTGCTTACCGAAGCCTGTTCGACGAGGCGGCTATCCCACTTGTAATCCCGGCCCAATCCTTTACCGCACCCGTTGTGCGGTTTATCACCGCCAGAGTGGCGGATTCAGTGAGATCCCAAAGTGAAAAGAAGACGCCTCTTGTTTGTCGGCGGGAGCGGGGATCCTGGCGGTCTTCATATCCATACCGCCGACGTGGCCCACACCGCCGCTTCGCTTGGGTTTCCCGTCAAGATCATTTCCGTCAACACCGACTATTTTTCCGACCTTCTTCCCCCTGAGACAATCGATGTAGAGCTTGTCGAGGGCCTTTCTTATCAAAGGCTCATCGTCAAACCGAGACGGTTCCCGGTGTCAAGATACATCCTTTGGGGGTCTGTGCTGGTCAGGCATCCCGGCCATGATATCATTTTCTGCCGGGGGGCTTTCGCAGAAACGCCTGTCGTCGAGTTGCTCATGGCCAAGGCCGCGGGCCGGCGAATTTACACCATCGAACACAGGCCGCGCGAGGCCGCGTGGCGATCCATGTTTTCAAAGCGCAGATATGGCGCGGTCATGAATGCCTGCGTCCAACGCGCCATCGGCGTGTCGAGCGAATTGTCAGAGATCGCGACGAAAGAGTTTGACATGGCTCCCCATAAGGTCCGTGTCTGTGCTAATTGGGTAGACCCCAACTTCGCACCTCCGACTGCCAATGAAAGGCGCCAAGCGCGCGAACGGCTTGGACTGTCAAACGATGTGCGGACGATCGGCTATGTCGGCCGGTTCGGGCCGGAAAAAAATATCGACGTGCTGATTGATGCTTTCTCGGCTCTTCGCGCGAGTCGGCCCGCCGCCAACGTCGCTCTGATCATCGCCGGGGATGGCTGGTTTCGCTCCGAAGTGGAAAACAAAGTGCGCTCGTCCGGAGCTGCTGACCGGATCAAATTGCTCGGCTGGCAAAACGATCCGTGTGCGATCTACCATGCGCTTGACCTCTTCGTCCTGGCCAGCTCAGTCGAGGGTTTTTCCCTCAGCCTGCTCGAGGCGATGGCCACAGGCCTACCCTGTGTCGCCCATCCCATGGCGAGCGCGCTGGAGCTGATCAAAGACGGCAGTAACGGCTTTGTGTCCGACATATCGACGGCGAGCTTGTTGGGCGAAAAGCTGAAGGAATTTCTGGACGCTGAAGCAGCGACGGTGAGCCGTCTTGGTCAGGCTGCCGCGCAGACCGTGGCGACCAGCTTCTCACGCAGCGCACGCTTGCCCGCGGTCCTTAGGGCACTTGACATCCCGCTCGATGGCTCAGGCCTGCCGCAGCCATTTCCGCGCGTTCTCACCTATCGGAACGCACAAGCCCGATCGCCCGCCGCAGGCTCGAAATCCAGTGCTTGAGCCAGAGGGTTTTCCGGCCTGTCCGCCAGGCGGCCCTGGCACAATTTTTGTCAAAATAGTCGAGCCGGTCTTCCATCAGAGCGTTAAGCGCTGGAGAAAGCCGGTATTGTTTTCGAATGCGCAGCATGAGCGCGAGATGGTGCTTCCACTCCGTGTACTCGTCGTGATGTCGTGATTCTGAATGCGTCTGGTAGCGTTCGCCTTCTGCCGTATCGCGCCCAGTGACGTCATAGGTCGCCAATTGCCGGTCGATATAGACGAAGGGTCCGCGCGTGTTGAGCCGCAGCCAAAGGTCGATGTCCTCGGTGCGGGCGAGGCTTTCATCGAACCCTCCCGCCGCCAGTATCGCGTCGCGCCGAACCATCGTCGAGGAGGTGTGAATCCAAAGGTATCCGGCGATGGTCGTGGTCAGCACGACATCAGAGCGGGCCAGCAGGGAACGGTCCGCCTTGAGTTCCCGGCATGGCAGAAGAGATGCGGTCCGATCATAGGTTTCCCACCACGGCATCATGGTACCGAAGATCATGTCGCAGGCGGTCAAGGACGTGTCGGCAAGCTCGTCGACCATGCGATAGTCGCTGCCAATCAGGATCGCGTCGGGCCGGGTGTTGGCCGCCGCAATGAATTGCGCCAGCTTGTCGTCGTCCCACCGATCATCGCTGTCCAGAAACGCGATATACCGTCCGCGCGCCTCGCGAATCGCGGCGTTGCGCGCGCCGGCCGGTCCGCTCGTGCCGGGGTTTCGCAGAATGCGCAGACGTGGCTCGGCCAGAGAGAGCGCAGTGATAGCGGCCAAGGTGTCGTCCGTGCTTCCGTCGTCGACAATGAGCAACTCCCAGTCGCCGAACGTCTGAGCCGTAACCGAGGCGACCGCCTTCCGCAGATAAGGCAGGCGATTGTAGGTTGGAATGATGACCGTACAGGCTCGCTCTGACATAAGGGCTCTTGCGTTGAAAGCCGGTGCCACGACGCGCAGCTGTTGCGCCTTGCAGGCCCTGGACAGCAGGTTCACCGGCAGGCTTGTCACTCCTCGCGCCGCTTTGCAAGCCGCAGCGCCTGCCTACGGACCGCAGCGCTTCTTCCGCCTGCTGCGAAACCACGTTGCAACGGCGGCGGAAACGGGGGATCGCTCCCAGCGCCATCTTTACGAGACAATCGCCTTTCATGGTGGCGCTTCACAGGGTGGCTGGACGGCAGGGACAAGCGTCGCCTTTACTCGGCAAAGAGCCCGTAAACCTCAGTTCCGCAACCGGGCAAATTCGAAGTGACGCAATCAATCAAAACCCTGATCGTGTCGGAGTATTTTCCCCACCTGCCTGACCAGATGGTCCATGGCGTCTTCCAGAGGCTCCGGCGTCACGCCGACGCGCTGGGTAGTATCGGTTCCGTCGATTTCGTTTTCATGTGGCCGTTGCACTGGTCCGAAAACGAAGACCGGCAACGTCAATCCGTCGAGGATTTTCGGCGGTCATGGTCTGTTGCCGGGCGGATCATACTGATTTCACCGCCCGCTCTGCCGTCTTGGTTCCGGCGCTGGCCGCGCGATCTTGGCATCCGCGACGTGATCGCCGCGACGCGCGGCGCAGTCAGTTTCACGGAGGGCCGGGTCACGATGCGTTCCAGCCGTATGGCGGAAGTTTCCCGGCTTGAGCAGGCGATCAGCGAGTTGAAGCCCGACCTCATCCTGGCGCATCGATTGGCGTCGACAGCGGCTCTGATCCGCACGGTGATGGATTTGCCTCCGGTGCTCGTCGACTTCGATGACCTCGAACATGTCGCCCTTGGCAGGTCTCGCCAGATGGAGCGCTCTCCCGCGAAACGCCTTAAACTGAGCCTGGTGTCCGCGGTCGCACGCCGAACAGAAAGACTCGTCGCGGGGTTTGCGACGGTGGGCCTCGTGTGTTCCGAGCATGATCGCAAAATCGTCGAAGAGCTTTCGCCGGGCGCCCGCATCGAAGTCGCACCCAATGCTGCCGTGATGACCGGCCGTTCCCCGATGCCTTCCGAGCCAACGGCTCTTTTTGTCGGCTACACCCGATATCCACCGAATGCCGAGGCTATCCTCTGGCTTGTTGGAAAGGTTTTTCCGCTGGTCCGGGCACGGCTGCCGCGAGCGCGGCTCCTCATCGCCGGTGATGGCGGCCGCGAACTTGGAATAGATGACGCCGGCGCAGGGGTAGAGACGCTAGGATTCGTTACGGATCTTTCATCTGCCTATGCGAGGGCAAGGGTTGTTGTCTGTCCGGTCAAGCGTGGCGGCGGCACACGGATCAAGATCATTGAGGCTGCGCTGTACGGCCGACCGGTCGTTTCAACTTCCATCGGAGCGGAAGGGCTCGGTTTCATCGATGGCAAGGAAGTGGTCCTTGCCAATGAGGAAGGGGCCTTTGCCGAAGCGATGGTCGAGTTGATGAGCAGCGATGAAAGGTCGGCCAGCATCGGCGCTGCAGCGGAGGAACGGGCACGCCAACTTTACGGCGCGGAACAGGTGCGTTCCAATCTGGCAGCGTTGGCAAGGTCGATGGTCGATCCGGACACTGCGCAGACATCGAAATCCGAACTGGACGCCGATGCAACAGTGAACACGCCGATAGCGTACCTATAAGCCAACGTGTTTCACGCAGTTGGTCGCGATCCACCATTGCATACCGGAGCCCCTCACAAGCCTCGAAAACTCCGAGGTTTTTTCACCAAAGCGTGAACGCTACATTCTTGTTTTTGTCGCATTCCTTTGTTTTCAAAGCGTTTCGACTGTGGGGGCCAAATATAGTGTTTTGCCGGGATTACTTCCGTTCCGAGGGCTGGTGAATGCGCTTCGGGATAGCGATCAGCAACCTGTCGACTTTCGGCGGGCTGCAACGGGATTGCCTCTCTATCGCCAGGAATATCGTGGCGGCGGGGCATGAGGTTACGATCCTGACCACGGAAATACGCGGGTCGATCGCAGACCCCGGCTGTTCGATCCAGATTGTAGAAGCCAACAATCGCACCAATCCCGGAAGGGATATCGCGCTTGGCGCCGCGCTGAAGGCGCATCGCCAGGGGTTTGACCGGATCATCGGTTTCAACAAGCTTCCGATGCTCGACATCTATTATTCCGGCGATCGCTCTTACGCGAAGATCAAGACAGGCGCGTGGCGCCCTTTTTCACCACGCCACCGAACCCAGATGCGGCTGGAGCAGCTTTGCTTTTCGCCAAGTTCGCGCACCAGCCTCATCATGCTGACCGAGCGCCAGCAAAATGAGTATCAGAGCGTCTGGAAAACGCCGGAGAGTCGGTTTCGACGCATTTCGCCCAATCTCGATCCGGCGAGGCGAATGCCGCATCTACGCACTGACGGAACGCGTGAACGCATCCGGGCTGAATTGGGCATTGCGGCAAACAGCAAGGTATGGCTGTCGATCGGCTCCTCGGCTTGGGTAAAGGGCTTCGACAGGGTGGCGGCCGCGCTGGAGGCATTTCCCGACTCGGTCTGGGTGGTGGTGGGCGTCGTGCCTGTCAGCGGCATGGGCAGCCGCCTGATCCAGAAGGTGACAATACACGCCCGGGGCCGAACAAAGATCATTGGAGTCCGAGACGACATACCGGCTGTTATGGCGGCGGCGGATCTCCTCATTCATCCTGCCCGAATCGAAACCACGGGAACGGTCATCGTCGAAGCCCTTGCCAATGGACTTCCGGTGATCACCACCGATACGTGCGGGTTTGCTCCCTTGGTCGAAAAGGCCGATGCCGGCGTCGTCATCGCCGGCGCGTACTCTTTTCGGGCGCTCGTCGAAGCCATCGCCATGGCACGAGCACCGGGCCAGCAAGCAGCATGGTCGTCACATGCCAAAGCTTTCGGCGGCGATCCCTCCTTATCCGATGGGCACGAGGAAGCGGCGCGCCTGTTTGTCGGAGAGCTTTGGTAGACACGGCCACATGCGCCGAGCCGAGGCTGTTGCTTTCAGGGGGGCTGGGCATTGGAGCAGAAACCTGACTATTTCGGGGTGCATGGCCGGCAAGATGAAAATCCCACGCTTCTCATCACCGTTTGACGCCCGGAAGCGTGACGCCGAGAAATTGCCGAAGCGCGTCTGGCTTACGCTCGACGATGGTCCGGAGCCCGGTCATACCGAGCAGATTTTGAAGGTGCTCGACCTTCATCGGATCAAGGCTACGTTCTTCGTGATTGGAGAAAAGGTGGCCGCTCATCCGGCCATCGTCCAGCGCGTCTTCGATGCGGGACACCGGATCGGAAACCATACGTTTTCGCATCGCCGTCTGACCGAGCTTAAACCAGCGGAAGTTCGCCAGGAGATCGAGAGCACCGGTAGCCTGATTTCCGCATTCACGCCGGGAGGGAAGATTTTTCGTCCGCCCTTCGGGGCTTTGAGCAGGGTCGTTTCAGAGATTGCGGATGAACTCGGGCATCGCACCCTTCTGTGGGATGTGGATCCAAACGATTGGGATCCTCACCGCCAGCCGAAGGGGTGGATCAGGAGCGCGCTTCGCGAAGTTCGAGCGAAGCGGGATTGCGTTATCCTCACCCACGATAGCCTGCCCACAACCGCCGAGAATTTCGACCTGTTCATCACGCTCCTGAAGAAAGCCGGCCCGATTACATTCGAAGATCCGGCGACGCTTCGTGCGACCGACCTGGCCCTTCAGGCGTTCTCGTCGACCGATTGAGCCATAGCTTGAGCCGATACCGCCAGAACCGCCATTGCGTCCTTGCGGTCTTCGGCAAAGGCCTGGCGATCATGAGAAATCGTTCGGCTGTGCGGAAACTGCCGTGGAGGTAATGGACGCGGGCAATCTTGATGGCCAGAAGAGCTTCCCGCCTGCGCAATGTATCCTCGTCGATCCGAACAGTGCCAAGCTCGCGCAATGCCTTGCGCCAAATGAAAAACTGCGTAGCGGGCTGGACCAAAAGCCGATTGTCGGCCCGTGCAGTCGATATTTGGTAAGTCAGCACCGGGTTGGGCACCTTGTCGACGCCGGCCTGGGTCAACAGCCTTGCCCAGAACAGTGTGTCCTCCTCGTAGGCGACGCCTTCGGGAAAGCGGACTGTGCCGATCGCCAGGCTTCTGATCAGGGCAGCGCCGACATTGATCGTCTCACATTTGTCGATGAGATAATTGCCTGCGTTTTCGAGCTTTGATGGACCATATCCGGCTGGCGCGTCGATGAGCCGGTCAACGCCATCTGTGCGCCTGATATAGGAGCCGACCACTATTCCGGTGCTCCCATGCTCGGTCCCCTTGCGCAGCAAGTTGCGCAGCCCATCCTTCATATGGATGTCGTCGGCGTCGATGAAGTAGAGCCATGGCGAGACGGCTGTCTTTATGCCGACATTGCGGGCGGCGCCCGCCTGAAATCGGGCCACCCGTTTGACCAACACCGGAAGCCCGCTTTGCCGGCCGGTCTGCTCGGCGATTTCAGCGGTGCCGTCCGTCGATCCGTCGTCGACGATCAGGATTTCCTCGATGAGGTCGGCTTCCGAAGCCAGCGACCGGATCGTCGAAGCGATCGAACGCCCTGCATTGTGTGCAGGGATGATCACTGAAATGTCTTTCATCCGTATGCCCCCACCCGACATCAGCAGTTGCGATTTGCAGGTTCGGGTCAAGCCGCAGTTTGGCGCGGGCGCCTTCTTGCGGCAACTTTCCGGTGAACAGGAGCGCGCCGGGTCGCTTGCTCGCCGGCCGGCGACTGTTTTTCGGGCGTTCGGCTTTGCCTAGCGGCAAATTGAGATTTGTTCTGCGAGGAAGGCCGTTATAAACCCATTGCTGTTGGAGGAGATACTCTTTGAAGGGCGTTGCGCTTTTAACCGTACCGAGAAGCGGCTCCGAATGGCTTGGAAGCCTTGCGAATGCCACAGGTTCCATGGGGTGTTTCGGGGAATGGCTGGATCCAGACCATCTCAAATTCGTGGCCCGCTCTTATGACGAGCTGGAAAGCGCCGTCCTCAAGGCCGGATTGTCAGAAAACGGGCGTTTCGCCATCAAGCTGTTCCCTGGCCATCTGCGTGAAACGCGAGAAAAGTTTGAGAAAGACTTTCTGTTTGAAGCGCTGAAGAAGCACGAAATCGGGTTGATTTTCCTTGAACGGCGAGACCGGCTCCGGCAGGCCATTTCGTACTATCGCGCCAGTGTTTCCAGGCAATGGACCAACAGAGCAAGGGGAACGGGAGCGAAAGCCGCCTACGATTTCGCGGAGATCTCCCGAGCCTGCATTTCTCTTGAAGATGGGTACTCGTTCTGGTCGAAATATCTCGACATGCTTGGGCTGCCCCACAAGCATGTCGTCTATGAGGAGATGTTTGAGGATCCGACACCTTTTTTGGAAGCGGTCGCTGAGCATATGGGTGTTGCAGCTCCAGCCGAGAGACCGGCTTCTTCGATTCAGATCCAGCGCGATGGCCTGACAGAAGAATGGGCAGAGCGTTTTCGATCGGATGCCGCAGCCAACGGGATTATTGATCTGCTGCTTGAGGAGAGACCAGCTGTAAGGACGCTGTCCAATCTTCGGCGGTTCTTCAAAAAGCGGCCACTAACCAAAGCCTATTCGTAGGACATCGAGCTGCGCAGCTGCAGAGGTCATCTCGCTCGAAGCTGAAACGCGTTTAGGATCGCGGCAAACCGCGGAACGTGCAATGCGCGCAAGCCAGCCTGTCGACAGGCTGCCGGAAAAGCTTGCATTTACTGGAACGCAGCTACTCGCCGCCTCGCCTCTGCGCGATCAGATCGAGCCGGTCGCGGTCGGAGCGTTCGCGTTCGTCCTGTCGGCGCACGTCCTTGTAGGCGCGCTCGACCATGTTGGTGCGCGCCGTCGCAGTGGCGATGAGCGTGACCTCCTGCCTGGCGCTTTCCAAGCTCGCTTCCTGCCGGACCAGCGCATTGGCGATGCGGCGATGGTAGAGGTCAGGGAACAGCACCGCCAGCGACTGATCGGCGTCGAAATGCTGGACAAGTTCCCTGGCTTCGGTCTCGGCGGTTGCGGCCGCCGCCAGGAAGGCCGCATGGCGCGTCTCGTGCAGGGCCTTCAGCTGCTCCTGCACCTTGACCAGTTTCTTCAGCCGTTCCTTGCGCGTGCTCATCTCACCTCGCCAGCGTCAGATCGACAAAGCCGTCGACGAACAGCGACAGCATGGTGCCGATGGCGAAGTAGAAGATGATCATGCCGCCGGCGATGACGAAAGGCAGCGAGATGAAGTAGACCGGAATCTGCGGCGTCAGCTTGTTGACGAAGCCGATGGTCAAATTGACGAGGATGGCATAGGCGATGAACGGGCTGCCGAGCCGGATGACCAGGAAAAAGGCGTCCGACACCGTGTCGGTGAGATCGACCAGTGCGGCCTGCGGGTTGAAGAAGACGTTGACCGGCGCCACCGTGTAGGAGGCGACCAGAGCGCGGATGATCTCGTGGTCGAAATCGAAGACGAAGAGCAGCAGCAACGCTGAAAACGAGATGATGGCGGCGAGGGCCGCCTGCGGCTCCGGCTCCTCGATGGCGGGGCCGCCGGTGCCGCCATAGCCGATCAGCATGGCGATGGCCGAACCCATGAAGCGCAGCGCCTCCATGTAGAGCCTCGTCACCGCGCCGATCAGCCCGCCGACCAAAAGTTCGGAGATGATCATCGGCGCCAGCACCTGCGGACGCGCATCGACGAAGGGAAAGATCTTGTCCCACAGGAAGGCGAGCAGGCCACCGGTGGCGGCGATCGACACGAACAGCCGGACCTGGACCGGCACGCGGGCGCTGGACAGGCCCGGCATCAGCATGAAGCAGGCGCCGATGCGACAGAAGGCGAGGAAGGCGGCGATGACGACGCCTTGCGACAGTATGTTCACGAGATCGTCCCGAGCACCTTGATCTCGACGCCCTTGGCGATTTCGACATGGGAGAGAACGGGAAGCGTCGTGAACAGGCGCTCGATGATCATGCGCACATAGGGGCGAGCATCGGGCGCGGTGACGAGGACAAAACGCTCGCCGGCCTCGAGATGCTTGCGGATCGCCTTGGTCGCGTCCTGGCCGAATTCCTCCAGCTGGCGCGGGTCGATGTCGAATTCGCGCACCTCGCCCTTGGCGTCGCGCTTGAGGCTCTGGTGGAAGGCGAGGTCCCAGCGGTTGCCGAGGCGCAGCACCTTGAGCATGCCGCCCTCGGAGAGATCGCCGCAGATCTGCTGGGCCATGCGGATGCGGACATGCTCGACGATCTGCTCGGTGCGGCGCACATGCGGCGCGATCTCGGCGATAGCCTCGATGATCAAATGCAGGTTGCGGATCGATACGCGTTCGGCCAGCAGCAATTTCAGCACCGCCTGCAGGCCGGGATAGGAGATGTGCGAGGTGCAGATCTCGTCGGCGAGCTTGCGGTATTCCGGATCCTGGCGCTCGAGCAGCGCCTTCATGTCCTTGTAGGACAGAAGCTGCGGCAGGTTGTTGCGGATCACCTCGGACAAATGGGTGAGCAGCACCGACATGTTGTCGGCAAAGGTATAGTTCTCGCGCTTCAGATCCTCGGCGAAGGTTTCCAGCACCGAGAAGGCGCGCATGCCGAAGGCCGGCTCGCGGATTTCCTCGCCGGGAACGTCGGGCAAATCCCGGTTGCCGAGCAGCACCATGATCTCGCCGACGCGCATCTGGTATTCGGCGACTACGGTGCCGTGGACCTTGATCTGATAACTCTTCGGCGGAATGCCGAAATCGTCGGCGACGCGCACTTCCGGCACAACGAAGCCGTATTGCGTGGCAAACTTCTTGCGCATCTTGGCCATGCGGAACACCAGTTCCTGATGCGACACCAGCAGCCGCGTCGACAGCTGCTTGCCGATCAGAAGCTCGATCTCGGCGGTGGTCAGCGAAGCCTTGACCGAGTTCTTCTCTTCCTCGACCTTGTTCGCCTTCTCCAGATCCTTGATCGCTTCGGCGGCGGCAGCCTCGCGGTTGGCGCGCATCGGGATGACGTAGCCAAGGCCGGCCATGCCGGCGGCTAGCGTGAAGAACGGGAAGAACGGCAGGCCGGGCATCAGGCCGAGCAGGACGAGCAGCGAGGCCGCGACATAGAGCGCGCGCGGATGCGCGCCGAGCTGGCCGAACACCGCCTGGTTGGTCGAGCCGCGTGTGCCGCCCTTGGACACAAGCAGGCCGGCGGCGAGCGAAACGATCAGCGCCGGGATCTGGGTGACCAGGCCGTCGCCGACCGACAGTTTGATGAAGACATCGGCGGCTTCGCCCATGCCCATGCCGTGCCTGATGTAACCGATGGCGATGCCGCCGACGATGTTGATGGCGGTGATGATGAGGCCGGCAATGGCGTCGCCGCGGACGAATTTCGAGGCGCCGTCCATCGAGCCGAAGAAGGAGGATTCCTCTTCGAGCTCGCGGCGGCGCAGTTGCGCTGTCTTGTCGTCGATCATGCCGGCGGACAGGTCGGCGTCGATCGACATCTGCTTGCCGGGGATGGCGTCGAGGGTGAAGCGGGCGCCGACTTCGGCAATACGGGTGGCGCCCTTGGTGATGACGATGAAGTTAACCACGATCAGGATCATGAAGACGATCAGGCCGATGACGAAATCGCTGGCCATCACCAGTTTGGAGAAGCCAGCGATGACATAGCCGGCGGCGTGCGTGCCCTCATTGCCATGCGACAGGATCATGCGCGTGGTGGCGATGTTGAGCGACAGCCGCAACATGGTGGCGATGAGCAGCACGGTCGGGAAGGACGAGAAATCGAGCGGCCGCTGGATCCACAGCGCCACCATCAGGATCAGCACCGACAATGCGATCGAGAAGGCGAGGCCGATGTCGATGAGGAAGGCCGGGATCGGGAGGAACAGCACGGCCAGGATGATGACGATGCCGATGGCGAAGAAGACATCGCGGCCGTTCTTGGCCACTGTTCCTGTCGCTAAGCTTTCGCTGACTGCCATGTCGTCCCCAATCACAAGCCTGCCGAGCACGCGACAGCCCTTCGAGCCTAACCGGTCAAGCTTGCGCGAGGGTGGGAGGACTGGTTACTTGCCAGGACGACAGAGGCCTTGAGGAGAGAGATCATGCTGGTGATCATCGGCACCATTCGCCTGCCGGCGCAACGGCTCGACGAGGCAAGGCCGGCCATGCGGCGCATGATACTGGGCAGCCGTGCGGAGCCCGGCTGCATCGAATACTCCTACGCGCAGGACGTGCTCGACGTCGGGCTCATCCATGTAACCGAGGTGTGGAGCGACAGGGCCGCGCTCGACGCGCATTTCCGCTCGCCTCACATCGCCGATTGGCGGGCGAGCTGGGCATCGCTCGGCATAGGCGAGCGCAACCTCATGCTCTATGAGGCCGGCCAGCCGAAGCCGATCTGAGGACCGGGCACAGTCAAGAAGGCGTGGGCCCAAGAAAGTCTAGCAGGCGTTGACCTGTCTGCAGGACCATCCGCTGCCATCGGTATCGTGGCAGTCTTCATAGCTGCCGTAGCAGGTGTTCGTCGAATTGCGATACCAAGGGTAGCCGCCAGGACAGCAAACATCTTGTTGTGCAGTCTGGATAAATTCCTTTGCCGGCCGGCTTTGGTTTTCCGGATTGCCTCCCGCCAAAAAAAGAGACATCGGGTGTGACACAACAGACCTAACCGGCATATCCATGCTTGAATTGCTCACCGCAGACGAGCTCAAAAAAATCATGCCAACAGCTAATGAAAAAAATCCCCGCGCACTCATGTTCTCCTCCTTGAGGGAAATAGAGACGGGCAAAAATAACACAGCTGCGTCGATTGCGTAAGCGATCGCTCATATACCTCGACACGCTCGCGGGGAATTGAAGCGGGGCGGCAAGCCTGACTGCTCCTCAGCGCCAGAATGGCGCCGCAAGCAGCCGGCATTATGTCGGCGTGCTGATCGTCGCCGAACTGCACAGCGATCCGTCCGATGGTGAGACGCCGGTGCTGGCGCCGGCCAAATTCCGGCATGCGGTGCTGGTGCCGACCATGAACGTCCAGTCCACCGCCGAAACCATCCAGCGCGCCGTCGCGGAGGAACTGGCGGTGGTCGAGAATTTCGACAACCGGGCCGTTGTCGGGCTTTTGACCGAGGGCCATCTGATACGGCGCTACGCCGAGGAACTCGACAAGGCGCGGCGCGACCTGTCGGGCGAAGACTAGGCCTCGGCCGGCATCTTAAATGTCCCTACTCGGCGCTTGCCACGTGTACAGTGTCACTGTACAAATTGTTCAGTGGGAGAAAAAGACGGGATGAGCACCGACCAGGCTCCGGTCAAGAATGGCGTCGCCTCGACGGCGACGCATGCCCATCAGATGCTGGGCCAGCGGCTGAAGAGCCTGCGTCTCGGCCGGCGGCTTTCGCTGCGCGAACTCGCCGAGCTGACCGGGACCAGCGCCAGCTTCATCAGCCAGCTCGAGCGCGGCCTGACCGGCGCCAGCACCGCCTCGCTCAACCAGATGGCCTCGGCGCTTGGGGTGAGCGTGGCGATGCTGTTCGAGGATAGTGCCGCCGGGCAGCGCGGGGTCTTGCTGCGCAGCGAGCGGCCGAGCCTGCCGCCCAGCGACGGCTGCCGCAAGATGCTGCTCTCGCGTCCCCCTTTAAGCGACATGGAAGTCTATGTCGGCGAGTTCGAAATCGGCGGCTCGACCGGCCCAGCGCTCTACACCCATGGCGACGCGCACGAGATGCTCGTCGTGCTGCGCGGCATCGTCGAGGTTTCGCTCGGCGATGTCAGGCATGTGCTGGAAGAGGGCGACAGCATCGAATACGCGACATCGACAGCACATCGCTCAGAGAACATCGGCAGTGGCCGAGCCGAGGTGATGTGGATCATTGCGCCACCGACTTCGGTGCGCGCCGAACTCGATCAATACAGGGCCTGGAAACCGCTCGCAGCCAGGTAGGTTCAATCCATGCGGGTCAAATGGGAGAACAATAATCATGCTGAAAACAAGACATCTTGGCCTTGGCGCCGTGCTGGCGCTCGGCGTTCTGGCAACCGCAGCGTTCGCGCAGGAAAAGCCTGTCGCGGGTGAGGTCAAGGAAGGCTCGCTCAAGGGCAAGACGCTGACGCTCGTCTCCTATGGCGGCATCTACCAGGACGGCCAGGCCGCCGCGCTCAAGGAGTTCGTCGAAAAGTCCGGCGCCACGCTGCTCAATGACGGGCCGACAGAGATCGCCAAGCTGCAGGCGCAGGTCGAATCCGGCAACGTCACCTGGGACGTCGTCGACACCGCCGACCTGCCGCCTTACGTCTATTGCGGCAAGCTGTTCCAGAAGCTTGATTTCGGCAAGCTCGACGTCTCCAAGGTGCCCGAGGGCCAGGTCGGCGAATGCTCGGTGCCGGCCATGAACTACGGCGTCGTGCTGATGTACAACAAGGAGAAGTATGGGGATAACCCGCCCAAGAACTGGGCCGATTTCTTCGACACGGCAAAATTCCCCGGCACGCGCGCGCTCGACGGTTCGGGCGACCCGACGGGCGGCCTGCTGGAGCAGGCGTTGAAGGCGTCTGGCGGCGACCCGAAGGCGATGACGGTGGCCGACATCGACAAGGCCATCGATGTCATCCGCAAGCTCGGTCCCGACACGATCTATTGGAAGACCGGCGCTGAATCGCAGCAGCTTGCCGAATCTGGCGAAGCCGACATGCTGATGATGTGGACCGGACGTGCCATGACGGCGGTGAAGAACGGCGCCAAATATGCGCCGGCCTGGCAGGACTGGCTGGTGGTGATGGACCAGATGACCATTCCGGTCGGCGTCAAGGATACGGATGCGGCTTATGCGCTGCTCAATGCCTATCTCGGCAAGGGGGCGCAGGAGATCCTGGCGCAGCAGACCTCCTATACGCCGATCAACAATGACGCGCAGCCCAAGGTCGATGCGTCGGTCGCCGCCTTCCTGACCAACACGCCCGAGCGCCAGAAGCAGGGTTACAAGCAGAACATCAAGTTCTGGGTCGAGAACTTCCCGGTGGCGCAGGAGAAGTGGTCGGCGCTGATGGCAGGCAACTGAACAGCCAAGTGAGAGCCAGGCCGTGAGCGCGTCCGAACCCATCGCCCAACCCGCCGCCCATGCGCGGCCGGGTCGGGCATGGCCGTTCGCGCTCACGGCGCCGGCGCTCATCCTGCTTGTCGCGGTGATCGGCTACCCGCTGCTCACCATCGTACTGCGCAGCCTGTCGGAACCTGAGTGGGGGCTGCGGAACTATGCCTGGTTCTTCGGCGCGCCGGTCAACCTGACAGTGCTGCAGCGGACTTTCGTCATTTCGGCCTGGGTGACGCTGGTCTGCGTCATCGCGGCCTATCCCTATGCCTATCTGATGACCGCGGTCGGGCCGCGCGTCCGGCTGGTGCTTGTGCTTTGCGTGCTGATCCCGTTCTGGGTGAGTGGTGTGGTGCGAACGCTGTCATGGGTGATCCTGCTGCAGGATTCGGGCGTCATCAATTCGTTGCTGCGCTCGGTCGGGTTCGGCGGCGTCAAGCTGATCCGCACCCAGACCGGCGTTGTCATCGGCATGGCGCAGGTGCTGTTGCCGTTCATGATCCTGCCGCTCTATTCCGTGATGCAAGGCATCGACCTCAGGCTGATGCGTGCGGCGCAAAGCCTCGGTGCGCGGCCGTCGCGCGCGTTCTTCACCGTCTATCTGCCGCTGTCGCTGCCCGGCGTCTATGCCGGCGCGATCATCGTCTTCATCCTGTCGCTCGGCTTCTACATCACGCCTGCTTTGCTCGGCGGCCCGCGCTCGACCATGCTGTCGACGCTGGTGCAGACGCAGGTGCTGAGCCTGCTGCAATGGGGCAGGGGCGGCGCCATGGGCGTCGTTCTGCTGGTCACCACCTTCGTGCTGCTGGCGCTGGCAGCACCCGTGATGCGGTCCAGGCATCGGGAAGCGGGGCGGCGCTAATGGAGATGAAGCCGCTCACCCGCGTTCTTCTCGGGCTCGTCTGCCTGCTGGTGGCGATATGGCTGGTGGCGCCGACGCTGGTCGTGGTGCCGATGTCGTTCAACGAAAACAAATCGCTGGCGTTTCCGCCGCAAGGCTTTTCCTGGCAGTGGTACCAGAATTTCGCCACCAATCCGGACTGGTCGAACAGCTTCCTGAACTCGCTGAAAGTCGCCTCCATCGTTGCCGTCGTGGCAACGGTGCTCGGCACGCTTGCCGCCTTCGGCCTCGACCGCATGAAGGCGCGGCCGGCGAACCTTTTGCGTATGCTGATGCTGACGCCGATGGTGGTGCCGGGCGTGGTGCTGGCGATCGGCATCTATGCCGTCTATCTCGACACGCAGCTCGTCGGGACGCTGCTCGGCTTCGTGCTGGCCCACACCATCCTTGCGCTGCCCTTCGTGCTGATCGCGGTCTCGGCCAGTCTCGAAGTGTTCGACCGCCGGCTGGAGACAGCCGCAGCCAGCCTGGGCGCCGGCGCACTGACCACGTTTCGCACCGTGACGCTGCCGCTGATCGCGCCGGGCGTGCTCTCCGGCCTGCTGTTCGCTTTCGCCACCTCGTTCGACGAGATTGTCGTGTCGCTGTTCATCACCAACCCCTATCTCAAGACATTGCCGGTGCAGATTTTTGCCTCGATCACGCGCGACGCAGATCCGACGGTGGCGGCTGTCGGCACGATCCTGCTTTTCGCGACCACGATCCTGATCGGCGGCGGCATGCTCCTTCTTGGCCGCGAGCGGAAAGGACGCCAATGAATCCGAAGCCGACAAGCAAGGGCGCGGCGATCGATCTCGAAGCGATCAGCAAGGCCTATGGCGGCTTCAAGGCGCTGGACGGCGTGTCGCTGCGCATCGAGCCCGGCGAGTTCATGACGCTGCTCGGCCCCAGCGGCTCGGGCAAGACGACGACGCTCAACGTGATTGCCGGTTTCACCGATGTCACCAGCGGCAAGCTTCTGGTCGGGGAAAAAAGCGTCGTCGGCGTGCCGGCGCACAAGCGCAACATCGGCGTCGTCTTCCAGCATTACGCGCTGTTCCCGCATATGAGCGTCGGCCGCAACGTCGCCTATCCGCTGACGCTGCGCGGCGTCGACCAGGCGACGCGGCAGACACGCGTGGCAAGGGCGCTCGACATGGTCAAGATGGGCGATTTCGCGCATCGCTATCCCAGCGAATTGTCGGGCGGCCAGCAGCAGCGCGTGGCGCTGGCGCGCGCCATCGTCTTCGACCCGCCGCTGCTCCTGATGGACGAGCCGCTCGGCGCGCTCGACAAGAAGCTGCGCGAATGGCTGCAGCTCGAGATCAAGCGCATCCACCGCGAGCTCGGCACCACCTTCGTCTATGTCACGCACGACCAGGAAGAGGCGCTGGTGCTGTCCGACCGCGTCGCCGTGTTTAACCGCGGGCACATCGAGCAGGTCGGCACCGGCCGCCAGCTCTATGACGAGCCGGCAACGCTGTTCGTCGGCCGCTTCATCGGCGATTCCACCGTGCTGCGCGGCGAGGCGCGCAGCGATGGCAACAGCACCGCGCTGAGCATCGCCGGCGAGACGGTGACGGTACCGCGTAAGCTGTCGGGAGAAGCCAGCCCGGTGATGCTGCTGCGTCCCGAAAAGCTCGCGATCCGAAGAGCCGGCCAAAGTGCTGCCAATGGCGCCAACCGCCTGTCGGGGACGATCGCGGAAGCCATCTATCTCGGCTCGGAATCGAAATACGAAGTTAAGCTCGCCGACGGCTCGGCCGCGATCGTGCGCTCACCGCTGACCGGCGAGAGTTTTGGCCTCGGCGACAAGGTCGAGCTCTGCTTCGACGGCAGCGACGCCAAGCTGCTGGCGGACGACGCAAGCGCCGACACCACACTCACCTGATTCCATCTGGCCTGATCCCATCTGGCCTGATCTCATCTGAAAGTCATTCCATGCAAGCCAAGCGCAACGGCGACATATCGTTCTGGTATGCGGATCTGGGGGCGGTTCCCGTTCCGCGCCCGTCCTTGCCTGGAAACATCGAGGCCGATGTCGCCATTGTCGGCGCCGGCTATACCGGCCTGTGGACCGCCTACTATCTGAAAAAGGCGAAGCCATCGCTGCGCGTCGTGATCGTCGAGCGCGAATTTGCCGGCTTCGGCGCTTCGGGGCGCAATGGCGGCTGGCTGTCGGGCGGCTTCAGCTGGTCGCGCGAAAAATATCTCAAGACATCGAGCCGCCAAGGCGTGATGGCGATGCAGGCGGCGATGGCAGGCTGCGTTGATGAAGTGATCCGGGTCGCGACCGAGGAAGGCATCGACGCCGACATTCGCCGCGTCGACAATCTGACGGTGGCCATCAACGCAGCGCAGTTGGAGCGCGTGCGCGAAGAATGCGAGACGATCCGTTCCTGGGATGTCGACCCGAACCGCGTCGAGATGCTGGACGCCGCCTCAACGCGCACGCGCATCAACATCCGTAACGTCATGGGCGGCTTCGTCGTCCATGGCCAGGCGCGGGTGCAGCCGGCCAAGCTGGTGCGCGGGCTTGCCGATGCCGTCGAGCGGCTGGGCGTGCCGATCTATGAGAAGACGACGGTGACAAGCATCGCCAAGGGCAGCGTGACGACAGACCGCGGTACGGTGCAGGCGGAGACGATCATCCGCGCGACCGAGGGTTTTACATCAGGCATCCCCGGCGAGGAGCGGACCTGGCTGGCGCTCAACAGCGCGCAGATCGTGACTGAGCCGCTGCCTGCCGACCTGTGGCGCGACATCGGTTGGGAAGGGCACGAACTGCTCGGCAATGCGGCGCATGCCTATTGCTATGCCCAGCGCACGCGTGAGGGACGCATCACGATGGGCGGACGCGGCGTGCCTTATCGCTACGGCTCGCGCACCGACGTCAACGGCCAGACGCAGCAGGCCACGATCGACCAGCTGCACACGATCCTGACGACGCTCTTGCCGCAGACCAAGGGATGCCGCATCGATCACGCCTGGTGCGGCGTGCTCGGCGTGCCGCGCGACTGGTGCACCACGGTCGGCCTCGATCCCGCGACCCGCATCGGCTGGGCCGGCGGCTATGTCGGCCTCGGCGTGTCCAGCTCCAACCTTTCGGGGCGCACGCTGGCTGACCTTGTTCTCGGGGCAAACACCGAGCTGACGAAGCTGCCCTGGGTCAACCGCAAGGTCAGGCCATGGGAACCGGAGCCCTTCCGCTGGCTGGGCGTGCATTCGATGTACCAGCTTTATCGCATTGCCGATGGCCGCGAGGCGGCAGGGCTTGCGCGCACCTCGAAGCTGGCCGCGTTGGCCGACAGCATCACCGGCAACTAAAGCCATTTGTTCTCACGCAATTCCGGGGCAGACCCCTTTCCTGGAATTGCTCTTATCCATGGAGCTAGACTTGATCGATCTTTCGACCTTCCACGATCTCGCCAAGGCCGAGATCGGCGCGTTCTCTCCTAAGCCAAGCTCGATTGAAGGCGATCAGGTCGAGGCCGTGCGCTCGTTCTTTCAATCGCCTGACGGGACTGTCGATGTCGGCATCTGGGAATGCACGCCCGGCCGCTTCACCGCCGATCGTTCGGACTCGTCGGAGATCTGCCACATCATTTCGGGGCGCGTGGAACTGAGCCGCATCGATGGCGAGGTGCGGGAACTCGGTCCGGGCGATCTCCTCGTCCTGCCGCAGGGCTGGAAGGGCGAGTGGCTGATACGCGAGACCACGCGCAAGCTCTACATGATCCAGAGCGCCGGCTGACCGGCGCTACGGCTATGGCGAGCTCAGTGATCGATCGGCCCCTTCGGCGAGACCAGCGCGGTGCCGGCGGTCGTCGGGCGCTCGATCAGGCGGCGCACGCGCGGCGGTTCGTCGCCGCTGTGCAGCGCCCGCACCCGCTCGCCGACGACGGCGTCGGCATGGGTGGCGCGCCGGTTGTGGCGGATGTATTCCAGCCAGGTCGGCGTGTGGTAGTGTTCGATCCAGACTGCGGGATTTTCTAGGTCCCGAGCCAGCGTCCAGTTGCGGGCGCCGTCGCGGCGGCGGATGCGCCCGCGCTCGGCCATGGTGGCGAGGAATTCGGGTACATCTTCGTCGCGGATAATGTACTCTATCATGATGGCGATGGGGCCGCTGCGCGGCTTCAGGTCGAGGCCGAGATGCGGCTCCTTGAAGCGGTTGAGCGGGTCGAGGTTGAGAGTCGTCTGCTGCGGCAGCGGCAGGAACAGGCCGATGGCGCCGCCAACAAGCATCGCGATGGCCGCCGCAATCAGCGCGGTTTCGGCGCCATGCGCATCGGCAACGACGCCCCAGATCCAGCTGCCCAGCGCAATGCCGCCGAAGGTCGCCGTCTGGTAGACCGACAGCACCCGGCCGACGACCCAGCGCGGCGTCGACATCTGCACCGTGACGTTGAAATGCGACAGCGCGATCACCCAGCAGGCGCCGCCGATGAGCAAACCCGCCGCAGTCTGCCAGGCATTGAGGCTGATGGCGGCATTGAAGGCGCAGACGGCAAAGCCGGCGAAGGCCATCCGCACCATCGTCTCGCTGGACAGCAATTGTCTGAGACGCACGCTTATCAGCGCGCCGCCGACGGCGCCGATGCCGAAGGCGCCGAGCATGATGCCGTAGGTCAAGGCATCGCCCTTGACGACGTCGCGCGCCACCAGCGGCAGCAGCGCCAAAACCGCGCCGGCGCTGAAGCCGAAGGCGGAGCCCCTGACCAGCACCTTGCCGATGTTGGGCGACATGGCGACATAGCGCAGGCCGGCGCCCATGGCGGCGCCCAGCGTCTCGCGCGGCAGCGTCGAGACCGGCAGCTCCGGCTTCCAGCGGAAGAGCACGATGATGAGACCTATATAGCTCAGCGCATTGGCGGCGAACGCAGCAGCCGCACCAGCGGCGGCAACGATGATGCCGCCGATCGCCGGGCCGACGCTGCGTGTCAGGTTGAAGCCCAGTGAATTGAGTGCAACCGCGGCCGGCAGCTTGTTGCGCGGCACCATGTCGCCGACCGATGCCTGCCAGGACGGGTTGTTGAGCGCCGTGCCGCTGTCGATTAGGAAGGTGAAGGCAAGCAGCGTCCACGGCGTCATCCAGCCGTTCCAGGTGAACAGCGTTAGAAGTGCAGAGACGACCAGCATGAAGATTTGGGCGATCAGCATCACCTTGCGCCGGTTGAAGCTGTCGGCGATGGCGCCGGCGACGAGTGCAAACAGCATGATCGGCAGAGTGGCCGAGGCCTGGACCAGCGCCACCTGATAGGGCGACGTGGCGATGGTGGTCATCATCCAGGCGGCGCCGACGCCCTGGATCAGGCCACCGAAATTCGACACCAGGCTGGCCGACCAGACGGCGCGGAAGATGCCGTGCCGGAACGGCGCCAGCGCCGAAACGCGTTCGCTGTCCGGCTCGTCATCGATCATCAGACCTGTCCCACCTTAACGTGCTGGTTTCGTCCGCGGGGACGACAATCATGGCATCCGTTTGAAATAGAGCACGACATCCAAAAGGGCGAACGCGTCTTCGAAAAAGATCATGGTCCAACAACAGGATAGCAAGGCGAAAATACGTCAGCCGGGAATGGTCCGCTACCCAGAGCGATGTTCTCATTGGTCCACTGCGCGGGGCTGTCGGCCGCGCGCGAAGTCAGCTTCTGTCCCGGGCAGCGGTATGCAAGGCTTCGGTCAGCGTGCCTGTCGTCTCGCCGCCGGCGTGAAGGCGCAGGAAAAGCTCCATGCCGACAAGCCGCAGCCTGGACGGTTGCTCGCGCCGCGCCAACTGGACCATGTCCTCCAAATTCGCGGCGGGCCATTTCAAGGCATCGCGCAGGAAACCGCCGCGTAGCAAAGTCTCCGTGCCGGCCGAAAATTGCGACGACATCTCGAAGCCGATCTTGCGCGCCTGGACGTTCTGGCGCGGAATATGCTTTTCAGCGACCTTTCGCAAAAGCCATTTTCCTGTTTTGTCGCGGTATTTCTGCCGCCTCGGCAAATGGATGGCGAAGTCGATCAGGCGGTTTTCCAGGAACGGGACCCGCAGTTCCACGGACGCCGCCATGCTCAGCCGGTCGTGCCGGTGCAGGATGTCCTGCAGATGCGAATAGAGGTCGTAGAGGCAACTACCGAGAAAGGCGCGATCCGCGGGCGGCATAACCGGCTCCAGGCGGTCGAAGATCTCGGTTTGCAGAAAATTCAGCTCCGGCGACAAAGCACGCAGGACCATGCTGCGATCCATTTGTGAGTGGCTTCCAGCCGAGACCTTGTAGGGGGCATGACGCTGTTGCTCGAATCTCCGGTCGAGCGAGCGCTTCGAATGGACCAGGCGCCGGGGCCACGACCAGGAACGCCACTTCTTCATGCTCAAGGCCTGCAAGGGGTAGCCGCCAAACAATTCGTCTGCGCCTTCGCCGGTGAGCAGCACCTTGACGCCATCGGCCCGGCATCGTTCGGCAAGCGCCAGCAGTGCGACATGGCTGGCGTGCCAGCCATCGCTTTCAAGATGCCAGATTACCCTTGGCCAAAGTTCGAAAAACCGGTTCCTGTCGACCGGCACCCGGCGCAAGGGCACGCCGACATGGCGGCCGGTGCGTTCGGCGTCTTCGGCCTCGCTGTTGCCGAGCTGCGGGTCGACGACATAACCGTGGACTTCCGGCCTGAACCGCTTTGCCAGCGCCGTTATCAGGCCGGAATCGACACCGCTGCTGCAGGCGGTGGCAACGCTGGTATCGGCGATGCAGTGAAGTCCGACGCTGTCCTTGAGCAACGCCTCGAGCGTCGCCATGTGTTCAGCATCAGCGGATGCATCGCCGGTAATGCGCGCGGTCTCCAGCACGTCCAGCACATGCCAGAAGCGGCGCTTCTCGATAACGCCATCGGTGATCTTCCACAGGCCGGCGGGCGGCAGGCGCTCGATGCGGTCGAACAGGCTGTAGCTGGAATCGCGGCTCTGCCAGGCAAGCCGCAAGGTGATCTCGCGGCTGTCGATGTCGCGCGGAAAACCGTCGCAGGCGAGGATCGCCTTGTCCTCCGAGGCGAACAGGATTCGCTCCGGCGTGTCGGCCACCGACATCGGCTTGATTCCAAGACGGTCACGCGCAAGCCACAGCGCACTGCTGCGAGCGTCGAAATAGGCGAAGGAAAACATCCCGTCGAACAGCGGCACGGCTTTTTCGGGACCCCAGTGATGCAAGGCTTCGAGAACCACTTCGGCATCGCAGATGGTTCGAAAGACGACGCCTTGCGCCTGCAGCGTTTCGCGCAGCGAGCGGTAATTGTAGACCTCGCCATTGTAGACGAGAACGCCATCGCCGGAAGAAGTCAGCATCGGCTCACGGGCGGCGGGCGAGGGATCGATGATGGTAAGCCGGCGGTGACCGAGCGCCAGCCGATTGTTGTGCCAGCTGTCATGATCGTCGGGGCCGCGATGTACCAGCGCCTGCATCATGCTGGCGACATCCGACAGGTCGTTGGCGTCGATCGGGTTTCGTTTGCGCCAGACGCCGGCTATTCCGCACATGGCCTGCCGGTGAGTTCTGCCTGAGTCATGGCCTGCAATCTAGCCGGAACACAGCCGCCTGCAAGCGCTGCCTAGAACCCGTTTTCGATGCGTTCGAAGATGACGTTGGTGAAGGCCGATATCTGGCTGCCGATGAACGGACCGGTCAGCGCCACGACCAGCATGATGGCTACGATCTTGGGTACGAAGGTCAGGGTGATTTCCTGGATCTGGGTCAGGGCCTGGATCAGCGCGATGCCGATGCCGACCACCATGGCAACCAGCACCACCGGCGCGGACGCGACGAGCACCGTCCACACCGCATACTGGACGATGTCTAGGGCGTCGGCCTCGTTCATGTGAGCGCGCCTCTATGGAACTGTCTAGCTGGCCGGCTTTATCGAAACGCCCGCGCCGACCGGCACTTCGGTGCCGTTCTGCAGCACGGCGATCACGCCGTTGCTTGCAAGCCTGACCGAGGCCACGACGCCGGTCGTCTTGCCGTCGGCCGAGGTGATCGAACGGCCGATCAGGGCATCGGCCTGCGACAGCGCCGACGACTGCATGATCTGGTCGAGCTTGGTGTTGGTCTGCACCGATTGCTCGACCTGCGAGAAGGTGGCGAGTTGGGCGACGTACTGCGTCGAATCCATCGGTTTCGTCGGATCCTGGTTCTTCATCTCGGCGATCAACAGCTTCAGGAACGACTGGTAGTCGACCGCTGTCTTCGACGTCTGCTGGGTACCCTGGTTGGCGCCCGTGGGGATCGTCGTCGTCATGTCCACATTCATCAGTATTGTGCTCCCACGGCCAGCGGGCGCTTCGCACCCTGAACATCGTCATTGCCGCCAAGTGCGCGGCGTTCGAGCGGATAAAGCGCGCGGATAGCCTTCAGCGCTTCATAGATATGGTCTTCGCCGACCATGCGGTCGATCTGCTTCAGCGCACCACTGATCTGCTCATCCTCGAAGCTTGCCAAAAGCAAGGGCAGCGAGCGGCGGAACATGGCGCGCGCCTCGATGGCGCCGGCCGGGTTCATCAGCATCACCTGCAGGATGAAATAGAGCTGCTTGAGCGGCGTCGAGGCATCGTCGGCCTGGATGACATGGTTCTCGAGCAGGAACTGTACGTCGTTCATCAGCTCGACGGTGACCTTGCGGTCGACGCGGATGACGGCGCCGTTGATGTAGATCTTCTCGTTCGGCTTCAGCGATATCTTCAGCGTGTTGGTCATTGAATGCCGTCCCGGATGATCTGGGACACTTCGATCAGCCCTTCGAAATTGTCGGTGCGGCCCTGGCGGATGTCCTCGGCCTCGCGCAGCAGCCACAGGCCGATGGAGATGAGGTTGGCGCGCAGTTCCTTGGGCAGGACATTGTCGCTGGAACCGAGATCCTCGACGAAGGTGGTCCAGACCCGGTTGGTGAAGTGCAGCGCTTCGACTGCCTCCATCGAGGTGTGGCCGACCGCCGCCGCCGCCGCCAGCATTTCGATCGAGCGGGTCAAAAGCTGCCGCTCGCGATCTTTCGCATCGGCAACGGAGTCGGTCTGGATGTCGGCGTAGGAGAATTGGTACATCGTTTGGCTCTACCGTTGCGGTTGAGATTGTCAGGTCAGGTAGTTCAGCAGGCTCATCTGCTGCAGGCGCGCGGTCAGCGCGAAGGACGTCTCGATATGCTGCGTCAGATCCGCGACGCGGGTGGCGGCCTCGGCCGGATCGACGCCCTCCAGATCGAGGATATGGCGCTCGAACAGGTCGACCTGCGTCTTCATGCGGTCGCTCGCGTCGGAAACACGCTTCTCGGCAAGGCCGGTCTCGGCCTGCAACTGGCCGAGTCCGCCCAGCGCCTCGCCGACCATCGCCTGGGCGCGACCGACGACGGTGGTCTTCGCCGCCTGGCTGATGTTGCCGGAGAGCAGGCCGGTGACCAGGGCGGAAGCCATGGCGAGCTTGCGGATGCTGTCTTCATTGGCGCTGGCCGAGGTCTGGGTGGTTTCGCCCAGCGAAATGCGGCTGACGATCTGCTGGTCGGTGGCGTTCGACCAGTTGGCCTGCCAGCCGGCGCCCATGAACTGCGGCACGACATTGCTGGTGATGAAGCCGTCCATCTGGGCGGCGGTGATGTTGGCGGCGAGCGGATCGGTCTGCGTGAAGCCGAAATACGACGAGAAGGAAGCGTCGAACGCCGCCTTGGCCGGCGAGCCGGCGGCGGTGAAATCGTCGATCGGCTTGACGTCGGTGTTGGTGCCGGCAAACAGATATTCGCCGTTGACGCTGGCATTGAGGATAGAGGTCATCTGCTGCACGGCGGCCTTGCCGGCTTGCTGCGTGATGGTGCTCGAGGAATTGCCGGCGGCGGTCAGTGCGGTCAGCAAATTCTGCGCAGTGTCGGAAAGCTGGCCAAGCGCAGCCTGCGTCGAGGACAGCCGAGCGGTGACCAGCGAATTGGAATCGATGATGACGTTCAACCGGTCGAGGTCGCGCGAGAAGGTGACCGCCTGCGAGGTGCGCGCGCCGAGCGCCAGACCGACATCGGCGACGGTGCCGGTCGTCGATTCCTTAGTGGCTTTGACCAGTTCGCCCTGCATGCGCATCTGCTGATAGCGCGCGGCGTTGGAGAGAGCGGCTGAGGAGACGGATGTGGCTTTCATGGCTTATCCCACGGCATCGAGCAGGGCCGACAGCATGTCGTCGACGGTTTTCATCATGCGCGCCGAGGCCTGATAGGTGTGTTCGAGGTCGAGCAGCAGCGACATCTCCTGGTCGACATTGACGCCGGTGTCGTTGGACAGCGCCTCGGCGGTGCGCGATGCCAGCGCTTCCTTGGCGTCTGCATTGCTCGAGGCCTGCTGGCGCTGGCCTTCGAACCAGCCAATGGCATTGGCGGCGTAGTCGGAGACGCTGGACGTCACGGTGATGCCGGCCGCAGCGTCGAAAGGCATCGGCTTGTCGAGCTTGTCGCCATAGCCGATCAAGAGCTGCGAATAGGAGGCGTTGCCGGCGGTGTTGGCGATATACGCCGCACCATTGGCGCCGCCGTCGCGCAGCAGCACCGGATTGCCGCCGACGCTCGGGTCCATTGCGGCGTTGACCTTGATCGAGCCGGCAAGCCCGTCGATCAGCGTGCCGGCGGCCGGAATGGCGGGCGCACCCGACCAGGTGAACAGGCCGGTTCGGTCGGGCTGCGAAGGTGCTGTTTCGGCAAAGGCGGTGATGAGGCCGCGCGCCACTTCGTCGAGCTGGCTCTGCATCGTCGCCGCGACGCCGTCGCGCAAGGTAATGAGCCCGGCGAGCTTGCCGTCGGCGCTGGTGTTGCCGCCAGCCCCGGCGCTGACCGGCACATTGTCGATGTAGATGGTGTTGCCTGGTGTGCCGGCCGTGTAGCCCGCCGACGGGGTGAAACTTACCGAGCGCGGAATGGTCTCGAACAGTGTCGTGCCATCCTTGGTGGTGATGACCATGTCGTTGTCGCCCCGCGTGAAGGTTGACACCGGCACATAGTCCGCGATCTTCTTCAGCAAAGCGTCGCGCTGGTCGAGCGCGTCGGATGCGTCGGTACCCGAACGGGTTGCGGAGATGACCGCCTTGTTGGCGTCCTGGAACTGACTAAGCAGCGAGTTGAGATCGTTAACCGCCGTTGATATCTCGCCATCGGCCTGGGTGCGGAAATCCTGGATCGCGTTGGTGCCGTCGTTCAGAGCGCGCACCACCTGCTGGGCCGCGTCGATGACGCTGGAGCCGAGGTTCTGGTTGGATGGCGTAGCGGCGTAAAGCTGCAGCGCGTTCTGCAGCTTGCCGATCGCGGTCGAGGCAGAGGAGGCGTTGTCGACGCCGTTGACGGCAACGGCGAGGCGGTCAATTCCGCTGTAAAGCGTGCTCTGGCCGCTCCATGCCGATTGCGCGCTAAGGTTCTGGCGAAACAGCAGGGCGTTGGTGGCGCGCTGGATCTCGACCGAGCGGGCGCCGGGCGCGCTGCTGACGACGACCGCCGTGCGGCGGGCATAGTCGGGGTTGCTGGCGTCGGCAATATTGCGGGAAAGGACGCTGGTCTGCTTCGATGTGGTCTGAAGCGACTGTTGGGCTATGGTCAATGCGGAAGTCAGCGACATGCGGGTCTTTCACGAGGCCAGTGGGGAGGGGATGACGTCTCTGCCCTGTCGGCGGCGTCGGCGTTCGGAAACCTGCAATTCCAGACCACCCCGGCCGGTTTGCCGGTGTGGTCTGGAATTCGAAATCCGCGCACCGCGCTGCTCTGGTTTGGGTTCATTCCCCTGGCGCCCGTCGTTTATCTCTTCAGGTTGACAAGGACATCCATGAGGTCGGAACCGGTCTGGAACACTTTCGAGTTAGCGGTGTAGCTGCGCTGCGCCGCGATCATGTTGGTCAATTCCTCGGCGATATCGACGTTGGAATTTTCCAACGCGCCGGAGATGATGCTGCCGAGCTTGCCTTCATTGGCGAAGCCGATGCGCACGGTGCCGGAGTCGGTGGACTGCGCATAGACATTGCCAGGCAGTGCGGTGAGGTTGTCGGCGCTCTGGACGTCGGCCAGTGGGATCTTGAACAGCGGCTTGGTCGAGCCGTCCTGATACTGGGCGTAAATGACTCCGTCCTCGCCGATCTGGATCTTTTCGATCGTGCTGGGCGCGTTGCCGTTGACCTTGGCTTCGGAGACCGTGAAGCCGGTGCCGAGCTGAGTCAGCTTGGACAAATCGAGGTCGAGCGACGCACCGCCCGGTACGGGGATCGTTATGCTGTCGACCGCGCCGGTTAGCTTGCCGGTGGTGGTGTCGAAGGTCAGGTTGGCCGTGGCCAGCGCGCCGCCCGTATAGGGGAAGGATGTGCCCGGCGTCGCCTGGGACTGGTCGAACACAGAGACCGACCAGGCGCCGGTGCCGGTGTTGGTGAAATAGACGTCGAGCAGCTTCTTGTTGCCGAGATTGTCGTAGGTGACCATCGAGGACTTCGACGTGTATTCGGCGGTCGGGCTGTTGGTGGAAGGCAGCGGACCGGCGGGCGGCGTGGCGCCAGCCGGCAGATTGGCGTTGAAATTGCCTGTGGTGCTGGGCGTCGCCGTCATTTCCTGGTCGGAGATCTGGACCGGAACCAGCCCTTCGAAGCCGTTGGCGGTGGCTGCCGGCGTGCCGTTGGCGTAGCTGTATGCCATCAGCTGGTAGCCGGCGGCGTTGACCAGCCTGCCCTGAGCGTCGGGAACGAATGCGCCGGCGCGGGTGAGGAAAGGCGTTCCGCTGGGGTCCTGGACGACGAAGAAACCGTTGCCGTTGACCGCAAGGTCGGAAACCGAGGTCGTGTACTGCAGCACGCCCTGGGCGCTGATGGCCGAGCGGATGGTGGTGTTGACGCCGCCGGAATTATAGGCGCCGCCGACCTGCGGCATGATCAGCGTCGAAAACTCGGCCGAGGATCGCTTGTAGCCGGTGGTGTCGGAATTGGCGATGTTGTCGGCTGTCGCCGACAGGCGGTTGGCCTGGGCGTTCATGCCGGAAACGCCGGTCCGCATCATTCCGTAAAGGCTCATCGAAACGTCTCCTCAATGCCCAAGATCGTTGGGCCTATGTCTGTGGTCGCGAGGATATAATTTTTGTCTTGCGCGAGGCTGGCGCAGACCGGCATCAGAACACCAGCCGGTAGCCGAGGAAGCGCTTGGAATCTATCGGGTCCTGACCAAGCTTTTCGCGCAGTTTCTTGCGCAATTTGGAGATGTGGCTCTCGACGACGTTCTCCTCGACCTCTTCGTCGAAGATGCCGTAGATGGCGTTGAAGACCTGGGTCTTGGTGACGCGGCGTCCGCGGTTGCTCGCCAGATATTCGAGGATGCGGCGTTCGCGGCGCGGCAGAGGCAGCGGCTGGCCATCGATCTCGGGATCGCGGCCATCCATGAAGATGCGCATGGCGCCGATCTCGGTGTAGCTGACGTCCTCATGGGCGCGGCGGCGGATGGCGGTGATGCGGGCCAGGATCTCCCGGATGTGGACCGGCTTGCGGATGACGTCGTCGACACCGCTCTCGAACAGCCGCAGCGTATTCTCGAGCGAGTGCTGTTCGCTCAGCGCAATGACCGGAGCGCCGGTGCGGTCGCGGATCTGGCGTGGCGAGATGGCGCCTTCGCGGCAGTCGCCGATGAGGAAGGCTCGGACCGATCGCAAATCCGTGTCGGCGGCCGATGTCACCCACTCGCCGAATTCACCGGACGCGAAGCCTGCACAGGCGACGCCCTCACGATCGAAAAGTGAATTATAGCCTTCAGTTACGAGCTCACGCTCGTCAACGATTACAATCATCGGTCCCGCCTCCGAATCAGATCATCTGCCCCGTGGGAAGAGCCGTAACCGGTGCCGGGAATCCTGAACAACCATCATTTCTTGTAGCTATTTTCTTGGGAGTTATTTCGAGTTTCGAAATAACCGCAATCAGGAGGTTGTATCGTTGGTTGCCGAACGGGTGACGTAGCACGTCACCCGCCGGGCGTGGATTTGCAGCCGTTCGCAAGAGCTGATTCACCTAAGGATTGCAAAAGTTGCGGGCATTCGGGGTCCATTTGCCGAAGCCGGTGGCGACCATATTGGCGATGACGCGGCAGACATAGAATTTCTGCGCGGGATCATTGTCGGGGCCGGCGTGGTAGCGGGCGACGGCCATCGACCAGCTGACATGATGCGCATGCAGGCTGGCCAGGAAGCGTGCGGCATAGTCGACATTCTGGCGCGGGTCGAGCATGTCGTCGACGCTGCGGAAATGCGCGGCGTGATAGTGATGGTTGATCTGCATGCAGCCGAGATCGATGAGTGTCTTGCCCTCGCGCCGGGCTGCTTCGAAGGTGGCCAGGGCCTCGGTTCGGTTCCTTGGAAATACCGCTTTCCCCTCTATATTCAACGCGTTAGGTTGCAAGCTACCCTTCTTGCCGGTCTCGGTCAGCCCGACCGCATAGAGGATGCCGGCGGGCACGCCATAGCGGTCGGCGGCACGCAAAATCTCGGGCTCGCAAGGGTTGGTGGCGGCGGTGGCCGGCTTGGTGGCGAGGCTAGATAAACATATCGTCGCCAGCGCGCTCGCGAGCAGGCGCGCCAGCGCGGCCGAATTCCTGGGCATCGTCATTGCGGTTTCTTCCCGACTGCTGGCCGTCCGAACCCGTATTGTTGCCGCTCGAGTTTCCGGGCTGAAAAGCGGACTGGTCGCGGCCTTGCGGCATTGGATGCGAGTTCGCTGCATCGCTGCGGGCCGCTGCGTGGATCGCTATCGAGGGTTGCAGGATGGTGACCTTGTCGACATCGAAGCCGAGCCCGCGCAACGACTTCACGATGGCGTCGCTATCGGTGGCGAGACGGCGGTAAGCCTCATGGGTTTCGGGCTTCAATTCTATCGAAAGTTGTTCTCCGGAAAGCCTGAGACTGGCGGTGACCATGCCGAGCTCTGCCGGGTGAAGCTCGATCTTCAATATATGTGTCGGAACGGCAACAGAACCGGCCGTCTGGGCGCTCGTCGACGGCGTCGAAACCGCTTGCCGCAGTCCGTTGTCCGAAGCCAGCACGTCGATAAGCGCCGAAGTCGTCTGGTTCATCGGGCTTTGCGCCGGGGCCGGGAAGCTCTGTTCGGCAACAATGTCGACGCGCGCAGCGAATGGCGGCTGTTTTCCCTGTGTGGCCGATGCCGCGGAATGGGCTCCATCGACGGACTTCGCCGACGGCGCGGACCGTTTTGCCTCGGGTGCCGAAACGTCGCTTGCCGTCTGGTCCGCCGGTAGAGGAGGCGTCGGACCATCCTGGTGCGGCAGTTTGCCGGACTGGAGCCCGATCGCGGGCAGCTTTTGCCCCTGATCCTGTGCGGAAACGCTGGTACCGGGCTTGGCCCGTTCCGATCGCGTCGTCGTGTCGAGTCTGTTGTCAATGCCGGACGCTGCGCGGTGTCTCTTCAGAGGCGACGTCTGTGCAGAAATGGCCTCGCCAGCGGGCGCCGGTTGCCCAGTCTGTCCATTCGTCGCGATGCCGTTCCCGCTTGTCCGGACCGTTGAGAAATGCCTGATATCGTGCAGCGCCAGCACCAGTGGCAAATGATCCTGCAGCGATCCTGCATCCGCGTCTCGTCCGGCCACCTCAGCGTCCTTGGATGGTTTGTCCGGGCCACTATCGGCATGTTCTTTTGCGGCCTTGCCGGCAGCGGATTTCGTGCCCGTTTTGCCAGACTGGGTGTGTGGGATTTCGCTTTTGCCGGGACCGGCAGGGCTGCGTTTGGCCCAACGCAGCTCGTGCGACGCGGCCTCAATTGCTCCCTGGCCTATCGGTGTCGGCGCATCGTCGTCGCCGCGCACCATGTCGCCGAAGCTTTTGTCGCCGCCCTTGGCGTTTGAGGCCGACTGCTTCGATCCGGCGTGCGCGGGAGCCGGCAGGGCCTGGCCAACATTGGTGGTCATTTCGGGGCTGCTCCAAGCATCTGGTCGATCAAATCGAGCTGGCGACGCGTCCTCGCCATGGCGGCGTCGGTGGGATCGGTAGGCTCTACTGCGGCGGGGGCCGGCACCGATGCCGGCACGACCGGAGCCGCATCGCTGGCCGGGGCGACTGCAGGCGTTTCCGCCGCCTTTGCCTCTGGCGTGCTTGGTGCCTGCGCGGCCGGTTCACTTGCCGCCTTCAGTCGGTCGGTTGCGGGCTGTTCACTCGACGTTGTGGCGGCTGGCTGTTCCGGCATCGCGCCTTCGACCGGCGGCAGCTCTGGCTCGTCGGGTCTTTCCACGGCCGCGGTCTTGACCGGCTCCTGCCTGGCCGCGGCAGGTGCGGGCTTTTCGGCAGGCAGCGGCGCCGGCGGGGCGATGACTTCACCCGCCACGGCCTGCGCGGCATCGAGCAGGTCGCGGTCGCTTTGCGAAAGCTGGTTGCGATCGATCTTATCCAGCTTGGCGCGGACCTCGCCGATGGTGCCGGACGTTACCGTGGACAGGCTGGAATAGAGCTGGGCGCGCGGATCGTCCTGATTGTGGATGCCGTCGCGGCCCCGTTCAGCCCTGGCCGAGGCAAAGGCGGAGAGATCGGCAAAGCCGTCGATCGCGGCGCGGCGGGCGATGCGCAGATAGATCACCTTCTCGCGTTCTGGATCCATCATTGCGGTGATGTCGGCGAGCTTGTCCTGGCTGATCGCCATGTGCAGCGTGATGACGCCGGAGACGAAGGCGTCGGCGAACTGGCTGGCATAGGGCGAATAGAGGTAGTCTTCGACGTATTGGGTTGAGGCAAGCGCGAAACGCGCACCGTCGCCTTGCGCGGCGGCGATGCCGACCGAGCGGCGCAGTGCTGCTTCCTCGACCAGCGTGCCGGGGCTGAGCAGGCGAGCATCGTCGAGCAGCGCAAGCGCGCTGACCGGTTGCTCGGTGGCGAGAAGCGAGCCCTTGACCAGCGCCAGAAAGGCACCGACATCGGGGGGCAGGGTCATCGGATCGATCGGCTTCAGCGCCTCGATCGCAGCCGCCTGCCGGCCGTTCAGATAATCGACAATGCCCTTGGCGATGGTCAGGCTTTGCGGGTCGGTCTTGGCGCGCGACACCGCCGCCTCGACGGTGACGGGGTTGCCGCCACTCATGCCATAGACCAGCAAGGCGCGAAAATTCTTCGGGTCGCTGAAATCATCTGCGTCCGCCGCGCGCAGCCTTGTGTCGGCCATTTCGAGCAGCTTGGCCTGCATCGGCAGCGCGGCGTGATCGCCGGCGGCGATGCGGTCCTGCACAAGCTGCAGCGAGCGCACCAGCTGATAGGGCTGCAAGCCGTCCTCGGCGAAGGCCGATGGCGGATGGACAGCGCTCAGCAGCAGCAGCCCGACGGCGCGGCCGATGATGGCGGCGCGCCTCATCCGTCGGTCGCCATCAGGATTTCGATGCGGCGGTTCGCGGCCGCCATCGGGTCGGCTGCAATTTTCGGCTCGCGATCGGCGAAGCCGGCGACCTCGGTGATGCGGCGCTCGTCGACGCCGCCGCGCACCAGCATGTAATAGGCGGAATGGGCGCGCGCCGTGGACAGCCGCCAATTGTCGTAAGTGTCGCTGCGGAACGGCCGCGCGTCGGTGTGGCCGTTGATGCTGATCGTGCCTTTCTGCTCGTTGACGATGCGGCCGATCTTTTCCATCGCCAGCACCAGTTCACGCCTAGGCACCGCCGATCCGATCTCGAACATGCCGAAATCGAACTGGTCCGTGATCGAAATGACGACACCCTTGTCGGTGGCTTCGACGGAGACGCCATTATGCAATTTGTCGCCTGGCTTGAAGGCCTCGGCCAGTTCCTGCTTGACCTGCGCCGCGGCTCTAACAGTGGCGGCCGTCGGCGCTTTTTCCGCGGCTTCGGGTTTGGGTGCGGGTTGTGCTTCGGCGGCTTCGGCCTTTGCAATTTCGGCCTTCGCTGCTTCAGCCTTGGCCTCTGCTTTGGCTTCAGCCTTGGTCAGCGGCTTATCGGAAACGGATTTCGCCAGCGGCTCGAGCGGCGCCGCGGCCACTGGCGGCGCGGCCGGCACGGCCTTCACCTCCGCCACTTGCGTCTGTGCCGCCTTGTCACCCGGCTTCAGGGGATCGCCTTCGATCTTGGTGCGTTCGGCGGTGGCTTCGGCGCCTGGTGCAGCCACCTGCTGCGACCAGAAATCCGGCGCGAACGGGTCGCGGTAGGATTGGCCGCCGGATGCGCCGGTAGCCGGGCCGGACGCCTGCGCGCCGCCATCGCCCTTCTCGCTGACATTTTGCATGACGCCGGTGTCGGTGGCGATTTCCGACAGCACCGCATAGGGATCGGCAAACAGATGCTCGTCGGAAAGATCCGTCTTTGGCGCCGATTCCTTCGATTGCTTCTTGTCGGAAGTACCGGCGCCGCCGACGCCGTCCTGTCCGGCCTTGCTGGTCTTGTCCCGCGGGTCGTCCGCCGTCAGCCCGACCTTGCTCGGGCCATCGCCGAGGTCTTCGAGGCCCTTGCGGCTGGCGTTGCGATCGACCAGCTTGACCGGATTGAAGTAGCTGGCGACGGCTGCCTTGGTCTGCTCGTTGGCGGCGTTGATCAGCCACATGACGAGGAAGAAGCACATCATGGCAGTCATGAAATCGGCAAAGGCGATCTTCCAGACGCCGCCATGGTGGGCGTCGTCGTGGTCGTCGTGGTTGCGCCGCACGATGATGATCTCATGCCTGGCGTCTGCGGCCTCGACAACGCTCATGACGTCCACTCGTTCGTAAGAGGGCCCTCGCTCATGACAGGGCCTCCGACAAGGCGGCCGACCATTCGGCAATGCGGGTTTCGAACACCGCCTCGTCAATGGCGACGGTAAGGTCGAAGCCGGGCGCCTCGACGAAATCGAGATTGGCCGCGCGTGGGCCGAGCGAAGCCTTCAGCGTCTCGAACAATGACAGCGGTCCGCCCACGGCGATGCGCACCGCCTCGCTGTCGCCGACGGCTTCGCGGATCGTGCCGGCAAGGGCTTCCAGCGAACGCTTCTGCAGATCGTCGCTGACAAGGCCGCCAATGATGCGCGCAATGGTGGCGCCGACGAGGTCGCTTACCTTGGCCTCCATGATCTCGATACGGGCAGTGACGACCGCGCCGAGATCGCCGCCGAAACTTTCCAGAAAGGCCTTTGCTTCATCGGCATTGGCCTGTCTCTGCGCCTCGAGCGCTGCCTGGTGGGCGATGGCAAGGCGGGCTTCAAGGGCGGCTTCGGCATCGATGACCGCTTCGGCGATCAGCGCGCCGATGTCGGCCTGCGGCGCCGACGTCTCCGGCCTTGGCTCGGCCATGGCCGCGAGCGAGGGCTGGCCGGCACGCTGGCTGTGTGCGCCGAAATCCGGCAAAAGGTCGAAAAGCGCTGCCGAGGCCATGGTCTATACCGCTGCTTCCTGGGCCGCCCATTTGCGCAGGATCTGCGCGGTGCGCTCCTCATTGATGTCGACCATGCGGGCAAGCCGCTCCTGTGGCGCCGGCCTGATCTTCTGGCGAAGATCATCGAGTGGAGTCGGGCCGGGGCGGCTGCCGGGCAAGGCAGCCGGCGCCTGTTCGGCGCCGGCGGCTTCGGGTGTCGGCAGTGAACGCTGGACGTCGTCGAAGCTCGGACCGGCAAGTGCCGGCGTCGGCCGCGCGCTCAGCGCGGTGGCCATTGGCCTCAGGCCGAAGAAGGCGACCAGGAACACCACGACGATGAAGGCGCCGGCATTGATCATCGTACCTACATGGGTTCCGATCGATGCCATTATGCCCGGCTGTTCGACCGCTTCGCCGTCCAGCCCGTCGATGAACTCGACCGCCGACACATCGATGATGTCGCCGCGCTTGTCGTCGAAGCCGGTGGCCGAGGCGACCATTTTCTGGATGTCGGCGACGCGCTTGGCGATCTGTTCGGGTGTGGCGTCCTTGCCGAGGATGGTCATCAGCCGCTGCTGATTGACGACGACGGCGATCGACATCTTGGTAACGGAATAGCCGTTCGAGACTGTGGCGATCTTCTTGGAGTTGATCTCGTAATTGGTGATCTCCTCCTTGCGGTCGTTCGCCGATGACGTCTGCGGACCATCGGTGCTGGTCGCCTGGGTCTCGGGCAGGTTCTGCTCGACGGTGGCCGGGGTCGAGGCCTGCCTCTGATTGCTGTTTTCGTTGGCGCGCACCGACTGCACGGAACGCTCCACGCGCGACTCCGGATCGAAGATCGTCTCTTCGGTCTGGCGGGTGTCGGTGTTGACGTCGGCCTTGACGCTGGCGCGGAAATTGTCGGGGCCGAGATAAGGCGTCAGCGCGCGGCGGATGTTGTCGCCGATCTGCGCCTCGACGGTCTGCTCGACGCCGAGCGTGCGGGCAGCACTTGTGTTGGAGGGATCGTCGCCGGCGGCGAGAAGGTTGCCGTTGGAATCGAGCACGGTAACCTTGTCGGCCGACAGGCCCGGCACGGCGGCGGCGACGAGATGGCGGATCGACATGGCGCTCTTTTCGGCGTCGATGCCGGAATAGCGGATGACCACCGAGGCGGAGGGTTGCTGTTCGTCGCGGCGGAAATTGGCGCGCTCGGACATGACGATGTGAACGCGGGCGGCCTTGATGCCGGATATCGACTGGATGGTGCGGGCGATCTCGCCTTCCAGCGCGCGCACGCGGGTGATCTGCTGCATGAAGGAGGTCAGCCCGAGCGAGCCGACATTGTCGAACAGTTCGTAGCCGGCATTGGCGCTGGTCGGCAGGCCCTTTTCGGCGAGCAGCATGCGCGCCTGCGCGGTGGTGCCGGCCGGCACCAGCACGGAGGTGCCGTCGGAGCCGACGTCGAAGCCGATGCCGGCCTCGCCGAGCACCAGGCCGATCTGGTTCACGTCGGAGCGATCGAGCCCGACATAGAGCGTCTCATAGGCAGGGCGGTTGAGATAGACCGAGCCGATGCCGATGACGGCCATCACCAATGCGGCAATGCCGGCCAGCATGGCAAGGCGCCTGACGCCAAATGCCCTGAGATTCGAGATGATGCTCTGGATCTGTTGCGGCACGATTCAAGCGCTCCCAGCATGATATTCCGTGGGAACACTAGACCGCGAAGCTTGTGCGAAGATGATAGAGCATGTCGCCCGGAAGTGCAGCGGTTCCGGGTCAACGACATGCGTCAAAACACAGCCACAAAGCGAAAGGGCCGCGCTGTCGGCGCGGCCCTTCAATTCAAGAAGGAGAAAGCCGGGTCAGGCTTACTGCTTGAACAGCGCCAGGATCGACTGCGAGTTGCCGTTGGCGATCGACAGCGACTGGATGCCGAGCTGCTGCTGGACCTGTAGGGCCTGCAGCCGCGTCGATTCCTTGTTCATGTCGGCGTCGACCAGCGCGCCGACGCCCTTGTCGATCGAGTCCGACAGGTTCGACAGGAAGCTCTTCTGGGTATCGATGCGCGACTTGGCGGCGCCGAGATAGGCAGCGCCCGTGGACAGCTTGGCAAGCGCCGTTTCAACGGCGCCAAGTGCGGTGTCGATGGCTGCCGGAAGGACCTGGGTTGTGCTGGGATCGAAGAAGGTCGTCGCCAGCAGAGCGCCGACGATGCCGCCGGTGCCGGGAAGATCGAGGACCTGCGTGTCGGCCGCCTTGACGTCGATGGTGTCGATGGCGACGGTCGTGCCGGTGCGGTTATAGGACGCGACGATCTTCAGGTCGGAGGTCGCAGCAGCGTCGTTCTGCAGCAGGTTCGAGCCGGCATAGGAGGCGTTGGTGACCGACGACTTGATCTGGTCCTGGATAGCCTTGATCTCAGTGGCGATCTTCTGCTGGTCGTCCTTGCTGGCGCTGCGTGCAGTGACCAGCTTGGCCTTGATCAGGTCGACCTGGTCCTTGATGTCGGTGATGGCGGTGTAGGCGGTGTCGACCTTGCCGGCGCCGAGGCCAAGCGCGTCCTGAACGGCCGAAAGCGCCTTGTTGTCGGACTTCATCGTGGTGGCGATCGACCAGTAGGCGGCGTTGTCGCTGGCGGTGGCGACGCGGTAGCCGGTCGAAATGCGTGACTGGGTGGTTTCAAGCTGCTTGTTGGTGTTGCTCAGGCTCTGCAGCGCGGTCAGAGCCGAAGCGTTCGTCATGATGCTAGCCAAGATATTTACCCCTTTTCAAACACTGGCGTGTCCCGGAACACGCCGGATCAACTTCATCAAGGGGGTAGGCATAAGCCCATCGACCGTATGGTCTGCCCGCCATGGAATGGTTAACCATGACTACCGGGATATGGTTAACGGCCTGTTAAACCAAACCATTCAGGGCGCTGGCCAAGAGCAAAAATCGGCAGCCATTTAGCAAGAAAATCAACAGCCGCAAAAAGAAATCGGGCCGCGCTGTTGGCGCGGCCCGACGGATGGTGTCAGTCGTAATGTCGAGAGATCAGCCGCGGAAGAGCGACAGGATCGACTGCGAGTTGCCGTTGGCGATCGACAGCGCCTGGATGCCGAGCTGCTGCTGGACCTGGAGGGCCTGCAGACGGGTCGATTCCTTGTTCATGTCGGCGTCGACCAGAGCGCCGACGCCCTTGTCGATCGAGTCCGACAGGTTCGACAGGAAGCTCTTCTGGGTGTCAATGCGCGACTTGGCAGCGCCGAGCGAGGCAGCGCCGGTGGACAGCTTGGCAAGCGCGGTTTCAACAGTGCCGAGCGCGGTGTCGATGGCGGCGGGGGTAACCGCCGTGGTGCTCGGGTCGAAGAAGGCAGCGGCGAGCAGGCCGCCGACGATGCCGCCCGTGCCGGCGACATCGAGAACCTGCGTATCGGCAGCCTTGACGTCGATGGTGTCGATGGTGACGGTCGCGCCGGTACGGTTGTAAGCCGCAACGATCTTCAGGTCGGACGCAGCGGCAGCGTCGTTCTGCAGCAGGTTCGAGCCGGCGAAGTTGGCGTTGGCGACCGAGGACTTGATCTGCGCCTGGATGGCGTTGATTTCGGTCGCGATCTTCTGCTGGTCTTCCTTCGAGGCGCTGCGGGCAGTGACCAGCTTGGTCTTGATCAGGTCGACCTGGTCCTTGACGTCGTTGATGGCGGTGTAGGCGGTGTCAACCTTGCCGGCGCCGAGGCCGAGGGCGTCCTGCACGGCCGAGTTGGCCTTGTTGTCGGACTTCATCGAGGTCGCGATCGACCAGTAAGCGGCGTTGTCGGAAGCGGTGGCAACGCGGTAGCCGGTCGAGATGCGGGCCTGCGTCTGCTCGAGGGATTTGTTGGTGTTGTTCAGGCTCTGCAGCGCGGTCAGCGCCGAGGCGTTCGTCATGATACTGGACATGGCTACTCGTACCTTGATTTTTACAGGGTGTTTTTGACATACCGGCTTTTCCGGTATGACGGAGCGGCATCATGCCAATGATCGTGAGACCCGATCACCCGCCATCTGCGAGCAATATGCGGGCAAGTCCCTACCAAAGGGCTAAACGGGACGGTTAACCGGAAATATATTGCATAAAATTTTAGCAAGGCGCCAAGGGCGCGCGGACGGTCAGGTGAAGGAGCGCACCAGGCTGCCGACAAGCAGGTTCCAGCCGTCGATGAGGACGAAGAACAGGATCTTGAAGGGCAGCGAAACGACGGTCGGCGGCAGCATCATCATGCCCATGGCCATGGTGATGGTGGCGACGATCAGGTCGATGACGAGGAACGGCAGCACGATCAGGAAGCCGATCTCGAAGCCGCGGCGGATTTCGGAGATCATGAAGGCCGGCACCAGGATGCGCAGGTCGACGGTGTCCCTGGCAACGACCTGGCCGCGTTCGCGGGCGAGATCGGCGAACAGGTCGAAGTCCTTGTCGCGGACATTGTGCAGCATGAAGGTGCGGAACGGGTCCGAAATCTTTTCGAACGCCTCGGTCTGGCTGATCTGGTTGTCCATCAGCGGCTTGACGCCGGTGTTCCAGGCCTGGTCGAAGGTCGGCGCCATGACGTAGAAGGTCATGAACAGCGACAGCGAGATCAGGATCAGATTGGCCGGCGTCGACTGCAGGCCGATGCCGGCGCGCAGGATCGAGAAGGCGATGACGAAGCGGGTGAAGCTCGTCACCATGATCAACAGGCCCGGCGCCACCGACAGCACGGTGATCAGACCGAACATCTGGATGATATAGCCGACGGTGGCGCCGTCGGCCTTGCCGATGCCGCCGAGATCGAGCTGCTGGGCGGCGGCGACAGAGGTGGCGGCGACGACGATCGCGGCGGCGAGGACGAGTTTTCTCATTCGAGCAGCAATGTCCTGATCAGAACCTGTTTGGCATGGCCACCGCTGCGGATTGCGGCGCGCTCCTCGAGGTCGGCTTTCAAATGCTGGTAGCCGCTGGCGCCTTCGATCTGATGCATCTTCAGGGTGCGGACCATGGCAAGCAGGTCCTGGTGAATGCTTTCGGTAAGTTCCGGCGGCTGCGGCGCATCGTAGACCACCGACGCTTCCAGCCTTATCCAGGTGTCAGCAGGCGAAGCCAGATTGGTGGTGATCGGCGCCAGCTGGACAAGCGTCGGCCCGGTGCCGGGAGCATGTTCGGCCGCCTTGCTCGGTTGCTCGGCATTGGACTGGTTCTCCGGTGCGGCGGGCACAGGCACCGGTCCCCCGACGCCCTTCAGATAGCCGCCGGACATCCAGCCCATGCCGATCGCGGCGCCCGTCACCGCCAGCAGCATCGCAAGCTGGATGACAAGCGACGGGCCCTTTTTTTGCTGAACCTGTTCGACATTTGCCACGGTGCCGTTCTCCAGTCCTAAAAGGGGAGGACTTGGTCGAGGATCTGCTGACCGTAAGCGGGCTGCTGGATTTCGCTGACGCGGCCGCGGCCGCCATAGGAGATGCGCGCCTCGGCGATGCGTTCATAAGAGATGGTGTTTTCAGCGCCGATATCGGATGGACGCACCATGCCGGCGATGGTCAGCACTCTGAGCTCGTAATTGACGCGCACCTCCTGTGAGCCCCGGATCATCAGATTGCCGTTGGGCAGGACTTCGGTGACGACGGCGGCGACGTTGAGCTCGAGGTTCTCCGAGCGCTTGATTTCGCCGTCCGCATTGGTTTCGGTGGTGGAGCTCAGCCCCGCGTCGCCCTTGCCGCTGGTGGTGGCACCTTCCCATCCGAGGTTGACGTCATAGCCGAGCTTGCGCCCGGCGGTGCGGCTGCGATCGTTCTGGTTCTTGAAGTTGGCCTTGTCGTTGAGCTTGATCCTGACGGTCAGGATGTCGCCGTCGCGCAGCGCGCGCGGGTCGGTGAACAGCCGGCTCTGGCGGTCGTCCCACAGCGAGAATTTCTTCACCGGCGCGGCTGGCGTTTCGGGATAGGAGTAGGGCGCATTGACGCTGCCGGTAATGCCGGTGCCGACCGGCGACAGCGCCGGCTCCCTGCCGATCTCCCTGGGGTCGGAGGCGCAGCCGGCAAGTGAAGCCGTGGCGACCAGGGCGAGAATATGCGACTTCATGACGGATCTACCCTTCGGGCCGCGCTGGCCATGATGCCGGTGAGTGTGGCCGCTGCCTTCTGGTCCATCTCGTTGAGAATGACGCCGGCCTTGCGCGAATCGAGTTTCATCAGGATGGCGGCGGCGAGATCGGCGTTGACCATGGCCAGGCGCTCGGCCGCGGCATCCGGTTTCATGCCGGCATAGATCTTGACGACGCCATCCTCGGCGCGGGCCAGGAAGACTTCACGCCGTTTCAGCCATTGCTCGTATTCGGCGCGCTTGTCGTCCAGCGCCTTCATGCGCAGGTCGATGCCGGCCTGCAGCTGCTTCAGCTCTTCGGCCTGCAGCGCGTAACGGCGGTCGCGGGCGGCGTCGGCGATGTTGGAGCAGAAGCGCTGGATCTCGCTTTCATCGGGCACCTTCTCGCGGACCAGCTGCTGCACTGCCGCCGGCTGTTGCCCGCCAGGCAGAACCTGCCGCACCGCTTCTTCCGCGCGGACAGTGCCGCCGGCAAGGACGGTGGCGGCGATGACGCAAGCTGCCAAGGCTGCGCTGCGGCGGTGCTGCTTTTGGGAAAAGAAATCGATCATCGGCATGGCCTATTGGAGAACCAGATCGGCCTGCAAAGCGCCGGCCGACTTGATGCCTTGCAAAATGGCAATGATGCCGTCCGGCTTGACGCCGAGACGGTTGAGGCCCGACACCAGCGTTTCGAGGTTCGGTCCGTCGAGCACATTGACGCGGGCGTCAGGCCGCGTGGCGTCGATGGTGGTGAAGGGTTCCTCCGCTGTCACGCCCTTGGAGAACGGTTCCGGCTGGACGATCTTCGGCTGTTCGGTGATGCGCACGGTGAGCGTGCCGTGGCTGATCGCCACCCGCGAGATCTTGACCTCGTTGCCGATGACGATGGTGCCGGTGCGTTCGTCGATGACGACGCGTGCCGGCGTGTCGGTCTCGACCACCAAATTCTCGATCTCGGCGTAGAAGCGCGCCGCCGAAACATTCTTCGGCCGCCTGATCTGCACGGTACGTGCATCGCGCTCCGCCGCCACGCGCATGCCGAAGCGTTGCGAGGTGTAGCCGTTGATGGCGTCGGCGATGCGAACGGCAGTGGAGAAATCGGGGTTGCGCAATTGCAAGGTGAGCAGCGCCTGGTCCTCGAATTCGGCGCGCACAGTGCGCTCGACGATGGCGCCGTTGGGCACGCGGCCGGCCGTCGGCACGCCCTGCGTCAGCTTTTCGGCATCGCCCTGGGCAGTGAAGCCGGAAACGATGACCGAGCCTTGCCCGACAGCATAGATTTCGCCATCGGCCGCCTTCAGTGGCGTCATTATCAGCGTGCCGCCGGCAAGCGATGTGGCGTCGCCCATCGAGGAGACGTCGATGTCGATGCGGGCGCCCGACTGCACGTAAGGCGGCATGTTGGCGGTGACGATGACGGCGGCGACGTTCTTGGCCCGCGCGCTGCCGCCTTCGGTGGCGATGCCGAGATTTTCGAGCATGGCGCGGATCGACTGTTCGGTGAAGGGCGAATTGCGCAGGCTGTCGCCCGATCCGGCGAGGCCGATGACGAGGCCGTAGCCGACGAGCTGGTTGTCGCGCGAAGCCTGCAGCTGCGCAATGTCCTTGATGCGCGATGCGACCTGGCCGGGTGGCAGAGAGCTTGGGCCGTTGGAGACCCTGAACATGCGGTTGGTGGTGGCCGGATCATATTCGGGATCGACAAAGGCGCCGCCATTCTGGCCGGCAAGATCGCGCTTTTGCTTCGGCGTAAGACCGTCGGCCAGCGCCGGCTGCAGGCCGACAACGGTCGCGAGCAGAAGGGCAGCTCCGCGTCTCATGACGCGCTGACCCGGACGGTGCCGTCCGCCATCACCGTGCCGGAAAAGATCTTGCCGCTGTCTGTGTTGCGGACCTTGATCAAATCGCCGGCGGCACCCGGCTGCAGCGACACCGCCGTAGCCGAAATGGTGAGGTCGTCGGCGATGAAATAGACCTGCACGGCGGCGCCCTGTTCGACCAGCCAGGCGTCGCGGATGGCGGCGGCCGGGATGTAGCGGCCGGGCAGCAGCGTGCGCTTGGCGACCTTGCCCTGGAGTTCCATGGCCTGCGTGGCGACCGCATCCGGCCTGTGCTTTCCGGGGAGCAGCGTCACCGGTTTCAGCACGCCGGTGTCGATCATCTCGCCGGGATAAATGACCCGGTTGGGGATCAGAACGATCTCGCCGGTTGCCTGACTGCTCGCGACGTGGGTGCTGGTCTGCTGGTCTGCGCTCTCCTGGGCAAACGCCGGCACACCGCCGGCTACCAGCGCGAGCATCAGCGCGGTGCGGCAAAGCGCGGAGCGGGAGGCCGGAGAGAGCATCAAACCTTACCTGATGTTCTTGGACACGACGGAGGCCATGTCGTCGGCGGCCTGGATCACCTTGGAGTTCATCTCATAGGCGCGCTGCGCCGAGATCAGCTCGGTGATTTCCTTGACAGGATCGACGTTGGAGGCCTCGAGATAACCCTGCTCGACCGAGGCGAAGCCGGGATCGCCGGGCACGCCGACATTGGCCGGGCCCGAGGCCGGCGTTTCCTGGAACAGATTATCGCCGAGCGGCGCCAGGCCGGCTTCATTGGCGAAGTTGGCGAGTTGCAGCTGGCCGAGCAGCTGGAGGTCGGTCTGGCCGTCGATGCGGGCAAAGACCTGGCCGGTCTTGTTGACCACGACTTCGATGGCATCGGTCGGCACGGTGATGGCCGGGATGACATTGGCGCCGTCGACGGTCACCAGCTGGCCGGTGGCGTTGGTGTTGAAGGCGCCGGCGCGGCTGTAGAGTGTGCCGCCGTCGGCGCCCTCGATCTGGAACCAGCCTCGGCCGGTCAGCGCCATGTCGAAACTGTTGCCGGTCGAGGTCAGTTCGCCCTGGGTATGGACGTTGCGCACCGCCGTCGTCTTGACGCCAAGGCCAATCGACACGCCTTCCGGCACCAGCGATGAATTGGAGCGGTTGGGCACGCCCTGCGTGCGGTCGACCTGGTAGAGCAGGTCGGAGAATTCGGCGCGCGCGCGCTTGTAGCCGGTGGTGTTGATGTTGGCGATGTTGTTGGCGATGACTTCCAGATTGGTCTGCTGGGCATTCATGCCGGTCGCTGCGATGGCGAGTGCTTTCACGGCAAGTCTCCTCAGATGCCCATACGGCTGATTTCGAGATAGGCGGAGACGACCTTGTCGCGGATGGCGATCGTGGTCTGCAGGGCCTGCTGGGCGCTCATGACGGCGTCGACGACCTGGCGGGTGTCGGCGTCGCCCCTCAGCGCCTGGATCGACACCTGCTCGGCATTCTGCAAGGTGTTGACGGTCTTTGAAGCAGCCTGGCTCAGCGCTTCGGCGAAGGTGGTGCCGATTTCGCTGCCGGCCATCGGCGCCCTGGTGCCCTGGAACAGGTCGGTCGTGGTATCGGCGCCGCCGATCTCCGGCTTGAGGGGAAGCGATCCGATACCGCCAATGCCGCTGATCATTACTGGTTCCTCATCAGGTCGATGGTCATGGAGATCAGATCACGCGCCTGCTTGATGACCTGAAGGTTGGCTTCGTAGGAGCGGTTGGCTTCGCTCATGTCGGCCATCTCGACCAGCACGTTGACATTGGGCATCTTGACGTAGCCCTTGTCGTCGGCGGCCTCGTTGCCGGGCTGGAATTCGACGGGAAAGTCGCTGGGGTCGCGGTCGATGGAGTTGACCTCAACTGTCGTGCCACCGGAGGCACGGTCGAGTTCCGAGACGAAACTGATGGTCTTGCGGCGATAGGGGTCAGCGCCCGGGGTGTTGCCGGTCGACTGCGCGTTGGCGAGATTTTCCGAGACGACGCGCAAGCGGTCCGACTGGGCGCTGAGGCCGGACGCGGCGATCTTGAGGGCTGAGGTCAAGGCGTCCATGGTCAGCTCTTCACCGCCATCATCATCATCGAATGGAAGGCCTTGACGATCGCGGTGTTGAGTTCAAACGAGCGGCGGACCTCGCCGGCCTTTATCAGTTCGTTCTCGACCACGACCGTGTTCTTCGAGGGCATGATGGCGCCGGTCGTCTCTTCTGGCTTGACCGTGAAGCCGGCATTAGTGGCGGCAGTGCCGAGGTGGCCTGCCTGGGTGGCGGTCAGCGACACTGCCGTGCGGTCGAGCACCTTCTCAAACGGCTCGACATCGCCGGCGGTGTAGCCCGGCGTGTTGACGTTGGCGATGTTGCCGGCAATGGCCGACTGGCGCACCGACAGCCATTGCGACTGCTTGGCGGCGAGATCGAAAAGATTGACGGGCTCCATGGGGATCTCCGGGCTGGTACGTACAAGACTAGGCTGCCAGTCTTGCGCGGACCTTGCGCGGCTCGGGGGTAAATCCGGTGTGCCGCTATTTGGAGAGTTCGATCACCTGGTCGGTGCTGGTGACCATGACCCACTTGCCGCCCCGTTGCTCGATCGACGAGACGACGCTGGTATCGGGCAGCTTCGAGCCGCGCTGGACGATCCACAGGCCGGCATCGTCCTCGATCATGGCGCGGCCATTGGCGACATGAACCATGCGAAATTTGGCGTCCGCCGGGAAGGGCTGCTCGTCGACGCCGGGAGGCTGGGTCTTGTCCTCGGGGTCCTGCAGCGTGCCGGTGGCGAACAGGTCGACATCGGGAACATCGTTTGCCGTCAGCGGCTGACCGCTGTTCTCCATCTGCGAGCCGCCGCTGACCCGCCCTGCATTGGTGCCGCTGCCGCCGAACTTGATCGCCTGCACGCCGAACTGGTCCTGATTGAAGAAGATATACCAGGGAAACAGCGCGCAGATCAGGCCAAGCGTGATGCCGAGCGCGGCAAAGACGATATCGCTGCGGCGGTCGGATTTCTTGTCGAGCCTGGGATATTGCGGCCTTGGCGGCTGCGGCCATTCGGTGACCGGGAACAGCCCGTCGAGAAGCGAGTCACGACTGGTCTCGATCGCTTCTTTGGGGCCGGCGCGAGGGGTCCTTGGCAATTCAGGCTTGACGACGCTGGGCAAGGCAGGCTCGGCCAAGCGAGGCACAGTGGACTCGACTACGCTGGCTACCCTGGGCAAGAATGGCCTGGCGGCCCTGGCCAGAATGGCCTCAGCCTTGGCGGCCTTGTCGAGATCGGCCTTTGCCCTGACAGCTCTCGCTTCGTTGGCCCGGGCTTCCTCGGCGGCACTGGCCTCTGCGATCATCTCGCGCAAAAGCCGCTCGGTGTACTGAAGCTCAGTCTCCTGCATCGACACTTTGCTTGCCTTTCAGATGACGGGCGAGGTCGGAGAATGCGTCGCTCGAGGCGCGATCCCTGGGCGACTGCGTCAGCGCCTCGTAGATCAGCGGCACCTGGCGCACGGCAATATCGAGCTCGGCATCGGCGCCGCCCTGATAGGCGCCGAGCAGGCGGATGTCGCGCGTGTCCTCGAAGCGCGAGATCATCGACTTCAGCCTGGTCACCAGCATGCGTTGCTCGGGGCTCCATGCCTTGTCGGCGAGGCGCGAGATCGACGACAGCGGATTGACCGGGGGGTAGCGGCCCTGTTCGGCAATGGCGCGGTCGAGCACGACATGGCCGTCGAGAATGCCGCGTACCGAATCGGCGACCGGGTCGTTGTGGTCGTCGCCGTCGACCAGCACCGAGATGATGGCAGTGATTGATCCCTGTCCTTTGATACCGGGGCCTTCAGCGCCCGGGCCAGCGCGTTCGAGCAGCTTGGGCAGGTCGGTGAAAACCGAAGCGGGATAGCCGCGGGCGACCGGCGGCTCGCCGGTGCCGGTCGCTACCTCGCGCAGCGCATGGGCAAAGCGGGTAATCGAATCCAGCACCAGCAGCACGCGATGGCCCTGGTCGCGAAAATGTTCGGCAACGCGCATGGCGGTATCCGGCGCGCGCCGGCGCATCATGGCGCTCTCGTCGCTGGTAGCGACGACGGCGACCGTCTTGGCCATGCTCTCTGCGCCGATCGTGTCTTCGAGGAATTCGCGTACCTCGCGGCCGCGCTCGCCGATCAGCGCCACGACCACGGTGTCGAAGGCGTCGGCGCCGGCCAGCATGGCGAGCAGCGTCGACTTGCCGACGCCGGAACCGGCAAAGACGCCGAGGCGCTGGCCGAGGCAGAGCGGCGTGAAGATGTCGATGACCTTGACCCCGGTCGTGAAGGCGGTGCCGACGCGCTGCCGCGCCATGGCGCCGGGCGTTGTGCCGTCGCCGCTCGCAGCCTCGCCGATCCTGATCAGCGGCGGGCCGCCGTCGATGACGCGGGTCAGCGCGTCGATGGCGCGCCCACGCCACGAAGCATGCGGCGTTACCGTCAGCGGGCCGCGGCGAAACACGGCGTCGCCGATGCCGGCGTCGGCGCTGCGTTCGAAAGGGGCGATGACGACTTCGTCGCGGCCGATCCTGACGATCTCGCCGCGGCGCGTGCCGGCATTGCCGCGCTGTTCGACGAGGTCGCCAAGCCTGGCGACTTCAGACAGGCCGCGCACCTTGTAATGCGTTGGCGAAACCTCCGAAACACGGCCGCCGCGCCGCAGCAACGTCTCGGTGTCATCGAAGCGGCGCCAGATCCGCTCCAGCGCAGCCAGCCGGTTTTCCGGTGCTGTCTCCGGTTGCCGTTCAAGCGCGCGTATCGATGATTTGCTGCTCGACATGCTGCTACGACTTGGAGCCGAGCGTCTTGATGGCGTCGTCGGTCGAGGCATCGGTCTGGCGCATCAGCGCCGCCGTGTTCTCGAAGGCGCGCTGGACCATGATCAGGCGCGTCATCTCCAGCACCGGATTGACGTTGGATTCCTCGACATAGCCCTGCGCGACGCCGAGATCGGAACGGTCGGTGACCGGCTCCGGCGCACGCGCGGGCACGATGCCAGAATTGCCGTAGCGGACGAAATTCGGGCCGGGATCGAAATTGAACAGGCCGATGGCGCCGACGAGCTTGTCGCCCTGGCGCAGCGAGCCGTCGGCGCCCGCCTTGGGTGGGCCGTCGCGCGGGTCGAGCTGGATCGGCGCACCGCCGGCGTCGAGCACCGGATGGCCTTCGAGCGACATCAACTCGCCGTTCTCGTTCATCGAAAAGCGTCCGTCGCGCGTCATCACGGTGCCGGCCGGGGTGTCGATGCCGAACCAGGCATCGCCCTGGACGGCGAAGTCGAACGGGTTGCCGGTCTGCGTCATCGCGCCATGCGCGCCGGACAAATAGGTCTTGCCGGAGGAGGCGAAGGACACCGATTTGGGGCCGCTGCCGGAGACGACATCCTCGAACTTCACGCCGGTGGCGCGAAAGCCGATGGTCGAGGCGTTGGCGACATTATCGGCGATGGTGTCGAGACGGCGCTCAAGCGCGATCTGCGAGGAAAGGGCGACGTAAAGGCTGTCCTGCATGGTGTTCTCAGAATCTCAGTTTCTGCATGGCCATCATCAGATCGGTCGAGATGCCGACGGTGGTCGGCTGCGCAAACAGCACACCGATCGATGTCTGGGCGGTCGAGGTCGGATGATTGATTTCCCAAAGGCTGGTGAAGCGGGTGAGGAATTTCTCGAGCTTGGCCGGGTCGGTGAAATCGGTGAGGTCGAGCTTTGCGTCGAAGGCCTGCGCCTGCTTGTCGATATCTGCGGCAGCGAAGGAATCGGGCAGGCCGATGGCGGTGCGTACCACGCTGGCCAGGGCCGTGTCGGCCAGCACGTCGTACCAGTTGGTGATGGTCGAGGCCTTGCGCTCGAAATAGAGCGCCAACCGCACGCCCTCATTGGTCTTGCCGGCGTCTTCTTCCAGGGTCTGGCGCATGTATTTGTCGACCACCGGCTGCTGCGACGGGCTGCGGGTCGTTGCCGCTTCGCCGTAGGCCTCGAAATTCAACGAGGTGGCGAGCCTGGCATAGGCCTTGTTGGAGAGCTTGTTGGCGACACTGGCGGGATCGCGGACACCGCCCTCAAGGACATCACGGACGAGATCCTTGTTGGTGGTCGCCGGATCGAGCCCGCTTGCGGACAGAGCATAGTTATAAAGGCGGCTGTCGGCCATCAGGTCGTCGACCGATTTCACCTTGGTGATGTTGGCGAGGTAGTAGCTGGTCTCGGCCTGGACGGCGTCCGCATTCGGCTTGATGAGGCCAAGACTGGACTCGGTCGTGTAGAGCTTCGGCGTGGTCTTCAGCACCGCGTCGCGCGTGATCGTCTGATCGCCATACTGGGCAAAATCAAAGGCGCTGACGAAGTTGGCGTAGCTCTTGTCGGTCAACAGGTTGGCGGGACTCAACGGATCGGTGACGCCGCCATTGACCATGGTGCGGATCTGCTTCGTCGTCTGGGTCGATGCATCAAGCCCATAGGCAGCCATGGCGAAGGTCAGCAGGCGCTTGTCCTTCAGCAGGTCTTCGATGGACTTCACCTTGGAGATGTTGGCTGCGTAGTAGTCGGCCTCGCCCTTGATGTATTGCGCGGTCGGCTTGACGAGCAACAGTCCGGTTCCGCCGATCACAGCCTTCGGCACCGCCTGCTGGACGGCGTCGCGCGCCGTAGCCTGGTCGCCATATTGGGCAAAGTCGAAAGCCGCGACGAAAGCCGCATAGCCCTTGTTTGTCGACGTGTTTGCGGGGCTGTTCGGGTCGGTGACGCCGCCTTCCAGCATGGCCCGCACGGTCGCAGCCGGCTCGGCGTCGGCGTCCAGGCCGAACGCGGCCATCGCATAGGTGAGCAGGCGATCGTTGCCCATCAGGTCGTCGATCGATTTTACGTTGGAAATGTTGCTCAGGTAGTACGAGGTTTCGCCCTTGTAGTAGGTGAAGCCGTTCTGCGAAGGGCCGACCGAGACCTGGAGACCATAATTGTTGGTCACGCCCTGCTGTGCCGAATTGTAGCTCGTGGCATTAGCGCCAAGTGCGGCGAAATTGAAGGCCGACACGAACTCGGCATAACGCTTGTCGCTCAGTTTGTTGGCGAAGCTGTCGGAATCCGACACCCCTTCCTTCAGGGCTTTGACCATGAAGGCCTTGGCGTAAGCCATGTCGCCGAGACCGAAGGCTTTCATGGCATATTTGAACAGCCGGTCGTTCTTGACGAAATCGTCGATCGATTTCACGCTGCCGATGTTCGCGAGATAGTAGTCGGTGTCGCGCTTGGTGATCGGCTCCGCCTCGATGCGGTCGATCGCCTTGGGGATGTCCCTGGCGATGAGCTGGTAGCTGGTAAAAGTGCTCAACACGACATGCCTCCGGTCGCAGCTTCAAAAGCAAGACTATGCGGACTTGCTTGCGCGAGGCTGAATCGCCTCACCTTGCATGATTCAAGCCTCACACAAGGCACGGGGGCTATCGGTTAGGCCTGACGTGATGCGGAAGGATCTGGCGTGGGCATTCTGATCGGACTTGTGGTGACGCTCGGCTGTGTTCTCGGCGGCTTCATGGCGATGGGCGGCCATCTGCATGTGCTGATGCAGCCTTGGGAAGCGGTGGTCATCTGTGGCGCCGCACTTGGAACCTTTCTCGTCGCCAACCCGATGAAGACGGTCAAGGACACCGGCAGGGGTATCCTCGAAGCGTTCAAGCAGGCGGTGCCGAAAGAGCGCGACTATCTGGAGACGCTGGGCGTGCTGCACAGCCTGATGCGCGAACTGCGCTCGAAGTCGCGCAGCGAGGTCGAGGCGCATATCGACAATCCGGAGGAGTCGGCAATCTTCCAGGCGTTCCCGACCGTGCTCAAGAACCACGACCTGACGAATTTCATCTGCGACTACTGCCGCATCATCATCATCGGCAATGCCCGCTCGCATGAGATCGAGGCGCTGATGGACGAGGAAATCCAGACCATCAAGTCCGACAAGATGAAGGCTTACCATGCGCTGGTGGCGGTGGGCGATGGTCTGCCGGCGCTCGGCATCGTCGCCGCCGTGCTCGGCGTGGTCAAGGCGATGGGCGCGCTCGACCAGTCGCCCGAAATCCTCGGCGGCCTGATCGGCGCTGCCCTTGTCGGAACCTTCCTCGGCATCTTCCTGTCCTATGCGGTGGTCGGGCCGGTCGCCACCAAGATCAAGACGGTGCGCGAGAAGAAGAACCGCCTCTATATCATCGTCAAGCAGACGCTGCTTGCCTACATGAACGGCGCCCTGCCGCAGGTGGCGATCGAGTTCGGTCGCAAGACCATCTCGTCCTATGAGCGGCCGACGATCGATGCCGTCGAGCAAAGCACGATGAACACAGCTTCCGCCGAGAAGAAAGCGGCTTGAGCCATGCATGACGACAGACAGGACCGCACGCCGTCATGACAAGTCCTGGCAGCCCCTCGCAAGCCCGCTCGCTGATCATTGAGCGTCTGGTCGGTGACAGCGGTGAGGCCGCTCATGTCATCGGCACCGGGCGCTCGATGGGCGAGCGCGCCCTGCCGCTGCTGCAGAAGAGCCTGGCCGGCGAACTCGGCGCACCGGTCACCGTCGACCTGCGCGCGGTCGAGATCAGCCGTGTTCCCGATGCCCGCACGAATGCCGGCGATGCCTTTGCCATGGCCATCATAGCATCGCCGACGTCTTCGGATGCGATGACGCTGGTGGCTGATGCGCCGGCCATCGCCGTGATGGTGTGCGCGCTGTTCGGCGGCGATCCGGATCAGCCGGTTTCGCCGATCGAGCGCGCTCTGTCGCAGATCGAGACCGATGTCGCGACCACGGTCTTCCAGGAAGTTGCGCAGGCGTTGAACGGATCGGGCCGGCGCTCGCTCGAGCTGCGGCTGCCGGTGCCGCGGGCGCTTTCGGGCAGCGAAGCCAAGCGTCGCGTGCTGCGCGATGGCGCGGCGGTGCGCATCGTCTTCGGCATCTCGACGCCGACCGACAGCGGAACGGTCACGGTGATGATCCCGCAGCGCATTCTGCTTGCCACACGCGGTATCGCCGATGTCCACGACAGCGAAGGCACGACCTCCGACTGGCGGGCACGTTTTTCCGAAGAAGTGATGCGCTCGACGGTGACGCTCGAAGCGACCATGCCGCTGGCCCGCCTGACGCTCGGCGATCTCGCCGGTTTCGAGCCAGGCCAGGTCATCGAGTTCGAGGAAACCGCGCAGTCGCAGGCCAAGCTGAGCGCGCGCGACAAGACGCTGTTTGTCTGCGAGTTCGGTAAACTCGGGCAGAACTACACCGTCCGGATCAGGCATCCTTACGATGCCGGTCAGGATTTTATCGATGGGCTCATGCCGGGCTGACGCCGGGCAAGCCCAAGCATTTGGAGACGACTGATGGCCAAGACCAAGGTGGAAGCCAATATCGACCAGCCGGACGAACAGCTCGACCGCGCCATCGAGGAATTGCGCGGCGTCCTCCAGGAGGAGGAAAAGCGCCCCGACGCCGCCTTGCGGGCTGCCACGTCCGGCGCCAATTCCAACATCATCATGAGCATCCCGGTCGATGTGCAGATCATCCTCGGCAGTACGGAAATGCCGGTGTCGGACCTGATGGCGCTGCAGAAGGGCTCGACGGTGGCGCTCAACCGGCGCATCGGCGAACCGGTCGATGTCGTGGTCAACGGCCGCAAGATCGCGCGCGGCGAGATCACCGTGCTGGAAAGCGATCCGTCGCGCTTTGGCATCAGGCTGACCGAAATTATCGCGGCGACCAAGGGCGCTTGAGCAATGAATGACATGCGGTCTCAGCAGGAGCGGATGCCATGACGACGCCGGTGACGCTCACGCGCCCGCAAAAGGCCGCCGCCATCCTGGTGGCGATGGGCAAACCTTCGGCCAGCCGGCTGCTGAAATTCTTCAAGCAAGAAGAACTGAAGGCACTGATCGAAGGGGCGCGGCTGCTGCGCACCATTCCGCAAAGCGACCTCGAACGCATCGTTGCCGAATTCGAGGCCGAGTTCACCGAAGGTGCGGGCCTGCTCGATTCCGCCGACCGGATGGACACGATCCTCAATGAATCGCTGTCGCCCGAAGAGATGAGCGCCATCATGGGCGACAAGCGCTTCGAGGTTGCGCCGGAAGGGCCACCGCCGATCTGGCCGGAGCTGGAAAAGCTCGAACCGACGCGTCTGGGCACATTCCTTGCCGCCGAGCATCCCCAGACCGCGGCCATGGTGCTGTCGAAGCTTGCGCCGCAAGCCGCCGCCAACATTTTGCTGACCATGGAAAAGCCGATGCGCAGCGAGATCATCAAGCGCATGGTGACGATGGCGACCATTCCGGACGCGGCCACCAGGATCATCGAGAACCAGCTGCGCGCCAGCGTGCTGGCGCAGACCGCGACCAAGGATATCTCGGCGGGACAGGCGCGCGTCGCCAGTATGCTCAACGAGATGGACAAGCCTCAGTTGGAAGAGGTCATGCAGGATCTGGAAGAGGCCGGCACGCCGGACCTCGGCGGTGTTCGCTCCAGGTTGTTTGCCTTCGACGATCTGCCGCTTTTGACGCAGAAGGCGAGGGTACTCCTTTTCGACGGGCTGTCGACCGAACTGATCACGCTGGCGCTGCGCGGTGCGGCGCCCGCATTGACGGAATCGGTGCTGTCGGCGATCGGCGCACGGTCGCGGCGCATGATCGAGTCCGAGCTCGGCCAGGGCTCGGAAGGCATTCAGCTTGCCGACATCATGACGGCGCGCAAGAACATCGCGGTGGCGACAATCCGGCTTTCGCGCGAGGGGGCTTTCGAACTGCCCTCATCGCAGCAGAGCGAAGCGGCTTAACGCCGAGCGCTGAATGGCTGAAGCGGCGGACAAAGACTCCAAAACCGAAGACGCGACCGAAAAGAAGATCCGCGACACCGTCGAACAGGGCAAGCTGCCCCATTCGCGAGAGGCCGCACTTCTGGCGTCCTTCATCGCCATACTGGTGTTCACCGTCTTCTACGCCAAGGACGCGGTCGTTGATCTCGGCATGTTCCTGTCGATGTTCCTGGAAAAGCCCGAGGCGTGGCCGATGGACACCGAGACCGACGTCATCGCGCTCTACAAGACCGTGATGATGGAAATAGGCAACGCCGTCGTCAGCCTGCTGGTGCTGCTGGTGGTGGCCGGCATCGGCGCCTCGGTGCTGCAGAACATGCCGCAAGTCGTCGGCGAGCGGATCCGGCCGCAACTGTCGCGCATCTCGATAGCCAAAGGCTGGACCAGGATGTTCGGCATTCAGGGCTGGGTCGAGTTCCTGAAATCGCTGGGCAAGCTCGGCTTCGCCAGCATCGTGCTCTACTTCACGCTATCGCAGGACTGCCGCCAGCTCCTGGCCGGCATGATCACCAACCCCGTCGCTTTCGGCCTCGTCATCAAAAGCATCACCGTCGACATATTGGTGGCGATCGTCTTCGTCATGGGGCTGATCGCGGCGGTCGACGTCGTCTGGTCGCGCTTCCACTGGAAGCAGGATCTGCGGATGACCAAGCAGGAGGTCAAGGACGAGTTCAAGCAGTCCGAGGGCGACCCGATCATCAAGTCGCGGCTGCGCTCGCTGGCGCGCGACCGGGCGCGCAAGCGGATGATGACGGCGGTGCCGCGCGCGACGCTGATCATCGCCAATCCGACGCACTTTTCCATCGCGCTCAGATATGTCCGCGACGAGGATTCAGCACCCATGGTGCTGGCCAAGGGCCAGGACCTTGTGGCGCTCAAGATTCGCGAGATTGCCAAGGAGCACAACATCCCGATCTTCGAGGACGTGGCGCTCGCCCGCTCCATGTACAAGCAAGTTTCGGTTGATAGCGTGATCCCGTCGCAATTCTACCAGGCCGTCGCCGAACTGGTGCGGATCGTCTACTCCAAAAAGGCTGAGCGGAGACAAATTTCATGAACCGCCAACCGCACGCAAAATCCCGCGAACTCATCGTCGCCAAGGCCATCGAGCAGGTGGTCGACGAGTTGCGGCTGATCGACGTCGCCGACTACATCGCCTTCATCCGGCTCGAGCATTTCGCTTGCCTGTCGGATCTGGTGGATTCGGCTGTGGAGCTTTTTTTCCTCCCAGGCACGCTCAGGCTCGGCCATGGCGGAGAGGCACATGTCGACTGGAGCGGCAGCCCGCGCATCGTGCTCGATCTCGAGCTTCGGCCGCCGGGCGTCACCGTCTATTTCCAGCTGACGCTGAGCGAGGAGAGGTCTTCGGTCGCGGTCAACTATGTGTCGTTCGAAAAGCCCGGGGAAGACCCCGAGCACAACACCGCTTTGCTGGAGACGGTGATCGAAGAGGCGCGAATCCGCAGGACCGAGCCGCTCGCCTATCGCTGATCTTTTGTCTTACTCCAACTGCCAGACGCGATCACTCGATCAGCCCCAGCCGCAGCGCCTTGGCCACCGCCTGGTTGCGGTTGACCGCGTTGAGCTTCTGCGTCGACTGGGTGAGATACTGGTTGGCGGTGTGGACCGACAGCTTCAACAGCCTGGCGATCTCTTCGCTGGTGTTGCCGTTGGCGGTCAGCTTCAGGCACTCCAGTTCACGCTTGGAGATCGACCGCATCCGGCCGGCATCGTTCGGACGAATGCGGGCGACGGCGGCGAACAGCGAAAAACAGCGGGCGTGGATTTCGTAGAGCGTGTCCTCCGGCAAAGCGATCGTCGAGCCGAGGAACACCACCAGCCCGCAATGGCCGCGATCGGCATGGACGGGAAAGCCAATGCCGTTGGTGCCCGGCGCCAGCGGCTCCGTCCGCTCCGCCCAGGCGAGGTTCTTGAAGACGGCGTCCGAGCCGGCGATGCCGTCATCGGCCCACCAGCGCGGCGCTGTCGAGGCGCCGCTGTGGCGAACCATCTCCTCACCGTTGGCGCCGGCAATGAACTTGGTTGTCACCGCGGTGGCGGGATAGTCGGAATCGAAGCTCGGCACCAGGCGCGCCCGTTCCGGCGAGGGGCTGACGAAGTAGAGGCCAAACGCCGACGCGTTGATGTCGACGGCGATCCAGCGGCAGCGGCGCACCGCGTCCGGGATGGTAACGGCATGGTGCGTCTCGGAACCGATGGAGAAGGCGCCGAACGGATTGCGCTGCTCGTTGAAAAGGGCTTCGGCCGCCGCCTTGATGTCAGCATGTTTCAAATGATGCCGCTCCTGATCGCCGTGGCGATGGCCATCGCGCGGTTCGACGCCGCGAATTTCTGGATGGCGTGGGTGATGTAGCTGTTGACGGTGTTGGACGAGACCCCGAGGATCACTGCGACCTCATCGGTGGTTTTGCCTTCAGACACCCAGAACAGGCATTCGCGCTCGCGGTCGGACAGCGGGTCCTGCATGGCGACGGCGGCGATCAATTGCGGGATGGCGGACAGCGCGTAACAGCACTTCAACTGAGCCTTCATCAGCGCCGGCTGGTCGATACTGCCGGCCTCGGCCGCCGAGAAAAGCGCAAACAGCCGCTGGCGGCCGACATTGAGCCGCAGTGAATAGACTTCGGCATGGCCAAGCACGTCGAGCAGGCGCGCCTCTTCGCCGGTGAGCAGTCCGCCGGCGTCGGGCGCCGCGGCGGCGACCAGTGGCCTCGGGCGGATGCCAGGTGCAACGGTCAGCGGTCCCTGGGCAAGGCCGGCGATCAGCCGCTTGCCGATCAGTTCAATGGCGTCGAAGATCCAGTTGGATGAGACGATGCGGGCGTCGTTGCGATCCTGGTCGTGGACGATGGCGACGAGCATGTAGCTGTCGGCGCCGATCTCGGCGGCAAGCTGCATGAAAAAGGAGGTGAGATCGCCGCGCGATTCAAGGCGCGAGCCTAACGTATCGGATTGGAGAAGCGCGGCGGAACTGCTCATTGGATGCTTTGGTTGTATGTCATGGCCGGAGTCTTTTCTTGAGCCCGGACGCTGGGGTTAGCAGCGGCCGAACTTGAAGACGCATCACGTTTACGAAGCACTCACACGGCGCGGCGGTCGCGCTGATCGCCGAATCCATTCAGGGAACGCGAAGCCGTCCGCGTCTGGTGCCGGTCATTGGCCGGAACTTAAGACTTTGGGTGGTCGCCGCGCCCCCCAAGGACCGGCTGATTCGGGTCTAATCTACCCGCAGATGAATCCGACATCAAACGCGATTTGACAAAATCAATATTATTGGACTCAAGCGACTCAGGGGCGGCTTCCGCGGCCTTTTCCGCCGCAAAAGGCCTGAAACGCCGACACGAAAAAGCCAGAGGGTGTTGCGATACTGCCGTATCGAGGGCCGATCGATTCCGATACGGTCTCGGCAGCCGGCAGGGGTGGGCATCCCTTCGGTCATACGGCGGATTTGGCGGCGCTTGCTCGCGGCCATCAGCATCGGGGGTCATGATGAAGCAGGTTTTCCTGGCGTTCACGGTGGTGCTTGCGGTTCTTGCCGGCATGGCAGCGCCCGCCAAGGCTGAGCCGACCGTTACCTATGCGCTCGACAACGGGCTGCAGGTGGTGCTGGTGCCCGACCATCGCGTGCCGAAGGTGGTGATGAACCTGCGCTACCGCGTCGGGTCGATGAATGAACCCGCGGGACGCTCGGGCTTTGCGCATCTGTTCGAACATCTGATGTTTTCCGGCACGCCGGCCTGGCCGAACGTGTTCGGCGCGCACGCCGCGCTCGGCAACGAGATCAATGCCTGGACCACCGAGGACGGCACGGTTTATTATGTCGACGGGCTGTCGTCGTCACTGCCGATGATCTTGTCGCTTGAGGCAGACCGCATGGCCAATCTCGGCCGCTCGGTGACTCAGGCCAAGCTCGATCTGCAGCGCTCGGTGGTCAAGAACGAGATGCGCCAGAACGTGCTCGACAAGGCCGGCGCATCCGGCTGGGAAGCTTTCTGGTCCGGGCTGTTCCCGAAGCCGCATCCCTATAGCCGCATGGTCATCGGCTCGGTCGCCGATCTCGATGCGGCGACGCTCGACGATGTCAGGGGTTTCTTCAACAGCTACTATCTGCCCAACAATGCGGTGCTGGTGCTGGTCGGCGACTTGGAGATCGACGACACCAAGGCGCTGATTGCCGACACGTTCGGCCGCGTGGCGCGCGGCGCCGATGTGGCGCGGCCCGCCGTGCCGGAACCGACGCAGGCCCGGCTCAAGCTGGTGCTCGAGGATCGCGTGCCAAGCCCCATCGTTGTGGTCGGCTTCAGTGGCCCGGTGGCGCAGTCGCCCGACAATGGTGCGCTCAGCATTGCCGCCGAACTGCTCGGCAACGGCGAATATGGTTTTTTGCGCAACCGGCTGGTTTCGCAGTTGGGCATTGCCACCTATGCCAGCGCGAGCTGGACCGGCGGTCTGCTCGGTGGCCGCTTTACCTTCGAGGCGGGTGCCGCCGAAGATGTGGCGCCGGAAGCGCTGGAAAGCGCGATGAAAACGGCGTTTGCGGATTTCCTGAAGACCCCGCTCGATCCGGTCGATGTCGAGCGTGCGCGCACCGGCATCTTGCAGGCAGCGCGGCTCGGCAGCGAAGCACTGAAGGATCGCGCCGGCGTCGTCTCCTACAATGCCGACGTGCTCGGCGATGCGCAGAGCGCGCTGGTGGACGACCCGCGGGTGAAGGACGCCAGCGTGGCGGGCGTCGAGGCAACGATGAAGCGGCTGTTGAAACCGGAAGACGCCAGCATACTGGTGCTGAAGCCCGGCCCGCGCGGCGGCTATCCCGATGCACTGATCGGGTCGTCCGGCACACCGCAGCCGTTCACCGCGCCGGAGCGAGCGGCGATCGACATTCCGAAGCATGCGGCCGGGCAAGCGCCTTCGGCAACACTGCCCGCCATGGAAACGGCGACGCTCTCGAATGGCATCAAACTCGTCCACTACACAATGCCGGAAGCGCCGATGGTCTATGTCGCGGCCAGTGCCGCCGGCGGCTGGAACAGCGTGCCGGAAGGCAAGGAGGGATTGCTGGAGCTTGCAGCAAGCATGGCGACACGCGGGGCCGCCGATCGCGGCTCGGCTGATTTCGCCAAGGCGGCCAGCGACATCGGCGCCGGCGTCGGCCACCAGGCCGGAACGCTGACCACGATGATGACGCTTGGCGTGCCGCCGGAAAAGCTCGACCAGGGTATTGGCCTGCTCGCCGACGCGGTGCTGAAGCCTCGTTTCGACAAGACCGAATGGACGGTGCTGATGGCGCAGACAGTTGACTGGCTAAACGGCCGCGAGGCGGATCTGCCCGGCGTTGCCGGCCGCATGGCAAAGGCGACGCTGATCCCGCAGGTGCCGGGCAAGGCAGCGGTGGACTGGTCGGCAAAGGCGCTGGCCTCGATCTCGCTCGACGAGGCGAGGGACGCATTCAAGGCGGAGTTCACGCCGAAGGCGGTGACCTTCTACAGCGTCGGCCCGATGCCGGTCGCGACCGTCGCCGCCAGCCTTGAAAAAGCATTCGGCGCGTGGACAAGCGACACCGCCGGCTATGCCGTCGAGCCGTCGCCGGCGGCGCATTTCAACGGGGGACAGAAAGTGCTGCTGGTGCCCGAACCCGGCGCCAGCCAGTCGGCGCTGTTCGTGGCGCGGCCGGCGCCCGGCACCGACGAGAGCGAGCGCGCTGAATCGACCGCGGTCTCCAACCTGCTTGGCGCCGATTTCTCCAGCCGGCTGAATTCGGTGATCCGCGAGGAGAAGGGCTACTCCTATGGCGTGTCGAGCTATCTGATGAGCCCGATGAAGGCCGGCTCGGGATTGGTCGTGGCAACCACCGTCGAGCGCGCCAACACCGGGCCGGCGATTACCGAAATCCTGAAAGGATTTGCCGGCCTGACCACCTTGCCGGTGGCGCAGGACGAAGTCGACCGCACGGTGACTGTCTATCGCCGGGCGCTGGCTGGATCGGCCGAGACGTCGGCTGGTCTGTTCTCCTCGCTGATTGGCGCGGTCGGCAGCGGATCGACGCTGGAGGACCAGCAAACCCGCATGGCGGCGCGCACAAAGCTGACGCTCGATGCGGTTCAGAAACAGGCGCTGGCCCTGGCGTCGCTCGATCCGTCGCTGATCGTGGTGGCGGGCGACCCTGATGTGGTGATGCCGCAGCTTGCCGCGATCGGCCTCAAGGACGTCGAGATCGTCAAGCGTGACGAGGCGGAGGAGCAGACCGCTATGCGGGCGCTTGATCTTCTGGGCAATAAGAGGCAAGCGCCACTGTCCGCTTCACCGTGGCGGGTTGGCGATGGCGGCACGACGCGCGCGGTGCACGCCTGCGCCGGCGAAAGGGATTGCGGCGCGCAGATCCACGCCGATTGACGGGCTAAACGCGCAGCCGCCGGCCGCGTTGTAATTTTGGGGTAACTTTGTTTCGGGGGAAACGATGAGCGATTCATTTCGGGAAGTCACATCCGTCTCGTGGTTCGGGCGGATCAAGCGCGCGGTCGGCGGGGTCATCTTCGGCCTTATCCTGATCGTGCTGATGGTGATCGGGCTGTTCTGGAACGAAGGCCGCGCCGTGCAGACGGCGCGCTCGCTGGCCGAAGGTTCTGGAGCGGTGGTTTCGGTCGGCGCCGACAGCGTCGATACCGCCAATGACGGCAAGCTGGTTCATGTCAGCGGACTGGTGACGGCGGACAGCGGCCTGGCGGATCCGGATTTCGGCATCGCCACGCAAGGGCTGCGGCTGTCGCGCAGTGTCGAGATGTATCAGTGGAAGGAAGAGTCCAAGTCGGAGACGACCAAGAAGCTCGGCGGTGGCGAAGAGACGGTGACCACCTACAGCTATTCCAAGGTGTGGGACGACAGCCAGATCGACTCGTCGGACTTCAAGAAGCCGGACGGCCACCAGAATCCGCCGATGGAAATCCACGGCCGGACCTTCCAGATTCCCGAGGGCAAGCTTGTCGCCTTCGATCTCGATACGCCAGTGCTGGACCGTATCGAGGGTGACAAGGACTATTCGCTCTCAGCCGACCAGTCGGCGGCGATAAAGGCTGCCTATACCGGAACGAAACCGCTCAGCATCGTCGATGGCAAGATTTTTCTCGGCAATGACAACACGACGCCCGCTTTGGGCGACTATCGCATCGGCTACGAACTGGCGCCGCTGGGCGTGATCAGTATCATCGCGCGCCAGGCCGGCAGCCGCTTCGAGCCCTACCAGACGCAAGCCGGCGATGCGCTGCTGATGGTCGACACCGGCAACGTCCCGGCCGAAAAGATGTTCGCCGACGCCGTCAGCGCCAACACGCTGATCACCTGGCTGCTGCGCGGCGCCGGCTTGCTGTTGCTGACCATAGGCTTTGCGCTGTTCCTCAACCCGATCGGGGTGATCCTCGACGTCATACCCTTCCTCGGCAGCATGGCGCGGATGGGCACCGGCATCATCGCCTTCGTTCTGGCGATCCTGGTCGGCACGGTGACGATCGCGATTGCCTGGTTCTGGTACCGGCCGTTGCTGGCGCTCGCCATCCTGGCGGCAGGCGTGATTGCGGCGGTGATTGTCTACCGCATCGGCCGGTCGCGAAGGCCAGCCGTTCCGGTGGTTGCACCTAACCCGGCTGCGGCCGCCTAGATGGTCGGGGCGGCCGGAGCCGCCCCATATCTCTTTGGCGCAATCCGGCCGGAAAACCGCCTCACACTTATCCTGGAATTGCTTTCCTATTTGTCCTCGAAGCCGGTGAGCACGCCGACGGCGTTGATGCCGATCTCCTCGACGGCGTAGCCGCCTTCCATCACGAACAGCGTCGGCAGGCCGAGCTTGGCGATGCGCCGGCCGATCTTCGGATAGTCCGGGCTTTTCAGCTTGAACTGGCTGATCGGGTCCTTCTCGAAGGTGTCGACGCCAAGGGAGACGATGACGATATCGGGGGCGTAGGCGGCGAGCTTGACGCAGGCATCCTCCAGCGAGGCGTTCCAGGCGTCCCAATTGGTGCCGAAGGGCATGGGATAGTTGACGTTGAAACCTTCGCCGGCGCCGGCGCCGCGTTCATCGGCATGGCCGAGGAAGAACGGATACTCGACCATGGGATCGCCATGCAGGTTGAGAACCTGCACGTCGGCGCGTTCATAGAAGATCTCCTGCGTGCCATTGCCGTGGTGGTAGTCGACGTCGAGGATCGAGACGCGTTCGGCGCCCTGGTCGAGGAACCACTGCGCGGCGACCGCAGCATTGTTGATGTAGCAGTAGCCGCCCATGAACCCGGCACCGGCGTGATGGCCGGGCGGGCGGCAAAGCGCGAAGGCCGACCGCTCGCCACCCTTGACCAAGGCCGCCGCCGTCAGCGCCACGTCATAGGACGATTTGATGGCGGTCCATGTGCCTTCGACGAAGGTGGCGCCGGCGTCGAAGGAGTAATAGCCGAGCAAGGCGTCGACGCGCTTGGGTGGCACGTCGCCGCGCAGGCCGCGCGTCGGCCAGGTGAAGGGCATCGCCGTGCCATCGAGGCCGGCGGCCTTCCACGCTGGCCAGACGGTTGGCAGGAAGTCGATATAGTCGGCCTTGTGGATGCGCTTGGCGGCTGTGAGATCGTGCTCGACCGGTCCGATGATCGGCCCCAGCTTCTCGCTCTCGACCCGCGCCTTGATGAACTCGGCCCGCGATGGCTTTTCGAAACCCGGCACGATTGCCGACGTGACCAGTTCCATCTGGCCGGCATGGCCGGCATGAAGTGGCGAATAGACAGTCTTCATGAATTTCCTCTCGAAATAGCGAAATCAGTCAAGGTTGAGATAGGGGGTGACCAGAGCGAGCCACATTCTTTCCACATCGTCCTCGATGAGGTCGTATGTCTTGCGATCCCGCTTCAACCCCACAAGCCGGCAGGCGTGCCCGACATCCATCATCAGCACGCCGAGTCGGCTGGCGATCTTGTCTTCAAGGGCCGGGTTCACATGCTGCAGCCAGGCGGCGTAAAGCGCGATGATCTGCTCGTCATATTCGTCCTGGATCGGCCTGAGGTCGGCATTGCCGGATATCGCCTCGATCACCGGCATCAGGGTGGCGTTTTCGAGATATATTCTGGAGGTATCGATGAAGAGCTTGCGCACCTCCTGCCGAAACTCGTCGCGGTTGGTGGGTGGGGTGACCTCGATGCGCCTGGCGATCACCTCGGGAAACGACGACAGCCAGCGCCGGGCGAGGTCGAGGAGAATGGCTTCCTTGTTGGGAAAGTACTGGTAGACCGAACCGACCGACAGGCCCGCGCGCCGGGCAATGGCGAGCGTCGTCGGCGTCTTGGTTCCCTGCTCCCGCGTCAGGATCAAAGCCGCGTCGAGTATCCGGTCGACCACCTTGCTCGACCGTTCCTGCCGCGGCTGCTTGCGCGGTTCGAGCGCCATCCTGGTTTCGCGGCTGAGACTGCGCTTCACGGATTGATGCCTTCGTTCCCTGCCGGTTTCAACACAGGTCCCGGTCTCAACATTGGCGTGGTGTGTTGTCCACAATACATTCGAAATTCGGCACGTTGACAAACGCGAATAATTAGTCGCATTCTTTTATCCACGCTGTTTTGAGAGATCACAAGGGGAATTTCGAAACAGCGCACTGGCATCAGTTTTCGTCCGATAACGCCGCTCCTGCGGAGTGGCAGCTTGTCGGACAAGAGGGTTGTCGGTCTCAGCCAGTCGTCAAAAGCGCGGAGTCGCGATGTCTGTCACGGGTGCGGGTCAAAATGCTGATCTGATCGTCATCAATGGTCGCGTGCGGACCATGGACGATGACAATCCCGCCGCCGAGGCGATTGCCGTCAAGGACGGCGCCATCATCGCCATCGGCAACCACGCCGCCATCGAAAAACTCAAGGGAACGACCACAGACGTGATCGACGCCAAGGGCGGTTCGGTCCTGCCCGGTTTCATCGAAGCCCACATGCATCTGTTCTCGGGAGGGGCTGAGCTCGCGCATCTTCAACTCGGCGGTATCCATGGCTTCGAGGCGCTTCAAAGCGCCATCCGCGACTACGCCACGACGTGGCCCGAGGCGAAGATGCTTGTGGGACAGGGCGTCGACTACACCGTGCTCGGCGACGAGCGGGTGACACGCCATCATCTCGACGCCATCCTGCCCGACCGCCCCTTCTGCATGGCGGCACCCGACCACCATACGATGTGGGCCAACACCAAGGCGTTGGAGATGGCCGGCATCCTGAAGGGACGCACGCTCGGTCCGGGCAACGAGATCGTGATGGGTGACGACGGCCTGGCCGCGGGCGAATTGCGCGAGGGCGAGGCCTTCGGTCCGGTGCTCGACCTTGCCGGCGAAAGCCGGGTGCGGTTGGGGCTGTCGACCGGCGGCGAGCCGGACCCAATGCCGTCGGCCGCCGAGCGGGCCGCTGACCGTGACATCATGCGGCGCGGACTTGCCTGGTGCGCGCGCCACGGCATCACCTCGATCCAGAACATGGACGGCAATCTCTACCAACTCGAATTGCTTTCCGAGATCGAGGCCGAGGAAGGCCTGCCCTGCCGCGTCAAGATCCCGTTCCACTACAAGAATTTCATGACGCTCGACATGCTCGAGAAGGCGTCCGTCATGGCCGAGCGCTACGACAGCGAGTGGCTGTCATCGGGCATGGTCAAGGTGTTCTATGACGGCGTGCTCGATTCCTGGACCGCGGTTATGGTCGAACCCTATGCGGATCGTCCCGACTGGGTCGGCGAGCCGCTGTTCACGCCGCAGCAATTTATCGATCTCGCCGTGGCTATCGACAAACGCGGGCTGCAGATCGCCGTGCACTCGATCGGTGACGGCGCCGTGCGCGCAGTGCTCGACGGTTACGAGGCGGCGCAGAAGGTCAATGGCAAGCGCGACAGCCGGCACAGGGTTGAGCACATCGAGGTCACCACAGCAGCCGACGTGCCGCGTTTTGCCGAACTCGGCGTCATCGCCTCGATGCAGCCGTCGCATCCGCCCGGCGCCATGGATTTTCCGCTGGAGCCGACGGTGTCACGCATCGGGCCGGCCCGCTGGCCGCTGAGCTATGCCTGGCGCACCCTGAAAAGCGCCGGCGCCCATGTCGTGTTCGCCTCGGACTGGCCGGTGGCAGCGATCGACCCGATCCTGAGCATTCAGGCGGCAGTGCAGCGCAAACCATGGGCAGAAGGCGATCCTGACCAGAGTTTCTCGCTGCAGGAAGCGATTGCCGCCTACACGGTCGAGGGCGCCTATGCCGAATTCGCCGAGCATCGCAAAGGCGTTCTGAAACCCGGCTACATGGCGGATCTGGTGGTTTTGTCGGCCGATATCGAGAAGACGGCGCCGGCCGATCTGCACAAGCTGCGACCGGTGACGACGGTCTGCGGTGGCAAGGTAACCTACCAGGCCTGACAATGGCATGCGGCTTGCACAGCTTGCCGCTTGCAAGACGAAATGACCGACTGAACTATGGTTCAATGCCGGACTTGCCAACCAACCGGCCGTGTGGTCACATCGAACAGGGGAAAAACTCCGCCAGCAAGAGCGGGGTCAACAGTGAGGCGTATCGTGCCGGAAAAACCGGATCGGAATGCAATTGAAGTCGTAAACGTCAGTAAAATTTTCGGATCGGGTGAGGGGCAGGTTGCTGCCCTCGATACGGTCTCGGTATCCATCCGCGAGAATGAGTTCTTCACCCTGCTGGGACCATCCGGCTGCGGCAAGACCACGTTGCTGCGGCTGATTGCCGGCTTCGACTTTCCAACCGCCGGCGAAATCCTCCTCTACGGTCAGGACATCGCGCCGTTGCCGCCCTTCAAGCGGCCGGTCAACACCGTCTTCCAATCCTACGCGCTGTTCCCGCATATGACGGTCGCCGACAATATCGGCTTTGGCCTGGAAATGCTGGGCAAGCCGAAGGCCGAGATCAAGGCGCGCGTCGCCGAGATGCTGAAACTGGTGAAGATGGAGGCGCTGGCGGGTCGCCGAACCAGCCAGATCTCCGGCGGCCAGCAGCAGCGCGTGGCGCTCGCCAGGGCGCTGGCGCCGCAGCCCAAGGTGCTCCTGCTCGACGAACCGCTCTCGGCGCTCGACTACAAGCTGCGCAAGGAAATGCAGATCGAATTGAAGCGGCTGCAGCACGAGACCGGCATTACCTTCATCTTCGTCACCCACGACCAGGAGGAAGCGCTGACCATGTCGGATCGCATCGCGGTGATGTCGTCGGGCAAGATCCTGCAGGTCGGCTCGCCGCGCGACATCTACGACCGGCCGGCCGAGCGTTTCGTCGCCGACTTCATCGGCGAGTCGAACTTCCTCAAGGCGGATGTGGTTAGCGCGACTGGTGGCCGGGCGACGGTGAAGCTGCCGTCTGGTGTGGAAATCCCAGCCTCGCTGCCGGAAGGCTTCAGCCCCAGCGGCAAGGTCACCATCGTCGTGCGTCCAGAGCATGCGCAGTTGGGCACGGCCAGCCCGAGCGCTTCGCTGTCCGGCACCGTCGAAAACATCGTCTATCTCGGCACCGACACGCACTTCCATCTGCGCCTTGCCGGTGGCGAGCCGTTCATCGTGCGGCGTCAGAACAGCCGCGGCGCCGGTGACGGCTTCGTGCAGGGCGGCCAGATCGGCATCATGATCGGCAACGACGCCGCGCAAGTGCTGAAGGACTGATCATGGCGACCGCGGAACAAGTCGCCAAGGCAGCGCAGCGACGCGATGTGCGCGACCGCTGGCTGCTGTCAGCGCCAGCCTTGCTGGTGATCTTCCTCGCCGCGACCGGCCCCTTGCTGATCGTGCTGATCTACTCGTTCCTGACGCCTGGCCCCTATGGCGATGTGAAGTGGCAGTTCTCGCCCGATGCCTGGCTGTCGGTGTTCATGGAACGCGACATTTTCGACGATACGCTTTCGCTTGCGGCAGCGCACGTCACCATATTCTGGCGCTCGATCAAGTTGGCGGTGATAACGACGATCGCAACTTTGGCATTAGGGTTTCCAACCGCCTATTTCATGGCGACGCGCAGCGAGAAGACCAGGGATCTCTGGCTGTTCCTGATCACCATTCCGTTCTGGACCAACCTGCTGATCCGCACCTTCGCCGTGCTGCAGATCATCCGCAACGAAGGCATCATCAACACCATCCTGCTCAAGCTTGGTATCGTCTCAGCGCCGGTGCAGATCCTCTTCACCGACACGGCGATTCTGATCGGCATGGCATATGTCTATCTGCCGCTGATGGTGCTGCCGATCTATGCCAGCATGGAGAAGCTTGATTTTCGCCTCGTCGAGGCGGGCTACGACCTCTACGCGACCCGTTTCAAGGTATTGCGGAAGATCATTTTCCCGCTGGTCAAACCCGGCGTCATTGCCGGCTCCATCCTGGTCTTCATTCCAGCCCTTGGCGCCTATGTGACGCCGAGCGTGCTTGGCGGCGGCAAGAATATGATGCTGTCCAACCTGATCGAATTGCAGTTCGGCCAAGGCCGCAACTGGCCGCTCGGCTCGGCGCTGTCGATCACGGTGATGATCATCGTCATGGTGGCGCTGCTTGCCTATGTGCGCAATGCCGGCAAGTCGGGGGCGCGGCATGGCTAAGAACTTTTCCATCAAGCACCAGACCGGCTTCACGGTGATCGCTGCGACCTGTTTTATCGTGCTCTATCTGCCGATCATCGTGCTGGTCGCCTATGCCTTCAACGCGGCGAACTCGACGTCCGAATGGGGCGGCTTTTCGATGCGCTGGTTCCAGTCGGCTTGGCAGAACGTGCAAGTTATCGACGCAACGCTACGCTCGTTCCAGATCGGCGCCGTCGCTGCGGTGCTGTCGACAATCTTTGCCACCATGGCCGCGCTCGCCACCACGCGCACCGCGTCCTATCCGGGCCTCACCTTCAAATATGCGGCGATCAACCAGCCGCTGATGGTGCCCGAGATCGTCACCGGCGTGGCGCTGCTGATCTTCTTCTCGCGCATCAAGATCTTCACCGGCTATTCCGGCATCGGCTATCTGATCGCCGCGCACGCGGCGTTCTGCATCCCGTTTGCCTATCTGCCGATCCGGGCGCGGCTGGAAAACATGGACCTGACGCTGGAGCGCGCCGCCGCCGATCTGTACGCGACGCCGTGGAAGACCTTCCGCCGCATCACGCTGCCGCTTTTGTGGCCCGGCATACTGGCCGGACTGATGCTGGCCTTCGTGATCTCGCTCGATGACGTCGTCATCACCGAGTTTGTCAAATCGGGCGGCCAGGATACGCTGCCCACCTACATGCTCGGCCAGATCCGCCGCGGCATCACGCCTGAGATCAACGCGATATCGACCGCCTTCCTGCTGCTTTCGGTCGCGATCGTCACGTTGTTTTTCTTCGTCAGCAGGAAAAGAGACTGAACCGACAAATGGGAGCTAAAACCATGAACTGGAAAACAACGACAGCCGCCATCGGGTTGGCGCTGCTCGCAACGACGAGCCTGGCCCGCGCCGATGGCGAGCTGAACATTTACAATTGGGGCAACTATACCAGCCCCGATGTGATCAAAAAGTTCGAAGCCAAATACAACGTCAAGGTGACCATCACCGATTACGATTCCAACGATACGGCGCTCGCCAAGGTACGCCAGGGCGGCACCGGCTTCGACATCGCCGTTCCGTCGCAAACCTACGTGCCGATCTGGATCAAGGAGGGCCTCGTGCAGGAGACCGATCCGGGCAAGATGGAAAACTTCAAGAACGTGGCGCCGGAATGGGCCAATCCAGACTTCGACCCCGGCCGCAAATATTCCGTGCCGTGGGCGCTGGGCACCGTCGGCGTCGTCGTCAACACCGATGCCTACAAGGGACCAGCCGACAGCTGGGGCATCATCTTCAACACGCCGGACGAGCTGAAGGGCAAGACCAATGTCGTTCCCGAGATGAATGACGTTATCTTCGCGGCGATCAAATATGTCGGCGGCCAGCAGTGCACCGACGACAAGACGGTGCTGAAGAAGGTGCGCGACACGCTTGTCGCGGCCAAGCCGAACTGGATCGCCATGGAATACAACACCATCGAAAAGATGGGCGCCGGCGACTTCAAGGCGACCAGCGACTGGAACGGTTCGGCGCTGCGTCAGCGGCTGGCCAATCCGGCCATCCATTACAATTATCCGAAGGAAGGCTACGGCCTGTGGAGCGATAACGTCGTCGTTCTCAAGGAAGCCAAAAATGTCGAGAACGCCAAGCTGTTCCAGAACTTCATCATGGATCCGGAAAACGCGGCCGGCCTCTCGGCCTTCCATCGCTACGCAAACGCCATTACCGGCTCGGACAAGTACATGCCGGCCGATATGAAGGATGCCCCGGAAGTCGTCATTCCGGAGGCTGCGAAGGCACAAGGCGAATTCCAGAAGATGTGCGCGCCTGAGATCCAGGACATCTACACCAAGATCTGGACCGAACTGCAGAAATAACCGCAGTCTGACAGACCCGGCGGCATGCGCCGCCGGGTCTTTTCTTTTCCGGAATGGCTTTCATGGACTCCTATCGCAACAGCGATCCGCGGCCGTCGATCATGCAGGGCTCGCCGCCTCAAATGGTGCTGCCGAAGCTCGACTGGGACCGGCCGCCATGGAATCGCTGGGCCTTCCAACACATCCGCGAATTCCTGCCGACCATCGAGGTCTGGCGCGGTAATGGCCATCGCCATCGTCTTGAGCGCGCAGAGACCGATCTCGACGCGCTGCCGGTGGAAGACAGCAAGGGCCGTCCGACGACGCTCGTTGGCCTGCTCGACGAGACCTACACGGACGGCTTCCTGGTGCTCAAAGACGGCAAGGTCGCCTATGAGCGCTATTTCAACGGCATGGCCGAGCGCACGCTGCATCTGTCGCAGTCGATGGCGAAGTCGGTAACAGGCACCGTGTTCGGTATTCTGGTTGGGCGCGGCTTGATCGACCCGGCCAAACCGGTGACCGCCTATCTGCCGGAGCTCGGCGCGACCGGCTGGGACGGCGCCAGCGTGCAGCATGTGCTGGATATGACCACCGGCGTGCGGTTTTCCGAGGAATACACCGACCGTTACTCCGACATCGGCCAGGTTGATGTCGCCACGGGCTGGAAGCCGGTGCCGCCGGACAGCGATCCGGATTTCCAATGGCCGCCGCATCTGTTCGAGTTGATCCTGCAGCTGAAGGACAAGGTGCGGCCGCATGGCGCCGCGTTCGAGTACCGCTCGATCGAGACCGACGTGCTTGCCTTCATCATGGAGCGGGTCACCGGTAAACGGCTGGCGCAGTTGGTGTCCGAGGAGCTGTGGCAAAAGCTCGGCGCCGACGAGAGCGCCTGCTTCACGGTCGACAGCGCCGGCTATGCGCTGGCCGATGGCGGCTTCAACGCGACGCTGCGAGACTACGCCCGCTTCGGCCAGTTGATCCTCGACAATGGCCGCGGCATCGTGCCGGCCGACTGGGTCGAGGCGACGCGCAACGGCAGGCATGCGCCGGATTTCAATCCGAGCCTGCCGGAGGGCAGCTACCGCAACCAGTTCTGGATCGAAAACCCGCGCTCACGCGCGCTGATGTGCCGGGGCGTGTTCGGGCAGATGATCCATATCGACTGGGACACCGGCATGGTCGTGGTCAAGCTTTCAAGCTATCCGGATTTCAGCAATGTCGCCTATTCGGTGGCAACGCTGAAGGCGGTGCACGCCATCGCCAAGGCGCTTGGTTGACCCACAACAAATCATCCCTCCGAGGAAACGTTCATGACTGGCAAGACTGCGTTCGAGACCCGCTACGGCTTTGCCCGCAATGAGGTGCTGCTCTCCAAGTGGCGCGAAAACCCCTTCAACCGCTGGTCGTTCCAGAACCTTGGCGAACTGGTGCCGACCGCTCCCGTGGCGGCGACGCCGGGAAGCGTCGAAGCGCCGGTGCGGGACCTGAGCGGCCTGCTCGGCGAAAAGGTTTCGATCGCCAGCGCCCCGGAAACGGTGGCCGAATTCCTCACACGTTCGAGCAGCGACGCGCTGACGGTGATGAAGGCTGGCAAGGTCATCGGCGACTGGTTCGCGCCCAATATGGATTTCGGCGCCCGTCACATCATCTTTTCGATCAGCAAATCGGTCACCGCGATCATCGCCGGAATACTGGAAGGCGAGGGCGTGTTCGACCCGGAAGCGCCGGTGACCCAGTACATTCCGGAAGCCGTCGGTTCGGCCTATGCCGATGCAAGCTGCCGGCATGTGCTCGACATGAGCGTCAGCCTCGACTTCGAGGAGGCCTATCTCGATCCCGAAAGCGCCTTTGCCCGTTACCGTCGCGCCACCCTGTGGAACCCGGGCGGCGGCACTGAAAGCTTGCGCGAATTCATTCTGACCTTGCAGCGGCTCGAAGAACCGCACGGCAAAACCTTCCGCTACCGTTCGCCCAATTCCGATCTGCTCGGCCTGCTGCTCGAACGAGCTTCCGGCCAGCGCTTCCCGGACCTGATGCGCGAGAAACTGTGGCTACCGCTGGGTGCTGTCAGCGAGGCTTCGATCGGCGTCGACATGGAAGGTACGGCGCGCACCGCCGGCGGCATTTCGGTGACGCCGCGCGACCTGGCGCGTATCGGCGAGATGATGCGGCAGGGCGGCACGGCCAATGGCCGGCGCATCGTGCCGGAAGGCTGGGTGCGCGATACGACCGTTGCCGGCGGCAGCGCGGAGGCCTGGCAGCGCGGCACGATGGTGCATCTGTTCCCGAAGGGCCGCTATCGCAACAAGTGGTACCAAACGGGTGCGGCAAACGGTGCTTTCTGCGGCATCGGCATCCACGGCCAATGGCTCTACGTCGATCCGAAGATGGAAGTGGTGATTGCAAAAATGGGGTCGCAGCCGGTGCCTGAAGATTATCCGCTCGAACGCGAGATCGTTGCCTTTTTCGAGGCGCTGAGCGGGATGGTCTGAGGACGAGCCAAAGCAAGGCGCTTTCCTGTGGACCTCTTTGACGCTTGAGAACACTGCGGTTGGCGTGACGGACATCAGCGCCTATGGTCGCCGCTCTTTGCGACAGGGACCAGCATGGCAGCAGACAGCAAACGCATCGCATCCATCATCGCGGCAGAGATCGGGGCGCGGTCGGAGCAGGCATCGGCAGCTATAGGGCTGCTCGATGAGGGCGCGACGGTGCCGTTCGTGGCGCGCTACCGCAAGGAGGTCACCGGCGGGCTCGACGACACGCAATTGCGCGACCTTGCCGAGCGGCTGGCCTATCTGCGCGAGCTCGATGCGCGGCGCGATACGATCCTTGGTTCGATTCGCGAGCAGGGCAAGCTGACCGACGAACTTGAGGCCAAAATTGTGGCTGCCGCCACCAAGGCTGAACTGGAAGACATCTACCTGCCCTACAAGCCCAAGCGCCGCACCAAGGCCGAGATCGCCCGGGAGCGCGGGCTGGGGCCATTGGCGGAGGCTATTTTGGCCAACCGGTCGTTGGTGCCCGCCGAGGCGGCGCTGGCTTATGTGACCGAGGATGTGGCCGACGCCAAGGCCGCACTGGAAGGCGCACGCGACATCCTGTCGGAACAGTTTGCGGAAAATGCCGATCTGGTCGGCAAATTGCGAACCTACATGAAGGAGCGCGCTTTCATGCGTGCCCGTGTCGTCGACGGTAAGCAGGAGGCCGGGGCGAAATTCTCCGACTATTTCGAGCATGTCGAGCGCTGGGCCAATGTTCCGAGCCACCGTGCGCTGGCCATGCTGCGCGGCCGCAACGAAGAGGTGTTGTCGCTCGACATCGAGGTCGATGCCGACGATGCCTCGCCGGTGAAGCCGGTCGAGCGGATGATCGCCAACGCCTACGCCATCGGCGGCAGCCTGCCGGGCGACCGCTGGCTGATGGAAGTCGCCGGCTGGACCTGGCGGATCAAGCTTTCGCTGCACCTGACGCTCGATTTGATGCGCGACCTGCGCGAGCGGGCGGAGGAAGAGGCGATCCATGTCTTTGCACGCAACCTCAAGGATTTGCTGCTGGCAGCGCCCGCCGGATCGCGGCCGACCATGGGGCTCGATCCCGGCATCCGCACCGGCGTCAAGGTCGCGGTGGTAGATGGCACCGGCAAGGTGCTGGCGACGACGACGGTCTATCCATTTCCGCCGCGGAACGATGTGCGCGGCACACAGGCGGAGCTCGCCAAGCTCATCCGCCTGCACAAGGTCGAGCTGATCTCGATCGGCAACGGCACCGGCAGCCGCGAGACTGAAAAGCTGGTCGCCGACATGCTGTCCGATATGCCTTCGGATGGCGGGCCGAAGCCGCTCAAGGTGATCGTCAGCGAAGCCGGCGCCTCGGTCTATTCGGCCTCGGCGACAGCGGCGGCTGAGTTCCCCGGGCTCGACGTGTCGCTGCGCGGTGCGGTGTCGATCGCCAGGCGCCTGCAGGACCCGCTCGCCGAACTGGTCAAGATCGAGCCAAAATCGATCGGCGTTGGCCAGTACCAGCATGATGTCGACCAGTACCGGCTTGGCCGCTCGCTGGAGGCGGTGGTGGAGGACGCGGTCAATGCCGTCGGCGTCGATCTCAACACTGCCTCGGCGCCGCTTTTGGCCCGCGTGTCAGGCCTGGGCGCGTCGCTTGCCGATGCCATTGTCGCGCATCGCGATGCGACCGGGCCGTTCGCCAGCCGCAAGGAGCTGCTCAAGGTAGCGCGGCTCGGACCGCGCGCGTTCGAACAGTCCGCAGGCTTCCTGCGCATTGCCAATGGCAGCGAGCCGCTCGACGCCTCGTCGGTCCATCCGGAAGCCTACGGCGTGGCCAAGAAGATCGTAGCCGTCTGCGGTCGCGATGTGCGCTCGCTGATGGGAGACAGTGCCGCGCTCAAGGCGCTCGATCCGCGCGTCTTCGTCGACGAACGGTTCGGCCTGCCGACGGTGCGCGACATCATTGCGGAGCTGGAAAAGCCCGGCCGCGACCCGCGCCCCGGCTTCAAGACGGCGACCTTTGCCGAGGGCGTCGACGATATCAAGGATCTGAAGCCCGGCATGCTTCTCGAAGGCACCGTCACCAATGTCGCGGCCTTCGGCGCCTTCGTCGATATCGGCGTGCACCAGGACGGGCTGGTGCATGTCTCGCAACTGGCCGATCGTTTCATCAAGGACGCGCATGAGGTGGTGAAGGCGGGCGATGTGGTGAAGGTGCGGGTCGTCGATGTCGACATCAAGCGCAAGCGCATCGCGCTGTCCATGCGCAAGGACGGCGGCGAGGGCGGGACGCCGAAGGGGCCGCGCGACAATGGCGGCGGCAAGCCGGCGCAACCTTCGCCGATGCCGCAGCGTCAGCCGGAAGGACCGGCACAGCAAGGCGCGTTTGGCGCAGCACTGGCCGATGCCTTGAAGCGGAAGTAGCCTCGAATGGTTCCTTGCAATCCCATCCTTGTGTGGAGATACGCGCGATATGGCAAGTTTCGAGAAAGTGAGTGTCCAAGAGTTGGGGCGTCTTTGGGACGAGGGCATGGCGAGTGGCAGTTCGGTCGATGGAGACCAGGCTTTCGCCCGGATCAAAAGCAAGCTCGATGCGAAAGTTGCCGAACGCAAGTCGCAAAAACGCTGCGCTTCCAGCCGGAAACCGAGTCGATGAAGCGGCAGTAGCTACCAGGCCAGAACGGCCGGTTCCTTCTCAACCTGGCCCAGCAGCCAGTCGCGAAAGCTGACGACGGGCGGGTGGCCGCGCTTGTCGTTCGGGACGACGAGGTAGTAGGCGCTGCGGCTTTGCATCGGCTGTCCCGGCGCCTGCACGAGCTGACCGCGCTGCAATTCGCCGGCGATAAGAACTTGCGGCAGGAGCGCGACGCCAAGCCCCGCCATGCAGGCTTGGGCAACGGTGCCGAATTGCTCGAACTGCATGCCGGGTCCGATCGGTGCGCTCAAGCCCTGTTCCTCGAACCATTCGCCCCAGGCGCCAGGGCGCGTCGCCATGTGCAGCAGCGGCAGGCGGCTGATGTCGGCCGCCGTGGTGATATCGCGGCTGGCAAGGAAGTCGGGCGAAACCACCGGCATCACGGTTTCGCGCATCAACAATGTGGAATCGGCGTCCGGCCAGTCGGGCTGGCCATGATGGATGGCGGCGTCGAGCCGCTCGCGGGCGAAGTCGAAGCGGCCGATGCGGGTGACAAAGTTGATGGTGATGTCAGGGTTTTCTGCGACGAAATCCGGGATCAGCGGCATCAGCCAGCGCGTGCCGAAGGTCGGCAGTATGGCGAGGTTCAGCATGCCGCTATGCCGATTGCTCATCAATCCGAGCGCGGCGTCGCGCAATTGCCCGAGTGCCGCCCGCACGGCTTCGGCATAGATTTCGCCCGCCGTGGACAGCCGAACATTGCGGCTGTCGCGCTCGAACAGCCGGCGGCCGAACTGTTCCTCCAGAAGGGCTATCTGGCGGCTGACGGCCCCTTGGGTCAAATCGAGTTCCTGGGCGGCAGCGGTGAAGGAGCCAAGGCGGGCCACGGCCTCGAAGGCGGCAAGGGCGCTGGTGCTGGGCAAAAGCCGGCGTTGGACGTTCATGATCCATTACTAAACCTCATTGATCGGTGATGCAATTTTGTTTGATTTTTCCGAAGCGAAGGCGGATAAGCCCGAGCACTTCAAGATTTTGGGAGAGAGCGAAGCCATGGCCGCCGACAAGAACGCGTTCGTTTGGGAAGACCCCTTCCTGATCGAGAACCAGCTTTCCGAGGATGAGCGCATGGTGCGCGATGGCGCGGCCGCCTTTGCCGCCGACAAGCTCGCGCCGCGCATCGAGGAGGCCTATCTCGAGGAAAAGACCGATGCCGGCATCTTTCGCGAGATGGGCGAGGCCGGCCTGCTCGGCATCACCATCCCTGAGGAATATGGCGGGCTCGGCGCCAATTACGTCACCTACGGGTTGGTGGCGCGCGAGGTCGAGCGGGTCGATTCCGGCTACCGCTCGATGATGTCGGTGCAATCGTCGCTGGTGATGTACCCCATCCATGCCTATGGCACGGAAGAGCAGCGCAAGAGATACCTGCCGAAGCTGGCTTCGGGCGAATGGATCGGCTGTTTTGGCCTGACCGAGCCGGATGCCGGTTCCGATCCGGGCGGCATGAAGACGCGGGCCGAGAAGACTGCGAACGGCTACAAGATTTCCGGCTCGAAAATGTGGATATCCAACGCGCCGATCGCCGACGTGTTCGTGGTCTGGGCGAAGCTGAAGGGCGACAACGGCAAGGACGAAATCCGCGGTTTCGTGCTGGAGAAGGGCATGAAGGGGCTGTCGGCGCCGAAGATCGGCGGCAAGCTCAGCCTTAGGGCCTCGATCACCGGCGAGGTGGTGATGGAAGGCGTCGAGCTTGGCGAAGACGCGCTGCTGCCCAACGCCAGGGGCCTCGGCGGCCCATTCGGCTGCCTCAACCGGGCCCGCTACGGCATTTCCTGGGGCGCGATGGGCGCCGCCGAGGATTGCTGGCACCGGGCCCGGCAGTATGGACTCGACCGCAAGCAGTTCGGCAAGCCGCTCGCCGGCACGCAGCTGTTCCAGAAAAAGCTCGCCGACATGCAGACCGAGATCGCGCTGGGCCTGCAGGGCTCGCTGCGCGTCGGGCGGCTGATGGATGAAGGCAAGATGGCCCCGGAAATGATCTCGATCGTCAAGCGCAACAATTGCGGCAAGGCGCTCGACATCGCGCGCCAGGCCCGCGACATGCATGGCGGCAACGGCATCCAGATCGGCTACCACGTCATGCGCCATGCGCAGAATTTGGAGACGGTCAACACCTATGAAGGCACGCATGACGTGCATGCGCTGATTTTGGGACGGGCGCAGACGGGGATACAGGCGTTTTTCTAAGCTGTGCCGAATTCAAGTGAGGCCGGCCTGCAAATGGCCGATACCTGCGCTTCCGGTGCTCGCGTGCCAAAAGTACGCTCTGCTCCGGTTCTCGGTATCAGCCATTTTCGATTCGGCCTGACCTGAATCTCGACACAGCGTAGCCGGCTTCGGCTGCTTAATTTAGGTGCAGCGCAACATCTCTGCTTGGAGAATGGCCAATAGATGTGTCAGGGTTCGGCTGAAGAAACGCCGATCTCCGGGGCCCCATGGCAATACTGGCAGCCGTCTACCACCTGACCCATTACAAATATGACCGGCCGGTGGTTCTCGGGCCCCAGGTCATCAGGCTGCAGCCGGCACCGCATTCCCGCACCAAGGTGCTCAGCCATTCGCTGAAGGTCGGGCCGGCGAACCACTTCGTCAATCTGCAGCAGGACCCCTACGGCAATTTCCTGGCCCGCTTCGTCTTCCCGGAACCAGTGACGGAATTGAAGATCGAGGTCGATCTCGTCGCCGACATGACGGTCTACAATCCGTTTGATTTCTTCGTCGAGCCATCGGCCGAGACCTTCCCGTTCGAGTACCCCGAAGACATCAGGGACGATCTCGCCATCTACCGCACGCCGGAGCCGGCGGGGCCGCTGCTGTCGGCTTTCCTCGCAACCATCGACCGTAGCGCCACCAACACCGTCAATTTCGTCGTCGACCTCAATGCGCGGCTGCAGCGGGAGATCGCCTATATCCTGCGGATGGAAACCGGCGTGTTCTCGCCGGAGGAAACGCTGGCCGCGAAAAAGGGATCGTGCCGGGATTCGAGCTGGCTGCTGGTGCAAATTCTCAGGAATCTCGGCCTCGCCGCGCGTTTCGTCTCAGGCTATCTGATCCAGCTGAAGCCCGATCTGGTCGCGCTCGATGGCCCAGCCGGAACCGCCGTCGACTTCACCGACCTGCACGCCTGGTGCGAGGTCTATCTGCCGGGCGCCGGCTGGATCGGCTTCGATCCGACGTCCGGCCTGCTCACCGGCGAAAGCCATGTGCCGCTGGCGGCCACGCCGCATTTCCGCAACGCCGCGCCCATTTCCGGCATGGCGAGCTTTGCCAATGTCGAGTTCGGCTTCGACATGCGTGTCGACCGCATTGCCGAACATCCGCGCATCACCAAGCCATTCTCGGACGAAAGCTGGCAGGCGCTGGATGCGCTGGGCAACAAGGTCGACGCCGCACTTCAAGCGGGTGATGTCAGGCTGACCATGGGCGGCGAGCCGACCTTTGTGTCGATCGACGATTTCGAGTCCGCCGAGTGGAACACCGCCGCCGTCGGCCCGACCAAGCGCGAAAAGGCCGATGCGCTGATCCGTAAATTGCGCGAACGCTTCGCGCCGGGCGGCTTCCTCCACTACGGCCAGGGCAAATGGTATCCGGGCGAAAGCCTGCCGCGCTGGACCTTTTCGCTCTATTGGCGCACCGACGGCCAGCCGGTGTGGAGCGATCCGTCGCTGATCGCACGCGAAAAGAGCGATGCAAAGGTGGGGCCGCAGCAGGCCGAGAGCTTGCTGACGGCAATCGCCGGCGAACTCGGCATCGACAAGGCGATGGTCAGCGAGGCCTATGAGGACCCGGCCGAATGGCTGCTGAAGGAAGGCAAGCTGCCCGACAATGTCGATCCGTCCAACTCCAAGCTGGAAGACCCGGAAGAGCGCAGCCGCATGGCGAAAGTGTTCGAGCGCGGGCTGACCAAGCCGTCGGGCTACGTGCTGCCGGTGCAGCGCTGGAACAGCCAGGCTTCGGACCCGCGCTGGCGCTCGGAGAAGTGGAAGACACGGCGCGGGCGGCTGTTCCTGGTGCCGGGCGATTCCCCAGTCGGTTACCGCCTGCCGCTGGGCACGCTGCCCTATGTGCCGCCGGCGCAGTTCCCCTATATTGTGCCGGTCGATCCGTCGCTGCCGCGTGGACCGCTGCCGGCGCGGGAAGCCATACTGCCAGAACCGGCTCCGGCCGAACTGGAAGGCGCCGACGAGATGGCGCGGCGCCAGCAGGCGGTATCGTTCACTGCGACGACCGGCCAGCAAGACCGGGTGGAGCAGGAGATCACCGAGATCGGCGGCGCGGTGCGTACAGCACTTTCGGTCGAGCCGCGCGACGGGCGGCTTTGCGTGTTCATGCCGCCGGTCGAGGCGCTGGAAGATTATCTCGAACTGGTCGCAGCCGCAGAAAACGCGGCCAAGGCGATCCGCCTTCCCGTGCATATCGAAGGCTATGGACCGCCGCACGATCCGCGCCTCAACGTCATCAGGGTGGCACCCGATCCCGGCGTCATCGAGGTCAACATCCATCCGGCTGCCAACTGGCAGGACTGCGTGGCGACGACGACGGCGATTTACGAGGAAGCACGGCAGACACGGCTTGGCGCCGACAAGTTCATGATCGATGGCCGCCACACCGGTACCGGCGGCGGCAACCATGTTGTGGTCGGCGGCGCAACGCCCAATGACAGCCCGTTCCTGCGCCGGCCCGATTTGTTGAAGAGCCTGGTGCTACAATGGCAGCGGCGCCCGTCGCTGTCTTATCTATTCTCCGGCCTGTTCATCGGCCCGACCAGCCAGGCGCCGCGCTTCGACGAGGCGCGGCATGACTCGCTTTACGAACTCGAGATCGCGATGGCGCAGGTGCCGCATCCCGACCAGGGCAACGCACCGCTGCCTTGGCTGGTGGACCGACTGTTCCGAAATCTGTTGACTGACGTCACCGGCAATACGCACCGCTCGGAAATCTGCATCGACAAGCTGTTTTCGCCCGATGGCCCGACCGGCCGGCTTGGGCTTGTCGAGTTCCGCGGTTTCGAGATGCCGCCCAATGCGCGCATGTCGCTAGCGCAGCAATTGCTGGTGCGCGCCATCATCGCCCGTGCGTGGAAGAACCCGCTTGATGGCCGCTTCGTGCGCTGGGGCACCTCGCTCCATGACCGTTTCATGCTGCCGCATTATGTCTGGGCGGATTTCCTCGACGTGCTCGACGACCTCAAGCTCAACGGTTTCGAATTCCGGCCGGAATGGTTCGATGCCCAGCTGGAGTTCCGCTTTCCGTTCTGCGGCGAAGTCCAGCATGCCGGCATCAAGCTGGAACTGCGGCAGGCGCTGGAGCCGTGGCATGTGATGGGTGAGCAAGGGGCCATCGGCGGCACCGTGCGCTTCGTCGATTCCTCGGTCGAACGGCTGCAGGTCAGGACCGAAGGCCTCAACCCGGAACGTCATGCCATTGTCTGCAATGGCCGAATCGTGCCGATGAAGGTCACCGACAATCGCGAGGTCGCGGTGGCCGGTGTGCGCTTCAAGGCCTGGCAGCCTTCGTCGGGCCTGCATCCGGCGCTGCCGGTCAACACGCCTTTGGTCTTCGACATTTACGACCGTTGGACGGGGCGGGCGGTGGGCGGCTGCGTCTACCATGTCGCGCATCCAGGTGGGCGCAGCTACGACACGTTCCCGGTCAACGGCAATGAGGCCGAGGCGAGGCGTCTCGCCCGCTTCGAGCCGCGCGGCCATACGCCGTCGGCCTATGTGCTGCGCAATGAAGAAGCCTCTGAAGACTTCCCCATGACCCTTGACCTCAGGCGGCCAGCAAGACTCTGATCAGCGATGGCAAAGGGGAATCAGAAAAAGGTCCGCGGCAAGCCGCTGAGGCACAGTCTGCTGGAGCACTACCAGCCGATTGACGGCGTCGTCGACGAGATGGTCGATGCTTCGGGCCATCCGCGTCCGGCCTGGGCGCCCTTCATCGAGGCGCTGGAGGAGCTGGGTCCCGAAAAGCTGGGCCAGCGCTTTGCCCGCGCCGACCAGTATCTGCGCGACGCCGGCGTTTATTATCGCGTCTACGACAAGGCCGGCGCCAACGAGCGCGAATGGCCACTGGCGCATATCCCGCTGCTGATCGAAGACAAGGAATGGGCCGGGATCAGCGCCGGTCTCGTCCAGCGCGCCGAGCTTTTCGAGGAGATAGTCGCTGATATTTACGGGCCGAACCGGCTGATCGAGAAGGGAATCCTGCCGGCAGGCCTGATTGCGGCGAGCCCCGAATATTTGCGCCCCGTCGTCGGCACCATGCCGGCCAGCGGTCATTTCCTGCATTTTTGCGCCTTCGAGCTCGGCCGTGGACCGGATGGAAGCTGGTGGGTGCTGGGCGACCGCACGCAGGCACCGTCGGGCGCCGGCTTTGCGCTGGAAAACCGCGTCGCCACGACGCGGGCTTTGTCCGACATCTATGGCGAGATGCATGTGCATCGCCTGGCCGGTTTCTTCCGTCGCTTTCGCGATGCTCTGATCGGCATGGCGAAGGAGAATGACGGCCGCGTCGCCATTCTGACGCCGGGGCCGCTCAACGAGACCTATTATGAGCACGCCTATATCGCCCGCTATCTCGGCATCATGCTGCTCGAGGGCGAGGATCTGACCGTCGCCGGCGGCAAGCTGATGGTGCGCACGGTTTCGGGGCTGATGCCGATCAGCGTGCTGTGGCGGCGGCTCGATGCCGCCTTCGCCGATCCGCTGGAACTGCGGCCAGACTCGCATATCGGCACCCCGGGGCTGGTCGAGGCGATCCGCCGCGGCACGGTTTCGACGGTCAATGCGCTGGGTTCGGGCTTGATGGAAACCCGGGCGCTGCTCGCTTTCCTGCCGAAGATTTCGCGCGCATTGCGCGGCGAAGAACTTCTGTTGCCAAGCGTCGCCACCTGGTGGTGCGGGCAAGCAACCGAACGGGCCCATGTGCTTGCCAATATCGATCGCATGGTGATCGGTCCGGCGCTGTCGACGCGGCTGGCCTTCGAGGATGACGGCCAGACCAGGCTCGGTTCGGCACTGACGCCGGAGGAACGCATCGCGCTGATCGCGCGCATCGAGAGCGATGGCAGCGGTTTCGTCGGCCAGGAAGCGGTGACGCTGTCAACGACGCCGGTCTATGTCGGCGGCTGGCTGGAACCGCGACCGGCAAGCCTGCGCGTTTATCTGGCGCGCACGCCCGATGGCTGGACGGTAATGCCGGGCGGTTTCGCCCGTGTCGGCCTATCGCTCGACCCGACGGCCATCGCCATGCAGCGCGGCGGCCAGGCGGCCGACGTCTGGGTGGTCAGCGACCGGTCGGTCGAGCGCGAGACGCTGCTGCCGCAGGAGCATGACAGCTTCGTCCGCACCATGCCGGGCAGCCTGCCCAGCCGCGCGGCGGAAAACCTGACCTGGCTCGGCCGCTATATCGAGCGTTCGGAAGATACGGTGCGTATCCTGCGCGCCTATCATGTGCGGCTGGCCGAGACGTCCGATCCTGACATGCTGCTGCTCGCCGATATAAGGGACTATCTCGAACCCTTCGGCATCGATCTCGAAGCGGCCATTCCGCCCGGATTGATCGGCACGCTGGACAGCGCCGTCTACAGCGCCGGACAGATCCGCGACCGCTTTTCACCCGATGGCTGGCTGGCGCTGAAGGACCTGTCGAAGACCATTCATCAGTTCGCCACCACGGTGGCGCCGGGTGACGACGCGACACGGGCGATGACGGTCATGCTGCGCAAGTTGGCCGGCTTTTCCGGCCTGTTGCACGAGAATATGTACCGTTTCACCGGCTGGCGTTTCCTCGAGATCGGCCGGCGGATCGAGCGCGGCATCCAGATCGCCCGTACGCTAGCCCGACTGACAAGGTCCGGTGCGCCGGACGGCTCGCTCGACATGATGCTGGAGATCGGTGACAGCGTCATGACCCACCGCCGGCAATATCCGGTGCGGGCCGGACGGCGCACGGTGATCGACCTCTTGGCGCTCGACCCACTCAACCCGCGCTCGATCCTGTTCCAGCTCGAACGGCTGAAGGCGGAGATCGGCCTGTTGCCATCGGTTGGGCCGGAGGGGCATATGTCGGTCGCGGCCAAGGAAATCCTGCAGCTCAACACGGCAATTGCCGTCATGGAGCCATCGGAGATGTCGGCGGAGGTGCTGGACGATCTCGCAACTGAGATCGGCAACCTCTACAGCAGCCTGGCTAAAGCGTATTTCGGTTAACATGCTGTACGATATCAGGCTTCATCTCAGCTACGATTATGACGCCGCGGCCGGCGGCAGCCGGCATCAGGTGCGTGTATTGCCGCCGACCATTGCCGGCGTGCAGCGCGTGATCGCGGCCTCGCTTTCGTTTGTGCCGACCCCATCGGAGCGCACGGATTTTGCCGATTTCTTCGGCAACAATGTCACCGCGATCGCCTTTCGCGACGTCCATGACGGGCTCGACATCAGAATGAGCGCGCGCGTGTCGGTGTCACGGCCGGAGCCTGGGCTCGACGTGTCGCCCGATCTGCAGCGCCTGCGGGAAGAACTCGGCGCCGTACGGTCACTGGCGCCGGATGCACCGCATCACTTTCTCGCCGCCAGCGATCATGCCGGCATCGATGCGGCGATCACCGCCTATGCTCGCGACAGCGCCGGCGGCTCGACGGTCGGCATGGCCATCGATCTGTGCAACCGCATCCACCGCGACTTCACCTATGACGGGGAAGCGACCACGGTGCGTACCGGGGCCAGCGATGCCTTCCGTTTGAAGCGGGGCGTGTGCCAGGACTTCTCCCACATCATGATCGCCGGCCTGCGCGGTCTAGGTATTCCTGCGGGTTATGTCAGCGGCTTCCTGCGCACCATTCCACCGAAAGGGAAGCCGCGGCTCGAAGGCGCCGATGCCATGCATGCCTGGGTCAAGGTGTGGTGTGGGCGCGATGCCGGCTGGCAGGAATTCGACCCGACCAATGGCATGCGGGCCAGCAACGACCACATCACCGTTGGCTATGGCCGCGACTATTCCGACGTGGCTCCGATCGTCGGCGTGCTGAAAACCACCGGCGGCCAGGTCGGCGACCAGGCCGTCGACGTCATCCCGGTCGCGCTCGAGAAGGCCTGACAGCCTCGAAGCACAGCTTCTCAACAACGGCCATGCCCGCTATGCTCGGTCGAAACTTCGGGGAGGATCGGTCGGCAGGCATGCTGATGCGGAGTTCGGTATTGACGGCAATCAGTGTCATCATCCCGGCGCACAATGCGGCGGCAACCATTGCGGCCACGCTGGCCTCGCTTCGTTCCGAAGCCGAGGTTATCGGCGAGGTGCTGCTGGTCGACGATTCCTCCTCGGACGGGACGGCAGAAGCCGCGCTGAATGCCGCCACGCAATTCTCGTTGTCGTTGCGCGTGCTCAAGAGCAGCTGCCGGGACGCGGGCGGCTCCCGCAATGTGGCGCTGGCGCAGGCGCAATGCTCCTGGATCTACCTGATCGACGCCGACGACTTGCATCTGGAGGGCGGGCTGCGGTCGATGCTGGTCCGGGCGGGGGAGCAACCGGCCGCCGACATGGTGATCGGCGCCTACCGTCGGCGCACCGATGGCGAGAACCGGAACCTCAAGCTTCCAGCCGGCTACATAGAAGACGGTATAGCCAATGCCTCGGCCTATCTGGAAGGTCACATTCGCTCGATCGCCGTGGGCAGTGCGCTGGTTTCCCGGCGGGTCGTCGGCGACACGCGCTTCCCGACCGGGCTTGCCTATGACGAGGACACGCTGTTCTGGTCCAGGCTGATGGGCAGGGCGTCGCTTGCCCTGATCGTGCATCCCGTCATGATCTACCACGTTTCGGCAGTGCGTTCTGATGATCGCTTCATCACCAGGCCGGTGCGCCGCTTTCTCGACTGGCGGCTGGCGCTGCGCGAGCTGACTGACTGTGGCATCCCACTGTCGTCGCTAAAGACCAGGGAGGGGCTGGTCGCCCTCAAGATCGCCCGGGTTCACTATGCGCGCGGTGATCTGGAGACGGCGGCGCGGTTCCTGAGGATCGCGGCGGCGGCGCCGAAGGTGCGGTCGAACACCTGGCGCTGCAGGCGCTACCAGCTGAAGCTGGCGCTGCGGCGCTGGTTTTCCTCTCCGCGCGTCCAGTTGCAACGTGCCTGAATCAGCCCCGCCGCAGCTTGCCGTCATTGTCATCGGCTATCGCGCGCCGGCTCAAATCGTCGAGGCGGTGACATCCCTGCTGGATCAGGATGAGCCGCTCGAGATCATGGTGGTCAACTCGGGCGGAGGCGAGGTCATGGCGCTGCTGACCGGCGCCGGGGTCAAGGTGCCAGTGATCGAGGTCGGTCGAAGGCTGTTTGTAGGCGCAGCCCGCAATCTCGGCATTGCGGCCACCAAAGCGCCTTTCGTTGCCTTTCTTGCCGATGATTGCCTCGCCTGTTCGGGCTGGGCCGAGGCACGGATGCAGCGGCATCTGGCTGGCGACCGCGCCGTGGCGAGCGCGATGGTGAATAGCCATCCGCGCAATCTGATCGCCTGTGCGGCTCATCTGATCATGTTCATGCGACGGCTTCCCGGTCTGCCGTCGGATCGTGCGCTGCGTTACGGCGTGTCGTTCGATCGGCGGCTGTTCGATGAATATGGCTTGTTCGATGAAACCATGCCTGCTGCCGAAGACACCGAATTCCTGGGGCGCCTGCCGCAGGAACTGCAGCCGGTCTGGGAGCCTAAGGTACAAACCGTTCATCGCAACGAAACCCGGCTGTCCAGATTGCTTGCCGATCAGTACAGGCGCGGCTGTCGCCGCGGCGATTACCTCGCAGCGTTCGCCCTGAACACTCCGTTTCGGTGTTTTCGCGACACGTTTCGCGATCGGCGGAATGCCCGCAAGCTGGCGAAGATCGGGCTTTCCGAGCGGGATCGAACTTTCGCGATGATGTCGATGCCAATTGTCTGGCTTGCCCTGCTGGTCAAATCCGTGGGTGTCTATATTGGCGTGCGAAATCGCGTGAAAGCGGCAACAAGAAAATGATAACGAGCCAAATCAAGCCTCGACGCTGGCGACGGAGCCGACTGTTCTGGACGCGCCAGAGAACGGTCGCAGTTTTCAGCTATCGTTATGACGCGCATCTGGTTGCCGATCTGATCACCAATATCGATCCGGTCGTTGACGGCTGGATTGCCTATGACGATCGCGGGGCGACCGGCGTGTTCAGCAGCGAGCCGCAGCGGCGGCGGATCTTACTCGACGCAGCGCATGAAGCTGCCGCCGACTGGATCCTGGCTATTGATCCCGATGAGCGGCTGGAACGCGGTACCGCGGAGCGGATCGGACAGCTGACGGGGGATTACAGGCGCATGGCTTGGGGGTTCCGGCTCCGCGAATTGTATTCGCCGACCGAGTACCGGGTCGACGGGCTGTGGGCCGAAAAGTTCCAGTATCGTCTGTTCAGAGCCTACGATCCGGCGAAGTACCGACCAGAGGACCTGCACGGGCTCTGGTATCCTCCCGATCTTGGTTTCAAGGCCCGCAACAGCGGGCTCAACCTCTATCATTTAAAGATGATGGAGCCGAAGCGGCGGATCGCCCGCCGCAATCTCTACCACCACCTGGATCCAAAGGGGCTCCTGCAGGATGTGGGCTATGACTACCTTGCCGATGAGGCAGGGGCCGTGTTCGAACAGATTCCGCCCGGGCGCGACTACCATCCGCCTCACGTCGACGATGGCGGCCTCTGGATGGCCGTGCCGGCTGGTGCCACCATTGGTGGACCCGACCACATTCCATAGCAACGCGGTGGAACCAGCAGTCGGCCTGGCGCTTATCTACGAGAAAAATCTCGTGGAGCGGGCATGCTGGACAAATCTGGGACGCCATCCGGCCGGTCGGCGGCCGGACAGGGGGACGATGGGGCGCCGAAGAACGGCGCGCAGACCGCTGCCGAACAGGCCTCGCTCACCTATATCAGCGACAGCGAGCCGGGGATCCGGCGCCTGAAGGCGGGCGAAGGCTTTTCCTACAAGGGCGCGAAAGGACAGGCCGTCGGCGCGGCAGCCATTGCCCGCATCAAGGCGCTGGCCATTCCGCCGGCATGGACGGATGTGTGGATCTCGCCCGATCCCGCCGGCCACATCCAGGCGACCGGCCGCGACCAGCGCGGGCGCAAACAGTACCGCTACCATCCGCTGTGGGCCGCCGAGCGCGACGGCGCCAAATACTCCAGCCTTGTCGCCTTTGCCGAAAGCCTGCCGGAGTTGCGCCGCCGGATCGATGCCGATCTGCGCCGCCGCGGCCTGCCGGCCGAGCGCGTCGTGGCGGCAATTGTCTGGCTGCTCGACAACACGATGATCCGGGTCGGCAATGCCGCCTATGCCCGTGACAACAAGAGCTTTGGGCTGACGACGCTGCGCGACCGCCACGTCGACATCAAGGGATCTAGCCTGCGCTTTGCCTTCAAGGGCAAGTCCGGCAAGGAATGGAAATTGAAGCTGGTCGACCGCCGCATCGCCCGGGTCGTGCGCGGCGCGCAGGATATTCCGGGGCAGCAACTGTTCCAATATCTCGACGAGGACGGCGAGAGGCATGGGGTGCGTTCCGACGATGTCAACCGCTATATCCGCGACGCGATCGGCGCCAATTTCAGCTCCAAGCATTTCCGCACCTGGGGCGGTACCATCCATGCCGCGTCGCTGTTTGCGCGGACGGATCTTCCCGAAAGCCAGGCGCAGACCAAGCGTGTAATGAACGCCGTCATCGACAAGGTGGCCGAGCGGCTCGGCAACACACGCGCCGTCTGCCGCAAATGCTACATCCATCCACAGGTTTTCGAAGCCTGGGTGGAAGGGCGGCTGCTTAGCGAAATGACCGAGGCCAACAAGCGCAAGCGATCGATAGACGGTCTCGATGATGAAGAGGCTCTTGTGCTGAGATGGTTGAAGGCAAGCGAAGGCTGACAAAAATGGCGTAACTTTTTTGTCGACGCCATGTCGGCATAGGCCCTACTGTTTCGTCCTTTGAGACAGAAAAGGACGTCCCATGCTCTACGCTATCCTCTGCTATGCCTCCGAAGATGTCGTCTCCTCCTGGAGCAAGGCACAGGATGACGAGGTCATGGCAAAGCTCATGCATGTGCAGGAAAAATACGCTCAAGCCGGCCGGCTTGGGCCGGTGGCGCGGCTTTTGCCCACCACCGCCGCGACGACGCTGCGCAAGGTCAAGGGCGAATCGGTCGTCATCGACGGCCCGTTTGCCGAGACCAAGGAACAGTTCCTCGGCTTCTACACGCTGGAATGCGCCGATCTCGACGAAGCCGTCGACTTCGCGCGCGAGCTTTCCGAGGTCAATCCCAGCGGCGGATCCTATGAGATCCGACCGGTTTCCGTCTTCAACCCAACCAGAGTAGCCACATGACAGACCTCGCCTGGATAAGCTCGGCGATCAGCGCTGCCCGCCCGCAGGCTATGGGTGCGCTGCTGCGCTATTTCCGCAATCTCGATACGGCGGAGGAAGCTTTCCAGGACGCGTGCCTGAGGGCACTCAAGAACTGGCCGCAGAACGGGCCGCCGCGCGATCCTGCGGCCTGGCTGATCTTTGTCGGCCGCAACACCGGCATCGACGCGGTGCGCAAGCGCGCCAAGCAGGCGCCGATGCCGGAAGAGGACCAGATCTCGGACTTGGAAGATGCCGAGAGCGATATCGCCGAACGGCTGGACGGCGCGCACTACCGCGACGACATATTGCGGCTCTTGTTCATCTGCTGCCATCCGGATCTGCCGCCTACGCAGCAGATCGCGGTGGCGCTGCGCATCGTCTCCGGTCTCACCGTCAAGCAGATCGCGCGTGCGTTCCTGGTCGGCGAAAGCGCCATGGAACAGCGTATCACGCGCGCCAAGGCGCGCATTGCCGATGCCGGCGTGCCGTTCGAGACGCCCGGCGCGGTCGAGCGCTCGGAGCGGCTCGCCGCCGTTGCCGCCATGGTCTATCTGATCTTCAACGAAGGTTATTCCACCAACAGCGGCGAGGCGCCGGCGCGTGCGCCGCTTTGCGAGGAAGCGATCCGGCTGGCGCGCCTGTTGCTGCGGCTGTTCCAGACCGAGCCGGAGATCATGGGTCTGACGGCATTGCTTTTGCTGCAGCATGCGCGCGCGCCGGCCCGCTTCGACGAGAACGGCGAGATCGTGCTGCTCGACGACCAGGACCGCTCGCTGTGGAGCCGCAAGATGATCGACGAAGGCCTGGCGCTGGTCGACAAGGCCCTGCGCCACCAGAAGCCCGGACCCTACCAGGTGCAGGCGGCGATCGCCGCCCTTCATGCGCGGGCGGCAACCCCCGAGGAGACCGACTGGACAGAGATCGACCTGCTCTACAGCCTGCTGGAGGCGATGCAACCTTCGCCGGTGGTGACGCTGAACCGCGCGGTTGCGGTCGCCAAGGTGCGCGGGCCGGAAGCTGCCCTTGCCATGATCGAGCCGCTTGGCGAGAGGCTGTCCGGCTATTTCCACTTCTTCGGCCTCAAGGGCGGTCTGTTGATGCAGCTCGGCCGTGGCGAAGAGGCGCGTGTCGCCTTCGATCGCGCCATTGCGTTGGCCAACACGGCAGCGGAAGCCGCCCATATCCGCATGCATATCGACCGGCTGATGCGAGACGGAGCCGTGAAGGCGCCGGCGAAGACAGCGCACTAAGCCTGTTCCTCCTCTGGCTCAATCGTGCAATCTCGGCTTGGACCATGCCGGGGTGGCGATTTTCCCCTGAAACGAGTAATGGCACGCCATGACAGCGCTTGCGGCATGCGGGCGATAATGGCGCCAAGGCTCGACCGCCGCCCTATGATGGCGAGCGGATCTGAAAGGGACAAAAATGACGATAGCGAAGGAAACGGCCGAACTTCTGGCGAAACTGGGTGTGGCCAAGGACGCGCTGACCGGCGGCGACCTCGTCGTGCGCAGTCCGGTGACGGGTGAACAGATCGCGGCGCTGAAGACGATTTCGCCGGCCGATGCGGCCAAGACCATCGATGCCGCGCACACGGCGTTCCAGGCCTGGCGGATGGTGCCGGGTCCCCGGCGCGGCGAACTGGTGCGGCTGCTCGGCGAGGAGTTGCGCGCGCACAAAACCGAGCTTGGCCGGCTGGTGTCGATCGAGGTTGGCAAGATCCCGTCGGAAGGCCTCGGCGAAGTCCAGGAAATGATCGACATCTGCGATTTCGCCGTCGGCCTTTCCCGCCAGCTCTACGGTCTGACCATCGCCACCGAGCGTCCGGGACATCGCATGATGGAGACCTGGCATCCGCTCGGCGTCGTCGGCGTCATTTCGGCCTTCAACTTCCCGGTCGCGGTGTGGTCGTGGAACGCGGCGCTCGCGCTGGTCTGCGGCGACGCCGTGGTGTGGAAGCCCTCGGAAAAGACGCCGCTGACGGCGCTCGCCTGCGAGGCGATTTTTGCCGGCGCGGTCAAGCGCTTCGGCGCAGATGCGCCGCAGGGCCTGGCACCGGTGCTGATTGGCGACCGCTCCGTCGGCGAGATCCTGGTCGACCACCCGAAGGTGGCGCTGGTTTCGGCCACCGGCTCGACCCGCATGGGCCGGGATGTCGGCCCGCGTCTGGCCAAGCGCTTTGCCCGCGCCGTGCTCGAACTCGGCGGCAACAATGCCGGCATCGTCTGCCCGACCGCCGATCTCGACATGGCGCTGCGCGCCATCGCCTTTGGCGCCATGGGCACCGCCGGCCAGCGCTGCACGACGCTGCGGCGCCTGTTCGTGCATGACAGCGTCTATGACGCGCTGCTGCCGCGGCTGAAGAAGGCCTATGAGAGCGTCTCGGTCGGCAATCCGCTGGAGACGTCTTCGCTCGTCGGGCCGCTGATCGACAAGGCGGCCTTCGACGCCATGCAGAAGGCGCTCAAGGAAGCCACCGCTCACGGCGGCAAGCTGACCGGCGGTTCGCGGGTCGAGAATGGCCATCCCGATGCCTATTACGTGCATCCGGCGCTGGTCGAAATGCCGAAGCAGGTGGCTCCTGTCACCGAAGAAACCTTCGCGCCGATCCTCTACGTGATGAAATATTCCGATTTCGATGCCGTGCTCGACGAGCACAATGCGGTCGGCGCCGGACTGTCGTCGTCGATCTTCACCCGCGACCTGCAGGAATCCGAGCGCTTCCTCGGCGTCGATGGTTCGGATTGCGGCATCGCCAACGTCAACATCGGCACGTCGGGCGCCGAGATCGGCGGCGCCTTCGGCGGCGAGAAGGAAACCGGCGGCGGGCGCGAGAGCGGCTCCGATGCCTGGAAGGCCTATATGCGCCGCGCCACCAACACGGTGAACTATTCCAAGGCGCTGCCGCTGGCGCAGGGCGTGTCATTCGACATCGATTGAGATGCTGCGCCCGGCTTTTGACCAGTTGATCCACCCGAACCCGTCGGGCGGATCGCTGCCGCTCGCGCGGATCGTTCCGCTTTCAGGCTTCGCCCCCGCTGTCCAGATGTCCGTATCCCGACGGCGGAAAGGCCACCTCGGCCATGCGCCCGGACGGGTCCTCGCGGTCGGCACGATCGGCTGCGCAACAGCGTCTGCGCCGAACGTTCAGCCAGCGTGCGGCGACGCCGGTCGGCAGGCCTCGAACGCGGCATCGATGACGGCAAGCTTGGCGGCCTGCACGGTCATGTATTCCTGGTAGAAGCTGTTGGACACCCACATCACCGAATGCCCGCGCCGGCCCAGCCAGCCGACGCTGCCGAGCTTTTCGGCGTCGCGCAATTTGCGCGCAAGATGGGTGCGCGAGAGTTTTAGCCAACTGGCGAATTCGCCGATCGAAACCACGCTGGTCGGGATCCGGTCGAGGGCGGCATTGTCGGGATCGATGCCGGACATCAGCCAATCCATGACGATGCCGCCATTGTTGAGCCAGATGAACAGCGAAAACGTCTGCTTGGGCTCACGCACTGGGTTGGAGGAGAGCAGGCCTTCCGCCACCAGCGGCTGCAGCCTGGAAATCATGCCGTGCTGCTCGAGAAAGGCGGCGAGGCGGCTGCCGCTGTCGAGACCGTCGAGCGTGCGCAGATGCGCAACCACCCAGCCGTCGAATTCCTTCAGCGTCGCTGCCGTCACCTGAAAGGGATGGGCTCGTCCATCACCGGTGTGCGGCAGGTATTCGATGATGTGATAGTATAGCATCTCCTTGATGAAGGCTTCGGCCGTGTTGCGGCTAGCGACGGAATAGTGAAGCACGGCATCGATGAAGCGGGCCAGTGTCAGTTCCGTGCGGGGATCGCGCGGGTCGCGGGCGAAATGCAGGGCTAGGCCGGTGTGAGCCAGCAACCAGCGCTGTTGCGTGGCGAACACGGCGGCCAGGCGTGGGCTCGTTTCATAGATATGCAGCAACGCCTTCGACTGCGCCTCGACATGACGGTGCAGCGCCGGATGGCCGGCAATATATTCGAAATTCAGCGCCATCCTCCTCGTCCTCCGGCCAGCCCCCCGGCAGCGAAGACGTGCAATCACATTTCCAGCCTTAGCCGCCCGTGTCAGGCCATGCCAACCCGGACAAAAGGCCTAGAGCGATCAACCGTTCTACAGACACGTTGAAACCCCCGTCATCTCTTGATTTCGAGGCAAATTGCTTGAGAAGCGCCGCGCGCTTCTGCAGAGAAAACCGTGTCACACTTTTTTGGAAACGCTCTGGTCCGTTCGCGCCTAGGGCGTGTCGGAAAACGCTAAGCCATTGCAACCGTTGAAAAACCTACCGCAATAATAGTCAGCCCGGCAGCCTGCGGTTGAATTTGCCTTAAGATCGCCAGCACGTTGCGCGCGGTCCGTTTGTATCCAGGCGGTTCGCCACGTCGGAGCGCCTGGGCTATCGTTCCGGCTATTACGGCCGCAAGCGCGAGGTGATGGAGAGCCATCGCGTCCTAGCCACGAAGACCACATCGTGGCAAACTTCTTGTTAACCACATGCTCGGTGAAATTATCGGATTAACCCCAGATGCCACTATCGAGGTTATGTTCCGTACCTTAGCGTTCAATATGAGTTCAAGGGATGTGTGGATTCGGGGGTTATTTCGGGTCAATCCGGGATGCGGAAGCTTTGCTCACGCACATGGTAGCCGCAATTGCCCATCGTGGGCCGGATGAGCAAGGGAAATTCGTAGCACCCGATGCCGGGCTCGGGCATGCGCGGCTGTCGGTGATCGGCATCGGCGATGGCCAGCAACCGATGTCCGACGAGGCCGGCAATTTGACGATTGCGTTCAACGGCGAGATTTTCAACTACATAGAACTGCGCGAAGGGCTGATCGCCAAGGGCCGGCACTTTCGGACGTCGAGCGACACAGAGGTCATCCTTCAGCTCTATGAGGAGATGGGCGAAGACTGCTTGTCTCTCCTGAACGGTGATTTCGCCTTGGCGATATGGGACAATCGGCAGCGACGAATGGTGCTTGCACGAGACCGCATGGGTGTCCGGCCGCTGTTCTACACAAGCAAGGACGGGGTGCTTTACTTTGCCTCGGAGATCAAAGCCCTGCTGAAGGTCCCGGGCGTCTCCGCTGAAATTGATCCGGTTGCGCTGGATCAGATCTTTACGCTGTGGGCGCCGATCGCTCCGCGCACGGCGTTCCGCAATATCCACGAGTTGGAACCGGCAAGTGTGATGATCGCGACGCAGGGGCAGGTCACGGTCAAACGGTACTGGCACCTGGACTATCCGCATCGTGATGAGCCGTCGAAGATCACGAACGAGGACCACGCGGCAGAGGAATTGCAAGCCCTTCTGACCGATGCGGTGAGGCTTCGCATGCGGGCCGACGTGCCGGTCGGTTCCTATCTTTCCGGAGGGCTCGATTCGTCGCTTGTTTCGGCGCTTGCCGCCGGCATGACTCCTCGGAGACTGGAGACATTTTCCGTAACCTTCGACAGCGCCGAGCATGACGAAAGCGCCTTTCAGACCGAAATGGCCTCGGCGCTCGGCACGCGCCACCACGCCATAGAATGCGGCGCCCGCGATATCGCCAGCGTCTTTCCTGAGGTCATCCGCTTTACCGAGCGGCCGATCATCCGCACGGCGCCAGCGCCACTCTACAAATTGTCCGCCCTGGTTCGCCAGGCCGGCCTGAAGGTGGTGCTGACGGGTGAAGGCGCCGACGAGGTCTTCGCCGGTTACGACGTCTTCAAGGAGGCGCGTGTCCGCCGGTTCTGCGGGCGGCAGCCCACATCGCGCATGAGGCCGCAGCTGTTCCGCCGGCTTTACCCGTATCTGCCGGGCCTGCAACAGCAATCGGTGGAGTATCTGGCTGCCTTCTTCGGCACCAGCAACGCTGCCCTCGACGATCCGCTGTTCTCGCATCGGCCACGCTTCAAGACCACGGCGGCGGCGAAAATCTTCTTTTCCGGCGACCTGCGCGCGACGTTGAAGGGTTATGACGCAGCTGAAGAGCTGACCAGCCGCCTACCCGAGGCGTTTTCCCTATGGCATCCGCTGCATCAGGCGCAATATCTCGAAACCCGCTTCCTCCTGCCCGGCTACATCCTCTCCAGCCAAGGCGATCGGATGGCCATGGCGCACGGCATCGAAGGGCGGTTTCCTTTCCTGGATCATCGCGTGGTAGAGTTCGCGGCAAGACTTCCGCCGGAGATGAAACTGAAAGGCTTGATGGAGAAGCACATATTGCGCAAGGTGGCCAGGCACCACCTTCCGGCGGCGATCGGTAAACGCACCAAGCAACCTTACCGCGCCCCGGAGGCCCGCTCCTTCGTCGGGGCGGAGGAACTAGACTATGTTCGTGACTGCCTGGGCGAGGCGAGCATTACCGCCGGCGGCCTGTTCAACGCCAAGGCGGTGGCCAAGCTCCACGAGAAATGCCGCATGGAGACCGCGACCGGATTTCGCGACAACGCCGCCTTCGTCGGCATTCTGTCGACGCAGCTGTGGCAGAAGAATTTCGCCGGCCAAGCGGTCGGCGCGGCAAGAGCGGCCTGAGACGGCGAGGAAAAGGAAAGACACGATGACGGCAATCAAGGACAGGGTCAGAAGCTTTATCGTCGACAACTTCCTGTTCGGCGACACCTCCTACAAACTGTCGGATTCAGCCTCGCTGATCGAGAACGACATTATCGACTCGACTGCGGTGCTTGAGCTGGTGGCCTTCATCGAGGACAATTTCGGCATCGCGATGGTGGATGCCGACATCGTTCCGACCAACCTGGACTCGCTTGACCGCATCTCGTCCTTCATCGAGGCGAGAGCACAAACGCTGGCAGCGTAAGCGCCAACGGCGAGGAACGTCCCGTGCGGATCGAGCATTTTCTGGTGGCGAAGGCTGCTGCCCACCCGGCCAAGACGGCATTGGTCACCAGGGGCAAAAGGCTGAGCTACGAAGAACTCGACGACCTTTCGAGCCGGCTGGCCACCGCTCTCTTCATGAATGGGATCAGGCGCGACGACCGCGTTCTGATCTTCATGGACAATTGCTGGGAGGCCGCCGTATCGATCTTTGCCGCACTCAAGGCAGGTGCGACCTTCAGTCCGATCAACCCCTCCACAAAGGCCGACAAGCTCGGTTACGTCATCGCCGATTGCGACGCCAGGGCGGTCCTGACGCAGGCGAAGCTGGTGCCCGTGGTCACCGAAGCCTGCGCATCGCAAGGCAAGACCGGCATCTTCGTGGCTTCCACCCCTGGGGCCGATGGGCAATGCCCGGCAGGGGCCGCGTCCCTGACTGACTGCCTGACGTTCGATGGCGCGGAGGTGAACCATCGCGGCATCGACGTCGACCTTGCGATGCTGATCTACACGTCAGGTTCGACCGGCCGGCCCAAGGGTGTGATGATGACGCATCGCAATTGCGACGCTGCCGCGGGGTCGATCGCCACCTATCTGCGCAACGCGCCGGACGACATCATCCTGAACGTCCTCCCGCTTGCCTTCGACTATGGCCTCTATCAGTTGCTGATGGCAGTCAGGCTCGGGGCCACGCTGGTGCTCGAGAAGTCCTTCGCCTTCCCGCACGAGATCTTCGAACGCATCCGCAAAGAGGGCGTCACCGGCCTTCCGCTGGTGCCTACCATGGCGGCGATGATCCTGCAGATGCGTGATCTGGCGCCGGGTTTCCTGCCCAGCCTCCGCTATATTTCCAACACCGCGGCCGCCTTGCCGCCAGCCCACATAGAACGCCTGCGCTCGCTGCTGCCCGGCGTCCGGATCTATTCGATGTATGGGCTGACCGAATGCAAGCGCTGCACCTATTTGCCACCCGAGGAACTTGACCGCCGGCCAGGGTCGGTCGGCATAGCCATCCCCAACACGGAAGCCTTTGTCGTCGACGACCTTGGACAACGCGTGCCGGCGGGCGTGGCAGGTGAGCTCGTTATCCGCGGTCCGCACGTCATGCAGGGCTATTGGCGCAACCAGGCCGCGACGGAACGAGCGCTCCGGCCGGGGCCTAACCCTTGGGAAAAGGTGCTCTATACGGGCGACCTGTTCCAGACCGACGAGGACGGCTTTCTCTATTTTGTCGGGCGTAAGGACGATATCATCAAGACGCGTGGCGAGAAGGTCGCCCCCAAGGAAGTGGAGGCAGTGCTCCACGCCCATCCAGGTATCGCGGAAGCGGTGGTCGTCGGCGTGCCGGATCCGGTGCTGGGGCATGCGATTGGCGCGCTCGTCGTGCGGTCCGATCCGGCGCTTGGCGGAAAGGACATCATTCGTCACTGCGCGCGGCACCTGGAGGATTTCATGGTCCCCAAAATCATAGAGTTCCGCAGCGAATTACCGAAGACGGAGTCGGGCAAGGTCAGCCGCCGGCTCGCGGCTGAGATGATGGAGGCCGAGCAATGAACATCGGCTCAACCCAGGATGCGCCGGCCTTCACGCAAGCCCTGGTCATCGATCCCGCCGCCGAAACGGACAGGATCGTGGCGGCCCTGCGCGAGCAGTTGCGCGGCATTCGCAAGCGCGGCCTCGTGCTCGGTCTTTCGGGCGGTATAGATTCCAGCGTTTCGGCTGCATTGGCCGCGCGTGCCGTCGGCCACCAGAATGTGCTGTGCGTGCTCATGCCGGAAAGCGATTCCGACCCCGAAAGCCTGCGACTCGGCCATCTGGTCGCCGACACTTTCGGCGTCGAGGCCGTTGTGGAGGATATCGGGCCGACCCTGCGGGCAATGGGCTGCTATGAACGCCGCGACGCCTTCATCCGCGAAATGGTCCCGGACTATGGCAAGGGCTGGGCCTCAAAGATCGTGATCGCGAACGTGCTCGAAGGCGAGGGCTACAACATCTCCTCGCTGGTGGTGCAGGACCCGCAAGGCAAGCAGACGAAACTGCGGATGCCGGTGACGGTCTATCTCGGCATCGTTGCCGCCACCAACATGAAGCAGCGCACCCGCAAGCAGATCGAATATTATCATGCCGACCGGCTGAACTTCGCCGTGCTCGGCACACCGAACCGGCTGGAATACGATCAGGGGTTCTTCGTCAAGAACGGCGACGGCGCCGCCGACGTCAAGCCGATCGCGCATCTCTACAAGACGCAGGTCTATGCGCTAGCCGCCTATCTCGGCATTCCGGAAGAGGTCCGCAACCGGCCGCCGACCACCGACACCTACTCGCTGGCGCAGACGCAGGAAGAATTCTACTTCTCCCTGCCTTACGATCGGATGGATCTGTGTCTCTACGGCCTCAACAACGGCGTGTCCGCCGAGGTGGTAGGGCAAGCGGCGGGATTGACCGCCTCACAGATCGAACGCGTCTGGGCCGACATCGCCGCCAAGCGAAAGGCAACGCGCTATCTGCACCTGCGCCCGCAGCTCGTTGACGGCGTGGACGAAGTCGGCTCCTGACCTATGCATATCGAGCAAAAGTGATCCGGTCTTGCGATACGACATGCATGAAAGAAATACTAAGCTCTTGTCTTTACGCAATTCCGGACGGAAAGCCGCGCACCCTTTCCTGGAATTGCTGTAGGCGGAACGCTTCAGGTGAAGCGGCCGCCGATCAACTGGCTCCACTGCTCGCCCGCAAGCCCGTTCAGAAAGACCTGCGCGTTCTTCATGGCATCGAGAAGCTCGGGATCGCGTGAATGCACGACGGTCGAGGCGACCGGTATGAAGGCTATGCGTCTTACAAGCATGGCGTCCAGAAGCGCGGGCTGGACGCGGCCGCGCAAGCCGGAGACACCGCGCCGGGCGGCATGCTCGACCAGGCAATCGATCACCGGCCCGGCCTGGCCGGGAAGAGCGAGGACCTGCAGCACGCGGCCGATCCCGTCCGGTCGCGCGTAATAGGCGAAAGCGCCGACATTGGCGCCGTTCGGCGATGCCACCGACACGTAGACAAGCTCTCCGAAATCCGGCTTTTGCGCCGCATCGCCCAGAATATGGTTGAGCTGACCTTCCGCCCACTGCGGACGTAGCGGAAATTGGGCGCAAAGCGGCTCCAGCAGCCCCGCAAAGCTGCCGCTGTCGATCTCGGAGGCCCGAAATGCCCCCCGGCTCGATGCGTTGGCGACGACGCCGGTCCAGCGTCGTTGACTGCCCTTCATTTTGCGAAGGTAGAGCCGGTCGACGATCCGGGCGAGCGGGTTGAACATCCAGGCAAGCTTCATGTGATTGGCAAAAAGGCTGAGCATGAAGGTCGCCGGCCGCATCACGCGAACCCAGTCAAGGCTGTATTGCGGCAGCACAACGCCGCGAAGCCGCGTCCACAGTTTCACGGACGTATCATTGGCGGTTTCGCTGAAGGAGATGTCCTGCGGACCATCGAGGAAGGCCTTCAACAGGCGGGCACCGGCCATCGGATCGGTCTCGTGATCCTCGACCATCAGCGAGCTGCAGATGGCAGCGTAGAGCTGCCGGCCGTTGAATTTCATTGGCAGCGCATGAACGCCGACGAACCCGGAAACCTGGCCGGCGTCATTGACATGGACAAGCGAACGGAGCCCGCTGCCCCAGTCGGGTGCGTCCAGATAAAACCGCCTCATGTAATCGACGAGGGAGGCCGGCGCTGGCCCCCGCTTCTTGCGCAGCATGCGTTGAAACATGCCCGCGACGGCCGCAAGGTCGGCCTGATCGAGGGCGCGGACGACGCTCACGCCGGGCTCCCGGTTCCGGGAACCCGGCCACCATGTTTGCGCGCCATGGCGACACGGGGCTGGCCGTCGGCCGTCACGGCAAAGGTTGGGGTTTCGTAGGATTTCGTTCTCGATAAAAGGGTTGCTATCTGCCGATCTTGACCTTCGCCGAACTCAAACAGCAGCCATCCGCCTGGCTTGAGGAAAGCTGCGGCATCCCGGACCAGCCTTTGGAGGATCGAAATACCGTAAGGGCCGCCGTCGAAAGCTTCCCGAGGTTCGTTCTCCAACAGATGCGCGCTTTCGCTATCGAGACGGGACGACGAAATATAGGGCGGGTTGCACAAAACCATGTCGGCAGCGCCGTGGAGGCCGTCACCCTCGATCGCGGCAAATAGGTCGCCTTGCCGGACCTTGATCCTGTCCTGCAGGGCGAGGCGCACAACATTGCGGCGGGCAAGCGAAACCGTGCTGTCGGTCAGGTCCGCCGCCCATGCCCGAGCCCGAGGACATTCGCTGACGATGCCCACGGCAAGATTGCCGCTGCCGCAGCACATGTCGATCGGGATCGTTTCGTGCGCCTGTTCGCCAAGAATGGCCGCGGCCGTCCGGCCAAGCAGTTCCGTTTCGGCTCGCGGCACCAGGACGTCAGGCGCGAGTTCCAGCTCAACCCGCATGAAGCGGTGCAATCGCGGCCAATTGCGATCGTTTGCACGGCCGGCAGGAAGGCTGTGATGCTGCGGCAAGGAAAATCCCTATCCTGAGGATAAAACGCGGGTTCCCTGTTGTTACCAACTCCGGGTAAATTGATGTTAAAGATCATGATTGGATTGGGAGTAACCGGCCTATGTTGGCGGCGTCCTGTCCCATCAATGGCGGATTCCTGTGCCGCCGCAAGCCGATCCATGCGCTAATTCAGAGCAACGCCTCGTACCGGTCTCCGATCTTTTCAATTTCGAAATCCGCCGCCCTGCTTTTCAGGATCGCGGCGGTTGTCGGCTGGTCGAGCATTCCGGCCATCGCCACTGCCAGGGCCGCGGCATCGCCGACCGGCACCAGGGCGCCGAAGCGGCCGTCATCAAGTATTTCGCGCGGGCCGTGCGGCGCGTCCGTGGAGACCACCGGAATCCCCGCTGCCATGGCCTCGACCAGAACATTGCCGAAGCCCTCGCTGGTCGATGATAGGACGAACAAGTCAGCTACGGCGTAGCAGGCCGCCGGATCATTGACATAGCCCGCAAACAGAACGTCTGCGCCGATACCGGATTCTTCGGCATAGGCGCGCAGCTCGTCGGCCAGCGGACCCTCGCCGAAGATGACAAGCCGGGCCCGGCGGCCGGCGCGCAGCACAGCGAAGGCCCGCAGCAACGTCCAATGATCCTTAACCGGCACCAGGCGTCCGGCGGTGATGATGACGGGGCCGTCGCCCATCGCCGCGAGCTCTGCCTGCCAGGCGTAGGAGCGTTGCTGGGATGCCGCAGCCGGCGGCAGCGGGTTGTTGATGACCACGACCTTGGATTTCGGGAAGCCTCGGGCCACAAGATCGCCGCCGACACCCTCAGAAACCGCGATGGCCCTGGTGGCGCGGGCCGCAACCAGGGCCGAAAGCCAGACCGCCATTTTCGCGCCAAGGCTGCCGGAAGGCAATGAGGCGGCGGCGTGGAAACTCGGGAAGAACCGCGCCCTGCTTCGCGCGAGGGAAAGCGCCAGCGCCACGACCAGATTGGCGAATTCCGGGGCGCTGTAGATCGCGTCGGGAGAAAGGCGGCCAAGCAGGCCCGCGCTTCGCACGATGCCTTTCAATGTCGCCCACTTGCCATAACCCTCGCCGCGAATGGGGAGGCCGAAATCGACCAGATGCACGGCAGGCGAAAGCAGGGCGGCATTGGGCCCCTGCGCGTTCCAGGTAAAAAGCGTGACGTTGTGGCCGCGCGATGCCAGCTCGTTCGCTATCAGGACGAACACACGCTCGGCGCCGCCGCCCCTGAGGCTGGCAATGTGAAAGACAATCCGCTTCGCCATTTCAGGCGCGGCTGGCAATGACATCCGGGCGGTTCGGCGGAAGCCGCATGTCGCGCACGATACCCAGGGTAATGGCGAGCAACATGCCGAGGATCATGCCGCCAATGGCCCCCAGGCCGATCATCACGACGGTGCGCGGGGGCCATGAACGGCCCTTTGGCGGCACTGCGGTGGAAATCACCTGCACATTGGTGCTGTCGATCTGTTCGCGCTCGGTTATCTGGCGTGCCCGCGACAGGAAGCTCTCATAGATAGCCGTCTTCGACGCGGCGTCACGTTCAAGCTCACGCAAGGCGACCTCGGAATCGCTATCCGAGAACACGTTGCCCTTCAAGTCATTCATCTTGGCATTGAGGGAGGCCGACGAGGTTTTGGCGGCATCGAGATTGACCTTCGCCAAGCGCAGGGTGCGCGCGTATTCGGCGCTGAGTTGCGCGCTGACCGTGTTGTACTCCGTCTTAAGCCTGACGATCGACGGATGACGGGGGCCAAAGGTCATCGACTGCGAATCGATCTGCTGGCGCAGGCCGTTGGCCGTTGCGCGCAGCGCCACAAGCGCCTCCGACGTGGCGGGACCGGAATTGGTGCCGTTTGCGCCGGCGGCAAGCAGGGCGTCGTAACTTGCCTGCGCGGCGATGACGCGCGATTGCGTCTCCACGATCTGGCCGTTGAGCTGGGTCATGGTTTGCGAGGAAACAAGCTGCCCATTGCTGGTGGCCAGATTGTGGCTGCGCCTATAGGCCTCGACCTTCTCTTCGGCCGCCTGCACATCGCTCTTGAGCTGGCCCAGCCGCCCGTCCAGCGCGGCCGCGGCACGGCTGGCGCCGGAAGCCTCGGCGCTGGCCAGCTCTTCCTGGAAAGTCTTGACGATATCCTGCGAAATCAGGATCGCCTTAGCGGGGGTTTCCGCCGATACCATCAAGGTCGTGACAAACGACTTTTCATCCGCGATGCTGCTAACCCGTTCCGCCAGGTTCTTCAGGGCGGTAAGCTTTGGGTCGGGTTTGGCGCCGTCCGTCCCTGTGCGGCTTCGGTCCGCGTCGAAGAACTCCGGGTCACTGGCCAGGTCAAGATCGTCTACAACACGTGAAAGCACGCTGCCCGAGGTCAAGATGCGCTCTTTGCTGCGCGCGCTGAGCAGCTGTCCATCGACCTGGGCCGATTGCGGGTAAAGATCATTCGGAACAACCTGAAGATTGGCGGGATTGATGAGGATGTCCGTGGTCACGGTGTAGCGCTGCTTGCTCAGCAGAGCGTAGGCACCGCCGATGATCCCGCCGGCTATTGCCAGCAGGCATACCAGAGCGAGGCCGGCGCGCAGCCAGACAAACAGACGCCCGAAATCGAGTTCGAGAAAGGTTCCGATCTTGTTGAGCGTCACCGTCGTGACGGTCTCGGCTACAGGCGGCGCCACGGGTGCAGGCGACACAGGGGCCGACGTTACAGGGGCCGACGTTACAGCGGGTGCCGCCGCATGTGCCATGATCGGCGCGGTTTGTTGCGGCTGTGGCCTGCTGGCGCGCCGCGCATTTTCGATCCGTTCATAGGGGCTAATGCCGGCGGCGGCCGCGGCTGGAGGAGGACCGGAAGCGGCGGACATCATGCTAACCCTTTAATATTCAATACGCACAGCCTGCTTTACGGAAACATCGTTAACATTTCATTTTCCAGGCGTGTCAGGCGCGTTCCGGAACAGCGATCTATCCACCCTTGGTCGGTATTCTGCCACGCCCGTCGTAGCCTGGCAAAGCGTGCAGGCGTTTCAAATGGAAATACAAGAGGTCGTCGCGAGGGCACCCGCAAGGAGCGGGCTTGGCGTCATGTCGCTGTTGATGCTGGTTGGCCTTGAAGGGGCGTGCCGGTTTGGCGCCCATCCGGCTTTCGATAAGCGAGCAACAAGATGACGAGCAGCATGATATCCGGCGCCTTCGAAGAAAGGGCATTGTTTGACAATGCCGCGAGAATGGACGCGGCCGCTGCGATATGGGCGGCCCGAGGCGTATTGCGCAGGAGCTTGAAAAGGAACCGGAAGAAAGCAAAGGCGAAGAGCAGGGCGATCGGCAGGCCGAACAAAAGCGTAAGAACGACCGGCGTGCTTTCGATGAAGGGGAGGTTGAGCTTTTCGTTGACGATCTTCAACAACTCGTTGGGATTCATGCCAAGCAGGATGTCCCTCCATTCAACAAACTTGAATACATCGTAGATCTTGACGCGCGCGTCGTAATTTTGATCAAAGAGCGTGTTGCTGAAGCGGTTCAGCAGCCCCGCCGAAAAGAGTATCGCAATCATTATGGCGCCACCGGCCAGCGTCAGCATCAGCACCAGGAGTTTGGCCTGGCGTTGATGTCTGGGTGACAAGTCCGGCCAAGGCAGGAACACGAGCAGGAACAGGATCTCGCCGCAAGCGAGCAGCAGGGCGGTGCGCGCGCCCGAAGCGGCCGTGCCGATGAAGAGAATGAAGATGCAAAGCGCGCACACCCAGATACGCCACCGCGTCAATGCAACGAAACCTATGGCGGTGGTGCAAAGCGCGCCCAGCGCCAGCGGATGGGCCGACAGTCCGATCGGCCGAAAGTCCAGCTCAACGAGGGGATAGGGCAGGAATCGATGCTGGGTGACGGCCTCGATCGTTCCGATGATGGCGCTGAGGACGATCATGCCGACGATGACATTGCCAAGCGCCCTGCGCACATGGTCACCCAGGGCAAGCATGATCATCGCCGCGGCACAAGAGACCAGATAGGAATCGATTATGAAGCCGGCCGAGCCGGCACGGCCTATCACGAAGAGATAAGGCACCAGCCACAACAGCAGCAGCGAATATAACAATGTCGCCTTGAACAGCCTGACTTCATCGCCTTCGAGCCGAATTGGCCGGGTCGTGGCGATGACGACAAGCAGCAGAAAGATCGCATAGGTCCCGATATGCAGCTTTTCGGGAAACGACCCCCCCTCCGTCGAATAGGACATCACCATATTCATCAACTGCGGAGAGATGGTCGAGCGGAGCAGGAAAGCGAAGGCCGCGAGGAGAAAGAACAGGAGTGTGAGGGCGTCTTGGCGGCTGGCCTGCGCGGTCACGAACTGTTGCTCTGTGGGGGTGACACTCACGATTATCTGACCAGCGTTGCGGCTTGCGATTGAGATGGCAGGGGACGAACGCACCCCGGGTACATTTTCCTGCACGAACGTAAAGGAATATGGATAACCCGATCTTAACAGTGGCGATGCCGGGCATGGGCCGCCACATGTCAGCTTTGCCGAAAAGCCGGACACCGCTCATTGAAATCTCACCAAAGTGCGCCGCGTGGGAACGAATGCACGCAATGCACTTGCGCGACATGCATCGGCAGCCGGATTTACGCTATTTCGTGAACTCGGTAACCCACACTTAATTGGCCGGTCGTATTGATGGCGATGCTTTGCACGGCGCCCGACGCGCTGCCTGTGGACGGCACAATGGCATCAGGCGCCGGCAAAGCGCAGGAGATCAAGGTGAAGAAATTCTATTCGATTCAGTATCTTCGCGCCTGCGCCGCCTTGCTGGTTCTGTTCGCACACGCCTTTTCCTATCAGATTGGCGTGGACAATCTGATTATTGTGACGGCGGGCCGCCTGGGCGTCGTTCTGTTCTTTGTCATCAGCGGTTTCATAATGGTCCATATTACGGGAGATGGTCCGTTTTCCGCTGCCACCTTCCTGAAACGCCGAGCAATCCGGATCATCCCCCTTTACTGGCTTTTCACCAGCCTCGCCGCGGTTCTGGCGGCGCTCGCGCCAAGTCTCTTCCAGAAGACCGTCTTTACATGGCCCCACTATCTCCAGTCGCTCCTCTTCATTGTTCACGAAGCGCCTGGACGGGATAGCGCCAGTCCAATCCTCTCACTCGGCTGGACGCTCAATTACGAGGTATTTTTCTATATCGCTTTTGCGGTGTTCGCATTCCTGTCCGTGACCTCGCGCGTATTTGTGCTGACGGTCTTTTTCATTGCGATGTGGATAGCCGGGCTGTGGCTGGCTCCCACCAACCCTGTTATCCAGTTCTATCTCAACCCTTCTCCGGTGGCATTCGTAATCGGCATGTGGATAGGGCGGCGCTATTTGGACGGTGATTTCACTTCCGACATACGCCATGCCTGGATATTCGGCGTAATGACCGCTGCAGGCGTGGTGCTTTCATTCGTCGATGACGGTACGCCGCTCTTGGGTCAGATCAGCTTCGCGGGACAAGCAATGTGGGCGGCGGGCCTGCTTCATCTCAGCCTCATTCTGGAGCCGAAACTCAAGCACTGGAGCCTTCTCGAGCAGTTGGGCGACGCTTCCTACGCGCTTTATCTGTCGCATATCTTCGTGATCGGCGCTGTGGCGTACCTGGCCAGACGCACCGTCGGATTCGAGCATCCGACAACGGTATTGTTGGTGTCGGTGGTCAGCATCGTGGCAGCCTGCCTCGTCAGTCTGGTGATTTACGAGATGATCGAGAAACCGATTCTTCAGACCCTGAACGGCAGAAGGAAGACGAGAAACACACCGCTTCCTCATATTGCCACGGAGAACAAATAAGCAGGCCACGCAACGGGACGCTCACGGCTTTCAGCGCTTCAGTCAGCCCGCGCTGTCCACGACCTCGACATTGCCGGCGCGGTTAAGCGTATGAATGCCCGTGCGTGCCCATGCCGGACCCGCGCCGATCGGCCGGGGCGAGGCAAAACGGACATCGGACGCGTCGAGTCGCTCAAGCCGCATCAGCCCCAGACCACCGCCATAGGCCCTCGATCCGTTCTGCACCGGCAGCACCAGGGCATCGTCGTGGCGGATAAAGGCGCCGCCCGGCCGGGTGGCCGAATGATCGACGGCAATGGGATTGAGCGGATGGGCGACCCATGGCCCGCGCAGCGAGGGTGCGCAATAGACCGCCATCGTGTCCGATGCGCTGCCGTAGCCGAACCGCTCCGTTCCAACCAGCCAGAAGCGACCGTCGGATTCGAGCAGCGTCGCGTCGTTGAAATCCCTGTCCGCCATCAGCACCGTGTCGCGGACCCAGCGGTCGGGAAACTGCGCGGCGCGATAGAGCACAAGTTCGCGAGCCGAACCACTTTCGGGGATCATGAAAATCTCGCCATCGTGTGCGAACACCTGCGGATACGACAGGTGGTGCGCTTCCTCCAATACAACCCTTGGAACACCGAAAGTGCCATCGTCACCGAGCTCGGCGACGGAAATCACGCCGCGACTCGTCGCGTAGGGGAATTCCTCGACAAACAGATGATGGCGGCGGTCGGCCTCGAAGACGAACGGGTCGGCATAGAAGCGTTGGCCATCGTCCGGCAGGACTGTGAACGGTTTGCCGTCGAGTTGCCCGGTTTCGGCGATGCCTGGTCCGTCGATCACCCGATAGGCAACCTGCCAATAGAAGGGGCGTCGTCCCCGCCTGATTTTTTGCACGGCGCGATCGATCAAAGCCCTGCCAAAAAAGGGCACATAGTGTCGAACAAAACTGTCGTTCTTCAGGATCGGCACCGGGTTGTCGCTTACCGGCACAAGCTTGCCCGCAAAGAAGCGGGCGACGGTTTGCATGATCAGCGACATGGCGCCGGCGAGCAGGTCGTTGCAGCTTCGAGATAGCCAGAGCCTGTCTGCCAGCATCGGTCTAGCCTGGGCCACGACAACGCCATCGAGGCGAGCGCCAAGTTCAGGCAATTGTCCGCTCGCCAACATCGCGGCAACGCCGGCTGGAAAGCTGTTGCGACCGCAAAATTCGAGCCTCAGGACTGGCGCGTCTTGCCCCGTTGCGCTGGCAGTGAGATCTATGACGAGGTCCGGAGGGCCGCGATCGATGGGCGGCAACGGCTCGGACCGGCCCGCCAGCGAGGGACCGAAACGCCGGCTCTCGATCGCCAAGACAGTGTCCAGCCCCCGAGCGGTTGGCGCCGGCGCCGGCGCGTGGCAACTCGAGACCACATAACCTGCCGCACCCAACCGCATAAAAAGCTCATTTTCCCAGCGCCGGGATGCGACGGCGTGGCCGATGATTAGAATATTAGTCAACCCAAGTTATTCTCGTTAAAGCAAAAAATGGCTTTGCTCTGGTATCTTTCCCCACAGTTCCTGGCAAGGGTTGCCCAAGGGGGGCTGCGGACTCTAGCGTTAATCATACGTTAATTTTTTTGAATACGAAGGCGGTTCAGGGCGCTATTGTTAGGCTGAAAGCACATGTCAGCCGGGCGCCCACGCTTTCGGTGACCAGGGTCAACCATGAACGCCGTTTCACATCCGAACTTGCCCTCAAGGCGAAAACTGCTGATCGTGTTCGGCACGAGGCCGGAGGCGCTCAAATGTTTTCCGGTGGCGCGCGCCGCGCTCGCCCATCCAGGCTTTACCACGGAAATATGTGTGACGGGCCAGCATCGCGAGATGGTCGATCAGGTCATTGAACTGACGGGCCTGCCGGTGCACTACGATCTTAACATCATGCAACCAGGTCAGACTTTGTTCGACGTGACCTCGCGCGTGCTCCTCGGAATGGCGGGGGTGCTGGAGAAGGCGAAGCCGGACGTCGTCATCGTCCAGGGCGACACAACCACCGCAATGACCGCGGCTCTAGCTGCCTTCTACAAGCGCATTCCGGTTGCCCATATCGAGGCGGGATTGCGCAGCCACAACATCAACTCTCCCTTTCCGGAGGAACTGAACCGCAAGATTGCCGGCAACATCGCCACCTGGCATTTTGCGCCGACCACCGAGGCGCGCGACAATCTCATCGCCGAAGGAAAGGCTGCGAACACCATCTTCGTAACCGGCAATACCGTGATCGACACGCTGCTGCATTTCTCCAGCGAGATCGATGCCGACAAGTTGATGAACGCCAAGCTCGCCGCTCGTTTCCCCTTCATCGATCCGACCAAGAAAATGATACTCGTCACCGGTCATCGCCGTGAGAATTTCGATGGCGGCATCCAGAGAATCTGCACCGCGCTGAAGGCATTGTCGGCGCGCAGGGATGTGCAGATCATCTACCCGGTCCATCCCAACCCGAATGTGCGCTCCGTGGTCGAGGCCGAAATCGGGACGGTGCCGAACATCCACCTGATCGACCCGCAGGACTATTTGCCGTTCCTGTACCTGCAGAAACAGAGCTACCTGGTGTTGACCGACAGCGGCGGCGTGCAGGAAGAGGCGCCTTCACTCGGCAAGCCGGTGCTGGTAATGCGGGAAAACACGGAGCGACCCGAAGGGATCGCCGCTGGTACTGCCCGGCTGGTCGGCACCGATATCGAAAAAATTCTGGCCAATGCCAATAGCCTGCTCGATGATGAGAGCGTCTATCGCGGCATGGCGGAGAGGCACAATCCATACGGCAATGGCCAAGCTGCGAGCCGGATCGTTGAGGAATTGCTGAATCATGGCTGAAATCAAAACCGTTTCCGTTATAGGCATGGGCTATATCGGCCTGCCGACCTGTGCCATTTTTGCCAGCCGCGGACTCGATGTCATCGGTGTCGATATCAACGAGGCGGTGGTCGCGAAGGTCAACCGCGGCGAAATCCACATCATCGAACCGGACCTGGATGGTTTGATCCAGAAAGTTGTCGCCAATGGCAAGCTCAAGGCATTCAGCACGCCTCAGCCGGCCGATGCCTATATTATCGCCGTTCCAACTCCGATCACCCCGGACCGCAAGCCGGATGTCAGCTACGTGCTTGCGGCAGCGCGAAGCATCGCTCCGGTGCTAAAACGGGACGACCTGGTGGTGCTGGAATCAACATCGCCGGTCGGTACGACGCGTGTCATGACAGCGCTGCTCGCGGAACTGCGACCCGATCTCAAATTTCCCGTTGCGCATGGCGAGGAAGCTGACGTCCTGGTCGCCTACTCTCCCGAGCGCGTGCTGCCGGGAAAGGTGCTGACCGAGCTGATCAACAATGATCGCTCGATCGGCGGACTGTCCCGAAAGTCTTCGGAGCGGACAGCGGCACTCTATTCAAGCTTCGTCGCCGGCGACCTGTTCATAACCCAGGCCGAAAGCGCGGAACTGGTTAAGCTGACTGAAAATGCGTTCCGCGATGTCAATATCGCCTTCGCCAATGAGCTTGCGGCGGTGTGCCAGGATCTGTCGCTAAACGTCTGGGAGGTAATCGATCTCGCCAACCGGCATCCTCGCGTGAACATCCTGCAGCCGAGCCCGGGCGTGGGCGGCCACTGCATTGCGATCGATCCGTATTTTATCATCGACGCCGCACCGAACAATACGCGGCTGATCAGTTCGGCACGGCGCATCAATTCCGAGCGACCCTTGTCGGTGGTCAGGGACATCGAGGCATTGCTCGACCCGACCCGCAAGCAGACGATCGCCTGTCTTGGCCTCAGCTTCAAACCCAATATCGACGATATGCGCGAGAGCCCGGCTGTCGAGGTTGTTAAGCTTCTGTCCAAGATTCCCAATATCAAGATCGTCGCTGCCGAGCCCAATGCGCGTCAGTTGCCACACGAGCTCGAGGGCAGCGGCGTCATGTTCACCGATGCACTTTCCGCTATTGACCAATCCGATATCGTCGTCCTGCTGGTCGACCATCGACAATTCAATCTGATCGATCCCGAAGCGCTCAAGGACAAGAAGCTCGTCGACACACGGGGCCTGTGGACCTGGCGCAAGGCGCGCAAGCCCGACGCCCGCATCGAAGGCAAGAAATCCGAAATGGAACGCTCGCAGTCTCTCGCTCGCACCGGAGAAGCGGCATGAACTCGCATGACCCGGCATGGGCGCAACACTCTCTATTGGCATCACGCCGCCGCGAGTTTCTCGGTGCGACCATCCATGCGCTGACCATGGCCGAGACGCTGGCCATCGCAGACGAGGCGATGGCGACGCGGCGACCGCTTCATCATGTTGTCGTGAACGTCGCCAAGCTTGTGAACATGCGCAAGAATGCCGAACTGCGCGAGGATGTCGTCGGGGCGGATATGGTCAATGTCGACGGCAAAGGCGTGCTTTGGGGCGCGCGGCTCTGCGGCGTCGAGTTGCCGGAGCGTGTGACCGGCGTCGACGTCATGATCAACCTGCTTGCGCTGTGCGCCAAGCGTGGCTATCGCCCCTACCTTTTAGGCGCTGAACAGCACATTCTCGACGCAGTTGAAAGCCGACTTGCCAGAGATCATCCGAGCCTGGCCATTGCCGGCCGGCGCAATGGGTATTTCAAGGCGGAGGAAGAGGCCGCGATCGTCGAGGCCATCAACGCTTCAGGTGCCGACTGCCTGTTTGTGGCGATGCCGACGCCGAGCAAGGAGCGCTTTCTCAAGCGCTATCGCGACGTACTCGCTCCGAGTTTCGTCATGGGCGTGGGCGGCAGCTTCGACGTCTATGGTGGAAAGGTCGCCCGGGCACCGAAACTGGTTCAGGCGGCCGGCCTGGAGTGGCTGTTCCGCGTGGCGCAGGAGCCGCGACGCTTGTGGCGCCGCTACTACGATACCAACACCGCCTATGCACTGCTGCTGTGGCGTGAGTTCTGGTCTCGCCGGGGACGCCGAAACGTCAATCCGTAAGCTCGCGACTTTCAGACAAGCATGCCTCATAGCGCGGGATTTATGCGATCCGGAGCCGTGCCCTTAGCTTGCCGATGAAATGCGTCACGGCCGCGGGGTGAAACAACCAGGTCAGTCCCAGGAAAGCCGCAGCGCCGGCGACGCCGCCCGCCGCGAGCGGAAAGATCGCCGGCATATAGCCCAGCGCAGTGCTGGCGAGGCTGGCGGCCAATCCGGTGCAGATAGAAATTATGATTGAGACAGCGATGTCGCGCCAGGGCACCGGCACCGGCGTGAGCCTCTCGGCGATGACGATGCAGGCTGCAAGACCTGCCAGCGATCCGCCCGCCAACGCCAACGCCGCGCCAACCTCCGCCATGGTGGGAATCAACAGAAAAGACAGTGAAATCGTTGCCACCGAGCCGAAGGAATTGGCGATGATCAGCAACCACGGCCGCTTATGTGCGTGCACCACGACGCCATAAACGAAGCTTGTGAGATTGGCACAAAGAACGCTGAAGGCGATGATCGGGAACAGCAGGCCGAAGCGACCATGATATTCCGCGGGCAGCAGGAGTCGCGTGATGTCGCCGCTGAGCGCGATAAGCATTGCTGCGACCGGCAGGCAAAGGCGTATCATCAAGGCCATGAGTTGCGACAACAACCGCCCGGACGCCTCGGATCCCTCTTCGTCGAAGCGGCTGACCACTTCTGGAAATGCGCCCATGTTGATTGCGTTGGCGACCATATCGATCGGCTGCCGAGCCAATGCGTAGGCGGCTGCGAAGACGGCCACCGCGCCGGCATCGTAGTAGAGCTTGAGGAAGACGCGTTCAGCGCTGTTGAGACCGAAACCGACCAGCGCCATGATGACCAGGGGCACGCCGAGGGCAAAAAACTCCTTGTGGGTGAAGCGCGGCGGGCCGCCAATAACGCGCCCGGATGCCACCACGCACGCCACGATGCCGGCAATCAGCACGGCGAGGCTCGAGCCGAGCGATACCGTCAGAAACGAGCGTTGGAAGATAAGGATGGCGGCGATCGGCAAGGCGAGTTGCAGCAGGCCGCGCAGATATTCAAGCATCGAATAGAGGGAATGACGCTGCTGCATTTGCAGCACCGTCAACGCGAACCGGCTGATGGAGCCGGCAATCAGATAGCTGCAGACGGCGATTGCAAATTCGATCCAGCGCTCCGGCACGATCACCGCCGAGGCGATCACGGATATGATCAGGGCCAGCACCGTGGTGACAAGCAATACCTGTCCGGCAAGCATCAGGCTGCCACGGCTGACGTCGCCTTTTCCGCCAAGCCGCAACAAGGCAATGCGCAGCCAGTTGGTAACGGCAACATCCGTCATTTCGCCCACGGTGACCACCAGGGTCAGCAGGCCATACTCCGTCTGGTCGATCAGCCGCGTCATGACGACCAGCAGGAGCAGAGCGGAAACCCGCGTCAGCAGAATAGCTGGGCCATAGATGAGTGTGGAACGGAGCAGCAAAGGGTTGTTCCCGGAAAATTTGCCGTCGATTAATCGTTGACCGACGGGAATTCCAGCACGATGACGGCAAAGGGTGAACGGATACAGTTTGAACCAAAAGATTTGTCGTAAATCTTTTTTGGAACCTTTGCTTTACGGTCACCCGGCATCCGCAATCCAAATGGTGTCATGTTGCAGCGTCTCGCCCACAATAGAAAAATACATGTCTTGGTCGCAACGCCCTCGGGCGTTTCGGGACAAGGCGGCATCGACCGGATCATGGGGGCGCTGAAGCAGGAGTTCGAACGGCAAGAGATCGCCGACATCGATCTGCGCTTTCTTTCCAGCCGTGGCCCGGGACATGTCGGGCTTTCGATCTTCTACATGCTTGGTTTTTGCGCGCGGATGCTTGCGGCCCGCCTCGACAGACGCGCCGACGTCATTCACATCAATATATCGGTCTCCGGCAGCACCTATCGCAAGATGATGATCGCCGCCTGCGCCAGGCTGTTGTCGATACCATATGTCCTTCATCTGCATGGGGCGCAGTATCAGACATTCTGGAAAGATGATCATAGTTTCATGAGCCGCCGTATCAGGGCTCTGTTCGAGCATGCCGGCCGGGTGATTGTCCTGGGGGGGCTTTGGCGCGATTTCGTCGCCAGCCGGGCACCGGCGAACGGCGGCAATATTGTCATCGTTCCCAACGCCACGGCAGTTCCTTCCCTGGCGCATGTCGGCGGAGGCGATCACGTGCACATCCTGTTCCTCGGCCGCATCGGCGAGCGAAAGGGCGTGCCGCAGTTGGGCGAGGCGCTGGAGCGGATGAAACATCTCAGGGGTTGGCGTGCCACGATCGCCGGCGATGGTGAGGTCGAGCCGGCACGAGCGAGGTCGGTCGCTCTAGGGATTGCCGACCGTATTGCTTTTCCGGGCTGGGTGGGACCTGACGAGGTCGCATCACTGATCGCTTCGGCCGATATTCTGGTGCTCCCCTCGTTCGCCGAAAATCTGCCAATGTCGGTGATCGAAGGCATGGCGGCCGGCCTGGCTGTCGTGGCCACCCCGGTTGGCGCGGTCGAGGACATCATCACCCACGAACAATCCGGTCTGTTGGTGCCGCCCGGCGATGTGGCGGCGTTGACCGAGGCGTTAACTCGGCTGGTCGAGGATACGGCGCTGCGCGCGCGGCTTGGCGCCGCCGCCATGGCGGTGCACCGGGAAAGGCTTGAGCTTGCACCGTTTGTCGACGCGATCTGCGATGTCTGGAGATCGGTCGCGTCCGAGGCGCGATCGGTCAAGCGCTGACGCTGTCCTTCATTGTCGTCACTGCGGCGGGCCAAGCGCGAATTCGCGGTGGAATATCTCCAGGTTCAAAAGCGCCCATATCAGTTTTTCGTGGTCCGCGGCGCGCTCGGCGTGCTCCCTGACAATCTGGTCCAGCTTCTTGGCGCTCAAATAGCGACGGATGACCGAATGGGACGAACACAGATGGTCCCGTACATAATCGCTCATCGGCCCGCGGAACCATTCGGCGACGGGCACCTTGAAGCCGATCTTTGGGCGGTTGAGGACCTCGTCGGGAACCATGCCGGCCATGCAGTCGCGCAGGATCTGTTTGCTGTGCAGGAAGCCCAGCCTGTAACGATCGGGCAGTTGGCTGACGAAGGAAACCAGATCGCGATCAAGGAATGGCATTCGCCCCTCGATTGAACCGGCCATCATCACTCGGTCGCCCCGTTCCAAGAGGTTGTCGGGCAACCACGATGTCTGATCAAAAAACAACACACGGCGCAGATGAGATTCCGTCACACTCGAAGAGAACGGGAAATCGTTGCAGTCATGGCCGCAAGTGGCCAACCCACCGAGGAGCGAATCGCGTTCCCGCGCCGTCATGGCTCCAAACCAGGAGATCATCCGGGTGGCAAAGTCCCGTTCACCCGCGCTTCGGGCAAATGTATCGAACTTGGCCGATGCGCCGGGCAATGCGCGCATCAAAGGGGCGAGGAGATTGTTGTGAAGCGACGCTGGAACAAGTGACCGGTAGACACCCGCCAGAGACTCTGCGCGATGTTTGGGGTAGCCGCCGAGTATCTCGTCCGCACCTTCGCCCGTAAGCACCATCTTGACGTCCTGCGAGGCTCGAACCGACATCAGGTAAATTGGAATGTCCGTACTTTGTGAAACAGGTGCCCCCCGATGGCGGACCATCTTGGGCAGATGATTCATCAGGTCATCCGCCTGGATGACGATTTCGCAATGATCGGTCTTGAAATGATCGGCGACGCGCCGGGCGAATGGAAGCTCGCTGTAAGCCTGTTCGCTGAAACCGACCGAAAACGTACGAATGGGGTTGTCGCTGTGCCTGGTCATCAGGGCAACGATTGCCGACGAGTCGAGGCCCCCGGACAGAAAGGCGCCAAACGGCGCATCACTGCGCATCCTGATCTCGACAGAACGGTCGAGCAATTCCAGAAATCGCCGCTTGGCGGTTCCTGGATCGATATCCGCTGTCAGATCGGTCTGATCCGGGGGCGCATAGTAGCGCGTTTCCGTTACTTCCCCTTGCGACCACACAGCGTAGCTTCCCGGGTTGAGCTTGCGGATCTGTTTGAAAAGCGTCCGCGGTCCAGGCACGTAACGCCAGGTCAGATACTCGCGCACTCCATCCAGATCGAGCTGCTGGCCATCTGGCTGCGCAGACAACAACGCGCTGATCTCCGAGGCAAACGACAGCAAATTTCTGCCTTGCATGAGGTAAAGGGGTTTTTTTCCAAAGGGGTCGCGAGCGAGGATCAATTCGCGCCGTTGAGCGTCCCACAGCGCAAAAGCGAACATCCCGCTCAATCGGTCGAACATGGCCAGGCGCCACTGGTCATAAGCCCTGAGCAGCACTTCCGTGTCGGAGCGTGTGCGAAAACGGTGGCCGAGACCGATCAACTCCTCACGCAACTCGATGTAGTTGTATATTTCGCCGTTGAAAATAATCCGGAGCCGTCCGTCCTCGGTCTGCATCGGCTGATTTGAATCGGCGTTTAAGTCAATAATCGCCAGGCGGCGATGCACCAATGCCAACTGGTCCTCGCCTGTGTTCAGGTCCAGGAGTTCGATGCCTTCGGCATCGGGACCACGATGCTGCAAGGCATTCGACATCCCGGCGGCCCGATCTTGTGGCTTCTCGACCCTGCGCCCAATCCAGCCGGCAATTCCGCACATTCTTTCCCTTGGCCCTCTTTCCCTTGTTTGCGTATGATCGAGGACACCAATCTACAGCGAATATATTAAATAGCTGCTCGGTGGAGTGATTTTAAAACTGAGCCTGATTTGGTTCGATCAGGCCCTCTCGGCTGCAACTGGAGACGACAGTCCTTGGGTTTCACGCGATTGATCGCCAGCAACCAGGCAGACCGCTCGAACCGATCCTGACCCGATGACGAGTTATGGCAGGCCCAGTGCCCGCAACATCTCCCGGTCCGGGATCGCAGGCCCCTTGGGTTGGATAACACTCATTCCGTAAGGATTGGAGAATTCCCAGGCCGACCACGGCATCGCGAAGCGTTCCGCCTCTCTGCGCACTGCCATGAGATAGCGCAGGCGATCAGCATCGAAAGCTCCCATGCGGCCATCCGCAGACATCAGGATAACGCCGAATTCGCCCACGAACAGGCGTCTGCTCGCTATGCCATGGGCTTCAGCCCAGTCGACCGCCTGACGGAAACCCGCTTCGAGCTGGCTCTGCCCCCAATTCTGCTCAAAGTATCGGGCGATCGTTTCACGCGCCGAGGCCATGTTCATCACCTCTTCGATCTGGCTCAAGCCGGCGGCGTCCATCTGCGCCTTGAGGGTTTCGGCGACCACTTCGGGCGTGCTGGCGTCGGCAGGCCAGGGAAGGCCGGAGGAGAAAGCGTTCTTGTCATCGGCCCGCTGGTGCGTGAAGCTGTGCGGATCATACATGTGGAAGCTGTAATAGACGTTGGGGTCGTCGAAGTTGGGGTCCAGGTTGACCAGTCCCGCGATGCTCCCGCCGCAGGCGCCGGTCGCGACGATGGTGAGTTCGCTGCTGACGGCGCGAATATCGCGAACCGTGCCTGCCATGATCCGCTGCCAGTCATCGCTGCCGCTTGAATCGCAAGGGTAGTAGGCGGGCTCGTTATAGGGCTCGAGGGCGACCTTGTCGGCGCCAATTTTGATCAGCATGGCAGCCACCGCCACTACCATTTTGCGATAGCGGGCAACACCCTCGCTGTCGGCCCCGCCATGGATCATTTCCATGCTGTAGGCCGGAACCTGGCTGACGCCATGCAGATCGAAAACCACCTTGAGCCCGCTTGAAACCACCCGCTGCACCGCAGCGGCAAGCATGTCCAGCGCCTGTTGTCGTTTGGCGCCCTCGCTGGCAAGCAGAGGGCCAGGGTCGACACTCAGCCGGACAAAGTCGAAGCCCATGGATCGAATGCGACCAAACTGGTCGCCGTCCGGCCAATCGGTGAGCGGCCTGCCGCCCGCAAGCCATTCCTTCTCGCTGCGATAGGGCGGCCATTTGTAGGAACCATCTTTCTCCACCGGCGACCAGTTGAGCCATTCATGGACGCCAACGCCGCGCTCAAGCGGGATCGGCGCCGCCTCGGCTGACAAAGCCATGCCAAGCGCGCACGCTATGGCGTAGACAACTTTTCTCATCGCAAAACTCCGCGTCATGGCCGAAGATATTAACCGCGGGAACGGAAAAGAGGATGCCGCCACACGCTTTTTCGACGGGATGGTGTATGAGGATCAAAATCTTGGCGGAGCGCGGATGAGGGTCGGGTGGTATTTCAACCGATTGCGCAGCATGGAGTTGGCCGAGATATTGCATCGGTTGGACGAGCAGCGCCGGAGGACCGTTTCGCGCCGCCGCGACAACGGCTGGCAGCGCTATGCGTCGCCGCAGTTGCACCCGGTGCTGCACGGATTGCGGAATGCTGTGCCGGCCGCTGCGACACCAGCCCAGCGGCAAGCTATCGAGGCGGCTGCGCAAAACACTCTTCGGGGCCAGTTTTCAGCACTTGGGCAGACCTGGCCACAGCGAGACCCCTATACTCTCTTTCCACCCGAGCTCTGGCGCCTTGATCCGGTGACCGGCCGGCTTTGGCCAGGCCCCAAGACCCATACTTTCGATATCGATTTTCGCCATGCCACCGGCCGTGGCGATGTAAAATATGTCTGGGAAATCAACCGGCTGCAGCAACTGCCGCCACTGGCTGCCCATCTGCTTCTCACCGGCGATGATCAATCCCGTGCGGCCATCGAGGCGGCGATCGAGAGCTGGCATTTCGCCAACCCACCATTTCGGGGCGTTGGCTGGGCCTCGGGCATCGAGGTCGCGCTACGAGCCATCAGCCTGATTGTCACGCTCGACCTCGTCGGCGACCGGCTTGGCGCGGCGACGCGAGAAAAAGTCGGTGAAATACTGGCGGCAAGCGCCTATTGGCTGCCGCGGTTTCCCTCCCGTTTTTCGTCCGCCAACAACCATCTCATCGCGGAATTGGCTGGCGAATATTTGATCGGTCTGGCTTTCGGGGCCGAGGTGGCTCGCGAGTCGCTCCTGGCTGAGGTGCTCAAACAGATCCTGGCCGATGGCGCCGGGGCCGAGCAGACCCCGACCTACGCCGCCTTCAGTGCCGAACTTTTCCTGCTGTGCGCTGCGGCGGCGCGCCAGGCCGGACTGCCTTTTCCCCAGCCCGTCGAAGCGCGTTTGGCCGCTTTCGCCAATTTCGCAGGCTGGCTCCCGCCGAAAACCAGCGGCTTCGGCGACAATGATGAAGGCCGCGTGATCACGCTGGGGGGCGAAACCGATTATGTCGGATCGGTCGCGGCCGCCATCCGTGGTTTTCTACGGATGCCGGGCAGCGCACCGGAGCCTGGCGATTTTCGTGCGCTTTTCTTCGGCGCGCCACCGCGGCCGGCGCCGGTGCCGAATGGATTGCATACATTCACGCAAGGCGGGCTCTCCGTCTGGCGCGGCGAGATGAATGGTCGCAACGTCCATCTGACATACGACCACGGCCCGCTGGGCTACCTTTCGATAGCGGCGCACGGTCATGCCGACGCGCTGTCGCTCACCCTGTGCATTGACGGCGATCCGGTGCTGGTCGACCCCGGCACATGGCTCTATGGTTCGGGGGGAGGCTGGCGCGACTGGTTCCGCTCGACGCCGGCGCACAACACGCTGAACCTAGAGGGTAAAAGCCAAAGCATCATCTCCGGGGCGTTCAACTGGTCGCACAAGGCGGTTGCGACATTGGTGGAGAGCGAGCCGGGGCCGCACTGGAGGCTGTGTGCCCGACATGACGGGTACAAAGGCCGCTTCGGCGTTGTGCATCAACGCGCCGTGACACGCGATGGCGACGGCATCCTCGTGACCGACCAACTGCTCGGCGGCAGCCGCGTCGCTGAGATCGTCTTCCAACTCGCCGCCGACCTCCACGCCAACAGGGATGGAAACATTGTCACGATATTGCGCGGCGCTGAACCTTTGATGACTATCCACTTTCCAGACGCAGCGATCCACATCCGTTCCGGCGGCGACACACCGGGCCAGGGCGGCTGGGTTTCGCCGCGTTTTGGTGCAAGGCAGCCAGCCGAACGCCTCGCATGGCGTGGCCAAGTAGGCGAAAAGGGAGTAGTCATCCGGCTCGCGCCAAGTCCGCCGCAGACCCGATAACGGGCAGGTTGCAGGCGCAGCGTTCGACATTAATTACGTTCAGATATTTAGCGGTTTTGACACCGTTGATCTGCTAATTTGGCCATGATTGTTCTGCCAGTCGCATCCCGATACACAGTTGCGGGCAGCATATGATAGGCCTGGCAATATGTGCTTCGCGACGAGCCGGATCACCATTTCACCACCTAGGAGCCACTGCATCGATGTTTTCGGAATTCGCCAGAGTGATCGTGGAAAAACTCTCACACATCGATCTGCTGACACTCGGTCTCCTGTTGCTCACGGCGCTGGGGAGCGCGGTGGTCGCCTACTGGCGAACGGTCGAACAGAAATCCTTCCGGGACTTTTTCGACTTCGCCTTTCCCGCGGAAGTCATCATGCACCCATCGGCGCGAGCGGACGCATTGTTCTGGATCACGAAAAGGCTGGTGATGCCCTTCCTGCTCATTCCCGCCGGTGTCACCTTCGTTGCCGCCACGGGATATGCAACAAACCAGGCAGTCGGCTGGCTCTTCAGCATCTCGCAACCGCTGATACCCGGCCCCGCCGGCCCAGTGACGATCATCCTCTTCACCGCAACCATGCTCGTTGCTTACGATATCTCCTACTACCTATATCACGTTGCCCAGCACCGTTTCCCGTTCCTGTGGGAATTGCACAAGGTGCATCATTCGGCCGAAGTGATGGTTGGGATCACCAAGGACCGGGTTCACCCCCTGGACGATCTGATGAACCGGATCTGGGACGGCGTCATACCGGGGATCAGTTTCGGCTTGTGGAGCCTGATTGCGCTTGATCCGGTCGAGATCGCCATATTTGGCATCAACGTCTATGTCATTCGCAACATTCTCATGATGGACTTTGTTCGCCACACGCATCTGAAGATTTCCTTCGGCCGGTTGAACGGCGTCATCTTGTGTCCGCACTGGCACCAGGTGCATCACAGTGTCGACCCTCGCCACTACGACAAGAATTTCGGGCTGCTTTTTTCATTCTGGGATCGCATATTCGGAACGCAGTTCATCCCGGATCCGGACGAAGACCTCAAGTTTGGACTGATAGATCGCGACGTACGCGACTATCAGTCGCTTTTCGGACTTTACGTGCTGCCGCTCAAGAAAATGGCAAACCATATCATGCGACTTTTTCAAAAGCGCATCGATGTCGCGCAGCCGCAGGACCGTCTCCAACCATGAACAAAATGGCTTCGATTGACGCTGTTGGTGCGGAGCGACTGGAAATCGTCAGTTCGACGGATCGCCTGGCCGCCATCGAAGCCGAATGGGTAGACCTATGGCATCGTACCCATGCACTGATCTTTCAGAGCCATGCCTGGGTTTCGGCATGGTGGAGCACCGTGCGTGACCGCGACCGGCGCTCGCTGCGGATCGGCCTGGTATGGAGCGATGACAGGCTGGTCGCTGTCATTCCCCTGGCGATCGGCAGACGAAAAGGACTTCGGCTCCTCGAATGGGCCGCCAATAGCTATACGGACTATGGTGATATTCTTGTCGCGCCGGAATGCTCCCTATCGGCCCTCCAGAACCTCTGGAACCGGATCTGTTCGGCAGGTGGCTTCGATCTTGCTTTTATCAATCGTCTGTCTCCGGATGCGGCAGCCCGCAGGATTTTTACACCGGCCTCTTCCAGCGGCGTCAAGCTTCGCGCCAATCACCGGGAGGAAGTCAGTTATCGCGTCGCTGGACAGTGGGCCAGCGGAGCAGCGTGGCTGGCGGACCAGCCGAAAAAGATGCGCCAGAACTATCGGCGCGGCATCAAGATACTGGAAGAAACAGGCGAAGTGAAATTCCGCCTCCTGTCGGCCGACGAGCCGCTGCAGCCATTGCTGGAGCGACTATCGGCGCTGAAGCGCAGATGGCTGGAAAAGCACACGCGTGAATCCGACCTTTTCGAAGAGGGCGAGCCGGTTCTTGCCGCTCTGGTCGACGCGCTGTCACGCGCCGGTGTGCTGCGCATTTTCGTACTTGAATGCAATGGTGCGATGGTCGCGGTTTCCATCAACATCGTCCAGCACAACGTCATGATGGCATTCGTTACCACCTACGACCCTGATTTTAGCCGAGCGTCGCCGGGTGCGGTCCTGATTACGGAGTATATACAGTGGTCGTTTGATCACGGCTTGGGATTGGTCGATTTCCTCTGTGGCGGAGAGGCCTTCAAACATAGGTTTGCAACACAGGCCGTTACCCTCCAATCCGTTCTTGGGGCACGCACTGTGCAGGGCGCGCTCGCTTCTCTCGCTGATCGTATCTGTCAGACGATCCGCGTACGCTCACGCGGATTGGCGTCGGCGAATCCAGAGCGCCCGCCCGATGAGACTGCTTAATTTAGCTGGATAACTTGGGCATAAGCCGCCGAGCGTTGAGGGCTGGCGTGCGACATGGGCGCGCCATTCGAAAATCCGCGTCGATTGCGCCTCGGAATCGGGACCGAATGGGTCCGCAGGTGCAGACTTCAGCCAATTCCCGCAAATCACGTCTCTCGAGGCGCAGTTTGTCGTCTGCGAAGCGTTGCAACACGTTCGTTGGCGTCACAACGGTAGCAGGCTAGGTCCTGAAAATCATTGAAGATTTTTTCGGACAGGGCGCTACCATAGGTCGGCGTTTTTTCTATAATTTCAGTAGCTTAAGGTAGGCTGGTAGCGGGAGAGCGCTACCGCCTTTCCGCCCACTCGTCGAACTACCGGTTCCTGCTTAGGTGCTGCGGCTGAGCTGTGTCGCTGCAATCTCCCGCCAGACATGCGCGCCAGCATGACATATGATGAACGTGACAACCCAAGGAGTGTGAGCCGGAGTCGATGTCTGGACGCCCCGGGTTCGGAACTGCGCTGCGGATGGCCAACGCATGGAAAAGGAGTGCCTGTCAGTTCAGGGTTCTACCGTTCCCTGCCGCGCTGCCCAGTCGAACGGGTAAAGGCAATAGAAATAGCCGGTACGCTCGGTGGCGATGTATTTCAGGTGGGTGGCGTTTGGCAGCCAGACGATATCGCCGGGATTGCACTCATGGCGACCGTCGTCCAGTTCGATCGTCAAGGTGCCCTCGTGGATGAACAGCACCTCGTCGTAGGTCACGGTCCAGTCGATCGAGGCGTTCTCGAGATACTCGATGCCGCCGCCCATGGTCCGACTTATATCGGCATTGATGACGCGGGCAATCGAGGATGTGCCAGTCGGTGTGACCGACGGCTTCAGGGTCAATTCGCTGTGCTTGAAGATCTTGGCCTTGGACACCGTTTATCCTTTCCTTGCGCGGAGGTTGGCTTTCGAAGGGGTGACGCCGGACGGGGCCAGTCCCGCGAGCCATCTGGTCAAGAGGTCGGGTTTTCGGCCGGCATGTTCGAGATCGTCGCGCCGCCGCACCGCGCCACGAACGAAATGCGCGCCGACGAACCGGAATGGTTCGGATGGGAAGCCTCGCGTCACTGGGCGCACGAGCGCCGAATGGGTGAGCTCGGATTCGCCGCCGGTCAACAGGCCGGTCAGGATCTTGCCGCCGAGATAGGCCATCGTCGTGCCGTTGCCGGAGAAGCCGTAGCCGTAGACGATGTCGCGGTTGGCGGGCAGGGCGCCGAACAGTGGCACGCCGCTGACGGTCCGATCGATCGGGCCGTTCCATGATGTATCGAGCGGAAAGTCGGCGAGCGCCGGGTGACCATCCCGCAACGCGCGGCGCATGTCGGCGACCCGTGGCGATAGACCATGAAACCGCCTGTCGACGATGCCGCCGAGGCCGATGACGCCGCCACTGACGCCGACAGACAGCCGACCATCGCGCGTCGGCGACCAACCGCCGACGAAAACGCGGGAATCGATCATCAGCGGCGCGCGGCGGTAGCCGATCTTGTCGAGAAGGTCTGGAATGGGTTTTGACATGGCGTCGTCGCTGGAGATGTTGAAGATTGCCGGCGCCAGTTCTCGAATGGCGCCGGACCATGCATTCATGGCAAGCACAATCTTGCCGCAGGACACAGTGCCTCTCCCCGTCTCCACCTTGAGCGTGCCGTCGCGCGAAAACCGCGTCATCGGCGACTTTTCATAGATGCGCACGCCGCGTGTTAGTGCTGCCCGGCGCAGGCCGCGCACGAGGAAACCGGGATGCACGGTTGCCGACGACGCATCGAACGCGCCGCCGAGGTGGCTCGTCGTGCCGGCTATCGCTGCGATCTCGTCGCGCGAAACTCGTCGCGCCGGCACGTAGCCATGCGCCGCCAGCTTGTTCAACGCGTCGTCCCAGGCGCCAAGCTGGGCTTCGCACGTCGCACCCCAGATCCAGCCGATGCGATCAAACCAGCTGTCTATTCCCTCGGCCTTGCAGAAAGCCTCGATGCCGCCGATTGCGGCTTCGGATGCCTTGATGATCGAAAGTGCATCGTTTCCGTCGCGCAGCGCGGCGAGCGCGCTGTATTTCGTCCATGCCGAGAGCACCATGCCGGAGTTGCGGCCGCTCGGGCCACCGCCGCAAATGTCGCGCTCGACGATGACAACATCGAAGGCGGGATTGTGCTCCTTGAGGCGTATAGCGGTCCACAGGCCCAGATAGCCGCCGCCGACGATGCAGATGTCAGCCTGCGTCGCCTCTTCGAGCGGAGGCGCAAGGTCTGGGTCCTCGGGCAGGGCCTGCCGCAGCCAATGGCTTCGCCAGACGATGTCCTTTTCCGTCAGTTGCATCACGATGCGCCTCTGGCTGATAGGCGGCGCTCCACGAGCCTGACCCAAAGGCTCGCGCCAATCGGCAGGATTGCGTCGTTGAAATCGTAGTTGGTGTCGTGAGCCGCGGCCTGGTGCGCATCGTCGGCCTGGCCGAGCAGGAAATAGCAGCCGGGCCGCTGTTCCAGCATGTAGCAGAAATCTTCAGAACCCATCTCGGGAGGCGGATCGATGACGAGACTTGCCGGTCCCATCACCTCGTTCACAATCGCGATCATCGCGTCGGCTTGCGCCGCAGTGTTTATCGTCGGTGCGAAGGGCGTTTCGTAGCGGAGGTCGACGCCGGCGCCAAAAGCTTCAGCTTCGTTTTTCGCGATGCGGCGGATTGCCGTCTCCAGCGCCTTTTGAACCTGGTGGTCGAAGGTGCGCACGGTGCCGGTCAGAAACGCCGTATCGGGGATGGTGTTGAAGGCTTCGCCTGCGCGCAGGCTGCCAACGGTGACGATTGCGGGAGAATGCACATCGGTGACGCGGCCGGGCAGGGCTTCGATTGCCAGCAGGATGCGCGCGGCGATGGGGAGTGGATTGATCGCCAGATGCGGCATCGCCGCATGGCCGCCCCTTCCGTGGACGACGATCTCGAAGCGATCGGCCCCCGCGGCCACCGTTCCGCGGTGGACGGCGATCTCGCCGAGCGGCCGTTCGCAATTGTGCAGCGCGTAGACTTCATCGCAGGGGAAACGCTCGAAAAGGCCCTCGTTCAGCATGGCAAGCGCCCCACCTCGACCCTCCTCGGCCGGCTGGAAGATGAAATGCACCGTGCCGGCGAAGTCGGGCGAGCGAACAAGCGCCGAGGCTGCGCCGAGCAGCATAGTGGTATGGCCGTCATGGCCGCAGCCATGCATCCGCCCGGGGGTGCGGGACGCATGCGCCAGCGGCCGTGCCTCAGTCATCGGCAGGGCATCCATGTCGGCGCGGATGCCAAGGCTGCGACCAGCGCCAAGCCTGCCCCTGAGCGTGCCGACGACACCTGTGCGTCCGACGCCTTCGGTCGTCTCGATGCCCCACGCGCGCAGTTTGTCCGCCACGAAACGGGCCGTCTCGAACTCTTCGAAACCGAGCTCGGGATTGGCATGGAGATGCCGCCGCCACGCCGTCATCTCGGTCTCGAGTTGCTGCACCGGCGGAACCAGTTTCATGCCGATGCCTTTGCGCGGAGAGCTTGCGAGCGGCTCTGCAGGATAGCGATGAGCCCAAGCAGGATCGCCGAGAAAGCCATCAGCAGCACGGCGACAGCCGCGATGGCAGGGCTGATGGACTCGCGCACCCCGGAGAATATCATGCGGGGCAAGGTTCGCTCCGCGCCCGTCGAGAGGAAGCTTGCGACGACGACTTCGTCGAAAGAAATGATGAAGGCGATGATGGCCCCTGTAACGACGCCCGGCGCTATCAGCGGCAGCACCACCTTGAAGAAGGTGCGCATGGCGCCGGCGCCCAGCGATGCCGCCGCACGAACCAACGTCCGGTCGAAGGTCGAAAGACTGGCGACGACGGTGGTTAGCATCACAGGCACGGCCATCGCCGTGTGCACCAGAATGATCGATAGCTTGTTGCCAACGAGTCCCAGCGTGGCGAAGAATGAAAAGGCCGCGACGCCGACGATGACGACCGGCGTCACCAAAGGCGCGGCGATGATCGCGTAGAGGATCCGTTTCCCGGCAAAATCACCCCAGGCGAGCCCGATCGCCGCAGGTATTCCGAGCAGCAAAGCCAGAACCGTGGTGGATAGCCCGATGACGACCGAGTTCCACAGCGCGTTCGGCCAGCGCTCGTCGATCCACAGTTCGGCATACCAGCGCAACGACCAGCCCGGCGTCGGAAATGCCAGCGAATTGCTCGAGGTCAGCGACATGGGGACCACGATCAGCAGGGGCAGGATCATGAAAGCCAGCAACGTCGCCGCATAGGCATACATCAGCCCTTTCCGGAAGCGGTCGGCGCTCATGCGACATGCGCCTTGCTGCGGAAGAGGACGGATGCCGTCCAGAACAGGAACGCAAACAATACGAGGATCATCAGCAGTTGCAGGGAAAGCGCTGCGCCCATGCCCCAGTTCAGCGTGCTGTTGGTGTAGAAGGCTATGTAGCTGGAGATCATCTGGTCTGTCGGCCCGCCGACAAGCGTCGGGGTGATGTAATAGCCGAGCGCGAAGACAAAAACGATCGCCCCGCCGGACAGGATCCCGGGCAGGATCAACGGCAACTGGACGCGGCGCCACGCCGTGAGCCACGGCGCCCCCAACGACAGCGCCGCGCGCATGTAGGTGGTCGGAACCCGCCGCATGACGGCGACGACGGAGAGGACCATCATGGGCAGCAGAACCTGAACCATCGCCAGATACAGCGAAAAGCGGGTGTAGATGAGGTCGAGGGGTTCGCTGACGATACCCAATCCGAGCAGTGTGGAATTCACGGGACCGTTCTTCTGCAGCACGATGATCCAGATGACGGTGCGCACCAGCAGCGATGTCCAGAGCGGAAACAGGATCAGCGCGAACATCAGCTTCGACCAGGCAGGCGGCGCGCTGACGATCGCCTGCGCCAGCGGCACGGCGAGCACCGCGCAGATGACCGTCACCACGATGCTGATCCAGATCGTACGCAGCAGCGCGTCGACGAAGATGGCGCGGTCGGCCGAAACGGCTTCGATCGAATTGTCCGCGCCGCGCTTCAGGTCGAGGCTCGCAAGCAGATAATAGTCCGTTCGCGCGCTTTGCTGACGCGCTATGACCTGCCAGAGATCGATGTTTTTCCAGCCGGCCTGTTTGGCGAGCACCTCGTCGCGCACGGGGCGCATGCCGAGCTTGCCGTCGGCCGCATCCTTTGCCGTCTTGATGACGAGGAAACGGCTACCGACAACGCGCTGGTTCACGAGTTGCGCCAGGACGCCTTCCTTCCCGGCGCGCCGCGCGTCGGCCAGGTCCTCGACGAGTGCTGCAAAGACGGGTTCGCCAGGCAGGCCGCTCTCTGCTTTCCAGCCGGCAAGAGCGGCAATGGTGCGCGGCAGGTTGTTCGAGAAATCCGAGTTGTCGACGGCCAGAGCGAGGAAGCGCGCCACCGGCCACAGAAACAGAATGACGACGAATAATATAAGCGGAGCCGTCAATAGGGCGAGCATGCCGCCCCGTTGGCGTCGCTTCATAGCCGGTTTTGTCCCGACCAACATGCCCAAGTTACTTCGCGAGCCAGGCCTTGAAGCGTTCTTCCAACGCTTCCTTGTGCTCGGTCCAGAAGTCGTTGTCATAGGCGGCGCCGTACTGGAGGTGCTCCGGCGACGTCGGCAGGTTGGCCTTCCAGTCCGCGGGAATGAGGTCGGCGGCTTCCTTGCGGCCGGTGCCATAGGCATAGAGCTTGGAGAAGCCGGCCTGGTTTTCAGGGATGGAGAACCACTTGAGGAGATCCAGCCCGCCTTGCTGGTGCGGTGCGCCCTTCACCACGGCCCAGTAGTCGGTGCCGTAGAAGAAGCCGGCGTCCCACGCGATGGCGTAGGGCTTCTTCTCGTTGATGGCTTCGTTGGTGATGCGTGCATTGAACGCGTCGCTGAGCGTCACTTCGCCGCTGTCGAGGTTCTGGATGCCCTGCGTCGTGGTGGACCACCAGACGACGTTCGGCTTGATCTTGTCGAGCATGGCGAAAGCCCGGTCGACACCTTCCGGCGTGGCCAACACCTTGTACATGTCCTCGCGTTTCACGCCGTCGGCCATGAGCGCGTTTTCCAGCGTGAACTGCGCTTGCTGGTAGAGGCCGCGCTTTCCTGGAAATTTCTCGACGTTCCAGAAGTCCGCCCAACTCTTTGGCGCGGCGTCGCCCTTATAGACATCGGTGTTGTAGGCAAGAACCGTTGCCCATGTGTCGGACGCGACACCGCATTCATGCAGGGTGCCTGGGAGATAATTCGCCGCGTCGCCGGTGATCTCGGGCGTCAGCGGGACGAACAGGCCTTCGGCGCAGCCGACCTCCATGGCGGGCGCTTCCACCGAGACGACGTCGTAGGTAATGTTGCCCGCCTGCACTTGGGCACGCACCTTGGCGACCTCGCCGCCCCACTCTTCCATGATGATCGGGACGCCCGTCTTTTCGGTATACTTGTCCCAGACTCCATCCTTGTAGGCCTTGTCCCATGTACCACCCCAGCCGACCACCGTGACGGGATCGGCCGCGGACGCGGCAAAAGTCGAGGTCGCGAGGCAGATAGCGGCGGCAGATACGGCTTGCAGATAAGTCCTCATCGCAGTTCCCCTTTCTTATCGTTGCGGATTTGATCAAATTTCAAACGCAAAATGGATTGATTAGCAACAGGAATTTGCGATAGGGTGCAAAAAAGTTAAAAAGACAAGGGGATTTGATCGAATGCTGCAAGGCACTAGAGACGTGCGCGCCAATGTCAGTCTCGCTGCTGTTCTGGACGAGGCGCGACAGTGTTTCGCTGACGCCAACCCAAACAGCCTGGCGCGTCAGAACGAGGCCGCGGCATCGTTGCCGGGCGGCAATACGAGGGCTGTACTTTGGTACCCGCCATTCCCTGTTTCGTTCGTCTCCGGCGAGGGCTGCAGGGTGACCGATCTGGACGGCCATACCTATGTCGACCTGGTCTCGGAATACAGCGCCGGCTTCTACGGCCACTCCGACAAGGCGATTTCGGCGGCCCTTGTGGACGTCATACAGGGCGGCATCATGCTGGGTGCACCCAACCGCTACGAGGCGCGCCTGGCAGCGGCGGTGGTCGAGCGTTTTCCAGCCATCGAGCGCGTGCGCTTCTGCAACTCGGGCACCGAGGCGAACATCATGGCGATTTCCGCCGCTCGCGCCATCACGAAGCGTTCGAAGATACTCGCCTTCCGGGAAGGCTATCACGGCGGCGTACTGACCTTTGCGCATGGCGGCTCACCGCTCAATTTGCCTTTCCCCTTTGTTTTCGCCGACTACAACGATAGTGCAGGCGCCGTGGCGCTCATCAAGGAACAGGGCGACGAGCTTGCCGCCGTCATCGTCGAACCGATGATGGGCGGCGGCGGCTGCATCCCGGCGACACGCGAGTTCCTGCAGGCGCTGCGCACAGCGACGAAGGAGACCGGCGCGCTGCTGATCTTCGACGAGGTCATGACCTCGCGCCTCGACTATCGAGCGCTCCATGGTGCGCATGAAATTTTTCCCGATTTCGTGACGCTCGGAAAGTACATCGGCGGCGGTGCGAGTTTTGGCGCATTCGGTGGACGCGCCGACCTCGTCGACCGCTTCGATCCGGCTTTGCCTGGTGCGTTCTCGCATGGCGGGACGTTCAACAACAATATTCTCAGCATGGCTGCTGGTTTCACCGGTCTGACGCAGGTGCTGACGCAAGAGGCGAGCCGCGCCATCAATGCGCGCGGCGATCGCTTGCGTGAAGCGATGAACGTCTCCCTTGAACGACATGGCGTCGAGGGCATCGTCATAGGGCGCGGGTCGTTGATGAACCTGCATTTCGTCAGGGGGCCGGTGGACAAGCCGGCGCGGCTCGACGATGCCGATCCATCGGTGATTGCGCTGTGGCATATCGAGATGCTGTTGCGAGGGTACTACGTGACGCCGCGCGGCATGCTGGCGTTGTCACTGCCATTTGGCGACGCCGAACTCGACGGCTTCGCCGCCGCATTCGACGATTTCCTGTCGAGCAACCTCAAAATACTGCCCCGCCGGACAAACTGATGCTCGATCGCAAGGATGCCACCGCCGGCTCGGCCGCGCAAAAGACAGCTCATGTTCGTGTCCATACGGGCTTGAAGGAAGCACTGATGAACGGTGACTTCCTGCCCGGCCAAAGACTGGTCGTGCGACAGCTTGCCGAACAGTACCGGACCAGCGCCATGCCGGTGCGCGAGGCATTGCGGCAACTCGTCAGCGACGAGGCGATGTTCGACCACCCAAACCGGGGCGTCATCGTCCCCGAGGCCACGGTGGCGCGTATTTCGGATCTCGTGCGTGTGCGCTGCAGCGTCGAAGGGACCGCGGCCGAATGGGCTGCGACGACCATCACGCCCGAAGAACTCGATGAATTGGCGAAGCTGAACAGCCTGATGCGCGAGTGCGTCGAGAGCAACGTCATGGCTAACTATCTCGGCCTGAACAGGCGGTTCCATTTCACGATGTACCATGCCGCGCGGTCACCTCTCATCCAGCAGATCATCGAGAAATTGTGGCTGCAGGCAGGACCGTTTTTGAACATCGTCCGCTCGGACGTGACCTACGGCCTGGGCCTGGACCATCACGACGAAATGCTCGCGGCGCTGCGTCGCGCCGATGGCGCGGCTGCGCGCAAGGCCTTGGTGGCCGATCTGCGCGAGGCCGCCGACATCATTCTTCGCGCCGCGGCGGCGGCTGAGGCGCAGCCTGCTCGAAAGCGCTCGACTTCGGTGCGCCGTGATCCGAAGGCGCAGGCTCGGTGATGGGCGGATCTCCGCGTGGGCCGGTTCACGTCGAGTTTCGCGGCGTCAGCAAGCGCTACGGGCATGCGGTCCAAGCGGTGCGCCAGCTCGACCTGGAAATCATGCGCGGCGAATTCCTGACGCTGCTAGGCCCTTCCGGGTCCGGCAAGACGACGGCGTTGATGATGCTGGCAGGATTCGAAGATACGACCGAGGGCGAAATTCTCATTGACGGTCAGCGCATCGACAACGTTCCCGCCAATCGTCGCGGCATCGGCATGGTGTTCCAGAACTACGCGCTTTTCCCGCACATGACGGTCGCCGAAAATCTGGCTTTCCCGCTCGAGGTCCGCAAACTTGGCCGCGAGGAGGTCAGGCGACGTGTCGGGAACGTTCTCGACATGGTCCAGTTGCCCGAATTCGGCAATCGGCGGCCAGCGCAGCTTTCGGGCGGGCAGCAACAACGCGTGGCGGTTGCCCGGGCCCTGATTTTCGAACCAAATCTTGTCTTGATGGACGAACCGCTTGGCGCCCTCGACAAGCAGCTGCGCGAGCAGATGCAGTTCGAGATCAAGGATATTCACGCCCGGCTGGGCGTGACCTTCGTCTACGTCACGCACGACCAGACTGAAGCGCTGACCATGTCGGACCGGATCGCAGTGTTCAGCGCCGGCCGCATCGAGCAACTGTCGACGCCGCGCGAACTGTACGAGCGTCCCGCGGCGAGCTTTGTCGCAAGTTTCATCGGCGAGAGCAACCGCATGTTGGGTGCCGTGCTGGCCGGGAGCGAGGATGGCGGCGTATCCGTCCGCCTCGACGACGGCGACGTTGTGTTGAACGCCATGTCCTGCGGTGCTGCGCTTTCTGCGGGTGTCAGGGTGACGCTGTCGATAAGGCCCGAGCGCCTGTCCGTTCTGCAGGACGGCGTCACGGCGCTCAACGAGATTCCGGCGACGGTCGTTCAATCAATCTACGTCGGCGATCATGTCCGGCTCGTCGCCGCGACCGCGAGCGGCCAGAAATTCATCGTCAAGCTAGCCACTTCATCGTCTCAGCCGAAGCTCGATCCAGGTACGGCGATCCGGCTGGGCTGTGGTCGTGAGGATTGCCTCGCGCTCGATAGATAACAACAAAAGGCAGACAAGGGAGACTCTAACCATGAAGAAATCGCCGAAAGTCGTCATCACCTGTGCGGTCACCGGCTCGATCCACACGCCGACGATGAGCCCGCATCTGCCCATAACGCCGTCAGAGATCGTCGATGCCGCCGTCGGCGCAGCCGAAGCTGGCGCCTCGGTGATCCATCTGCATGCCCGCGACCCCGAGACGGGCAAACCGACCCCCGATCCCAAGCTCTTCATGGACTTCCTGCCGCGCATCAAGCAGCAAACCAACGCGGTGATGAACATTTCTACCGGCGGCGGCCTCAAGATGACGCTCGACGAACGTCTCGAAGCCGCTCATGCCGCCAAGCCCGAACTCTGCTCGCTCAACATGGGGTCGATGAATTTTGCCTTGCACCACATCGCGCCAAAATACACCGAATGGAAGTTCGACTGGGAAAAGCCTTATCTCGAGGACACCAAGAACGGCATCGTCTCCAACACGTTCCAGCAGATCGAGCGCATCATCGTCGAGGTCGGCCAGGCCTATGGGACGAAGTTCGAGTTCGAGTGCTATGATGTCAGTCACCTCTACACGCTGGCGCACTTTCTCGACCGCAAGCTGCTGAAGCCACCGCTTTTCGTCCAGACGATCTTCGGACTTCTAGGTGGAATCGGCTCTGACCCCGAAGACATGATGCATATGCGCAGGACGGCGGAGCGACTGTTCGGAGACGACTATCTCTGGTCGATCCTTGCAGCCGGCAAGCATCAGATGAACCTTTGCACGATGGGAGCGATCATGGGCGGCAATGTGCGGGTTGGGCTGGAAGACAGTCTCTATGTCGGCAAGGGCGCGCTTGCCAAGAGCAATGCCGAGCAGGTCGCCAAGATCAAGCGAATCCTTGGCGAACTCTCGCTTGAAATAGCGACGCCCGAAGAGGCGCGGCAGCTGCTGGATCTCAAGGGTGGCAACGAGGTCGGGTTTTGACCGCGCCCGGCATTGAAACCTATGTCGGCGTCGTGCACCCTTGGATGTGCGACGCGATGGGCCATCTCAACGTTCGTCACTACGTCGCCATGTTCGATGATGCCAGCTTTCAACTGCTGGGCAGGATTGCCGCTCCCAATCTAACGCCGACTCTCGGCTGGGCGGACGTCAGGATGGAGATCGACTATGCGCACGAAACCGCGGTTGGAACCTTGGTCACCATTCGCTCGGTTGTCGAAAAGGTTGGGAAGTCGTCTCTGACCTATCTGCATGAAATGCGCGGCACGCTGGACGATGTGCTGCATGCACGCATGCGCACCGTAACGGTGCGCTTCGATCTTCAAGCGCGGAGCAAGATCGAGATCGAAGGCAAGGCCCGACAAGCGAGCGCAAATCTCCCGAGGGGTGAAGCCGATGCGCATGCGTGGTCAGAGCGCAGATCATGAACCTGTTTCTGAAGCTGCGCGATGATTTCGGAATGTCATGTCTTCTCATTGCGCACGATCTGGCCATCGTTCGCCAGGCCGCACAGCGCGTCTACGTGATGTATCTCGGCCGCGTCATGGAAGAAGGTGAGAGCGGCGCGCTCTATAGCCAGCCCGCACATCCGTATACACAGGCGCTGCTCAGCGCGGTCCCGTCGACAAATCCAGTTGAGGAGCGCGAACGTCAGCGGATCATTCTAAAGGGAGATGTGCCAAGCCCTGTGAATCCGCCGACCGGATGCCGTTTTCGTACGCGCTGCCCTGCCGTGCAAAGTGTTTGTGAGACATCGCCTCCGGTCAACAGCTTGTCGGAATCGAATCTCGCAAGTTGTCATTTCGCTGGTCGGATCAAAGCGGGTATCCTGCAGGAATACGACGTGAGACAAGTCGGATAAACCGGCGTGGGAGACGGAGAGGCCCAGGTTCTCCAATATTGATGCGTACTCGCGGCGCCGAATACGGCTTGGGGATCTCCATGCCAGTAGCCGGAGACCGGATTCCTCTGGTCGGCACAGTCGCAACGTTGCGTCGGCGCGATCGGTGCTTCAGTCGGCATTCAGCGGTACATGCATCGGCTACTTGGGTTTCTCCTCAAGCTTTTCATCCCCGAAAGAATTGCCTCCCAGGTGCGGCTCGATATCCGAAGCTTGACGATTCTATCCCACATTCGCCTCACGTCCGCACCCTCAACGCCTGCTCCAGCCTGTCGGCAATCTGTGTGACGATATAGGCAATCACCATGTAGATCACGACGGCAATCACGAAGGCTTCGAGGTAGTAGTAGTTCAGGGCGGCGGTCAGCTGGGACTGGGCGAAGATATCGACGACCTCGATGGCGAATCCGAGAGAAAGCGCCTTCATGATGACCATCATCGAAGTCGTCAGGTCGGGAATTGCCGTGAGGGCCACCTGGGGAAACAGGATACGTCGAAACAGTTGGCCGCCCGTATAGCCGAGCGAATGGGCCGCGTCCGACTGACCGGTGTCGAATGCATTCAGGGCTCCCTTGATAATCTCGGATTGGAACGCGGCGACACAGCCGGTAATCGCAACGACAAGAATGACCCAATTGGGGGTTTCGTGAGCGTTGAAGTTGATCCCGAGCAACGAGAACAGGAACTGGAATGCGGGCGGCAGACCGAAATAGGCGAGGAAAATCACGATGACCATTGGAACGCCCTTGAAGACGATCTTGTAAGTCATGATGAGCTCTCGCAGAACCGGCACCCGTCTGTATTCGATCAGCGCGAATATGCTGCCGACTATCGTCGACAGGACGAAAATCAAGAGTGCCATTCCAACGGTCACGGGTACGGCACTCAGAATTTCCTGCGTGTCCTGGAGCAAAATATCGGTATCAAACATGGTTGAATACCCTTACGTCAGACGCTCGCGAGGAGCTCGTTCTTGATCTGAGTTGTTGTCGTTGCCTCTGGCGCTTGCATCGGTGATCGAAGCTCGAAGAAGCGCACGATGAGCCATGCGACCAGGCACATCAGCGAATAGATGACCGCCAGGACGAGGTAGGTTTCGAACTGGAACTGGTTGTAGTCGCGCTCCATGATCAAATGCGCAGTCGCCATGACGTCGGCGGCGCCGATGTACATGACCAGCGCAACGTTATGGATCAGGTAGATGACGGAGTTCCCGTAGCCCGGTAGTGCGAAGTGCACCCCTTGCGGGCCGACGACGCGAGTAATTTTCTGCCGGAACGTATATCCAAGGCTATCGGCCGCATCGTGCTGGCCGCGATCGACGGCAAGATATGCAGGCCGCATGACTTCCGACAGATATCCTCCATGGTAGAGGCTCAACCCCACCATGGCAGCCATCGTCGGCGAAATAAAATCTTTGGCGCCGAACAGGATCACCAACAGCGGAAGCCCATAAAACGCGACGAACAGCTGCAGGACGACAGGAACGCTCCGGGCATAGGACACGTAGAGGTCCACCAGGTGACTGATCAGTGGCACCCTGCGAACACGGAGTGTTGTCGCGATGAGAGCCAGACAGAACCCGGAAATGAGGGCCGTAAACGTGATGGCGAGCGTCAGCGGCAGTGCCGTTAGCAACTCGGGAATCATAGCAGATACATCCACTTTGAAACGCTCCTTCTTGCAATTCAGCCTTGCCGCTGACTAGCGAATATGGCCCTCAACGGCCGTGCTATTTCATGTACTGGACGATGCCCTCGCCGAACCACTTCTGCGAGAGCTTCTCGATCGTGCCGTCGTCTTTCAATTCCTTGAGAACCTTGTTCACATCGTCAGCCAGAACCTTGTTCTCGTCTGATCTGTGGATCAGCATGTAGGTGTTGTTGCTGAACACTGGTTCGGACGCCACGATATCGAGTTTCTTTTGCTCGATGACGGTCTGCTCACCGAGATTGGACGGCAAGACGAGAGCGTCGAACTTGCCGTTCTGAACTTCGTCCAGCCGGTTCGGGTAGGGAATGCCTGCACTCGATGCCGTGACATCGAGCTTGTATTGCGGGTTTTCTTTCTGCCAGTTCATGATGAACTTGTAGGTTCCACCGCCGGCCGTGGTCGGAACGATCCTCTTGCCGACCAGGTCTTTCATTTCCTTGATGCCGCTGTCTTTCTTGCTGTAGATCTTCATCAGGCTGGCGCCCATGGGATTTTCCGGAATGAAGAACTGCTTGGAGCGCTCGGGCGACTTGTAGTAGCCACCCACCGCGATGTCGTACTTGCCCGTGGCGAGGCCAGTTTCCTGCGCGATGTCAGAGACACCTTCCATCTCGAACTTGTATTGCGGCAGCTTTGCGTTGATCGCCCTCAGGAGATCGGGCTCATAGCCTTGCGGCTCGACGCCGATCGCGCCCCATGCCAGCGGCTTGGATTCGGCAGACGTCGCGATCTTGATTGTCCGAACGGTCTGACCATAACTGACTCCTGCGGTTGCAAGGGCTATTGCGATGCCGCCGACGACAGCCAGGGCATGACGACGGGAAAAGCGGGATGTGATTACAGACATTTCTTAGGTTCCCTTGTTGTTGGATTATTGAAAAGCGAGTTCTGACTGCAGGAATTGAGCAAGTCGTGGGCTGGAAGGCGCGTCGAAGATATCAGCCGGGCTGCCATCGGCGGCGACCACGCCACGGTCCATGAAGACGATCCGGTTGGAGATGTTCCTTGCGAATTGCATCTCGTGGGTCACAAGCAGCGAAGTGATCCCTGACGAGGTGACGTCCTTGATCACCTTCAGGACTTCACCGACGAGTTCTGGATCCAGCGATGACGTAGGCTCATCGAAGAGTATCACGTCGGGACGAACTGCCAGGGCGCGCGCAATGCCGGTGCGCTGGAGCTGGCCGCCCGACAGTTGGGAGGGATAGCTGTCTCGCTTCGGGGTGAGGCCGACCCGCTCGAGCTCCCGCAAGGCGATCTCCCGCGCCTCGTCCGCGGACTTGCGCTGCACGACGACCAGTGGATCCATCACGTTCTGCAGGACCGTCATGTTCTTGAAGACGTTGAATTGTTGAAAGACCATCGCCGTTCGCAACCGGATCGCCTGGACAGCGACCTTGTCGGCACGCTGGTAATCCATCCGGATCTGATCGAACGCGATGGTTCCTGACGACGGCTTGGCCAGGTAGTTGATGCATTTCAGCAACGTGGTCTTGCCGGTGCCGCTGGGGCCGATGATCGAAACCACGTCACCCCGCTTTACCGAGAGATTGACGCCGTTCAGAACCTGCGTGCTTCCGTAAGACAGCTTTACATCTTTGAGTTCAAGCATTGCTGGTTGTCCCTTCGGAAAGTGTGAGACGGACTGCTTCGACCGCATGCGACATCATCACCCGCTCTCCGCATGGCCGAGAACGTGCATCAGCCGGTTTGCCCAGCCGAAGATCGATATGGCGTGGATCAGGTCGATAATCTCGCGGTCGTCCATGCCGACTGATCGAAGCGCGGCGATATCGTCTGCCGTCGCTTCCGACGGGGCCGCCGACAGGCGGCGGGCAAAACTGTAGATTGCCGCATCGCGTGGGCCGAGCGCTTCAGGTTTATCGAGATAGAGCGCGGTGACCACTTCGTCGTTCTTGGTCAGCTCTGCATGCCTGCGGGCGTGAACAACGGCGCAGAATTTGCAGCCATTGACGATGGACGCACCTAATGCACCAAGCTCGCGGTCAGGGCGGGCAAGCCCGCCTTCGACATACATGATGGCGTTGAACAAGATGGTGCGGGCAAGGTAGCTCTCAGGGTCATGCGCAAGGGTGCGCACATATTCCGAAACTTTCTTGGCTGATGGCGTGACCTTCATCGCTTCAAGCTGTTCCGGCGTGGCCTCGGATAGCTCGACCGGCGCTATGTACGGATGCCAATTCAATGGCTTCAGGCGCACCGCGGAAATCATGCCGTCCTCAACAATCGCAGGCCGGTTGCCACCCGCGTCTGGAAATTGACGAAGGCGATGAGCTCGGAAAGGGCGACGATCTGAGGATTGTTCAATCCAGCTTGGGCGAGCAGGGCGATGTGGCCCGCTTCCGCCTTTTTCGGTGTCAGCGTAATCAGGTCCACATGACGTGCGATGGTCGCCAATGGCTCTTCCAAATCCGTTTCCCCCTGGGCTAAGGCCAGAAGCTGCTCAGTCGGATCGAGCTGAGCCAGCTGCACATCAAATTCGGCCATCAGGACCGGATCGGCATTCAGAGCGGCCATGCGACGGGCCAGAGCAACCCGCAAATTAGGCGCAAGCCCTTGGTCGTTTGCTGGCTGCAGGACGGAGAGGCGACATTCCTCGGCCCCCAGCACGAATTCAGGCCGAAACCGACGCGCGCTGAAAAGCGCATCGTGCGGTGATAGACCGGCGGCCTTGTCCATTGCGTCGATCACAGCGCGGCCTCCTTCTCCAACAAGGGTGTTGAATCGACCCATTCGTCGCCCAGAAGTTCGGGCGTGTCGTAAGCGATCAGGTTGGCGAAGTGGGTTTCGACATCTTCGGCAAACAGCGATGCGGCAATGCCGCGGACCAAACGGTCGGCACCCGCGCTGACGGCTGGGATATCACCGGAGACCTTGCCGTGCGTCAGCATGGCGGCGTCGTTGAAGCAGTGGATATGCGACAGCATCGGGCAGGAGCCGGGGACGCGCTCACGAAACTCGAAGGCGGGACCTAGGTCCGGTGCATCGGACATGCCTGCACGCGCCGGCCCCATGTCCGGTGTATATCGGCCATCCGACCAGGTGCGGATATGTGGCGCGATGGCTGCAAATTCCGGGCGGCCGTTGAAGTCGTTTGAAAAGCCGGTTGCCGCGATCAGGAAGTCGTAGCGCATCAGCCCCTGGGTGGTTTCGATAAGCAGGCCTCCCGCATCTTCCGTGACCGCGACGATGCCGCAGTCGAGAAAGAACCGGGCATTGGGGTGGCGAGAAACGCGAAGCGTCGATGAACGCGGCGGCGGCGTCTGGGTTGAGGCGGTGTAGTCGAAGAACTTCCACTTCCAGGCATCGGGCAATTGATGCATGCCGAGTACAACACCCGGACTGCCGATTCCGGTCAGCTTGTTGATGCGCGGCATTTCCTTGCGCCGGATCAACATGTCCACAGATCCGGCGCCCGCCTCGAGTGCGGTTGCGGCATTGTCCATGGACGAGGCACCGGCGCCGATGACCGCCACACGCTTACCTTGCAGCGCGTCGAAATCGATCTCGTCCGCAGAATGGGCCCAATAAGCGCGATCGATGCCCCTGAGGAAATCGGGCACGGCAAAACCGCCCAGACCAGAGCGGCCGGTGGCCAGAACGAGATGACGGGTGAGAACCCGGCCGGATTCCGCGCCTTCGATATCGATCGCAATCAGATCACCAACCGGTGCGACGCCGGTCATGCGCACGCCGTTGCGCACAGGCAGAGCAAGAACCTTGCGGTACCAGACCAGGTAATCCATCCACTGGCCCTTGGGGATTTTGTCCAGCGACCGCCAGGCGTCGACGCCCCATTGCGCCGTGAACCAGGCGCGGAACGTCAATTGCGGCAAGCCGAGCGACGGACCGTGCAGGGTCTTCGGCGACCGGAGTGTTTGCATGCGGGCAAACGTTATCCACGGTCCTTCGAGCCCAGCCGGCGCCGCATCATAGGCGACGACATTGGTGATCCCTGCCAGCACCAGCTTTGCCGTGGCAGCAAGTCCGCACATGCCAGCGCCAATGACCACGACATCACGGACCGGGGCGCCCTCATGCATGCGTGTGGGGACCCAGGGCTTGGCGGGCAGCTCGACAAAGTCGAGATCCTGCGCAAGCTGGGCTTCCAACGCGGCAAGGCCCGTCGATGCTGCCGGGGTGGGAGTATGCTTCATATTCCAGTTCCGTTATTTGTGCCCGACGCGGGATCGTTCACCAATTGGCTGGCCAAAGCTGGATCGAGCTTCTTGAAACCGACGATCGACCGTTCAGCCACCGCTTCGACCGCATCCATCAGCGCCTGCGCGACTGGGCGAAGGGGACGTTTTGAGGCAGCCACAACGCCCCAATAAAAGAGAACGGTTACATCGATCGGGCGAATGACGACCCCAGGCAGGGCGACGCCATAGGCCGTGAGGGGATCGATGACGGCCGCGACACCAGTATGGCGCACGATCTGCAACGCGCCGTAGGCAGTATTGGTCCGGATCACCGGGCCGGTGTCGATGCCCCGGGCAGCGAGTGCCTTGGCGACATGCAACTGAAACCGCAGCGGATTGAGCAACGTAGCCACGCGACGACCCGCAAAAGCCGAAAGCGGTATGACATCAAGTTCAGCCAGCGCATCGTCCTCCCGCACGGCAGCAACATCAGGCGCCGAATAGAGCCGTAGGACATCCAGACCGGGCGTATCGAGCGGCAGGCTTGAAAACCCGATCTCGGCACGTCCGCTGCGCACTTCCTGGGCGACGATCGAGGGAAGAAACTGCCCGAGATGCGTCTCGTGCGGAAGCTCGACACCCTTGAGCTCGGCCAGGGCCGCCGGGATCAAGCCGGTGCCGATCGCGGAGGTTGTGACAATCTGCAGGATCCGCCCACGGCCGGCGGCGATCATCTTGGCCCGCGCTGCAAGTTCGGTGAAAGACATCAACAATCGCCGCGCTTCCTCCTCGAATGCGACACCCTCTTCAGACAGCTGCACCCGTCGACCGATCCGATGCAGCAATTCGAAGCCAAGTTCGGCCTCGAGCTCCTGAATGGTGCGTGTCACCGAAGGTTGGGAACGCCCGAGCATGTCAGCCGCCTTGGTGATGCTGCCGCTGGCAGCAACCGCAAGGAAGGTCTGAAGGTCCCGGGTTTCCATGTTCTCCCTACATGCGTAATTCGTATGATTGACATCGTCTCATTCATTTTTGATATATGTCAAGCGGAAACTAATAGTCGTTGCGGCGTTTGCCGGCTCAGAGCCGGAGTCCTGATCGAAACGGCTGATGGCAACCGACGTGACTTCAATTCGGATCCTCCCGATGAAAAAACTTGTAGGCGGGGACGGCAAGGATTCTCGAACCATAAAGCCGGCGACAGGAGGAATGTTATGCGCGTGAGTATTCTGGGCGCTGGAGCAATTGCCTATGGCCTTGCGGCCTATTTGGCACAATCGGGACATACGCCAACACTTTGGTCACCGTCGGGAGACCGCACCAGAACGTTGGCGACTGGCGAATTATTGAAGGCGACGGGGGATATCGAGGCGACGGTGCCGGTGCGTATTGCCAATGATTGTAAAGATGCCATCGATCACGCGGATGTGGTGGTGATCGCGCTTCCCGCTTACGGCCACAAGATGGTGATGGATGCCGCGGTCCCTCACCTGGCAGATGGTATTCCTGTCATCGTCAGTTCGCACAGTTCGTTCGGCGCGCTGTATCTCTCCAAGCGGTTAGCCGAGCGCAAGGTCAGGTTGCCGATCGTCGTTTGGGGCACAACGCTCTTGACCGGCCGCCAGCTCGGACCAACAGAAGTCCAGGTCACTTCCATTCGCCAGAAGCTCGATGTTGCGACGCTGCCTTTCGATGCGCTCGATCAAGGGTACAAGCTTTGCACGGCCTTGTTCGGCGATCGTTTCGTCAAGCGCGATGGTCTGCTGGCAATTGCGCTCAGCAACCTCAATCCGCAGAACCATCTGGGAATTGCCCTTCTCAATCTCACACGAATGGAGAGGGCCGAGCGATGGAGCCAGGGGGGAAATGTCACTCCTGCCGTTGGTCGCTTCATCGAGGCTCTGGATGCCGAACGATTGGCCATAGCTGGCAATTTCGGTATCGCGGTTCGTACCGTCCAGGAACATTTTTCATTGTCGTTCCACGTCCCCATGAGCACCGTTTCGGAAATGAACCTGGAGATGGATCGCCAAGGTCGTGGCGGCTTTGGCCCGACGACTATCGAGAGCCGCTATATTCTCGAGGACGTTCCGTTCGGCCTGTTACCAACCGCAGTCCTGGGGAAGATCAGCGGAAATCCGGCGGTTCTCCATGAATCCGGAATTTCCATATTGTCGGCGGCTTATGGCCGGGATCTCAAGGGAGATAATGATATTCTTCCTGGGCTCGGCATCGAGAACATGACAAAGACGGATCTTGAAGCCCTTTGCCGCAAGGGGTTTTGAGCGCGCTCGCGGCCAATGCGGCGTGATTACGCTTTGAGGAAGCTAGCGCGACGCTCCTGTTACATCATTGCGAGCTGATTCTAACCAACGACATCCGAAGGGGACCAACACAGGTTGGATATTATCAAACTGTGTTGGTCCGAGTTGGCTATTTCACCTGCTTGATCTCCCCCGGCGCCAAACGGCGCCGGATAAGACGTGCCGTATCGATCACATCATGCGTTTGATGTCGGTGTACGCGCCATTCGTCTTCAGCGTCACGGTGACGTCGGCACCGGTGCGGTTGCGCCAGAACCAACCGTGATTGCCGTCAAAGGCTGCCTCAAGTACGCCCTCGTCCTCTGCAGCACCGCGTCCCTTCTCGTATGAGATGTTTTCGCCGCCGCCGTCACCATGGGTGTCGAAGTTCACCGCCGCGCCATTGGCTGTCCAAGAGTAGTTTGCCTTTGCGCCCTTGGCCATGACGAGCTTGATCTCAGCTCCTTCGCCGGGCTTGAGGGTGACCGACATTTCGTCCGTCCGCAGTTCCTGGGCAGAGGCGGAACCAATCACCAGTTCAGCGAAGACGCGCTCCAGAAGACTCGACTGCTGATCTTGGCCTGGCACTGCGGTCGGCGTGCCGTTTTGCAATTCGCGAAGGCGGTCTTGCTCGGCCTCTTCGGCGAGTTGTGTCTTGATCTCGCCCATCTCGGTGAGCTCGAGCGCTCGCCCAACGCCGGTGGGATCGATGGCGTATTCGGCCGGCAGCACGATGGTCACAAGGATGGCCGCTGCCGCGACAATGGCGATGAGGGTAGATCGGAGGAGCTGCATGGATGTCGGCAGTTCAGCGCGGGTCGGGATGTCTGTGTTGTACATGGGAGAATTCCTTTTTTGATCTTTACTTGGAGGTTCAGGAGACGACCCAGCCGGTGAGTTGATAGCCGATCAGCACAAACCCGGCGGTCATCATGATGGTGTTGGCGGTGTATGCGTGGCGCCAGAAACTGTCGGTCCGGCGCCAGTAGCCCATGACGATAAGGATAGCAGCGAGCGCCAGAAGCTGACCGACCTCAACGCCGACGTTGAAGGCAAGTAGGTTGGGCACGAGCCCGTCGGGCGAGATGTTGTATTCGATGATCTTCGTCGACAGGCCGAAGCCGTGGAAAAAGCCGAAGATCAGCGTCGCGATCTTGGTGTTCGGCTGGAAGCCGAGCCACCTCTGGAAGGCACCCATATTGTCGAGCGCCTTGTAGACGACCGACAGGCCGATGATCGCGTCGATGATGTAGCTGTTGATGCCAACGTTGAAATAGACGCCAAGCAGCATGGTCGTGGAATGGCCGAGCGCGAACAGGCTCACATAGATGCCAATGTGCTTCATCCGGTAGAGGAAGAAGATCACGCCGAACAGGAACAGGACGTGGTCGTATCCCGTCACCATGTGCTTGGCGCCGAGATAGATGAAGGGCAGCAGATTGATGCCCGTGATCTCCTGGATATAGCCCTTGTCGCCTTCGGCAACGGCATGGGCGAGGGCAGTCCACCCAAGCAATGGGAGGGTCAGGAGAGCAATGAGCACAGGAAGGGCAAACCGCCAGCGCGCGCAAGGCGTGCGTGGCGGACCCTTGTAGAAGGATCCTTGCATGAGAATTCCAATCGTCGTCGTTGAGGATGGCCGCGCGTGCGGCCGCGATCATGCGATGACGATCTGCCTGGGAGGGCGCTCAAGCCGGAAACGGATTTCTAGGTCGGCAAACGAAGGCGGGTAAACCAGCCAGCTCCGGCCTATCGGCGGTGCTGGCTGCGCGAAGCCCGGAAGCGTGCTCGCCGTTTCATGGGTGTGGTCGGCCGGATTGTGGCCGTGGGTATGACCAAAGCTCTGCTCATCGGCTTCGCCATCGTCATGGCTGTGGCCGTGTTTTCCGATCTGTGCTGTCAGCTCTGCGTGACGCGCTGCCTCGGCGGCAGCGAGCGCAATCGGGCTATGCGAGGCCGAACTACCCACTGGGGAGAGCAGCACGCCGAGAGTCATCGCGAACGCGACGATGAGACGAAAGGCTGTGCTAGGGATCCAATTCGGCATGCTTAACGATTATTCTCTAAAATCCTAACGAATGGTGGCATGCACCAGAATCGAGGCCACTTTGAGGCTTGGAATATCCTCTCGGGGGGGATAGCATCAAGGGCATGAATGAGCGTCCCCACGTCCACGAAACCCATCCTGCCATCATCAAGCGGCTGAAGCGCGCCGACGGCCATCTGCGCGGGATCGTCGAGATGATCGAGGCCGGGCGACCGTGCCTCGACATCGCCCAGCAACTTCATGCCGTGGAGAAGGCCATCGCCCAGGCCAAGAAGACGCTGATCCAGGACCACCTCAACCACTGCCTTGAAGACGTCGTCGGACCGCTGGCGCTCGAGCAGCGCCGCTCGATCGACGAGTTCAAGGATATCACCAAGTACCTGTGAGAAGCGCCATGATGGACAAAGTTCGCGATTGGTTCGGGTTCGGCCCGATGACGCAAGGCATGGGCGGCCACGGACATGATCACGGCGAGGGCGGCCATGGCCACACGCATGGCGTCATCGACCCGACGATCGCCACGACGACGCGCGGCATCTGGGCGATTAAATGGTCATTCGTCGTTCTGGCCATCACGGCGGCGCTGCAGTTGGTGGTTGTGTTCCTCTCCGGCAGCGTGGCGCTGCTGGCCGACACGATCCACAATGTCGGCGACGCGGTCACCGCCATCCCATTGTGGGTCGCCTTCATGCTGGCCCGTCGCAAACCGAGCAAGACGTTCACCTACGGGCTGGGTCGCGTCGAAGATCTGGCCGGCATTCTGATTGTCCTCATCATCTTGTTCAGCGCCATCGTTGCCGGCTACGAGGCGATCGACCGGTTGATCAATCCGCAGCCGATCGCATTTCTTGGCTGGGTCGCCATAGCCGGCATTATAGGTTTCTTAGGCAACGAGGCCGTTGCAGTGTTCCGTATCCGGGTCGGCCGCGAGATCAACAGCGCGGCGCTGATCGCCGACGGCTACCATGCGCGCACCGACGGCTTTACCAGTCTGGCGGTTGTGCTGGGTGCTATCGGCGTATGGCTGGGGTTTCCGCTGGCCGATCCGATCATCGGGCTCTTGATCACGGTGGCCATCTTCGCGATCGTCTGGCAGTCTTCGAAGGCAGTCCTCACGCGCATGCTCGACGGTGTCGAGCCCGGCATCGTCGATGAAATCCATCATGCCGCCGAGCATGTGTCCGGTATCGAACGTGTCCAAAGCGTGCAGGCGCGCTGGATCGGCCATCGCCTGCATGCCGACGTCGCCATCAGTGTCGCCGACGCGGCGACGGCCAAGGACGTGATGGGCGTCACCGAAGCCCTCAAGGAGGAACTGTTCGCCCACTTGCCGGCGTTGGCTGAAGCGAATGTTCGTCTGGAGAGTTCGGCCGGGTCTGCCGCGACGGGCACGGAACCCTCTCACTCACATGGTCATCATGCGCCGGAGCCCTTCAAGGTCGACTGCGATCTGGCTGCCGGGACATTGGAAATCGTCGACACGCCGGCTGGCGAGCGGATGCGGCTGACCATCGACCGGCATGCCGACGATCTGATGGCAACGGTGATCATCGATAGGCCTGGCGGGCCGGAGACGCTTCGCCTCGAACCCATCGCCGACAACCATCATCGCCTTGAGAGCACCGTGGCTCCTGCTGAGCCGCATGAGTTCCAGGCGAGGCTGGTCTTGGCCGCGAAGGGTCGCGAGCAGGTGCTGCCGTTCAAAATGGTCGAGCCGGAAGGCCACCATCACTGAGATCAGGCCCGCCATTCAATCGCCACGGATCAACGACCCATCGCTCCTCCAAGAAGACAGACATATGCTGCAAGTCCTTGCCAATCGCACTTATCGCCATCTTTTCCTGGCCCAGGTCATCGCCCTGATTGGCACTGGCCTTGCCACCGTGGCGCTCGGGCTGCTGGCCTATGACCTTGCCGGCGCCGATGCCGGCGCGGTGCTCGGCACGGCGCTTGCCATCAAGATGATCGCCTATGTCGGCGTGGCGCCCGTTGCCGCCGCGTTCGCCGAGCGCCTACCACGCCGTACCATGCTGGTTTCGCTCGACCTCATCAGGGCAGGGGTTGCCGTATTCCTGCCCTTCGTCACCGAAGTCTGGCAGATATATCTTCTCATCTTCATCCTGCAGTCGGCGTCAGCCGGCTTCACCCCGACCTTCCAGGCTTCGATCCCTGACGTGCTGCCCGAAGAGAAGGACTACACACGGGCCTTGTCGCTCTCGCGACTGGCCTACGACCTGGAAAGCGTCGTCAGCCCCCTCCTCGCGGCGGCGCTGCTTTCGGTCATAAGCTTCCATAGCCTGTTCGCCGGCACGGTTGTCGGGTTCCTGGCGTCAGCGGCGCTGGTCGTCTCCGTGGTGCTGCCCAGCCCGCAGCCCTCCGAGCCGCGCGGCATCTATGAACGCACGACGGGCGGGATCCGCATCTATCTGACGACGCCGCGTTTGCGCGGTTTGCTGGCCCTTAATCTTGCCGTCGCGGCGGCCAGCGCCATGGTGATCGTCAACACGGTGGTCCTGGTGCAGGCAAAATTCGACCTCTCCCAGAGCGACACGGCATTTGCCCTTGCCGCCTTCGGTGGCGGCTCGATGATCGCGGCGCTGGTCCTGCCGCGGCTGCTGGACGGCATCCCGGATCGGGTTGCGATGTTGTCAGGCGCCGGCCTGCTGGTTGCCGGCGTGTTCGCAGGGCCGTTTGCCATCAGCTATCAGCTGCTCTTGCCGCTCTGGTTCGTGCTCGGGCTCGGCTATTCGCTGGCGCAGACCCCGTCTGGGCGGCTGATCAAGCGCTCGGCCGATCCCGTCGACCGGCCGGCATTGTTTGCCGCGCAATTCGCGCTTTCGCACGCCTGCTGGCTCATCACCTATCCGATCGCCGGACTCGTCGGCGCGGCGATGGGCCTGCCCTTCACCTTTTTCCTGCTTGGCGTCATTGGCGCCGCGGCACTCTTTGCCGCGATGTGGTTGTGGCCGCGTCACGATCCCGACGTTCTCAGCCACGCCCATGACGATCTGTCTGACGGGCATTCGCACCTCGAGGACGCCGTCTGGACCGAAGCAGGCTTCGAGCATGCGCATGGTTATGTCGTTAACGATAGGCACCCAAAATGGCCGAAAGCGAGCTGAGCGGCCCCAATGCTGGGAGATGTTGGTGCCTTCGGCGCGCTGTTCCTCACCGCGTTCGCCGCAGCGACAATTCTGCCGCTGCAGTCAGAGGCGGTGCTGGCCGGCCTGCTGCTGACCGGAAGCCAGTCACCGGCGGCGCTGATCCTGGTCGCGACGATCGGCAACGTGCTTGGTTCGGTTGTCAACTGGCTGCTCGGCCGCTGCATCGACCGCTTTCGCGACCGCAAATGGTTTCCGGTCAAGCCCACTGCGCTCGATCGCGCCGCGGCGCGCTACCGCCGTTGCGGACGATGGAGCCTGTTGCTGAGCTGGGTTCCCGTCATCGGCGATCCGCTGACGATGATGGCCGGTGTTCTGCGCGAGCCGCTCTGGAGCTTCGTTGCGATCGTCACGATGGCGAAAGCCGGCCGCTATCTCGCGCTCTCGGCGGCGGCGCTGAACTGGCTGTAGGCCGCAACCGCGACCAAGTGGGTCGCTGGGGTAAAACTCTCAAACGGTTTTCCGACTTTATGTCTTATGTCTATACAAATTAGCAAGCGTGCACATGATCGTTGCCAATCAAACAAAAAGGGGAACTAACATGATGACTCTCGACCGCCGCAATTTCCTGGCCTCCACAGCCGGCCTGGCCTTCATTGCCGCGTTTCCACGCGCCGCGTACTCGGAGGGGCATGAAACGTTGAAGGTCGCCATTGCCGCCGAAACCGGCGATCTCGACCTGCTGCAAAACGTCTCCACGCTGAGTTCCTACACGGTCGTGTTCGACGCCCTCATACACTATGGCCAGGACGGCGCGCTCGAGCCCGGGCTCGCCACCAAGTGGGCTGTCGCCGGCGACCAGCTTTCGATCGCCTTCGACCTGCGCGAAGGTGTTGCCTTCAGTGACGGCACGCCCTTCGATTCGACCGCCGCCGAATGGAATCTCAAACGCTGGCTGGGCGTCGCGGATTTCTCATGGATCGGTGTGTCCGACGCATTCGACAGCATCGTCACCGATGGACCCAGCAAGTTGACGATCAAGCTAAAGCGTCCGGTGCCCGCCGCCTTGCTGGAGCTCACCATAGTGCGTCCGGTGCGCTTCCTGTCGCCGAAGGCGGTCGACGCCGGCGGCAAGCAGACCGCTCCGGTCGGCACCGGACCGTGGATCGTCGAAAGCTACGATTCCTCCGGCACCGTGCTGGTGCGCAACGACAAATACTGGGGCGAGAAGCCACTGTTTGCTCGCATGGAACTGAAGGTGGTTCCCGACGAACTCGCCCGCGCCAACGCGCTGCGTTCCGGCGACCTCGACGTGATCGGCGGCGACTGGGTGGCGACGCTGTCGCCGCGCCGCGCCCGCGCGCTTGAAAAGGACGGCATGAAAGTGGTGGCCGAGGCCGGCACCGCAACCATGCTGCTCGGTTATTCGCCGAAGGCCAAGATGATGGCCGACAAGGCCGTGCGCGAGGCCATCTATGTCTCGGTCGACCGCGCCGCGATCGCCAAGGTGTTGTTCGAAGGCTACGCAGATCCGGCGGCGGATCTCTTTCCGGCCAACGTGCCTTCCTCGGGCAAGCGGCATAACGTGCCGGTACGCGACGTCGCCGCGGCCAGGAAAATCCTTGCCGATGGCGGTTGGAGCGAAAGCGGAGGCGCCTGGAGCAAGGAGGGCGCGCCGCTGGCGATCGATTTCCTCGTATCGGAGGAATCGCTGCCGGGTTCGCGCCGCATCGCCGAGATGATCCAGGGTCAGCTGTCCGAGGTCGGCTTCCAGGTTCAGGTCTCGTCAGTCGACAACGCCACCATGCACGACCGTCGCCCGGCGTTCGAATATGATCTTGCCTTCTTCACCACCTATGGCGCGCCCTATGATCCGCACGGCACGCTCGGCAACGCGTTCGTATCCACCGCCGACAGCGGGCCGGACGGCAAGATCTATGTTTCCCCGGAGCTTGATGGCGTGGTCAAGGCCGCGCTCGAAGCGAGCGGCGACGAACGCGAAGCCAAGATGCAGGCGCTCTACGACTGGCTGCACGACAACCGGGCGATCTGCCCGCTCGTTGTCAGCCAGCGGCTGTGGGCGCACAATCCTCGCGTCGAGAACTTCGCGCTTCCCGCGACGGACTACGACCTGCCGTTCAAGGCGATCACGCTGAAGGCCTGAACGCCTCGAATCTCCTGGGGGAGTTCCGATGAGACGCACGATTCTGCGAAGGATGTTGCTTGCCTGTCTGCTTGTCGTGGCGGCATCGGCATTGACCTTTACCCTGGTTGCCGCGGCGCCGGGCAACGTCGCCGCGCTCATGGCCGAGCGTGCGGCAGGCCCGGGCGCGGATGCCGAAATGATCAAGAAGATCGGCGAGGACCTCGGGCTCTATGATCCGCTGCCGGTCCGCTACGGCCGATGGCTTTTCAGCGCTATCACCGGCGATCTCGGCGTCTCGCTGCGCACCGGCAAGCCGATCGCGCAGGAATTCGCCGCCAGAATCCCGATGACGGCGGCGCTGCTTGCGGGCGGCGGCATTCTCGCCTTTTTCCTGTCGCTGGCGCTCGGCGTTGCCGGTGCGGTCAGCAATGGTGGCGCGTTGGACCGGTTCCTCCACGCCTTCTCGCTGGTCGGCGCCTCGACGCCGAACTTCTTCGTGGCGGCGCTGCTGGTCATCGTCTTTTCGGTGATGCTGGGCTGGCTGCCCACCTTCGGCGTCAGCGGCTTCACCTCGTGGCTCTTGCCGTGGGTGACAATCGCCCTGTTTCCGGCATCGGTGCTGAGCCGCGTCGTCCGCGTCAACCTCCAGGAGGCCATGTCGCGACCCTTCGCCACGACGGGCTTCGCGAAGGGCTACACGAGGACACAGGTGCTGATGCGCGAGGCTCTGCCCAACATCGCCATCCCGTTCCTGACCACCTTCGGCGCCCAGTTCACGCTGATGATCATCGGTTCGATCGTGGTTGAAACGGTGTTTGCGCTGCGCGGCGTCGGCGCCTTCTTTATCGATGCAATCCGCTTCCGCGACTTCGTCGGCATGCAGTCGGTTCTGTTGCTGTTCGTGGTGTTCTTCGTTGTCGTCAACCTGATGGTTGACGTGATCTGCATGTTTGTCGACCCGCGCATGCGTAGGGCGAGAGGAGCTTGATCCGATGAACACTTCCTTGTTCAGGAGCATGAAGGACTGGCCCTGGCTGGTGCTGCTGCCAGTCGTCTTCTTTGTCGCGGTCGGTGTGCTCGGTCCCTCGATCATGCCTTACGATCCCGGCGCGCAAGACTACGACGTCACGCTTGCGGGACCGAGCTGGGCTCACTGGCTGGGCACCGACTATCTCGGCCGCGATATTCTGAGCCGCATCATCGGCGGCGCCCGCATATCGCTGGTGGCGATGGTGATCGTGCTGGTGGCCGCACTTGCCATCGGCGTCAGCATCGGTTCGTTCGCCGGTTATGTCGGCGGGCGCGTCGAGCTGGTGTTGATCAGCCTCATCGACATCGCGCTGGCGCTGCCAAGCTTGGTGATCGCGCTGGCGCTGATCGGCATTCTCGGCACCGGCTACTGGTCGATGATCACGGCGCTGACGCTGGCGTGGTGGGCGAACTATGCCCGCATGAGCCGCGCCGTGGTCACCGCCGAATTGCAACAGCCCTATATCGAAGCGGCAAGGGTGATGGGCGCCAGCCATCTGTGGATCTTTGTGCGCCATATCCTGCCGCATGTCCTGGCCCTCGTCGTGGTCTATGCCAGCGCCGATGCTGGCGCCCTTGTCCTGGCCATCGCGACGCTGAGCTTCCTCGGCCTGGGCGTCGCGCCGCCGGCGCCGGAATGGGGCCAGATGCTGGTCGACGGCATGAGCTACATTGAGGAATACCCGAGGCTGGTCGTCCTTCCGGGCCTTGCGCTCACTTTGGTGGTGGTCAGCTTCAATCTGCTGGGCGAGACCTTCGCGTTGCAAAAGGTGCCGAGGCCGGTGCGCGGCGGTTTGCTGCGCAAGCGTCGCAAGGCGCGCGCCGTTGAGGAAGCGGAGCGGAACGCCGTCGAAACGGGAACAGCCGCGCCATGAGCGACGAGCCGATCTACTCCATAGAAAACATGGTCATTGATCTCTACGCCACGACCGTTTCCGTGCGCGCGGTCGATGGGGTGTCGTTCAACGTCCGTCCCGGCGAGACAGTCGCCGTCGTCGGCGAGAGCGGTTCGGGCAAGACCGTCATGACGCTTGGGCCGCTCGGCCTGCTGCCCGAGGGCGTCACCGTCGACATCAAGGGATCGGCCCGAGCCGAAGCGAGCGAACTGGTCGGAATGGAGTCCAGGCGCTTGTCTGACCTTCGCGGCCGCTATTTCGGCGTCATTTTCCAGGACCCGATGAGCGCGCTGAACCCGATGCTGAAGATCGGACCGCAACTGGCGCGCCAGGCGCGCCGCTTTGCCAATCTCTCGCATGCGGATGCCCGCAAGGAAGCGGTCTCGCTGCTCGCCCGCACCGGCATCCCTGACCCGGAAGACCGCTACGATCGCTATCCGCATGAAATGTCTGGCGGCATGCTGCAGCGCGCCATGATCGCACTGGCCCTGGCAAGCCGGCCGCGCGTGCTGATCGCCGACGAGCCGACCACTGCGCTGGACGCCACGGTGCAGGCGCAGATCCTGGAGCTCATCCGCCAGATCCAGCGCGAGGAAGGCATCGCGGTCGTGCTGATCACGCACGACATCGGCGTCGTCGCCTCGGTCGCGGACCGGGTCATGGTGCTCTATGCCGGGCAGGTGGCGGAGGAGGGGACCGCGATGGATGTGCTGACGCGGCCGACGCATCCCTATACACGCGGGCTGCTTGCCTCTGTACCGGATTTCCGCGCCGACGAACGCGCCGCGACCAAGGAAATACCAGGTTTGCCGCCGAACCAGATCAGGCTGGAGCCGGGCTGCCGTTTCGCTGCCCGCTGCGAACTGGTTGAGCCCGAATGCCGCGTGCATCGGCCGCCGCTCCAGACGATCTCGACGGGCGGGACGCCGCACAAGGTGGGATGCCCGGTGGTGCTGAGGCGGGAAGGGATAGCAATCCATGGCTGACATTGCGGCGATTGAGGTCAAGGGCCTGAAGGTCCATTTCGCCAACCGCTCCGGAACAGGCGCCGTGCGGGCGGTCGACGGCATCGACCTGACCATTCCGCGTGGTGCCTTCCATGGCATCGTTGGCGAATCCGGTTGTGGCAAGACCACGCTGGCTCGCAGCGTCGTCGGCCTGCAGAAGGAGACTGAGGGTACGGTGCTGATCTCGGGGCGGGATCGCGCCCAGTGGCTGAAGTCGGACCGCAAATCGTTCAGCCGCGAGGTCCAGTTCGTCTTCCAGGATCCGCTGGGCTCGATGAGCCGTCGCCAGACCGTCTACCAGACGCTGGAAGAGCCGCTGCAGATCCATCGCCTCGGATCTCCGGCCGAGCGCCGGCGCCGTATTGGCGAGCTGCTGGATCTGGTGGCGCTGCCAGCGACCGTGCTCGACCGCCTGCCGCGTTCGCTTTCCGGCGGCCAGCGCCAGCGCGTTTCGATCGCTCGCGCGCTTGCGCTGAAGCCATCGATCCTGGTTTGCGACGAACCGCTCAGCGCGCTTGACGTTTCGATCCGGGCGCAGATCGTCAACCTGTTCACATCATTGCAGAAACAGCTTGGCCTTACCATCGTCATCGTTGCGCATGACCTGGCGATCGTGCGCGAGGTCTGCTCAAACGTGACGGTGATGTATCTTGGCCGCATCGCGGAAGCCGGCGTGACGCGGCCGCTGTTTCGCGAGCCGGCCCATCCCTACAGCCAGGCACTGCTTTCGGCGGTTCCTTCGCCGGATCCTCGTATCGAGGCCGGCCGTCGCCGAATCATCCTCGCGGGCGACCCTCCAAGCCCCAGCGCGCCGCCACCGGGATGCCGCTTCAACACCCGCTGTCCTGTGGCGATCGATGTCTGCCGGACCGAGGAGCCGATGTTGCGCTCGGTGCCGCATGGCGGGGTCGCGGCCTGCCACCTGGCCGACGGCGAGCGGCGGCCGGTGATTTGAGTGCCGACTTGATCTGCCCTCGTTGCCCGCTACTTCAGGCCGCCGCCGGCTTCGTGACGGGTGGCCAGCTATGGGTCTCCGCCTTGCGTCGTGAGGCCCAGGCATAAAGCGCATCGTAAATGACGAAGCCGTGCTTCAGGATCTCGTGGTCGTCGGGCGTCACGTCCCGCAGCCCCATGGAGATCGCGAGCAGTCCTGCAGACTGTGGCGTGAGATCGTGCCGATCCGTGTCGGCGCCGCGCACGATCGCGGCAATGGTCACGATCGCCGGGTCGCGATCGAGGCCGAATTTCGAGACGAAGGTGTCGAAGCTGCAACCGTCGCCGACATGGGTGAATTCGACGCCGGGCACGTCGTAGGGTGTCGCGCCCGCTTCCTGGGCAACACGGATCACCTGATCAGGTGCCGCGAACAAGAAATCAGGTTCCTTGTCGATGAAGCGTGCAATCAGCCAGGGGCAGGCGATGCGGTCGATGACCGGGCGTTCACGGGTAACCCATTTCATGACGCAATCCTTTCTTCGCTCATCACCAGAGGGACGGTTGGCGCGCCGATGGCGTGCCAGGCGGCGATGCCGCCTGAGAGCGCCGTTGCATCGACGCCGCGGCGACGCAGTTCGGCGACTGCGTCGCCGCTGACCTGGAAGCCGTAGACGCAATAGACGATGACAGGCCTGTCCCTCGGCAGTTCATCGGCCCAATCGGCAATGGTCTCGGGAGCGCGGAGCTTGGCGCCCGGCAGCATATCGCTGCGTTTTGCCAGATCGTCGGCCAGGCAGACGTCGAGCACGACCAGATCTTCGCCCTGGTCGAGTCGGGCCCGCAGTTCCTCTGGCGCAACAGTTGGAACCTTATTGTCCGATGCAGGTCCTGTTGAAGGATCGCGCTGCGCGACAGCCCGCCGGTGGCGGGCGGCAACCCGCTCCCAATGGATGTTCTTCATGAACGCGTCGACATAGGCGCCAGCCTTGGCGCCAAAATCGAGGTGGTAGGCATGTTCGTACATGTCGAGCGCGAGGATCGGCATGCCGCCGGCGAGACAATTGGTGTGATCCGCCGCCCATTGAATCGTCAGCCGATCGCGGCGCTCCGACCAGGTCAGCAGCGTCCATCCCGAGCCTCCGGCCTGCGCCTTAGCACACGCCATGAACTTGGCGCGCCATGCCGCCACGCTGCCGAAGTCGCGCTCCAGTGCTGCGGCAAGATCGCCTCCGGCATCGCCGGAACCACCGAGCCCATCGAAATAGATCTCGTGCAGGATCGCCGAATTTGCCGCGACCAGCTCTTCGCGCTTCAACCCGTTGATGTCGAAGACGGGTGCTGCGCCCCAGTCGAGTTCATCGAGCCGCTGTTCGATAGCGTTGAGGCGGCGAACCGCACCGCCGTAATTGTTTTCATAATGGCTGGCCAGCAGGCGTTCGGACAGTCCGACGAGCCTGGGCGGCTTGAACGGCAGCGGCATGATCTGGTGCGGCATTGGATTTCCTCGCTCGGCGGCACGGCCATCCGTGAGCAGGCGCACGTTATGCCCAAACGAGAAATGATACAAGTGTTGCATCTTGCTCAGACGTTTGATACCGGTCGCTTATGGGCGAGAGGGGATCGATCCCAGCTGCGCCGGGTATTCCACCAAGGACGAGGAGCGAACCATCTGCGGCTGAACCGCAGTCCTCAGGGGCGGCACGCCTTGGGTGGTTGCCACCACCGATGTCGCTTCCGAAAGGCCCGCGGTCACCTCGACGCGACCGTTGTCGGTGACACCAGCCTTGATGGCGAGGCGTGTGATGCGATTGTCCGTAACTGTGTACACGAAGGTGCCGTCGCCACTACTTCCGGGGCCTCCATTCCTGCCGGACGACGTTCGAGGGGCGCCACATGAGCTTTCTTTCTTCGCCCGGAAGTGCGCTGGGGCGCTTCGACAACCGACGATGAGCTTCGCCCGCATTGAAGTATGGTGTCTCTGCGGATTTTGGCCATTTAGTATGGTTTGCGCATGAGTCATGATACAAGTGTTGCATCTAATTCAGTCCATGATACGGTTCACTTATGAGTGAGGGGCAATTGCAGGAGCAGCGCTGGCTGCTCCTGATTTATCAGCTGCCAAGCAAGCCCGCCTATTTCCGGGTGAAGATCTGGCGACGGTTGCAAGGCATCGGCGCGGTCGCAGTCAAAAGCACCGTTTACGCCCTGCCGGCGAATGCCGAGATGCAGGAGGATTTCGAATGGCTTCTGAAGGAGATCGTCGCCGGCGGCGGCGAGGCCATGATTTGCGAGGCGCGCCTTGTCGACGGTCTGTCGGACGCGCAGGTGCGGGCGATGTTCGACGCGGCCCGTGATGCCGACTATGCGGAGATCGCTGGGGAAGCGCGCGAGCTGGCTGCAGCGATTGGGGCCGACGCGACATCGGAAAAACACGCAGAAGCGCGTCCGCAACTTGGTCGCTTGCGCAAGCGGCTCACTGAAGTGGTGATGATCGACTTTTTTGGTGCCAGCGGTCGCCTCACGATCGAGGGACTGATCGGCGAACTTGAAACACAGCTTACAGAGGACAAGGCCATGACCAAGGAACCGAAGAAGGCCGCCGAGCCGAGCGAGCTCAAGGGCCGAATCTGGGTCACGCGCCGGGACGTGCATGTCGACCGCATCGCCTGCAGTTGGCTGATCCGCCGGTTCATCGATGCTGACGCGATCATCCGCTTCGTAGCGGGCAAGGGATACGTGCCAAAGGAGGGGGAATTGCGCTTCGACATGTTCGAAGGCGAAATCACCCATGAGGGCGATCGCTGCAGCTTCGAAGTTCTGCTTACCCGCGCCGGCATCAATGATCCGGCACTCCAGGCCATCGCCGAGATCGTCCATGACATCGACCTCAAGGACAACAAGTTCGGTCGCGAGGAGGCGACTGGGATTGCCAGTCTGATTGCAGGCATCGCCATGGCGAACGAGAGCGACGAACAGCGGATCGCGCAGGGCGCTCCTGTCTTCGACAACCTCTATCAGTATTTCCGCAAGAAACGCGGATGACCGCAGGGACTCAAACTATGGCCAATCTGGAGCAGTCCGTCACGACGCCGCCATCTCTGGCCGAAACCCACGACCATGACATTTCGTTTGCGGACGCCATGCGAGTATGGGCCCGCGTTGCAATGCTCAGCTTCGGCGGCCCGGCCGGCCAGATCGCCATGATGCATCGGATCGTCGTTGAGGAAAAGCGCTGGATCGGCGAGACGAGATTCCTGCATGCGCTCAACTACTGCACGCTGCTGCCCGGTCCGGAGGCGCAGCAATTGGCCATCTATATTGGCTGGCTCATGCACAAGACCAAAGGCGGCCTCGTCGCGGGAATCCTGTTCGTGCTGCCAGGCGCGGTCGCCATCATGGTCCTGAGCTGGATCTACGCCATCTTCGGCAACGTTGGCGCTATCCAGGCGCTCTTCTTCGGCCTGAAGGCGGCGGTTCTGGCCATCGTGCTCGAAGCGGTCCTGCGGATCGGCAGGAGGGCGCTCAGGAACAATGTGATGGTCGGCCTCGCTGCGGCAGCCTTCATCGCCCTGTTCTTCTTCCATGCACCGTTCCCGCTGGTCATCCTGTTTGCGGCCGTGATCGGCTACGTCGGGGGCAAGATGGGTTGGGCCGCATTCCAGCCAGGCAATGGACATGGCAAGCTTGGTGGCAAGCAGGTCGATGATGTCGACTCGGCGCTTGGCGAAGGGATGCCGGCGCATGCCCGGCCATCCATCGAATGGTCGCTGAAGATTGCGGCGGTGTTTCTGCTGCTATGGTTCGTTCCGGTCCTTTTCTTGTTGCTGTTTCTTGGGCAAGGCAATGTCTTCACCGACATCGCCATCTTCTTTTCCAAGATGGCGGTGGTGACGTTCGGCGGGGCCTATGCGGTGCTTGCCTATGTCGCCCAGCAAGGAGTCGAGCACTATGGCTGGCTGAAGCCTGGAGAAATGCTGGATGGCCTCGGCATGGCCGAAACAACGCCGGGTCCGCTGATCATGGTCACTCAATTCGTTGGTTTCATGGGAGCATTCCGGGAGCCGGGGGTTCTTAACGCGTTGGTCGCTGGAACGCTCGGCGGCCTTCTGACGACGTGGGTGACCTTCGTCCCGTGCTTCCTGTGGATATTTCTCGGCGCGCCGTACATAGAGACGATGCGCAGCAACAAGGCCCTGTCAGCCGCACTGTCGACCATCACGGCAGCGGTGGTTGGAGTGATCCTGAACCTCGCGGTGTGGTTCGCGCTTCATGTCCTGTTTCGCGATTTGCATGAGATCGGCTTGCTGGGCATGAGGCTCGACGTGCCAGTCCTCGGTTCCCTCAACATTCCGTCTCTCGTACTGACCCTCGGTGCGATGCTGGCGGTATTCCGCTTCAAGGTCGGCGTGATCCCGATGCTAGCGGCATGTTCGATCCTGGGCGTGCTTTTCGGCGTCGCGGCGGGCTCGGTCTAGGGCGATCTTTCTGCTCGGATGCGAGCATCGCAGTCTATTTCGTATCGGGGCTGCCTGATGGGCGAGCAAGTAGGAGGCGAGGTATAATGGGCACGAGGCGAGTGGCTGTGGTCTGGCGCGGTGACCGGGAGGCGCGTCGCACGGCGACACCGCAGAACAACCGGTTTCATCGCGTGTTCGAGGAACTCGCTGCGATCGGTGTTCACGCCGAACCGGCCGTTTATGACGAAGAGTTTGCCGAGGAGGTTCGGACCCAGCTCCTGGCGACGGACGGCGTGCTGGTCTGGGTCGATCCCTTGCACGAGGGAAAAACCCGTGCGGTGCTTGACCCGCTGCTGCGCGACGTGGCGGCACGCGGCCCCTGGGTGAGTGCACATCCAGACGTGATCCTGAAAATGGGCGTGAAGGAAGTTCTGCACCGTACGAAGCATCTCGGATGGGGAACCGATACTTACCTCTACGGCTCCGCCGAGGCTTTTCGCGAGGCGTTTCCGGAGCGGCTTCGAACGGCCGGTCCACGGGTGCTGAAGCAGAACCGCGGCAATGGCGGCCAGGGAGTATGGAAGGTCGAGCTGATCGGTTCGCTTCCTGGCGGAGAGCCGGCGGTTCGGGTGCTGCACGCGCGACGCGGCAGTACGCCGGAAGAACTCGCACTGCCGGATTTCATGGCGCGCTGCGAGGTGTATTTGACACCCGATGGCTGCATCGTGGATCAGCCATTCCAACCGCGTTTACCCGACGGGATGATCCGCTGTTACATGGGCGCCGACAAGGTGGTCGGCTTTGGCCACCAGTTCATCAAGGCCCTAATCCCGCCACCTCCTGAAGGGCCAGATTCCGAGGCTGCGCAACCAGGGCCGCGGATAATGCATCCCGCCACGGCCGAACCGTTTCAGTCGCTGCGGACCAATATGGAAACCGGGTGGACGCCGCAAATGATGGCTGTGCTAGGCGTCGATGCCAGGTCGCTGCCGATCATTTGGGATGCCGATTTTCTCTACGGACCACGGACTGTGTCAGGTGAAGACACGTATGTGCTTTGTGAGATCAACGTCAGCTCGGTCTTTGCCATCCCCGATCAAGCGCCGGCCGAAATAGCTCGACTCGTTGCCATGCGATTTTGAATCGACGAAGATTGGCGGTCCGAGTGGGGCTCTGGCCGAACGCGGTTCGGCGGTCAGTCCGATGGTCGCCGGACCCCTGCTTGCCGTTTCCGGTTTCGGCTGACCAATTCTCGTCGCCGGTGGCTTGAACACCATCTACGAAATCCTTTGCTCATGACGTTTCGCAAGATTCGGCCGCCCGAGGAACGTTAGCCTCAACCGGCGCGAGATCTGGATTTGGAAGGTCTTGCTAGGGTGACCGCCCCGGAAGAGCTGAACCCGCCATCCGCTGGAACAGGTCGTCGACCTGGGCCGGCGATAGGCTGGAGTCCTCGGCGATCCACCAGGCAAGCACCGAGAGAAAGGCTCCCGATATGAACTGGACGACGAATTCCAGCGGCACGCCCGCGTCGCCGATCCGCTTGCCAGACAGTTCGGTTCGCACTGCGCGCCGTATGCGTTCACGCAATTGATCGTGGATCGTGTCGCCGCTGCTCGCAAGTAGCGCTTTGTGAAGCGACCGGAACGCCCGCGCGTGCTCGAACATCGGCAGGCTGAATTCGAACAGGCGATTGCCTGTCTTTTCGTCTGCCGACACGCGCCTGCTCAGCGACAGCAGATGCGCCTCAAGGGCCGCGCTGCGCAATTCGTCCTTGCCGGCATAGTGCGTATAGAAGGTCGACCTGCCGACATCAGCTTTCTGGCAGATGTCTTCCACGGTGAGAGCCGCATAGCCGCACTCTGGGATCAGAGCAATCAGCGCGTCCTGCAGCATGGCGCGCGTGCGCGCGACACGACGGTCGATCGTACCCCTGTCGTCGGGCCGCTCGATTTTAATGGTCATTGCTCTTTCCACCGTGCGGTTTGGGACGTTCAGCGGTCCGTTGTCCAGCAACAGCGCTAATGGACAATCTGTCCAGTATGATACGCCGAGTCCAGAAGCTCAAGAATGCCTTGAGCACTCCGGAAACGGACGAGGAGGCAAAAGGAAATGCACCAATTTGGTCATCGGGCTGGAAACGGACAGCATTCGCGAAAGGGTGTTATTATGCTTGCCGTGCTCGTCAAACTGTCGCTGGTCAGCGGTTTTCTACTAATGCTTCATTTCGGGGACGGCTATCTCAATGCCGGTGCTTGGACGGCTGCAGTCCACGGCCTCATCCTCGCTGCGGTCGCGGCATTCGCACTCTGGGGCGGCTTCCATCACATGCGGACTGCCGGCGCGCATGGCGCCGGCGAAAGGGGCATCGGCATCGTCCTGCATAGGGCGGTCGGCTATGACCTGCTTGCGCGCGTCCTGACTTGGGGCCGCGAGGACCGGTTCCGTGAATTCATGCTGCGTCTGGCAAGGCTCCAGCCCGGCGAGGCGATGCTCGATGTCGCCTGCGGTACGGGCACGCTTGCCATAGCCGCGAGACGGTTGGTCGGAGCGGTCGGACGCGTCACGGGCGTCGACGCATCGGTCGAAATGGTCGAGAGGGCGCGCGTCAAGGCTACGCGAGCCGGCGTTGATCTTACCTTCGTCCAGGCGACGGCCCAGGAACTTCCCTTCGAGGATGGCCAATTCGACATCGTGATCGGTACGCTCATGCTGCATCACCTGCCGAAACCCGACCGATCGACCTTCTTCCGTGAAGCGGAGCGGGTTCTGAAGCCGGGAGGCCGACTGCTGCTGATCGACTTCGGAAGGCCGCTGCACGAATCCAGATTGCCGAGGCTCCATCGGCACGGGCATATCGACATGAATGCGGTCGGAACTCTACTGGTCGAGACAGGCTTCAGGGTCGACGATACCGGCGCCGTCGGGACCATGAACCTCGATTATGTGCGCGCGACCACGGACAAGATCCTGCCTGCCTGAGCGCGGCATGCCGCGGCGACCGGACCGGGCGCGCCGCCGCCAGGAACACGCGCGGGCCGGTAGTCGCGGGCCGCGCTGCATTGCGTGCGTAGCCGCCGCGGCGCTATCTTGCCGATTGGCTATCCCGGCCTGCTTCGATACGCGAGTCTACCGAATGCCCAAGACCTACTTGTCCTTGACGCTTGCGGCCGCATGGTTGGCATCACCGCTTGCGCATGCCGATGGCGTCGACCGGGCGCTGGATGCCTTCCACGCGACATGCCTGGCGCACGGCCCCGACTTCGAGCGAACCGCGACATTGGCAAAGACGCGCGGATGGACGCCGCTCGTCGACGGCGCGGCACTTGCTCCTGTGGATGCCATGAAGGCGTTCCGCGGATGGCAGGTCACCGGCGACGACCTTCCGGCCGGAACGATGGTCGCGGTGACCAGGGCTACCATGGACGGCAGGTCCGTCCAGACCTGCTCGCTCAAGCTTTTCGATGTCGACCGCGCCGAGTTTGAAAAACGGTTCTTCCACCGCACCGACGCCGAAAAAATCGGCGAGGAGAGGAAGGGCAGGCAGGTTTCCCGGCTGTTCATACTGATCGCGGGCAATCGCAAGCAGCTCGTGCATTTGACGTCGCCAGCCGTTCGGAGCACAGCGAACGCCATCATAGCAAGTTCGATCGTCGATGATTGAAAAGGCTTCGCGGGCCGCGTCCCAATTTAGCCTGCTTGCGCTGCCAGATCACTCGGTTGGCGCGCAATGACGAGAAAGCGAGCGCAAATGCGACTGACCAGCACGATTTTTGGCATGGCGCTCCTGCTCGCCTCCACCGTCGCGGTCGGCGCTCATCCTCATGTCTTCGCGGAAGCCCGTTTGGACCTAACGGTTGGCGCTGACAAGTCGGTCAAGTCGCTCAAGCATCTCTGGCGGTTCGACGAGCTCTTCTCCTCGACGGTGCTGATGGAGTTCGACAAGAATTCCGACCTTACTCTGGACGCCGAAGAACTCGACGCCGCCGCCCTCACCATCCATGCCTCACTGGAAGAATACAATTATTTCCAAATGGTCACTGTGGAAGGCAAGGACGTGGCGATGACGCCGCCGGCGAGGCTGGTCACTAGCTACGAGAACAATCAACTCGTCATCCAATTCGAGACGCAGCCGAAAGACACGTTGGCGCTCGCCGGCAAGGTGAGCATCGGCGTCTACGATCCGACCTTCTACACCGCGATCGATTTCACCGATGACGATAAGATCGCCGTGGCTGGCCTACCGAAAGATTGCACGAGGGCAGTCGTCCGCCCCGATCCGAATACCGCAATCGCACAGAATCAGACGAAATTGACGGATGCCTTCTTCAGCGATCCGACCGGAACCGATCTCGGCAAGATATTCGCGACACGCCTTGAATTGACGTGCGGTTGAAGCGGCGGAACGGATAGAACGTGTTTTTCCAAACCCTGGTCGAGTTTCAACGCACGATATACTTGGCGCTCGCCGAACAGATCAAATTGCTGTCAGCCGGGGGCGACTGGCTGGCGTTCACTGCCTTCCTGCCGATGGGTGTCCTGTTCGGAGCTGCGCATGCTTTGACACCCGGACACAGCAAAGCCGTGCTGGCTACCTATTTGGCCGGATCGGATGCCAGCATCCGTCGCGGCCTACTGGTGTCGCTGACACTCTCCTTCACCCATGTCACGATTGCCGTTGTGATTGCAGCCCTCTCGTTGCCATTGGTCTCGATTGCGCTGGGCAGCGTCGGCCGGGCGCCGCTTTTGGAGGATGTCAGTCGTGGCCTGCTCGGGTTAATTGGTCTGTGGATGCTTTGGCGGGCGCTCAGCCACGGTCATCACCATCAGCATGAAGGCGAGGTTGTGGGCGTCATGGCCGGCCTGATCCCATGTCCATTGACGCTCTTCGCGATGACCTTCGCGATCTCAAGAGGTGTTCCGGTCGCGGGCATACTCTTTGCAATCACCATGATGGCCGGCGTGGCACTGACGTTGTCTTGCGTGGCAGTTCTGTCGATCCTGTTTCGGGAACGGCTGGTGCATTTCTTCGACCGTCGGCCGCGCCTGTTCGATGTGATATCGCGAACTATCGAAGGTACCGCCGGCCTTATTCTTACTGGCGTGGCTGTCTGGCAAATCTCGTCGAAATGAGAAAGTTTGACCGACCGCCAAGGCCACAGCGATTCTCATAGGGATCACATTGCAATTAACGACGTCGTGCCATTAAGTGCCGGCACGCGTGGTTCGGGTTTGGGTTTAGAACATTGAGCGACCGTCAGAAGATCATTTGGATGATAGCGCTGGCGATCCTCGCCGGCATCGCGGTGATATTGCTAAATCACTGGATCAAAGGCGATCTCTACGCGGCGGGTCCATTGACTTCGACTACCCAGACGCCACATTTAGTTCGGCCGGCATGACCGGTTCTTTTTCTATCCGATTTCTGGCCCGCCGGTTCGCGCCGGCGGATTTTTTGCGGGGGTAGGATACTCAGCGCGGATTTGGCTATCTTGCCCCTGATTGTCAGAGGCGGAGCTGCGGTGATCGCTCCGCAATGATGGCCAACGGCGGTTTCACGACGGCATACGCGCTTGAGAGATGAGAGTGGCTGTTTCATAAAGAGGATATCATGCCTGCGGACGATGGTAGTCTACGCGACATTCTTGGAATTCTGTTGGTTCTCCTACTCGTAGGCGCCAACGGTTTCTTTGTCGCCGCCGAATTTGCGCTGGTCGCGGTTAGACGAAGCCGCGTCGACGAATTGGCTACAGCTGGACGCTCGAACGCCAGCCTCCTTCAACGGGCTTTGGTGAATCTCGATGCGAACCTTGCAGCAACTCAGCTCGGCATCACCATCTCATCGCTGGCGCTCGGTTGGGTCGGCGAGCCTGCACTCGCTCATCTGATCGAGCCACTCCTCTTGGGAGTGATGGGGTCGCTGGCCACGGCAGCTTCGCACACCATTGCCGTCGCAATCGCCTTCATCATCATAACCGCGCTACACATTGTCCTGGGTGAACTAGCGCCGAAAAGTCTGGCGCTCCAGCGCAGCGAGAGCACGGCACTTCGGGTCGTCCGCCCTCTCGGTCTGTTCCTGTTCCTGCTCAGGCCGGCGATTCTTGTTCTCAACGGTCTCGGCAATCTGGTGCTGCGTCTGTGCGGTCTGCGTCCGGGCACAGGCGAGGAGTCCTTGCATTCGCCCGAAGAGCTGAAGCTGCTCGTGGCGGCAAGCCAGGAGGCAGGGCTCCTTCATCAGACGCAACAGGAACTGGTCGAGCGTGTCTTCAACATCGGCGATCGGCGCATTGCCGACATCATGACACCGCGACGCGATATCGACTGGATCGATACCGACGACATCCCTGACGAGATTCTGCGCACCATCCGGCAATGTCGCCATGAGCAGCTTCTGGTCGGCCGTGGGGGGATAGACGAACCGCTTGGCATGATTCTGAAGAAGGACCTTCTCGACCAGGTGCTCGACGGCAAAACGCTTGACCCGATGGCGGTCATCCGAGAACCTTTGATCGTTCACGAGGCAACGCCGATTTTCCGTGTACTCGATCAGTTCAAGCGGACGCCGGTGCGTCTGGCGATCGTCATCGACGAATATGGCGCTCTGGAGGGGATCGTCACCCAGACCGATCTGCTCGAAGCCATCGCAGGCGACCTTCCTGACCTGGACAATGAGGACCCTGATGTCATCGAGCGCGATGACGGGTCCTTGCTCATCGACGGAATGATGCTGGCGCACGATGCGTTCGCTCGCCTAGGATTCCGATCGGGGTCTGCCGAAGGGGATTTTCACACGATCGCTGGGTTCGCCTTGTCAAGCCTTGGGCACTTGCCGGAAGCCGGTGAGCACTTTGACTACGAGGGCTGGCGCTTCGAGATCCTCGATATGGATGGAAGGCGGATCGACAAGCTGCTCGCTCGCCGTGAGCCGCCTACATCCAAGCCGGCAACCAGTTGAGACTGACCGCGCGACAGGCCGGTAAGCCGGCCGGCCTTTTGCGCGCGAATATTCCCACTTTTCGAACCCACGCTCCCACAGTAGTCCCTATCCACAAACGCCCGTCAGTTCGCCCAGGACGCGTATCCGCTGGAGTCACAGTGACTGGTGAGCGTCTTCGCGTCGCGCTATGTGATCAATGGAACCGACAGTTGAGGGTCTAAATGGACGCCAAGAGCGCCGTCTGGCTGATTATTGGGGTCCTGGTGGTGCTAGTGGTGGCCTTTCTCACCGCAATGGCATTCGGGCTGCTATGAGTCAGCCAGGCTGATCGACACTCGCCACAGGCCGTTGTGACCGCCGGGGCGGTGGCACCCCCATTACCACAGCGACTGCGCGACGGAGGGACATGTCGGTTGCGTGTCGACGAACGACCACAGATGCGGCATGCGGCAATTTTTTGCGGCGAAGAATGATTTTTGAATCGTGTACAGAAGTCATGGCCAAGACCAATCCCAAATCCCCTGATTTTCCGCCGCCGCGCCGTTGACCCGCTTTGAGAAAGCCGAGTTCGCGAAGCTTTGCGATCCGAAAGGCCGTCGAAAATCAACTTGCGCCGACAGATGCCTCGCTGGTCTGTGATCTGGTAACGGCGAGGTCGCGCTCATCGCCATGCGAGCCCTGTTCAAGCGCGCTGTGGCCGATTGCAGCGACTCCGAATTTCTTTCGACGAAACGACATCTGCTGTCGATCACCAGCGGCATTGACCGGACAACGGCGGCCACGCAAAAGATGGCCGCGCAATTGGGCGTCTAAGTCCGTCGCTCGCCATTTCATCGGCCGATCTTGATGCGCGGGAGCAATATTGGATATTGAACATCGGCACTTAACCAGTAGGTAATTTGCAATCAGCCAGTTGTGCTAACTCCACGATAGTGCTCTTCTGTCCGAATTATCTTGGGAGGGCGATATGAAATCCACAATTCTTGCCGCCATGGCGGCTTTGACCATGTTGGCATTTTCGGTGGATACCTTCGCACACGGCGGCGGCACCGATGCCAATGGGTGCCATACCAACCACAAGACTGGCGAGTATCACTGCCACTGATATCAGGACCAAATTGCGTGATTTGGGTTCGTGCGAGTAGGCATATTCGCGGCGCCTGGATAGCAGCGTTGCTCACCATGGGGGGGCGCAGATGAGAATTCGAAGGCTGTTCCACTTGGGCACATTGATGCTTGCGGCGGCATCAGCCACGCCATGTCATGCGCAGGGGACTTTCGGAGGAAATGACTGCACCGAAGATTGTTCCGGGCATAAAGCTGGCTACGACTGGGCTGAGCAAAATCAGATTTCCAACGACAGCGACTGCAGCTCAAACAGCCAATCATTTAATGAGGGTTGCCAAACCTTCGTCGAAGACCCGTCTCGCGGTTCGGACGAAGACGATGAAGGCGAAGAGATAGACGACTGAGATACAGCGCTGATTCGGATAAGGATCCAGCCGGCGGCTTCCCGTCGTGTAGGCGCGGTCGCTTTTGGTGTGGCATCTTTCATCGGCTGCGCTCATGCCGAAGACGCGTGCGACCCAAACTACGCGGGAGCCTGCGTTCCAATCGCCAGCGACGTCGATTGCTCCTCCGGAAAGGGCAATGGTCCGCCTATGTACGCGGCCCGGTCACTGTTGTCGGCAGGGATATCTATGATCTGGACCGCGACGGCGATGGGATCGGCTGCGAAAACGGCTAGAGCCACGCTACGGCTTGGACGGCCCTGTCCCGTTCCACTGGATGAACGCCACTTCCTTCCCGGTGACTTCCCGCACGGCTTTCAACAGCACCTCATGCAGGACGCGCGTCTGCCGGTAGTCGTCGCTATGGGGCGATATAAACGGCTGATGATACTTAAGTGCAGTGCCTCCGCTGCCGTCGCAAAGCGCTCAATTTCAGCCTGTGATAATTGCTGCGAACCTTTCGACCTGGCCATGTCCTATCCTCGAAATCTCTCTGTGTGCCAGACGACCTTGCCGTCGATCTTCATCGGCTTGTGGATCATCAAGCGCTTCGGCAGATGCTCGGGATGCACCTCCAAACCAATGGTCGAACCGGGAATTTCCACCACTCTTATCGGGAAAGTCACGCAGCGCATCACCTCGGCGTCAGACGCCCGGCGTGAATCCGACCTTCCAGCAATGCCTCACCGCGCGTCGGCGTGACCGCAGCGGGAACATTCGGCCATGCGGTGGAGGATCAGGTGTGGCGCATCTATAGGAAATCGTCGGCATCTGTCGGCTTAGAAGTGCTGCCCTCAGCAATCAATTGGTCGCCTTCGGAGCCGCCCTGAACGCGATGACGATTCAGCCCAAAGATTAGGGAAATCGGACGTCCCTTCTTCACCGGTTAGGAGTAGGACCAACACCGCCCTGGCGCGTGAGGAAGGTCTGTGGCCGAAATTCAGAAGCGCAGGGCGCAAGCTACAATGGCCCTGACTGATCTTAGCCAATGTGGCGTTCCTTCCGGGTATTCTTTCCAGGCCACGCCCAAGGCGTCCTCGAATGGATTGGGTCTGACCGAAGACCGTCTTCGTTTCACTCCGTCTCGATCGTCTTCTCGCAACGTCGGCGCTGCGTTTTCTTCCCCTGTCCGCTGCGCGTCCATTCCTCACGGTCCAAGAAAGCCTCGCGTCGCCGTCTTCCACTTCGTTTCAGCCCCTTCGGGATGCAGACCGATCGTTTCCGGTCTCACGTCCACCATCGAGGCCGCGATGGGCGCGGCCCGAGAAAACACAAAGGAACATCACCATGGCTACGATCGGCACTTTCTCCCGCACCGCGAACGGCTTCTCCGGCTCGGTCAAGACCCTCAATCTCAACGTCAAGACGGTAACGTTCGCTCCGACGGATGGCGAAAATGAAAAGGGTCCCGACTTCCGCATCTTCGCTGGCGCCACCGAGTTCGGGGCGGCATGGAAGAAGACCTCGCGCGAGGGACGCGACTACCACTCGGTCAAGCTCGACGATCCCAGCTTCCCCGCTCCGATCTATGCGAGCCTGGTCGAGACCGACACCGAGGGTGAGTTCTCGCTCATCTGGTCACGCCGCGCCGCAGAGTGACCCGACAAAACACGAAGCCCCGCCGCAAGGCGGGGCTTTGCCATGTTCAGGTCCTATACAACTTGGCACGTCCGCTAGGTGCAGCGCGTTACGCTTTGGCCGGCGCCTTGCGGACCTTCTTCAGCGGCGACTTCATGGCCGCCGCAGTCGTCGCCGCTGCCGCCGCACGAGTAGCCCGTTTTGGTTTTTCCGCCGCGGCAGACGTGGACGTCGCCGCCTTGCGCCCGAGCCCTATTGATTTCGCCAGAGCCGACCGGGTAGCCGCGTAGTTCGGCGCCACCATCGGATAGTCGGACGGCAGGTTCCATTTCTGCCGGTATTCGTCGGGGGTCAGGTTGAAGTGCTGAAGGTGCCGCTTGAGCGATTTGAATTTCCTTCCGTCTTCCAGACAGATGATGAAGTCAGGTGTCACCGATTTCTTGATCGAAACTGCCGGGTCCTGTTTTACCACAGGTTCTACCGCCGGCGTGCCGATGCCATTCAGGGCGGCATGGATGTCGCCGATGAGTTTCGGCAACTCGCCAACCGGTACTGGATTGTGCGATACATAGGCGGCGACAATGTCAGCCGTTATCGACACGGTATCCAGTTTGTTGCCTTGCTCGAGAGCAGTGGTCATATGATTTCCCTTTTTTGTATCGGATGAATTGAGCGACGTTTGATTTTTCTAGCCTGCCCACGGCGCAAATAGTACGTTTCTTCGTAAAATCCACCTCTTTTGCGCAACATGACAAGAGTAAGTTTCGCTTCTGTTGTCCCATCGGCTGGGATGCTTTTGCCTATCTCATCTAAAGCGAGGAGCTTCCTTCACTTTTCCGCCCGTTCCAGCTGTGCAGAGCAATGCCGCTGGCTCTCACCCTGGCTATAGAGTTTGTATCAATGCGCAGTGTGCATGATCGAATCTGGAGGGCGTGGGAGGTTTCGAGGGCACGATCTGGATTTTGAAGTTCGCTCATAGGGCAGCGCCCGCTTTGACGAGCGTCGCCAACGCGAGCCTTGCGCTCTATATGATCAGGATCAAGGCTCGCGAGAGAAGATTGTCGGCGGTCGCGAGGAGATCGCGAAAGCTTCCTGCGCAAGCGCTTGACTGCGGCGCTGGCACACCGGCGGAAGTTTGCTGTTCCGACTTCGGACTGGCCGCTGCTCGCCAACTGTGGCTATGTTCGCCAGTCCATCTGCTCTTCACGCCGTTCACCATCGAATGCCTGCTTTCCCTTCGCGGCCAAAAGCTCCCGGGCATGCTTACCGTCATGGCCCTGCAGCTTCGCGGCGATCCAGAGCATCGCGCCGTAGATGATTGCGCGATCGTCATTGGTGAGCTCGACAATGCCTGCCTTGAGGACGAGACCGCCAAGCTCGATCAGCTGTCGGGTGCGTTTGCGACGCTCCACCTGCCATGTTCTCATGTCATTGCGAGCCTGTGCCGCCTGCCGGCGATTGCGCGCTGCCCGATTGCGCTGGAGCGCCGCGAGGGTTGCGCTGAGATGCCGAAGCAGTTCGCCGGGACCTGCTCTCGAAAAACATCACCCCACGCTTAGCCCATGCCTCACGCTTTGCCGTGTCTTTCGTCTCAGTGATTGCGACCAGTGCGCCCGCCAGTTCGTCCGCGCTGAGCTGATCGGCGCCGGTGGCGATCACCAGCTCGCCAAGCTGCTGCACCTTTCTGGTTTTGAGCTCTCGCGCTTTTTCTTCCAGGGCTTGAAGTTCTGCGTCGAAGTCCCGCGGTTTGCGCATGGCTGTCTCCATCGGTTGTCGGTCGGAGGATGATAGGGGAGCGGCTGCCGGAAGGCTTCAGGGTCGCCGAGACAGCCCGGGACGGGCTGGTCCATCCCGAGATTTTTTCGAGGGAGGGCGCGCTTATACGTCGTGCCGACGTGGGCTTTGACGTGCAAATGATCTGGTCGCGATGGCGATCTATCATCTTCACGTCAAGGTCATTGGCCGCAAGGCAGGCTCAAGCGCTGTGGCGTCCGCCGCCTACCGCTCGGCCTCGCGGCTGCGTGACGAGCGGATAGAACGCAGCCACGACTTCTCCGCCAAGCGCGGTGTCGTTCATTCCGAGGTGATGCTGCCGGAGGATGCACCGGAGGCCTGGCGCGACCGCGAACGGCTTTGGAACGATGTCGAGGCGTTCGAGGTGAGGAAGGATGCGCAACTTGCCCGCGAGGTCGAGTTTGCGCTCCCGCGTGAACTCAGCCAGGCGCAAGGCATCGAGTTGGCGCGCGACTTCGTTCAGGCTGAGTTCGTAAGCCGGGGCATGGTCGCCGATCTCAATGTGCACTGGGACCGCGCAGAGGATGGAAGCCCCAAGCCGCATGCTCATGTCATGCTGACCATGCGGGCCGTGGACGAGAATGGTTTTGGCGCCAAGGTTCGAGACTGGAATGCTACCCAGCTGGTTGAGCGCTGGCGCGAGCGATGGGCGGAGCTGGCCAATGAACGCCTGGCCGAACTCGACATCGACGCGCACATCGATCATCGCAGTCTGGAAGCGCAGGGCATTTCACTGGAGCCGCAAACCCAGATTGGTGCGCCAGCACAGCGCATTGAGGGCAGTGGCCTTGCTGCTAGCGACATTGAAGCAGATCGCGCCGAACTGCATCGCGACATCGCGCGCAACAATGGTGCGCGCATCATTGCCGATCCATCCGTGGCGCTCGATGCCATCACGCACCAGCAATCGACTTTCACCCGAAAGGACATTGCGAAGTTCTCGCATCGGCACAGCGACGGAGTGGAGCAGTTCAACGCGGTCGTGGCAGCCATCAGCAACGCACCCGATCTGATTGAACTCGGCAAGGACGGACGTGGCGAAGATCGCTTCACCACTCGGCAGATGATCGACACCGAACAGCGCCTTCACCGCGCTGCGGAGCGTATCGATTTGGACGAGAGACACGCGGTGAGTAACGCACATCGCGAGGCGGCACTGGCGCGCGCAGCGCAACGCGGGCTTGTCCTTTCGAGCGAGCAGACCGATGCGCTGGCGCATATCACCGATAGAAACGGTCTTGGTGTCGTCGTCGGCTTTGCCGGAACGGGCAAGAGCGCCATGCTGGGCGTTGCGCGCCAGGCATGGGCAGCGGCGGGCTACGAGGTTCGAGGCGCCGCACTCTCCGGCATTGCCGCCGAGAATCTGGAAGGCGGATCAGGCATCTCATCACGCACCATCGCCAGTATGGAGCATAGCTGGGGACAGGGCCGCGATCTGCTCACAGCTCGCAATGTCCTGGTGATTGATGAGGCCGGCATGGTCGGCACGCGCCAGTTGGAGCGCGTGCTTTCCCATGCCGCCGACGTTGGCGCAAAAGTCGTACTCGTCGGCGATCCGCAGCAGTTGCAGGCGATCGAGGCCGGCGCCGCATTCCGTTCCATCCACGAGCGTCATGGCGGCGTCGAAATCGGTCAGGTTCGCCGGCAGCGTGAGGACTGGCAGCGCGATGCCACGCGCGATCTGGCAACCGGCAGGATCGGCGCCGCGATCGGCACCTACGATGCGCAAGGCATGGTGCATCAGGCTGCAACGCGCGACGAGGCGCGAGCTGAACTCGTCGAGCGCTGGGATCGCGACAGGCAGGCGCATCCAGAGGCAAGCCGGATCATCCTCACCCACACAAACAACGAGGTGAGCGCGCTCAACCAGGCAGCGCGCGAGCGCATGCGCGCTGCTGGCGATCTCGGCGACGAGGTTCAGGTGGATGTGGAACGCGGCCCAAGAAACTTCGCCAGCGGCGACCGGGTCATGTTCTTGCGCAACGAGCGCGGGCTTGGCGTCAAGAACGGCACGCTCGGCATTGTGGAAGAAGTCAGCAAACAAGGCATGACCGTGCGCACCGATGATGGCAGGTCGGTGCGGTTCGACCTGAAAGACTACGCGCACATCGACCACGGCAATGCCGCAACCATTCACAAGGCGCAGGGCATGACCGTCGACCGGACCCATGTGCTCGCCACGCCGGGCATGGATGCGCATGGCAGCTACGTCGCACTGTCGCGGCATCGAGACAGGATGGAGCTGCATTATGGGGCCGATGACTTCGCGACCCCCGAACGGCTGGTCCGCACGCTGTCACGCGACCGCGCCAAGGACATGGCGTCGGATTACGAGAAGGTCGACCCGGCGCAGAGCTATGCCGAGCGGCGCGGCATAACCTTCCGCGAGCGCGTGATAGAGATCGTGCGCCGCATCGTTCCGGAGAAGCTTCGCGACAGGATCGGCGGGCTGCTGGACGGGTTGCGCTCGCCTGGCGACGCCGGGCTTGACCAAGACCTTGGGCGCAGGCCGGGAAGGGAAGACGGTGGAGCGCGAGGCGACGATGCCGTCGCCGCGCCTGGAAGGGAAGCTTCCGCCAGAGGAGCGCAGCGCGACACGTCTGTGCCGGTGGACGCGGAAGCGGCGTTGCGCAGCGCTCGCACCCAGGCGCTTATTCGTCACGCGCGCGCTATCGACGCGATATCGCACAACGGAGATGCGGATGGGCTGGGCAGTCCCGAGCAGATGCGCGAGTTGAGGGATGCCCGTAGGGCCTTCGAGAAGGTGCGGCCCTTTGGCTGGCGCGATGCCGAAGCGGCTTATGTGAAAAATCCCGAACTTGTCCACGAGGCGGGGGCTGGCCGCGTCCGCCGCATCGTGCTTGCTCTCCAGCTTGAGACGGAAATCCGCACCGGGATGGACATCGATCCAGGCCGCCGCGCCGACCGTTTCGTCGAACGCTGGCAAAAGCTCGATCGGACGGGACGGGAGCAATATCAGGCCGGCGACATGTCCGGCTACAAGTCAACGCGCTCGGCCATGTCCGATATGGCCAAGAGCCTTGAACGCGATCCGCAGCTTGAATCCATGCTTGCCAATCATAAGAAGGCGCTTGGCATCGAGGTCGAATCCGGCCGGCGTCTGGGTGTGGAACTGGCATTCAGCCATGGCATCGGAAAGGGGCGGGGCCTTGGGCTCTGACACCCCTCCGATTTGCCACCGTTTTCACGCTACAGGCGGATGAAGCGAAAAATCGGATTGCCTCCGGCATGGGTTCGTCCTGTCTGTCCCAACAGAAATCAGCAACAACCATTCAGGTGGACGCAAGCTATGTCCGAGCCGGATCGTATCGTTCGTCTCAAAACAGTCCTCGCCAGGACCGGCCTGTCCCGCTCGACAATCTATCGCAAGATCGCCGACGGCACGTTCCCGGCTCAACTGAGGATCAGCACCAATGGCGCCGGGTGGCATGAATCCGAGATCAACCGCTGGGTTGAGGATCCCATTCGATGGGGGTCGAAGGCTGAGGTGAAGAGGTCCGATTGAACGGGTAGGTGCAACAACCTGGGGGCTTCCTTGCCGGTTCTGCAAATTGTCAATTTGCACTAGCGCGGTCACACGCTCCCATCGCTCAACCTGTTACTTCCGATAGCTTCTTGATGGCTGACGGAGCGCTAAAACCGAGAATCTCGGCGAGGTTTATAAACTCCACGACATCAACACGTCTCTGTCCGCTTTCTAGTCGAGCTACGAACGATTGGTATTGGCCGAGCCTGGTTGCCAACTCAACTTGCGTAAGGCCTGCCGCTTCACGGTTTTTGATCAGCAGCGCGATCAAAGCTTTGTGCCGATTCGTACCGAGTGTATCGACCACTTATCACCTCATCTGAACTCAGATGGGGGCTTCCTTTATATCTGATTTTCAGTTATCTTAAATTCAGATATTTAGCTGAGGCCGCCAAAGCGTTTGGCTGTATCACCAACCATGCAAAGCTGTTTGGAGCTCGGATCATGGATGATTCCGACGATAGCATGAATTTGTTTTTCATCACCCGGCGGCGCTTGCTGACGGGAACGGCCACGGGCGCGGCGGCATGGCCCTTCCAGGCAAAATCGCTGGCTGGCGAACTGACGGACGGCAGCGCGGCCGATCCTGCTCTTCGTCTGTGTGGGAGCTGGCAAAGAATCCATGATGAGACACTGGCGCTGTGCCGCGAACAGCAGCGGTTGGAGACACACCTCGCCAGGATAGTTGGCTTTCCCTGCGCCAAGGTGCGGCTTGCCGATGGTACGGACGTGACGCTCCATTCCATCGAGAGCCTGAACGATGCCCACTCTCCTGAAAATGAAGTCGAATGGGGCAGTGGCGCTTGCGGATTTCGTGGCACACCAGGCGCGCTGGGACGCTGCTGATGCTGAGATCGGCTATTCGAGAACAGACGAACTGATCCGGCAATCGGAAACAGTCGAAGGGGCACTTCTGGATGATCTACCGCAGACAGCGGCCACGTCCATCGAAGGCATTTTGGCCAAGCTCAAGGTCATCCTGCGTGACGGTGAGCACTGGGAACATCCAGACGATTTTCCCTGGCCGCACATCCGATCGGTACTGAATGACCTCGTCCGTCTTCACCGTTTAGACGTTGCGACGAACCCAAGCTCAGAAAAGCAGCAAAACTCACAGAGCAGGTGAAGCCTTGATGAAAATCTTGGATCGTTTTCAAAGCGGTGTGGCACCTAACGGTGAGGTCGGTCCCCATCCGGCCGACCGTCACGTCGGCAGGCAGATCGCGACTCTGCGAGTCCAGTCGGACGTCTCGCAGGCGCAACTGGCCCGTGCGATCCGCATCAGCTTTCAACAGCTCCAGAAATACGAAAGCGCGCGCAACCGCGTCAGCGCTTCCACGCTCTACGAAATCGCCCGCTCGCTGGATGTTCCTGTCAGCCGCTTCTTCGATGGTCTGCCGGGCAATGGCGAGGCAACCGCTCCGCTCCTGACCGTAGACGAACGCCTGGGATTCATCGCCAGCGCGGAAGGCAGACGCTTGATCGAAAGGCTGATGCGACTCCCCCCGCGTGTGCGCAACCGCGTGTCGTCTCTGCTCTTTGAATTGGGAAAGGAAATCGATCCTGTGCAATGCCCAGACGAGTATTAGAAACGAGGTTGAGGAGGTCGTGAGGGCCCGCGCCACTTGTTGCCTACAACCTCGGAAAGACGGCGGTGGGTGTAGTCAGGCGATCCCGCCAGACATGCCTGAGAGCTTCTCCAGAGCCGCCCGGAATAGCTTGCGGCTTGAGGTTGGGACTTACGGATTTCCGAAAAGCACGCCTTGCTATCCAATTCTGCGACTAATCAATTTGATGGCTTTTCTCATCTCCTGCATGCGCGCATCTGGGAGACATGGACCAAGATCATGATCTCGGCAGGATCGAACCAAGCCGCGCATTCTTATTTTCAGCAGAAGCCCAGCCGATCCGTAGCGAGCGCTACTCGCAATGGTTGTGAGGCACCAAAAAAGGGCCTTGTTCCGAGCGCCTGATAGAGCGATTCTGCGCCTTGCAAAAGCACTTGCGCGCCAAGCGGCTCGCGAAGACCACGAGCGTGAACAGGCCGAGAAAACTTATCATGACTCGAACCGCGATCTACGCACGCTTCTCAACCGACCTCCAAAATGAGCGATCAATCGACGATCAACTCGCTTTGTGCCGAGCATATGCAGAACGTGAGGGGTTGAACGTTGTCGCAACGTTTGACGACCGAGCACGCTCCGGTGGCTCCGTCCTGGGCCGTGACGGATTACTTCAGCTCATGGACAAAGCGCGTGAGCACGAATTCGACGTGCTCGTCGTAGAGGCACTTGATCGGCTTTCGCGCGACATGGAAGACCTTGCGGGCATTCACAAACGCCTTTCATTTCTCGGCATCGAAATTCGTGCCGTTCACGAAGGCGTGGTGAACACGGTCTTGGTCGGCCTGCGCGGTCTCGTTGGCCAGCTATACCGAGAGGACATCGCTCACAAAGTCCGCAGGGGCCAAGCCGGCCGAGTCAACAAAGGGCTTCACGCCGGCGGTCTGACCTATGGCTATTCGTACGTGCTAGGCGATCCCGGGAAGCGGATGATCGCAGAGGATGAAGCGGAAATCGTGCGTCGTGTCTTTCGAGAGTATGTCGCAGGGCAAACCCCGCGCGATATCGCTCACGATCTAAACACAGACCGCATACCGCCGCCTCGCGGTCGTGCCTGGAATGCCTCCACCATCAATGGAAATGTGCAGAGAGGGACGGGGCTGCTTCACAATGAGCTTTATGCTGGCCGCCTGATCTGGAACAGGGTCAGAATGATCAAGGATCCTGACACGGGGAAACGTGTCTCGCGCCCAAATCCCAAGGGTGACTGGCGAGTAGTCGCAGTGCCCGACCTCGCTATTGTTCCGTCCGACCTGTTCGACGCAGCACAAGCACGCAAGAAGGCGCGTGCAGCCACTCATCCAAGCCACCAGCGCCGACCACGGCACATGTTGACGGGGCTCCTGAGGTGTGGTGCCTGTGGTGCGGGAATGTCGTCGAAAGGCGTGGACAAGTCCAAGCGCATTCGCATCCGCTGTTCCGCCGCGACTGAAAGCGGAACATGCGCCGATCCCAAGACCTTCTATTTGGATACGGTCGAAGCTGCAGTTCTGAACGGCCTTTCCGCCGAGTTGCGCCATCCCGAAGTGATTGCCCAGTACGTCCAGACCTACCACGAAGAACGGAAGCGCTTGGCAGCCGACACCGATGCCAGGCGCAGCCGTTTGGAGCGACGGCTTGAAGAACTAACTCGGGAGATCGAGCGCCTGGTCAACGCCATTGCCAAGGGCTATGGCGACCCAGCCGTGCTGGGACCGCAATCAACAACGCTGAATGAAGAGCGTAAGGGCATTCTAGCCGAGTTGGATCGGGTGCCCGCCGCTACGGGAGTGATCGCGCTGCACCCTGCGGTGCTCGCTCGCTACGAGGAACAACTAAACCAACTTCGGACCGGGCTTGCTAAGGGCATTGCTTTTGGCGATTCCGAATGTGCAGAGGCAATGCGCGACTTGGTCGAAACCGTCACGGTGTTTCGAGATCCATCGAGGATCGGCGGCGTCGAAGTCGAAATCGCTGGGCGGTTAACGGCACTCTTGGGCGAGGGTGCCTTCCCCCACGGCGTCAAACGAGCGGGGGGAATGGTGGTAGCGGGAGAGGGACTTGAACCCCCGACCCCAGGATTATGATTCCCGTGCTCTAACCAACTGAGCTACCCCGCCAGGGCGGCGAAAGGCCCGAAATCCGCCTTAAATCGAAAGGCATTTCGAGGCGTTCGCCAAGGTCGCGCGGATATAAGGTTGGGAGGGCGAGCCTGTCAAGCATCGATGCGCGAGGGGCGCCGGCATATTGTCGCCGGTAAAAGCTTTGCCGGGCTGGCATCTCCAGTAAGCCACCGGGGTTGAGTTCGAAGGGGCACGCCGCTATGTCTCGGCCAAGAAATTAGAGTTTGAAGCTGATGAAGCCGCGCATTGCAGTCCTCGGTTGCGGATACTGGGGCAGCAACCACATCCGCACCCTCAAGGCGCTCGGCGCGCTACATGCGGTTTCCGATGCCAATCGGGCGCGGGCCGAAGGCTTTGCCAGCGAGCAGGACTGCCTGGCGATCGAGCCCGACCAGCTGTTCGTGCGTGATGATATCGACGCCATCGTGATGGCGCTGCCGCCGCAGTTCCATGCCGATCTTGCCGTGCGCGCCGCTGAGGCCGGCAAGGACGTGCTGGTGGAAAAGCCGATTGCGTTGACCGTGCCCGACGCCGAGCGCGCCGTGCAGGCGGCCAGGGACAACGGCCGCGTGTTCATGGTCGGCCATGTCTTGCGCTTCCATCCCGCCTTCGAGACGCTGAAGGCGCTGATCGACAATGGCGAGCTCGGCGAGGTTCGCTACATCCACTCGCACCGGCTCGGCCTCGGCAAATTCCACACCGAGAACGACGCACTGTGGGATCTGGCGCCGCACGATCTGTCGATGATCCTGGCCATCACCGGCACCGAGCCGATCGACGTCAGGGGCGAGGGGGCCGCACTCCTCGACAATCTCAGCGATTTCGCGCATCTGCACATGCGTTTTCCCAATGGCTTGCGCAGCCATCTCTTCACCTCGCGGCTCAATCCCTATCGCGAGCGGCGGCTGACCGTGGTCGGCACCAAGGCAATGGCGGTGTTCGACGATGTCGAGCCATGGGAGCGCAAGCTGGCCGTCTACCGCCACGCGGTGTGGCAGGACAGCGGCCAGTGGGCCTTCACCACCAACGAGCCGTCCTATGTCGCGGTCGGCCAGGGCATGCCGCTGACACGCGAGCTTGAGCACTTCATCCAGTGTATCGAGACGCGGGCCGAGCCGCGCACCAGCGGCGAGGAAGCCATCAGGGTGCTGCGCATCCTGACGGCGGGTACAGTCACGCACACAAAGTCCTGAGACCGTTTCGAAACCCTGCTCTTAAGGCAGATCGAAACTAAAACTGTCTCCGAGAGGGTAGTGTTTACTCAGCGGGAATCTGCGCCGGCCTGGCTGCGAGCCGGCTGAGCATGGCTTCGGCCTCGGCGCCGCGCTCGGAGCGCTCGATGAAGCCGCCGCCGAAGACGCGGGCTTCGTTGCCGTCGTCGGAATAGAGCACGCAGGCCTGTCCGGGCGCGATGCCGGACTCGCCGTCGACCAGTTCGACAAAGGTGCTGCCGGCGCGGTGATGCAGCACGGCCGGGCGCGGCGGCCGCGTCGAGCGCACCTTGGCGAACAGCTCCATGCCGGCGGCCGGAATGTCGGACAGCGCGCGATCGCCCAGCCAATTCATGTTGCGCAGATAGATCTTGTGCGTCTCCAGCGCCTCGCGCGGACCGACGATGACGCGGGCCCGGTCGGCGTCGAGATGGACGACGTAAAGCGGCTCGCCCGAGGCGATGCCGATGCCGCGGCGCTGGCCGATCGTATAGCGCAGGATGCCGTCATGGCGACCGAGCACGCGGCCGTCGATATGGACGATGTCGCCTGGGTTGGCGGCAGCCGGCTTCAGCTTGGCGATGATGTCGGAATATTTGCCCTGCGGCACGAAGCAGATGTCCTGACTGTCCTGCTTGGCGGCGACGGTCAGCCCCATTTCTTCGGCGATGGCACGCACCGCAGGCTTGGACAGCCCACCCAGCGGAAAGCGCAGATAGTCGATCTGCGCCTGCGTGGTGGCGAACAGGAAATAGCTCTGGTCGCGGTCGGCATCGACGGGCCGGAACAGCGCGCGGTGGGCGCCATTGGCGCCGGAGCGGATATAGTGGCCGGTGGCGAGCGCATCGGCGCCAAGGTCCTTGGCGGTGGCCAAAAGGTCGGCGAACTTCACCGTCTGATTGCAAGAGACGCACGGAATGGGCGTTTCGCCGGCGACATAGCTCTCGGCGAACGGGTCGATGACCGCCTTGCGGAAGCGCTCCTCATAGTCGAGCACGTAATGCGGAATGCCCAGTGTCTCGGAAACGCGGCGGGCATCGTCAATGTCTTGGCCGGCGCAGCACGACCCGGCCCGGTGCGTTGCCGCGCCATAGTCGTAGAGCTGCAGCGTCACGCCGACGACATCATAGCCTTCGCGCTTCAAAAGGCCTGCAACGACAGACGAATCCACACCGCCCGACATGGCGACGACGATGCGGGTGTTTTGCGGGCTGGCGGGAAGGTCGAGGCTGTTCATGGTTCTTTCGTTCTGCGGCGCTTCAATGGCAGTGGCGCGAATATAGGTCAACCACACCAGCGGCGCCAGCTTTGCGGCGGTGCCGATTTTGCGGGAAAATTGCGCGTCTGTCCGCCGTTGCCTCAAATGCCGACGAAAAGACTAACGCGGCGTTCATGATCCTTACCTACTCATTAGGGTTCGCTTAGGCAATTTTTAAAGCTGTGGCGGTAATGTGGTGGGGATTGGGTCTTTGAGTTTTTAGTAGAGAGTACGATGACCGATCTTGTTAGACCGCGAGTCAAATATGTTATTGGGCCTGACGGCAGCCCTCTTACGATTGCCGATCTTCCGCCGACGAATACACGTCGCTGGGTTATCCGGCGCAAGGCGGAAGTGGTTGCTGCGGTGCGCGGCGGGCTTTTGAGCCTCGACGAGGCATGCCAGCGCTACAAGCTGACCACCGAGGAATTCCTGTCCTGGCAAGCGTCGATCGACGAATACGGCCTTGCCGGGCTGCGCACGACGCGCATCCAGCAATACCGGCACTAGAGCCAGGACCACAACAGAAAAGGGCGCGGTGACCGCGCCCTTTTGCCTGTCGGTAATGCCTGCTTCAGACCGTCAGCACCACCTTGCCGATCGGCCGGGTGGCGAGAAAAGCGTGCGCGGCGCCCGCCTGTTCGAGCGGAAACGCCTTTGCCACATGGACCGCAAGCTTTCCCGCATCGACCAGTTTGCCAAGTTCGACGAGGCCTTCACGGTCGGGCACGACGGACATGCGCTCGACGCGGATCCCACGCGCAGCAGCCTTGGCTCGGGTGGTGTCGTGGACATTGAGCAGCGACACCAGGGCGCCACCGTCCTTCAGGACTGTCAGCGATTGGTCGGCATGGTCGCCGCCCATCGGCTCCAGCACCAGGTCGACGTCGCTGACCTCGGCGGTGAAATCTCGCTTGGTGTAGTCGACCACTTCATCGGCGCCGAGCGAGCGGACGAAATCGAGTTTCTTCGGGCTGGCGGTGGCGATGACATAAGCGCCGTGCGCCTTGGCGATCTGCACCGCCAGATGCCCGACGCCGCCAGCCGCAGCATGGATCAACACGCGCTGGCCGCGCTTCAGGCCGCCATGGCGGACAAGGCCTTGCCAGGCGGTCAGGCCGGCCAGCGGCAGCGCGCCGGCATGATTGTGGTCGATGCCTTGCGGCTTCGGTGCGATTTCATCGGCCGGGGCCACAGCGAGCTCCGCATAGGCCGCGGCCTGCTTGGGAAAACGCGGCATGCCGAACACGGCGTCACCGACCTTGAGGCCGCCATCGACGCCTGGGCCCACCGCCTCGACCGTGCCTGAAATATCCCAGCCCAAAGTGAAGGGCGGTTCGCCCAGCAAAGGATAGTAACCGGCGCGCACCGAGCCATCGACCGGATTGATGCCGGCAGCATGCACGCGCACGAGCACTTCGCCTGACTTGGGCGAGGGCGCGGGGCGATCGGCGATGACGAGGACGTCGGGTCCGCCGACTGAATTCTGGACAACGGCACGCATGGGAGGCTCCTGCTGGGGGCTTCTGTGCCACTATCATTTGGATAGTAATATTCCCTTGTCCAGTATGTACCTTTTCCATATATAGGCACCTCATGGATAGTGATAATGATTGCGGCTCCGGCTATGACGCCTTCCAGCGGACGTGTCCTTCGCACGCCGTGCTCGAGATGCTGGCCAGCAAATGGGTCTATCTGACGGTTTGTGCGCTGCGCCGTGGCAGGATGCGCAATGGGGAACTGGCGCGTAAGCTCGAAGGCATCACGCCTAAAATGCTGACGCAGACGCTGCGCGTCCTCGAGCGCGACGGACTGGTGCGGCGCGAAATCTTTCCGGTGATCCCGCCGCGGGTCGAATATGAATTGACCGAACTTGGCCAGAACCTGGCGGGGCTGCTCACCCAGATACGCTCCTGGTCGGAAGAGCATGTGCCTGATATCAAGCAAGCGCGGGCGAGGGCGGCGGCGAACCAGGACGGGGATTTGACACGGGCCTGAAGCTGCGGCCGCCTTGCGGCCAGGTCAGCAGCGCCGGAGCCTTTTGGCGCGCTACACGCAAAGCAAAGCGCGGCGTCAGGCGGCGCCGGTCGGGTTAAAACCCTGCCGTCAGCCGATCATGGCGCTGCGACCGCCGAGTTCCGCGTCGCGGATCTTGGTGTCGCGCGATTCCAGCATCTCGGCCTTGGAAAGCTCCGCTTCAGCTTCGCCGAGTAATGATTCGGCAGCGCTTCGCTGCTGGGCGAGGTCGCTTTGAGAGTTTCTGAGGTTATCACGGCGCAGACGCGCCGCCTTGGCGAAGGTCGGATAGGCAAAATGATTGATGTCGGTGATGCCGCCCTTCTTCTCCTCGGCGGTGATCTGAAGCTCCAGTTCAACGGCCATGCGCTCGAACTCGGCGATCATCATGTCGAGCTGCAGCAGCTGCCGCCGCTTCTCATTCACCTGAAATTGCTTCAGCCGAACGAGGTTTTCACGTGACTTCATGATTCGGTACTCCCGGAAACGCACACCTGCACATATCGTCCAATCCGCCCGCCAGGGCCTGGCGCCGCCCGTATCCACCGGCATTCCCCGAACTATGGGAAACAAATCCCTAAAGTTTTTTGCCGGCGGTAACCATTCGTTTACGCGCATTGTTAATCATAAGGGCGAGGACTTAAGGCCGGGTAAAAATTCCGGCTCCCGATACGGAAGCCGGCCAGCGAGTCCCTTGAGTCACTTAGTCCGACTTATTAATGTGTTGCATTAGCGATTTGGTTCTGTGATTCATCATTAGATTCAAGAGGGTGTAGAAAGGGGTTAAAAAATCTGGTACCGTCCTTGGTGCGGAATTAGGTTTTGTTAACCATTCGATGGCAGCCTCTGTTCAGGCAATCACTGCTCCGGTCCCGGATGGGTTGTGACATGGTCCGGCGGCAGAAAAGGGGAATGAAATGCGCGTTCTGCTGATAGAAGACGACAGTGCAACCGCTCAGAGCATCGAGCTGATGCTCAAATCTGAAAGTTTTAATGTTTACACGACCGACCTCGGCGAAGAAGGTGTCGATCTCGGTAAACTTTATGATTACGATATCATTCTTCTCGACCTCAACCTTCCCGATATGTCCGGCTACGAAGTCTTGCGGACACTTCGCCTGTCCAAGGTGAAGACGCCGATCCTGATCCTGTCCGGCATGGCCGGCATAGAGGACAAGGTGCGCGGCCTGGGCTTCGGCGCCGACGACTATATGACCAAGCCGTTCCACAAGGACGAGCTGGTCGCCCGCATTCATGCCATCGTGCGCCGTTCCAAGGGCCATGCCCAGTCGGTCATCACCACCGGCGACCTAGTGGTCAATCTCGACGCCAAGACCGTCGAAGTCGGCGGCCAGCGCGTGCATCTGACCGGCAAGGAATACCAGATGCTGGAGTTGCTCTCGCTGCGCAAGGGCACCACGCTGACCAAGGAAATGTTCCTCAACCACCTTTATGGCGGCATGGACGAACCGGAACTGAAGATCATCGACGTCTTCATTTGCAAGCTGCGCAAGAAGCTCGACGCAGCATCCGGTGGCCAGAACTACATCGAGACGGTCTGGGGTCGCGGCTATGTGCTGCGCGAGCCGGAAGACATCCGCGTCAGCGCCTGAGCGAACACCATCCGATTGAACCATTGCAAAAAACCCGGCTCAGGCCGGGTTTTTTGCTGTCCTTTTTGGCCGAAAACGAGCCGAATCAGGCGGCAACCTTCAAGGTACGAAAACGTTCGAGCAGTTGCGTCCGGTTGAACGGCTTCAACAGATAACCCTGGGCGCCGGCGCGCTTTGCCTTCATGATCGAGGCAACATCGACCTCGACCAGTGAGATCAGAATCTGCGGTTTGATCGTGCTCTCCATGGCGCGAACCTGGCGAATGACGTCGACCGCTTGCATGTCCGGCAGGGCGCCGTCGACGACAATCACATCAGGCATCTCGGCAGCGCACATCTCGACAGCATCAAGTCCAGTTGCTGCTTCGATCACCACCATGTCGGAGCCGCCAAGAATCCGTTTTGCAACCTTTCTGATGACGCTCGAATCGTCGACAAACATGCAGCGCTTCATTTCCGGGTCCTCTTTGCCATGGGGCGAACCGGCGGCATCCGGGTATCGGGATGCACACTAGGCCGATCTGGTAAAGAAGCAGAAAAGCCGTTAGGTAAAGTTTTTACAAACATGTCGTTTGCAGCCCCATTCTGCAGGGGCGTTGCCGGCAATGAAACTTGCCTGTTCTGAATTGCCGCAAATATCAGAGGGAAAAGATACTTGATTGTTCTTGATGCTCGGCGTCCTGCCGAACGGCTTCGCTCAGGCCGCGGACAGCACGATCTCTTCGGCGGTCGCGTGAATCGAGATCGTCATGTTGGCCTCACGCGCCAGCAGCAGCGTGTAGTAGGGCTGGACGGTATGGGCGTCGATAGGCTCCTCGGGCTTGTTGCCGGAATGGAGTTCGAGGAATTTCGGCGGCACGCGCAGCATCGGGCCGCTTGCGGCAAGCGCAAAGCGCGGCTCGGTGTCGAGGTTTTCCAGCGTGACCACCAATCTGCCACCGCGCGGGATGGCGGCATTGGCGACAAGCAGCAAATTGAGCAGCAGTTTGACCTTGTTCTTGGGGAGCAGGGCGCGAACCCCGTTCCAGATCAATTCCGGCTTCTCGTTCTTCAGGAAGGCGATGGCGACGGACTCGGCATCGCCGGTGTCGATCATCATGCCCGCCGAACCGGCGGCGCCGAAGGCGATGCGGGCGAATTGCAGGCGGGCCGAAGCGTTTCTGGCGCTCTGCCGGATCAGTTTCATGGCGTCTTCGTCGGCGCCGCCCTCGTCCAGGAGTTCAAGGCCGTTGTTGATGGCGCCGACCGGCGAAATGATGTCGTGGCAGACTCGGCTGCACAACAACGCTGCGAGATCGGGTGCGGAGAGAGAGAAAAGCTCAGCCATCGGCGAAAAATCCCTGCTAAAATTCACATCCTGGTGGCCGCGCGGCCGACAGCCACGCTCACCACCCGAATCACGCTCTCTCCCCCCAGGCATTCTGAATACACAGCGCCCGAGCGTGCAGCAACAATCCACAATTCTTGTGAGAAAAACGGCATCTTTGCACAGGATGGGAGCCCGTGCAGACAGTCAGAAACAGCCTTCGAACCGCCATGTTCATGTGGGAGGTTAATGGTTGAAAAAGGATTACGGCATAGTTTGCCCGTAACAGTCATCCTTAACGGCCGCCTAAAGAGCCGGACGGGGTGCGAGGCGTCGGCGAAAGTGCTCCCTGACGGAGATTGGAAGCATGGTTTCCCGATTCTACGACCGGACGTTTGTCCGCGTCTTCTTCATGGCGATTGCCCTCATGGGCGCTCTCGCTTTCTCAACCTCTGCGTCGCGGGCACAGGAATACACCGCTCAGGAGATCGTCGATTCCGGTCACAAGTTCTTCGGCGCGACGTCGGGCGGTCTCGCAACCGTCGTCGAGAAGATTTTTGCCTCCTACGGCCTGCCCAATGGCTATCTGCTCGGCGAAGAGGGATCCGGCGCGCTGATCGGGGGCCTGACCTATGGCGAAGGTACGCTCTACACCAAGAATGCCGGCGACCATAAGGTGTTCTGGCAAGGGCCTTCGCTCGGTTGGGATTTCGGCGGCGAGGGATCGCGGGTGATGATGCTCGTCTATAACCTCGACGACGTCAGCAATCTCTACAATCGGTTCGGCGGCGTTGCCGGTTCGGCCTATGTCGTGGCCGGCGTCGGCTTCAACGTGCTGCAGAACAACAGGGTGCTGCTGGTGCCGATCCGCACCGGCGTCGGCGCGCGGCTTGGCGTCAATCTCGGCTATCTGAAGCTGACGCAGAGGCCGACCTGGAATCCTTTCTGAGCGATTCCGACCACACTTCGACCCGATCAACAGATTCTGACCCGGTGCAGCTGCGGCAAACCCTTGCCGCAGCGCTGGATTTGCGTCATTGGCAAAGTCCAGACTTGGCGGTTGCCGGATAGCGGCCCGCCCGTAACGGGTAGTCACCTTGGTTCAGTCGATCCTGTTCTTCGCCCTCGGCTTTCTGTGCGCAGGCTTTCTGGCGCTGCTGGTCGCGCCGGCCATCTGGCGGCGGGCGGTCGCGCTGACACGCAAGCGTGTCGAGGCGTCGGTGCCGCGAACGCTGGCCGAGATCCAGGCCGACAAGGACAGCTTGCGGGCCGAGTTCGCCATGACGACGCGCCGGCTCGAAATCAGCATCAAGACGCTGCGTGAGCAGGCGAATGAGCAACTCGTCGAAATCAATCGCGGCCGCGAGGCGCTGAAGGGCCTGGCGGTCGAGCGCAAGGACAAGAAGCAGGCGCTTTCGGAGCTCGGGGAAAAAAACGAATTGCTGCTGCATCGCGAGCAGCAGATACAACAGCTGTCGGATAGGCTTGCACAAACAGAGCGCATGATGGAAAAGCGCGCGCTCGAGCTGGAAAAGCTCGAACATATGTACGACGACGCGTCCTTCTCCTCCAGCAATCGTCAGATCGAACTGGTGGCTCGCGAATCCGAGCTGGAAAAACTTGCCAACGACATTTCAGTGCTGCGCGGCCAGCGGAAGGAGGCCGACAAGCGCCATCAGGAAGTCGTCGCCGAAGGCAAGGCCACGCGCGATGCCTTGAAGGCCGAAAAGAAAAGAACCGCCGACCTCGACAGAAAGCTCGAGCGCCTGCTCGCCACGCTTGCCGATCGCGAGGACAAGCTCGATCGCCGCGAAAAGGAACTGGCCCGGCTTCGCGAGCGGGTGAAGGGCGAGGCTACAGGAGGCGCCGCGGCTGCTGGCCTGGTTGGTGCGCAAGACAGTGCCCGCGCCAGGAACGAGGACATCGACAAGACGCTCGCCAAGCTCGAAGGCGACCGAGAGCGGCTCGAAGCCAGGCTGACGACGCTGGCCCGCGAAAACAAGCGGATGAAGGCGGAGCTTGGCGGTTCTGGATCCGCGAAGCCCGGGAATGGCCCCGGCAATGGCAATGATGCCGGTTCTCCCTTGCGCGAACAGATGAACAATCTGGCGGCTGAGGTCGTCCATTTGACGGCCAAGCTCGAAGGACCGGATTCACCGATCGCCAAGGCGCTGGCGGCGCCGCAGGAAACGCGGTCAGGAACCACCAGCCTCGCCGATCGCGTCCGGGCGTTGCAGAAGGCAGATTTGCCGAGCTGAGTTTCAAGCCCCGGCTTGAAATTGCCTGACTACGCCTATCAGGGCGAAAAATGGTGCAGCGCAATGGCTGACGCGGCAGCAACATTCAGGCTGTCGAACCCTTCCGACATCGCGATCCGCACCGTCCGCAGGCGGGCAAGCAGGCTCTCCGGGAGGCCCTCGCCTTCGGTGCCGAGATAGAGCGCCAGTCGTTTCGGTCGCGCGGCATCGCGAATGTCAGCCTCACCACGCGGCGACAAAGCGACCTGGCCGAAGCCCAACTCGCCGAGCTTCGCGATGAAAGCTTCAGTGTCGCCGAAGGACGCAAAGGGCACCTTCAACGTGGCGCCGACGGAGACGCGGATCGCCTTGCGATACAGTGGGTCGCAACAGGTGGCGTCGACGAAGACGGCATCGGCGCCGAAGGCGGCGGCATTGCGGAAGATCGATCCGATATTGTCATGGTTGGCGATGCCGATGAGAACGACGATCAACGCTTCGGCAGGCAAGGTGTCGAGCAAGGCCTCGGCGGGCTGTGGCGTGCCCTTGCTGCCGATCGCCAATATACCGCGATGCATGTGGAAGCCGGCGATCCTGTCCATGACGGCGCTTGCCGCAACGTAGACCGGCAGGTCGGCAGGGGCCTTGCGCAGGATGTCGTCGAGCCCGGCCAGCCGGTTTTCGAGGACCAGGACCGACTCCGCAGCAAAGCGTCCGGCTGACAGCAGGACGTCCAGCACCACCTTGCCTTCGGCAACGAACCGGCCATGGCGGCCGGTGAGATCGCGCTCGCGGATGTCGAGATAGGCGGCGACCCGCGGATCGCGCGCGTCGTCGATCTGGATCGGATCCATCAATACCTCGGCCGGCGAAAAATCGTCAGCGAGGTAAGGAGCGACCGGAGCCGCCAGTCAAGCCCTGCAGGTCAAGTCCCGGCGCGGCGCAGACGCGTTGCCATCTGGGACAAGTCGCCTATCCCGAAAATGCCGTCCAGCATGCGCAACAGTTCGCGCACCGCTTCGGACTTGCAGGAATAGTAGATCATCTGCCGGTCGCGGCGGGTCTCGACAAGATCGAGCGCCCTGAGCTTGGCCAGATGTTGCGACAAAGCGGACTGGCTGAGCATCACCTTTTCGGCGATGGCGCCGACCGACATTTCACCGTCGGCCAGATAGCTCATGATCAAGAGCCGCTTTTCGTTGCCCATAAGGGTCAGAAATGTCGCCGCCGATTCGGCATTGGCGATTAGTTTGGTCGAGACCATCGATGCCCCATGTTTTCCTGCTCATCCAAACGCTATGGGGGCAAATAGCGTTGGCTGCTATAATTCAGCTATGGATCACGCTGCTGATTCAGCGTCGCCTGAATCGTAGATCATTTCGCCCAAATCTCAAGACGTGCTTTTGATTCATGACGATTATCCTTGCGTAGCTGGCGCACGACCGGCTTTGGCCATGTCGACCAGAACCGGCCGCAGGTCGCGCGCGGTCTTCAATGGCTGCGGAAAATAGACCCTGCAAACGGTGTCGCCCGATGCCAGGTCCATGCCCTCGGCATCGAGGCCGGTCATGGTCCAACCATCACCTTCAACCCTGGCGAAATGATAGGCATAGACGGCGATGGCGTCGAGATGGTCGGCATTCATGTGGTCGAGAGCGGATTGTTCGCTGGCGGCCAGCTCGTCGACGATCAACCCCTCGGTGATGAGATCGGCACGGTCGAGCAGGTAGGCCTTGCCGAAGCCGCCATTCAGGCTGGCGCGCTCCGGCTCGAGGCGAAAGATCGAGAAATCGCCGAGCTCGGCATAGAGCTTTGCCTTGGGATTGCGGTTGAGATAGCGCCGCTCGGCGCGGGCATGCGCGCTCGACCCGCGTTCCAGCGGCTGCGCCCGGCAGACCAGCGTTATCCTGGGATGCGCCAGCGGATCGCCCTTGCCGGGTTCGCCGACAAGCAGCGAGCAGCGCGGCTCGGCAAGGATGGCGCCGGTATGGGCTGACAGCGCCGAGACAAGGATCAGAGGCGTGCCATCGATGTCGGTGGCGACTCCGACCCTGGAGGCCAGCGGTGCGCCGGTCGACGGCTCGATCACCGCGAGGGCGCCGAAACGGGCGCTGCGGATCAGCGTTGCGGCCAGCCTGATCGCCTCGGCGTCCGTCGCGCGAATGACGTCCTTCTTCGGCTGGTCCAAAATGCTCACCAGGTAAGTTGATTTTCTAAATCCAGTTACTGGCAATCATGCCGGCTTTGACAAGCGCTTTGATCTCGGCTGTCGAAAAGCCGAAGCGCGCCAGCACGGTCTGAGGTCGCTGATCGTCATCTTCAGGCATGCCGGCAAGCGCCGGCTGCGAGGTCGAGAAGCGTGGCGCGGGTGCGGGCCGCTCGAGCGCACCGGCTTTCACAAATGCGTGACGCGCCCGGTTGTGCGGATGATCCCTGGCTTCGGCCAGCGACAGAACCGGCGCCACGCAGGCATCGCTTGCGGCAAACAGCGCGTCCCAGCCGTCGCGTGTCTTCTGCCGGAACCGGTCGGCAATGGCCGCGCGCATGTCCGGCCACAACGCCTTGTCGTATTGGCCGCGGACAAAATCCTCGCCGAGCGGCAGCAGCCTTGCGAATGCGGCGAAGAAGCGCGGCTCAAGGCAGCCGACCGCAACGTGGCGTGCGTCCGCCGTCTCATAGGTGTCGTAGAAGGGCGCACCGGAATCGAGCAGGTTGGCGCCGCGCCGGTCGCTCCACAGACCTGCCGACATGAAGGCGTGTATGGGGGCCGCCAGCATCGAAGCGCCCTCGACCATCGCCGCGTCGATCACCTGGCCTTTGCCGGAGCGCGAGCGCTCGAACAGCGCTGCAAGCACCCCGGCGATCAGCATCATGGCGCCGCCGCCATTGTCGGCGATCAGATTCAGCGGCGGCACCGGCCGGCCTTCCTCCCGACCGATGGCATGCAACACACCGGAATAGGCGAGGTAGGTGATGTCGTGGCCGGCGCGACCTGCGAGCGGCCCGTCCTGGCCGAAGCCGGTCATGCGGCCGTAAATCAGCGCCGGATTGCGCGCCAATGCAGCATCCGGGCCGAGACCAAGCCTCTCCATCACACCGGGGCGAAAGCCTTCGACAAACAGATCGGCCTTTTCGGCAAGGCGCAGCAGCAGTTCCGTTCCTTTGGCCTGCTTGAGGTCGACGTGCAGGATGGAGCGGCCGTGACGGTCGAGATTGTACGCATCGGAGAGCGGCAGCAGGGGTTGGTCCGAACCGGTGCGCTCGATGCGCAGCACCTCGGCGCCCATCTCCGACAACATCAGCCCGGCCAGAGGCACCGGGCCGAGCCCAGCCATCTCGATGACTTTCAGGCCGGCCAGCGGACCGGTCTTCACTGCGCCGGCCGCCATGGCCGTCTATTTCGGCGCCATGCGGATTGCCCCATCGAGGCGGATGGTTTCGCCGTTCAGCATCTGGTTTTCGACGATATGCAGGGCGAGCGCGGCATATTCGGACGGCTCGCCGAGGCGGGACGGGAAGGGCACGGCCGCGCCGAGCGAATCCTGCACCTCCTGCGGCATGCCGGCCATCATTGGCGTCTTGAAGATGCCGGGCGCGATGGTGCAGACGCGAATGCCGGAGCGCGCCAGGTCGCGGGCAACCGGCAGCGTCATGCCGACGACGCCGCCCTTGGATGCGGCATAGGCGGCCTGGCCGATCTGGCCATCATAAGCGGCCACCGACGCGGTGTTGACGATGACGCCGCGCTCGCCGCCCTGCAGCGGTTCGAGTTTGGCGGCACGGTCGGCGACGAGGCGGATCATGTTGAAGGTGCCGATCAAATTGATCTCGATCACCTTGCGGTACTGGTCGAGCGGATGTGGACCATCCTTGCCGATCGTCTTCACGCCGATGGCAATGCCCGCGCAATTGACCAGGATGCGCGCTGGCCCAAGTCTCTTTTCCACCTCGGCGAGCGCGGCCGCACCGCTGTCGGCGCTGCTCACATCGCACTGGATGGCGGCGCCGCCAATGTCGCCCGCCACCTTCGATGCCCGGTCGATGCCGATATCGAAAATGGCGACGCGCGCGCCCTTGTCGGCCAGCGCGCGGGCGGTTGCCTCGCCGAGGCCAGAGCCGCCGCCGGTTACGATCGCAATCTGGCCGTTCGGGTTCATGCTGCGTGCTCCGTGCTGCTCCGGGTCATGCTACGGAGGTCGCCGCCATGGTGCAACCTGACCAATGGGGATCCATCGCGGCCGCTGCCGCGACCGATCCTGGAGCTCAGGCCATCACTGGTGCCTGCTCGGCGATCCTGGCCAGGTTGGCATGGCCGACCTCGCCGGAGAGCCGCGCCACGGCACCGGGCACGATCTCGTGCGACAGCAGCCGGTCGAGGTCGACCGGGCGCGGCATGGAGATCTGGCCGCGGGGGATCTTTCTGAAGCCGAGCGGGCCGTAATAAGGTTCGTCGCCGACAAGGATCACCGCCGGCGCGCCGGCCTTGGCGGCCGCCTCCAGCGATATCGCCACGAGCCGGCGGCCGATGCCGAGATTTTTGAAGGCGGGCCGCACGGCAAGCGGCCCGAGCATCAGCGCGCGTCCGGCGCCGGCGGCGATGCGGGTCATGCGCACCGAAGCAACGACGATGTCGCCATTCATGGCGACAAAGGATAGCGAGCGCTCGTGGCCGCCGGTCTCGCGAATCTTGTAGGCGGCCAGCACGAAACGGCCGGGGCCAAAGGCTTCGTCGTTGATGGCTTCGATTTCGGGATCATGCGCCGGAGTTTCCGGCAGGTATTTCACGTCGGCAAGGCTCATGGTCTTCGCGGTCCGATAAAGAGGAAAGGTTGCTGCAAGCGGCAGCGTTCGCCAGTCAGCGCTTTCTAAGCGCGGGCGCCCTTTCGTCGTCGGTCAAACCGGATCAAGCCAAGATCGAACATGCGGAGTGTCCGCTAGCATCAATTTCCGGCGGCTGCAATCGGCTGTTTTCATCCGGCGTTTCATACGAGTGACGCTCTGTTCAGCAGATGACGGCTTCGGCATTGCCGCCTTGCGACTAGATTGGCCAAGGCACGCAAGGAGATTTCGTATGGGATTGCTGGTCGAAGGCAAATGGCAGGACCGTCCGGCCAATGTCGATAGCAGCGGCAGGTTCATCCGCACCGAGACGCAGTGGCGTGACTGGATCACGCGCGACGGCGCGCCGGCGCAAGGTCGTACGCGCGGCTTCAAGGCCGAGCCCGGACGCTACCATCTTTATGTCTCGCTCGCCTGTCCGTGGGCGCACCGCACGCTGATCTTTCGCGCGCTGAAGAAGCTCGAAGACATCATCCCGGTTTCGGTCGTGCATCATTTCCTCGGTGCTGAGGGCTGGACGTTTTTGGCCGAGGATGGCGCCACCGGCGACACGCTCTACGGCCTCGACTTCCTGCACCAAATCTACACCAAGGCCGATCCAGCCTATTCGGGCCGGGTTTCGGTGCCGGTGCTGTGGGACAAGAAGGAACAGACCATCGTCTCCAACGAATCCGCCGAAATCATCCGCATGCTCAATTCGGCCTTCGACGAGTGGGGCGATGCCGCTCTCGATTTCTATCCGCCAGGCCTGCGCGGCGAGATCGACAAAGTCAATGCGCTGGTCTTTCCAGCCGTCAACAACGGCGTCTACCGCGCCGGCTTTGCCACCACGCAAGCGGCCTATGAAGAGGCGTTCGGCGAGCTGTTCGCGGCGCTCGACACGCTGGAGGGCCGACTGTCAAAACAGCGCTATCTCACTGGCGAGCATATCACCGAGGCCGACTGGCGGCTGTTCACCACGCTGGTGCGTTTCGACCCGGTCTATGTCGGCCATTTCAAATGCAATCTGCGCCGCATCGCCGACTATCCGAACCTTTCGAACTATCTGCGCGACCTCTACCAGGTGCCTGGTATCGCCGGCACGGTGAACCTGCACCACATCAAAATGCACTATTACGGCAGCCACGAGAGCATCAACCCGACGCGCATCGTGCCGGTCGGGCCTGGGCTCGACTATGGCGCGCCGCACGACCGGGCGCGGTTCAGGCAGGCGGCGTGAGCATCGGATTGACAGCCTACCAGTACGGCGATACCGGCTGGCCTTCAAAAACCTCGGCAAGCCGCCGCAGCGTCGCCGGCGTCGTGCCATGCGGCAAGCGGTCGAGCGGAAAGAAGCCTGCTTCGGCGATCTCGTGGTCCGGCAGTTTCGGCGCGGTCTGGTTGAAGGTTTCGATGAGATAGAGGCCGACATGGTCGCGGCGGCTGGAGCGGCGGTTGAAATGCATCGACTTCAGCACCGGCGGGGCGGTGAGCGCGATATTGCCTTCCTCGGCCAGTTCCCGCGCCAGCGCTTCGCCAAGCGTTTCGCCGACCTCGACGCCGCCGCCCGGCAATTGCCAGCCGGGGACATAGGTGTGGCGGATGAGGAAGACGGTGTTCGAGGCGCGATCGTGGATCAGGCCGCGCACGCCCAGCGTCATCGGCCGCCGCAGCAGGAAATAGAGATGGAACAGCCTTGCCCTGAGGCCTGCCCAGCCGGTCTGGCGAAACGCCTGCTCCGGGTCCGATATAGCCATGACTAGCGAAACCGTGGATGGGCAGGAAACAGTGAGTGGAAAGCGGGGAGCGCGTCGCCTATGAAGGAAGGATGTTCAGGCTCGCGCATATTTCCGATGTCCATCTGGGGCCGCTTCCCGGTGTAACCTATCGCGAACTCGCGTCCAAGCGCGTCGTCGGCTACGTCAACTGGCAGCGCAACCGCCGCCGCCATATGCACGATGCCGTCATCGACACCATCGTCGCCGACATGAAGGCGAGCACACCCGACCACCTCACCGTTACCGGCGATCTGGTCAATCTGGCGCTCGACGGCGAGATCGAGATGGCCAAGCACTGGCTTGAGACGCTGGGTTCGCCGGAGGATGTCTCGGTGGTGCCGGGCAACCACGACGCCTATGTGCCGGGCGCCTTCGACAAGGTCTGCCGCTCCTGGGCGGCGTGGATGAGCGGCGACGGCGTGACTGCGCCGATCGACCGCAACGCTTTTCCCTATCTGCGCGTACGCGGCAATGTCGCGCTGATCGGCGTTTCGACGGCGCGCGCCACGGCGCCGTTCATGGCCAACGGCTTCTTCCTCGAAGGTCAGGCGCAAAGGCTGGCGACAGTGCTCGACGCAACGAACAAACGCGGCCTGTTGCGGGTGATCATGATCCATCATCCGCCGGTGCGCGGCGCCGTCGCCCAGCAAAAGCGCCTGTTCGGCATCTCCCGCTTCCACAAGACCGTTCATAGGCATGGCGCCGAACTCGTGCTGCACGGCCATTCGCATCTGCCGTCGCTGTTCTTCATCGGCGGGCGCGGCGCCAGGATTCCGGTCGTCGGCGTCGCCGCCGCCGGGCAGTCGCCAGGCAGCAAGAACCCGGCGGCACAGTACAATCTGCTCGATATTGACGGGGAGAAGGGCAATTGGCTGATTCGCCTGACGCGGCGCGGCCTGACCGGGCCGGCCTTGCCGCCATCGGACCTGCAGGTCATTGAACTCGGCGCGCAGACACCGAGGCCTTCAGATCGTTGATCAGAAGCTGATCTTCATCGCCATCAGGCGATCCCAAAACAGCGCGGCCGCCACCGCCAGGCCAACAAGCGCGCCGGCGGCGACCAAGCCGAGACCGGAAAGGAACGTCGACCAGCCCTTGCGGGGCACGGCTGCCTGCAAGGGCGGCTCAGCTTCCGGCACGGCGGCGCGTTTCAGGTCGGCGACGGCCGGCTCGACACCGCCCTCCATCATGCGCTGGCGCTCGACGATGCGCTCCGCCACATAGCGCGTGACCTGATCGGCGACCGGTTTCATATCGGTCGATTCGGCGAGCACGACGCGGCCGATGCGGGTATCCCTGAGAAAGCGGTAGGTGCGGCGGTCGCGCCCCATGGCGACATGGCTGACGGCGTCGATCCACAGGCGGGGCTGCAGGCCGGAGGAGATGACGAAGTCGAAATTGTCCATGTCGGCGGGCACGTCGGCAAAGACCGGGGCGAGCTCAGCGGCGAGCAGATCAAGCCGCATCCGGTGCGCCTCGCGCATGTCGACCACGACATCGTCGCGATCGGCGAAGGCATTTTTCACATCGCGAACGGCGTCGGACAGTTTGCGGGAGGTGTCGATGGGGGTGATGTTTTCGCCAGTGTCCTTCATCGGCGTCGCCTCGCTGATATGGTTAATTGCGAGTTAACACAGGCGGCGGCAAAATGCACTGGCGAGGTGCGGGGCGCAAGTAAGTTAGCTCGCCGCGGCCTCGAATGTCGGACGCAGGCGCCTGCCGCGGCGTGCCATGTTTCGGCGCACGGCCTGGGCGACCACATCAGGCACTTCCTCGACCAGCATATGGCCGGCATCGAGCACGTGATGAATATGAAAATGCGCCGGCAGACAATCAGCCTGGGTAAAGGGCAGCACCGGATCGTCCGTTCCCCAAACCACCATCACCGGCATGTCGAGCGTGTCCAGCTGTTCGCGGGGTATGACCCCCTGCCGCTCGTTCCTGGTCATGACGGCCGATATCTCAATCAGCTTGCGCAACTGGCCGGGGCGACGGCGTACGTCCGCCAGGACGCCAACGATGCGTTCGGGCGGCGGGCTTCGCGGTCCCGACATGGCGGCAAGGCAGGCGCGGATTTCCCGTCTGTCGGCGGCCGCGGCGTAGCGGCGCAACAGCGGTCCGTTGATCTCGGGGCCAACACCGCCCGGCGCCAGAAGCGTCAGCGAGCCTATCCTTTCAGGCTCGGCAAGCGCCATCAGGGAGGCGACCGCGCCGCCCATCGAATGACCGGCGACATGCACCCTTGCTATCCCGCGTGCGGCGATATCGGCGAGAACCGCTCGCGCCGCTGTTCTGGCCGGGCCGCTGCCAGGAAATACGAGAGACAGTCCGTGTCCCGGAAGATCGTAGGCCAAGGTCCTGACATCGGGCCCTAGCGACGCGGTCACCTCGCGCCAGATATCATGGCAACCACCGAAGCCATGCAGCAGGACGACCGTCTTCGGCCCGGCGCCCCGCTCGGCAACATAGAGGGATGAGACCATGAAAATGTGCGATTATTGCAAGACTGGAGAGGAAATTCGAATCGAGGCTGGATTGCTCCCAGTCCAGACCGATGGCCAGTAAAGTTTTCGCGATCCGGAAAGACTAGCTGGCGTTGCCGAGGCCCGCGGCGCGCAGCGCCTCAACCAGCCGGTCGGTCAGATCGGCGGGATATTTGCGCTCGGCGAAGGCCGCGCGCGGATCGGCGGCGAATTTCGGGAATTTGGTGGTCAGCTCATCCAGAAGCTTGGCTGCCAGCTGTTCGCGGCCGGCAGCCTTGGCGCCGATCAGCCGCGCCGCCAGATAATGCGATTTCATCGCCGTAGTGCGCAGCGACTCGCTGGCTATCGCGGCCTTGTTCATGTCGCCCAGCATGAATTGCCCGGCGAAAAGCCCAAAATCCCACCATGTCGGATGGCCGCTGAACGTCTCGACGGCATGGGTCAGGATGGGTGTTCCCTCGGCATATTTGCCGGCAAAGATCAGGCCATAGCCGTAAGCGGCAGCCATGCCGAGGTCGTAGGGGTTGAGCTCATAGGCCTTGCGCATCCAGCGGATCGATTCCTCGGTGTTGCCGAGGCGCGAATTGAGGTAGCCATAGGCGCGGTGCGCATAGGGGCTGGTCGGTCCCATCTGGATGGCGCGATGGGCGAAAGACATTGCCTGTTCCACCGTCGCGCCAGGCGGATAGGCGTAATGATCGGTGGCGGCCTCAAGGGTCAGGGAGGCCAGTTCCGAATAGACCAACGACGATTTCGCACCCTGGCCGGCGAGGTTGTCCAGGCAGCGATAGGCGGCCTCGTGCGTCCTGGTGCTCTGGTCGAGATAGTATCTGTCGTTGAGGATCAGGCAGCTCGTCAGCCCGGTCTGGATGCCGTTCTGTTCGATGTAGCTGTAGAGCGGGCCGGAGGCGGGAATGGTCGAGCTGAGGATGGCGGCGATACGATCCTCGACGGTGCCAGGTGCGCTGTCGGCGGCCGTCAGACTGCGGGACAAAAGCACGCGGCCCGTCGCCACGCTCTGCAGTTCGAGCGTCACGTCACCTGCCATTGGTCCCGGCAGGACATCGAAAACGAAGCTGGTCGGGTCGGTGCTCGGATCGCGCTTGCCATCGGCGTCGCGGCCGATGAAGTCGATGGTGTCGAAACCGGCAAGGCCGGCGCGCAGCGAAGCGGCGACGCGGCCGGCCTCGGGGCCGGTGGCCTTCACCGCGATGTAGACGAGGGGCAGGGCCTCCATCGACGGCGATGCGATGCTGCTCGTTACGCCCGCGGTCTCGACCACCGCGGTAGGATCGCTGCTGGCAAGCAATGCGCCGCCGCCCTGGCGCAGGATGAGCACGCCCAGCATGAGAATGACCAGCGTCATGGCGACCCAGAAGAACTGGAGATGGCGCGCCAGCGAAGGCCCAGGTTCTGTAACCCCCGAAGCTGTCGCGGCAGCGGGAACGGCGTCAAGAGCCGCCTGGTCGGGCGATCCGGGCAAGGCGGCTACCGCCGCCGCAAGCGGCTCCTGCCCAACCGGCAGGCGTATGGCGTTGAGCTCATAGGACGGCACGTAGCCGCCGCGCGGAATGGCAATGCGAACCGGTTCGGCTATGCCTTCATTGGCGAAATAATGCTGGAGAAGTTCGCGCAGCCGGCCTGCCTGCACCCGGACAACGGCGTCGGTCGACGAATCGAAATCGCCGTCCTTGCCGAAGACGTCCATGGCGATGGAGAAACCCTTGAGCCTGTCGGCTTCGCCGGCCTGCTCGCGCTCAACAAGATAGCGCAGCAACTTGCGCGCGCGCTCGGAACGTCCGAACGTTTCGCTGGCGAGCAGTCGCTCCAGTGTCTCGCGCACTGCGGGGGCGGCAGGCGTGGCATGCTGCAAGTGTCGATCCTCTCGAAGTCGGCACAGGTTGAGGCGCAATCATATAGAGCCTGCACTTCCATACAAGCATGCTTATGTTATGCGATCGCGTAACACACCGGATAGTTGCCGGTGGTTGACACAAAAGACCGGAACTTCCCTCGGCAAATGGGGGATTTCCGGGCGCCGCGGACATTCGGCGCCCGGGAAAATATCAGCCGGCCTTGCGGCCGATTATCCGGTTGGCGGCCGAAACAACGGCTTCCAGCGAGGCGGCGACGATGTTGGTGTTGATGCCGGCGCCGAACAGCTTGCCGCCGGGATATTCCATCTCGACATAGGAAATCGCCGAGGCGTTCGAGCCGCGCTGGAGCGAATGTTCGGAATAATCAAGCACCGACATGTCGACGCCAACATGACGCGACAGCGCATCGACGAAGCCGTCGATCGGGCCGGTGCCGGAGCCGGCGATTGTCGTCTCCTTGCCGTTGTCGAGGATCACCGCCTCGACCGCGCGCCGGCCCTTTTTCTCGGTATCGGGATAGGTGTGATGGTCGAGGAACTTCAGCCGTGCGCCGGGCTGGTCGACATAGGTTTCAATAAAGCGGTCATGGATGCGTTTTGCCGGCACTTCCTTGCCTTCGGCGTCGGTGATCGCCTGGATCTCCTGGCTGAACTCGATCTGCAGGTTGCGCGGCAGATTGAGGCCGTAATCGGCCTGCAGTACATAGGCGATGCCGCCTTTGCCCGACTGCGAGTTGATGCGGATGATCGCCTCGTAGCTGCGTCCGACATCGGCCGGATCGATCGGCAGATAGGGCACTTCCCAGACCGGCGTGTTGGCCTTCTTCAAGGCCTTCATGCCCTTGTTGATGGCGTCCTGGTGCGAGCCGGAAAAGGCGGTGTAGACGAGTTCGCCGACATAGGGATGGCGCTCGGAGATCTTCAGCTGGTTGGAATATTCGTAGACGTCCTTCATCCGGTTGATGTCGGAGCAATCCAGATGGGGATCGACGCCTTGCGTGTACATGTTGAGCGCCAGCGTCACGATGTCGACATTTCCGGTGCGCTCGCCATTGCCGAACAGCGTGCCTTCGACGCGGTCCGCACCCGCCATCAGGCCGAGCTCGGTGGTGGCGATGCCGGTGCCGCGATCGTTGTGGGGGTGCAGCGAGATCAGCAGGTTCTCGCGGTCGTCCAGGTTGCGGCACATCCATTCGATCCGGTCGGCATAGATGTTGGGCGTCGACATCTCGACCGTCGACGGCAGGTTGATGATCAGTCTGTTGTCGGCTGTCGGCTTCACGATCTCGGTGACGGCGTTGCATATCTCCAGCGCGACTTCGAGCTCGGTGCCGGTAAAGCTTTCGGGCGAATATTCGAAGCGATAACCGCCGCCGGCCTTGGCCGCCATGTCGGTGATCATCTTGGCCGCGTCGGTGGCGATGCGCTTGATACCGCCGACATCCTTCTCGAAGACGACGCGACGCTGCAACTCGCTGGTCGAATTGTAGAAATGCACGATCGGGTTGGTGGCGCCCTTCAGCGCCTCGAAGGTGCGGGTGATCAGTTCGGGACGGCACTGCACCAGCACCTGCAGCGAGACATCGGCCGGCACATTGCCTTCCTCGATGCACCAGCGGGCGAAATCGAAATCGGTCTGCGAGGCCGAGGGGAAACCGATCTCGATCTCCTTAAAACCCATGTCGAGCAGCAGGGCGAACATGCGCGCCTTGCGCTCGTGACCCATCGGATCGATCAGCGCCTGGTTGCCGTCGCGCAAATCGACCGAGCACCAGATCGGCGCCTTGTCGATGACCTTGTTGGGCCAGGTGCGGTCGGTGAGACCGACCGTCGGATAGGGCTGGTATTTTCGGGCCGCGCCCGGCATGCGGCCGGCCGCGCGCTTTACGCTTTCGGCTTCGCCGGCGCGGATGTCTTCTCGTGCGTTCATCGTCTGGTTCTCCCGGCGGCTCGCGGATCGGTCTTCGGACGGATTCCAAGGCGAGCAGCGCCTTATCAGATTTTCGTTCGTTGATGTGAATTGCCAATTTCTGAACTGGCCAAGGAGCGTGCGCGTAAGCGGCGGTTCGACCGCCGGGCGCTCCTTCAGCGAACCCGGCGATCGCCGATAAGGCCGAGAAGAAGCAGGGTCGATGCCAGCGCGCGCACCGTCTCGCCGGCAAAGCCAGTCGGACGGGAAGCGACGGAGGAGACGCGCGTGTTCATGGCGGGTTTCATACAGGAGCCGCCATGGACAGGCAAGTGGGCTGCCATTCCACCACTCGCGAGCACTCTTCCCCAGACTTGCGTGTAGCCGAGGCCGCAATGCTTCGCCGTCGGAGGGGTCATCCGTGAATTTTGTTTTCTTCTCGCCGCATTTTCCCGCCAACGGCGCCGATTTCTGCGACCGGCTGAAGAAGGCCGGCGCCACGGTGCTGGGCATTGGCGATGCTCCTTATGAGGCGCTGGACGGCAAGCTGAAGGTGGCCCTGTCGGAATATTACCGCATCGCCGACATGGAGGACTACGACCCGGTGTTCCGGGCGATGGGTCATTTCATCCACAAATGGGGCCGGATCGAGCGCTTCGAGTCCCTCAACGAACATTGGCTGGAGCTGGAGGCCAATATCCGCACCGACTTCAACATCTACGGCACCAAGCTCGATTTCGTGAAGAATTTGAAGCGCAAGAGCCGCATGCGTGCATTCTTTCGCAAGAGCGGCGTCGACACCATCGCCCAGCGCAAATGCTCCGACCGGGCCGGTGCCATGACCTTCATCCGCCGCGTCGGCTATCCCGTGGTGGTGAAGCCCGATTCCGGTTCCGGCGCCTCGAACACCTTCAAGATTTCCAACGCCAGGGAACTCGACCAGTTCTTCAGAGACAAGCCCGAGGACGTGACCTTCGTCATGGAGCAATTCATCGAGGGGCTGGTGGTGACCTTCGATGGGCTGGTCAACCGTGACGGCGAGGTGGTGCTGGCGGCCAGCCACCGCTACGACCAGAGCATCATGGAAGTGGTCAACAAGGATCGCCACATGAGCTACACCTGCTTTCCCAAGGTCCGACCGGCGATCGAAGAGGCCGGCCGCAAAATCCTCAAGGCGTTCGACGTGCGCGAGCGCTTCTTCCACATCGAGCTGTTCGAAACCAAGGACGACCGCGTCATCGCGCTTGAGGTCAACATGCGGCCGCCCGGCGCCTGGATGACCGATGCGATCAACTACACGTTCGACATCGACGTCTACGCGGCCTGGGCGGACATGGTGGTGAAGGATGCCACCGGTGGTCCTTATGAGGGCAAGTATTTCACCGCTTATGCCAGCCGCAAGCAGCACCTCCACTATTTGCACAGCCATGAGGACGTGCTAGCCGCGCATCGCGACAAGATCGTCCATCATCAGCCGATAGAAAAGGTTTTCAGCCGCGCCATGGGAAATTACGCCTACCAGATGCGCTCGAAGGACGAAGCAGCACTGCGCGCGGCTGTCGCCTACATCCACGCGGAAAAGGCTTAGACGCGATGGACATCTCTTATCACAAGGGTTTCTCCGGCAATCTCGGCCGCGACATGGAATACAAGCGCTACGGCCATGCCGGCCGGCCGGTGGTGGTGTTCCCGACGTCGCAGGGGCGGTTCTACCAGTTCGAGGATTCCGGCGGGGTTGGAGCGCTGGCCGAATTCATCAATACCGGCCGCATCCAGCTGTTTGCGGTCGACGGCGTCGATTCGGAATCGTTCTTCAACAAGCATGCCGGCGCCGCCCACCGTATCGGTCGCCACGAGGCTTATTTCCGATATGTGCGCGAGGAGGCGCTGCCGGAGTTTCTGGCGACCGCCGAGCAAGCCAATGGCGGGCGCAAATTAAAGCCGCTGTTCACCGGCTGTTCGATGGGCGGTTATCATTCCTCGAACTTCGTCTTTCGCTTTCCCGAACTCGCCAGCGGCGTCATCGCGCTGTCGGGCGTCTATTCGGCGGGCGACTTCTTCGGCAAGGTGCTGGAAGGCGACATTTTCTACAATTCGCCGCTCGACTATCTGCCCGGCATCGTAGACCCAAAACTGCTTGCCCGGCTGAAGTCGCTGAGGATGATCTTCTGCTGCGGGCAGGGCGCCTGGGAAGAGCGGATGCTGGTCGAGACGCGCAGGCTGGAACAGATCCTGCGCGACAAATCCATTCCCGCCTGGGTCGACTATTGGGGCGGCGATGTCAGTCATGACTGGCCATGGTGGCACAAGCAGCTGGTCTATTTCTTCGGCCGCTGGCTGGATGACGATCTGATGCACCGGCTCGATTGATGGCCACACCCGAACCTATCCGCCGCTTTATCGAGGCCACCAATGCGGGTGATAGCGAAGCCGTTCTCGACACGTTCACAGCCGACGCGTCCCTGACCGACTGGGGGCGGTCCTTCCAAGGCCGCCAGCAGATCGCGCGCTGGAACCAGTCGGACAATATCGGCGTGAAGTCCAATCTTCGCATTGTCCGCATCGCCGAGGTCGAGGGCAGCTATCGCGTCCGCATCGCCGTGAAAGGCAATGGCTTCAACGGCGAGGGTGACATGACCTTCGTGCTGGACGGCCACCGCATAGCGAGCCTCGCCATCTCCTGACACGGCTCAGCTACCCTTCCTGGCAAACCGGCAGAGCAATGGTCTCGTGTTCCACCGCCGATCCACGGCGCAAGCCGAGAAAGACGACAAGAGCGGTGACGATGGTGATTGCCGCCAGCACGATCAGCAGCCTGTCGAACGCGGTCTCATAGGCCTGGACCAGGACCGTGGCTCCGGCACCCGGCAAGTGGGCTGCCGCTTCGCCGATGTTGCCGGTCACCAGCAGCTGCGCGGCGGCGGTTGCATCCAGGGAAGATGCCGTTCCCTGAGCCGCCAGTTGGGCTGCCGTGAAACCCGACAGGACTGCCATGACGATCGCCAGCGCCACGCCTTCGCAAGCGACGCGGGTGGTGTTGAAGATGCCGACCGCCATGCCGGCACGCTCTTTCGGCACGACGCCGACGGCAAGTCCGTCCATCAGCCCCCAGGGCAGGGCGATGCCGATGCCGATGAGGATCAGCGGCGCCACCAGCGCTGCGACGACAGGCGGTGTCAGGCTCAGCCAGACAAGGCCGCCGGCGGCCACAAGCAGGCCGACACCGCAGATCGTTGCCGGAGCGATCCAGCGCGCTACCTGGCCGGCGAGCAGTGGCAGGATCAACAGCGGTCCCGACAGGCAGATCATCAACTGCCCCGCCTTGATCTCGCTCATCCCCTCGATGCCGATGAAGCGGATCGGCAACAGCACCAGCAGGACGACGAAGCCATAGGCGGGAGCGGCCGCCAGGAACTGGACGCCGACGAAGCGGGGAAAGCGGAACAGCGAGAGATCGAGCATCGGCCGGCGCACGCGCCGCTCGACGACGACGAAAGCGGCAAAGCAAAGGGCGGCCGCCACGAGAAGCGCGATCACCAGGGGATCGGTCCAGCCGCTCTGCGGCGCTTGCAGCACCCCGTAGGTCAGCGATGCCAGCGCGATCGTAAAGGTGCCGGCTCCCGCCCAGTCGAGGCCGGTCGCATCCGGATCGCGCGATTCCCTGATGGTGCGCAGGCCGAGCAAAGCGGCTGCAATCGCGAGCACTGGCACCAAGACGAAGATCGATCGCCAGCCGAAAGCATCTATGAGCAGGCCCGACGCGATCGGCCCAAAAGCGAGGCCGATGCCGAAACTGGTGCCGAGGAAGGAGAAGGCGCGCAGCCGCAATGGCCCATCGAATTCCTGGGCAAGAGCGGAGGCGCCGCCGGCAAAGGCGGCGGCACTGCCGAGCCCTTGCGCAGCCCTGAGCACATCGAACCAGACGATATCAGGGGCAAACATCGATCCCAGCGATGCCAGCACATAGGTGGCGAGGCCAACAAGGAAGAGCCGCTTGCGGCCATGATTGTCGGCCAGCGCGCCTGATGCCATCAAGGTGGCGGCGAAGGTCAGCATGAAGGCGTTGGTCACCCAGTTGAGCGCGATCGGGCTGCCGCCGAGGTCGGCCGCAATGCGGGAAAGCGCGACGGCCGGGCCGGTGAAGGTCAAGGGCATTGTCATGGCGGCAAGGCATACCGACAACAGGACAAGCCATGGCGCGACCGCGCCGTTTGTGGTCTTCGAGGTCATGGATTTCCTATCTGAACCAGGATCCGCCGGCCTGCCGCAAGCTTGCTGCGCCGGTCGTAACGGGAAGATAGGCCCGCCACACTTCGAGAAAAATAGTGTTAAATCTCCAGATATATCGGACTGAAACGCTCGAATGGAGAGATGCGATGGAACGCCTCAATGGGCTCCTGGCCTTTGCCCGCACGGCTGAGTTCGGCAGCTTCATCGCTGCGGGCCGCACGCTCGGCATCTCGGCATCGGCCGTCGGCAAGAGCGTCGCCAGGCTCGAGCGGGATCTCGGCGTAAGGTTGCTTCAGCGCAGCACGCGCCGCATCGGCCTGACCGAAGAGGGCAAGCTGTTCAACGAGCGGGTGCGGCGCATCCTCGACGACATCGACGATGCCGAGGCGATGCTGTCGCGGAGCCGCGAAACACCGCATGGGCGGCTGCGCGTTTCGACGCCGATCGTGACCTATCATTTGCTGTTCCCGGTGCTGTCGGAGTTCATGGCGCGCTATCCCGAAATCGAACTCGACATCGACTTCAACGACCGCATCGTCGACCTCATCGACGAAGGCGTCGACATCGCGATCCGCAGCGGCGACCTGCCGGATTCGCGCCTGGTGGCGCGGCCGCTTGCACCCTTCCGGCTGCTGTTGTGTGCGGCACCCTCCTATATCGAGCAGCACGGCAACCCGAGCGGTCCGGACGATCTCGTGAACCATTACGGCATCCGCTTCCGCTTTCCCAACAGCGGCAAGCTGCAAGGCTGGCCGTTCATCGGCGGCAGCGCCGAGCCGCAGGTCCGCTCGATGCTGACCTGCAACAACACGGAGGCGCTGAAGGGCGCCACGATGGCCGGGCTCGGCATCAGCTCGATGCCCGATTTCCTGGTCCGCGAGGCGCTGCGTGACGGCCTGCTGCGCACGGTGCTGGACGACCATGTCGACGGCCGCGGCCAGTTCCGGTTGCTGTGGCCGTCCAATCGTCATTTGTCGCCGAAGGTTCGCGCCTTCGTCGATTTCCTTCCCGACCGGCTTGCCGCGACGCTGGGCGGCTCTTAGAGCATGATCCCAAAAAGTGGGTACCGGTTTTTGGAAAAGATCATGCTCCAACAAAGGGTTAGATCATGATGAAATTTCAACGAAATCTCATCATGATCTAGTCCTTCGCGGCGCCGACAGCGACGGCGACAGCAAGGAACAGCGACGCTTCTCAGTAGGTGGCGCGGCCGCCGGAGAGATCGAACGTTGCGCCGGTGGTGAAGGAATTTTCGTCCGATAGCATGAAGGCGATCATCGCAGCCGCCTCTTCGACTTCGACGAACCGGCCTCGCGGCACCTTGCCCAGCATGTAGGCGACCTGGGCCTCAGTGAGCTGTTCGAGGATGCGGGTGCGGGCGGGCGATGGGGTCAGCGCATTGACGGCGATGTCGTGGCCGGCCAACTCCTTACCGAGCGATTTTGTCAGCGCGAGCACGCCGGCCTTGGCGGCGGAATAGGCGGCGGCATTCGGATTGCCTTCCTTGCCTGCGACCGAGGCGATGTTGACGATGCGGCCGTAGCTGCGCGCGATCATGCCGGGCACCAGGCGCTTGCAGCAGTAGAAGACGCCGTTGAGGTCGATGTCGATTATCTGGCGCCAGGCGGCAGGATCATAATCCGCCACCGTCGCTGCCGGTCCGGCGATGCCGGCATTGTTTACCAGCAGATCGACCGGACCAAGCGAGCGCTCGGTTTCGGTCGCGGCGCTGTCGACGGCCTCCATCAGCGATTGATCGCACAGCAAACCCTCGACCCGGCCGAGCGGGGCGAGTTCGGAAACGGCCTTCGCCATGGCGGTCTCGTCCACATCCCAGAGGGCGACGCTGGCACCCGATGACAGCAGTCGCCGGGCGACGGCAAGGCCGATGCCTTGCGCGCCGCCGGTCACCACGGCGACCCGGCCTGAGAGATCGACGGCATTCACACGACGGTTCATGGGCACTTTTCCTCTTCCCTGCATATTTGAATCTCAGTCCCTGACGGCTCTCGCCACCAGCCGCGCTATGCTCGGCCCGGCGATGAGCACGACCAGGAAGCGGGCCGACTGCAAGGCCATGACGAAGGATATGTCGACGTTCTGCGCGGCGGCGGCAATGATGGCGACGCTGTCCATGCCGCCGGGGCTGGTCGCGAGATAGGCGGTCAGCGGATCGATACCAAGGACGTGGCTGATCAGCCAGGCTAGCCCGCCGCAAAAGGCGATCAGCACGACGATAGAGCCGACGATCTGCGGCAGCGCCCGTGTCGCATGGCGCAGGATCGCCCGGGTAAAGTTCAGCCCTATCGACCAGCCGACCATCGCATAGGAGAGCGCCAGCAGCCATGGCGGCAATTGCATCGCCGCGCCGAAGCCGAGATGGACTATGGTGCCAAAGATGAAAGTGCCGAGGAAGAAGGGTGACGGCAGCCGGCACAACCGGCCAAGCAGGCCGCCGACCAGCGCCACGCCGAGCGTGGCGGCAAAGGCTGCCGGTTCGATCGGCGGGAACCAGACGATGGCTGGTACCTCGATGCCCGACGTGTCGACCCACATCTTGGCGACGAGCGCCGCCGTCATCGAGACGAAGATGACGCGCAGATACTGCATGAAGGCGACGAGGCGCTGATCGGCGCCGAAGGCACCGGCCATCAGCACCATGGCAGTGGCAGCACCCGGCGACGAGCCCCAGACCGCGGTGGTGCCGGGCAGGATGCGCCAGCGGCTGATCAACCAGCCAAGCAGGCTGGACGCCGCAAGGGTCGCCAGCACCACGACAAGGACCAGCGGCCATTCCTTGTAGAACACCGAAAAAATGTCGGTGGAGATCGACGCCGCGACCAGACAGCCGACCAAGGCCTGGGCGGCGGCGAACAGCGGCCGCGGCACGCGCACCGTGGCGCCATTGGTGCCGGCAAGGATCGCCGCCAGCATCGGGCCGATCAGCAGCGCCGCCGGCAGTGCGGCGTATTCCAGCGCGCCGGCGAATAGCAGCGAGACGATCAGCAGCACCACCCACTGCCGAACCGGACGCATGCGCGCCATGCGTTCGACGGCCGGTTGGTCTGGCGAAGAGTCCATGTTTGGGTCTTAGACCTGGAAGAGAAAAATGCGAACGCTGTCTCGGACGAAATTCACGACCCCGACCCCGCGTTGGGATGTCACTCGTTCTTGATGGCGGGCAGGCCGAAACCGCCGGCCGGATGGGTCTCGACCTGGAATTCGAAGCCGGCGATGATCGGCCGGGCCTTGGCGATCGCTGCCTGGACCTCCGGCAGCTGCAGCGAAGCCTTGTGGCTTGCGGCGTCGGTCCACACTTCGGTCACCCAGATCGCGTCGGCATCGGCCGGGTCGCGGGCGATGACATAACTCAGGCAACCCGGCATGGCGCCGGTCGAGGCGAGCAGCACATCCATGATCGCGTCGCGCTGGCCGCGCGCCGCCCGCATCTTTCCGATCAATCCGTACATTGCCTCTCCCCTTTCTTCCAACCTCAGCAAACGTGCGCACGACATGCATGGTTGCGAGACGCAGTATGCAATTGCCGGCTCACGGCATCAACTGGCCACCGTTCACCTCGATCACCTGGCCGGTGATGTAACCACTCAGGAGATCGGAGGACAGGAAGAGATAGGCGCCGACGCAGTCTTCGGCCGTGCCGGCACGCCCTTGAGGAATGGTGGCGACCATGCCCTTCATCTGCTCGTCGGTGGAATAGCGCTCATGGAAGGGTGTCGCGATGGTGCCCGGCGCCACCGCGTTGACGCGGATGCCGAAGCCGATCAGTTCCTTGGCCATGCCGCGCGTCACATTGGAGACAAAGGCCTTGGCCGAACCGTACAGCCCGGCGCCGCCGCCAGCGCCATTGCGCGCCGCGATCGACGAGGTGTTGACGATGAAGCCGCCCTGCTTCTTCAGCCATGGCATCGCCTTGCGCGAGGCCGTCAGCACCGAGCGGGCGTTGAGGTCCATCACCGCGTCGTAGTGCGCCTCGGTCTGCTCCGCATAGGGCACGCGGCCGAGCATGCCGCCGGCATTGTTGACCAGCCCGTCGAGCCGCCCGAATGTTTCGGCGCTCTCCTCGACTACCCGCTCGACATCGGCTGCCTGTGAGAAGTCGCCCTGTGTCAGGAACACCTCACCGCCGCCGTCGCGGATGGTCTTGGCCAGCGTTTCGGCCGCTTCGCGGCTCGAATTGTAGTGCAGGGCGACCCGGCATTTCTGGCCGGCGTAGGCCAGTGCAAGGGCGGCACCGATGCCAGTCGAAGCGCCGGTGACCAGCACCGCCTTGCCGGCAAGATCGGGGATGACGAGGGTGGTCGCGGTCATGAGCACTTTCCTTCGGGCTGTTTGGCCACCCTTCGTAGGCTCTCATGGCCTTCACGTTCAAGCCCGTGGCGGCTCAGGGCCGGAGATAGGCGTAGCCCTGGCGCTGCAGTTCGGCGAGCTTGACGACGCCGCCCTTGTCGGCGGCGTGGAAGCCCTCGAGCAGGTCGGCAAGCGTGATCTCCATGCCTTGCATGGTGTTGCCGCAGGCATGCGGCTCAAGGCCCTGCTGGACAAGGCCGGCAAAGCGTCCCGAGATCGCCGCCGATATGCCTTTCGACTTGAAGCCGGCGAGGGCCGGACCATGCACGACCAACACGATGTCGACATTGCCGCCGGTGCCTTCATAGTGGTTCTTGATGTTGCCGAGCACGAAATTGACCTTATCGAGGTCGCTGAGGTGATAGGCGACCTTCGGTCTGTCTTCAGCGGCGGCGGCCCGGCTCAGCCCGAACAGGCCGGCGGCACCGGCAAGGCTGGCCCGGAACATGTCGCGTCGACGCATGGCATCCTCTCGGCTTGGCGCTCCCCGCAAATTGCGTGGCTGCGGCCATGATACTAGCATAAATTCACGTTACGTCCTGTCGATGCGAGGAGGGGGTCACATGGCGTTCAGGAAGTGGAAGGTTGTTGCCAGCGCTGGATTTGGCGCCGTGCTGCTCGGCGCGCTTGCGGGTTCGGCCGCGGCCGACGATGTGCTTAAATTACCCGAACTCAGCCCGAATGGCGTCGATGCGTGTTTCGGCCGCGTTTATGATGCGGCGCACCTCAAGGCGCATCCAAAGCAGAAGGTGGCGCGGATCTTCTTCCTCTATGGCCATGATCCGGTGAGCCATCCGAACGAGGAGCCGATGGCAAACGCCGACACCTCCTACAACGGTTTTCTCACCACCATGGTGCGCGGCGCCAAGGCGCCGCAATGGGCCGGCGGCTGGTGCAATCACGAGTCCGAGGACGGCAAGTCAGGTCCGATCCGCTGCGGCATGGACTGCGACCGCACCATGGCGTCGCTGAAGCTCGATAACAAAGGCCGCCTGATCCTCACCGATGTCTCGTCCGATCTCTATCTCGACGCCGGATCGGAGGACGAACTGGGCGAAGCCGAATATGACCGGCAGGCGCTGGGCTCGGAGGACGATAATTTCCGTCTCGACCCGATGCCGGCCGCAACCTGCCAGGCTGAATTCGCCAAGATCGACCCGATCGATCCGGCGCTTGGAGCTCCCTTGCGCGAGCGACTGAAGCCGGACCAACCCTTCTGCTTCGGGCGAGACTACGATGCCGCGCATCTCTCCTCGCATCCCGACCAGGTGACGCAGTCGATCCGGGTCTTCCGCGGGCCGGTCGAACTCGCCTCCTTTGCCTCAGGCGATGTCGCCAACTGGCCCGACGGCTCCGATGTCGCCGTTTCGGTGACCACCAGGAAGAACGGGACGAAGGTCACGCAGACCTATTCCTGCCAGGGTGAAGCGGATCAATGGCGCTGCGCGGCCAGTTCGAAGATGAGCAATTTTTCCTGCGATATCGCGCAAAAGGAAATCTTCCTCAAGCGCGGCGCCAACGGCACCCTCATGCTGGCCAACCCCAATAGCAGCCTGGCGATTGTCGATCTGTGCTCGGCGGATGGCAAGACCAAGTCCGATGACAAGGTCTACCGGTTGGAGGCTATGCCGCAGTCGGCCTGCACTCGTTGAGTTCGATCTTGTCTATGACGCTACCATGGTATATATATCTTTGCTATATCTCATTTGAGGATAGCACATGGACAAGGCAAAGGTGTTCTGGTCAGGCCGGTCACAGGCTGTGCGCTTGCCTAAGGAGTTTCGGTTCGAGGCAGACGAGGTTTCGATCCGTCGTCATGGGCAAACTGTCATCTTGGAGCCGCTTGCGCGGGATTGGGCATGGCTCGACCAGGTCATCGGACCGGTTGACGACGATTTCGCCCAGGGAGCGCTGGAGCGTCAGGATGGTCAGGATCGACCTGCTTTGGATGACCTCTTTAAGTGACCTACCTGCTCGACACCAATGCCGTCATAGCGATCATCTCGGGCGACGAGGGTCTGCTGGCTTTGCTCAAACGGCATGCACCACAAGACTTTGCTCTCTCGGCGGTCGTTTTGCATGAGCTGTACTACGGCGCTGAAAAGAGCCAGCGAAAGGTCCAAAATCTGGCGCGCATCGAAGCTTTGCAGTTCCCGGTACTTGAATTCGACCGAGACGACGCGAGACATGCCGGTGAGATTCGTGCTGGGCTTGCGGCACTGGGAACCCCGATTGGTCCCTACGATGCGCTGATTGGCGGGCAGGCACGTGCTCGGGACCTCACGCTGATAACCCGCAATATCCGGGAATTCGAGCGGATCAAAGATCTCACTATCGAAACGTGGTAACTCGCCTCACGCGAACGGCACCGCCGTCGTGCCTTTCGGCAGCTTCGCCTCGTCGTCCGGTTCGACATGGATGGTGACGCGCACCGAGGGGATTTCGGCCTTCAGCGCGTCCTCGATGCGGTCGCAAATGACGTGGCTGGCGCCGACCGTCATGTCGGCGTCGACGACCAGGTGGAACTCGATGAAGGTGGCGCGGCCGGCGATGCGGGTCTTGAGGTCATGAACCTCCAGCGCGCCCTTGCAATTGGCCGAGATGATGTCGCGAATGTGCATGTGTTCGGTCGTGTCCACTGCGCGGTCCATCAGCCCGTTCATCGACGAGCCGATGACGTGCCAGCCCTGCCACAGGATGTTGAGCGCGACGATGACGGCAAGCGCCGGATCAAGGATCTGCCAACCGGTCAGGATAGCGCCGACGAGGCCGCCGAAGACGCCGACCGAGGTCATGACGTCGGTCATGATGTGCCGGCCGTCGGCGACCAGCGCCGGTGATTTTGCGCTGCGCCCGGCGCGGATCAGCGTCCAGGCCCAGAAGGCGTTGATGACGGTGGCGACGCCGTTGATCGCCAGGCCCTCCCAGGGTTGTTCGAGCGGGGTCGGCGTCTGCCAGGAGCGCCAGACCTCGTTGAGGATCAAAAGCGCGGCGAGCACGATCAGCACGCCTTCCAGCACCGCCGAAAAATACTCGGCCTTGTGGTGGCCGAACGGATGGTCCTGGTCGGCCGGCTTGTAGCTGACCAGGACCGCCCAATAGGCGGCGGCCGAGGCTATGACGTTGACGATCGACTCCAGCGCATCCGAATAGAGCGCAACGGAGCCGGTGACGTACCATGCGGCAAGCTTGAGCGCGAGCACCACGCAGGCGATGACAATCGACCAGAAGGCAAGGCTGGCGATCCTTTGCCTGGCCGCTGCCTTCGCTGCGATCGCCGCCATGTTGTCCGTCGCCGCCATCGTTTCTAAGCGGCCTTTTCCTTGGCCTTGCGCGGCAGATGCGCAACGATGTTTTCGATGATGCGCATGCCGGCATTGTGGCCGAGCGTCATGATCGATTCCGGATGGAACTGGACGGCGGCGATCGGCTCCTTGCGGTGTTCGAAGGCCATGATGATGCCATCCTCGGTCTCGGCGGTGACGATGAAATCGTCGGGCAGCCGCACCGGATCGGCAAAGATCGAGTGGTAGCGGCCGACGGTCACTTCCTTGGGCAGGCCGGAGAAGATGATTCCGGGCTTGGAGACGCGGATGCGCGACGGCTTGCCGTGCATCGGCACGTGCAACTGCCTGAGTTCGCCGCCATAGGCCTCGGCCAGCGCCTGCAGGCCAAGGCAGACACCGAAGATCGGCAGGTCGCGGGCGCGGGCGTTCTTGATGGTCGCGGCGCAGTCGAAATCCTTCGGCGTGCCCGGTCCGGGCGACAGCACGACGAGATCGGGCTTCAGCCGTTCGAAGACTTCTTCCGGCACCGGCGAACGCACGGTCGAGACATTGGCACCGGTCTGGCGGAAATAGTTGGCCAGTGTGTGGACAAAGGAGTCTTCGTGGTCGACGAGCAGGATGTTGACGCCGTCGCCGACGCGCGCGGTGGTGCGTTCGGCGCCTGCGGCATTGCCCAATTTGGCGTCGCGAATGGCGGAGAGCATGGCGGATGCCTTCAGTTCGGTTTCGGCTTCTTCTTCCTCGGGGATGCTGTCGAAGAGCAATGTGGCGCCGGCTCGCACCTCGGCAATGCCGTCCTTGATGCGGATGGTGCGGAGCGTCAGGCCGGTGTTCATGTCGCCGTTGAAATTGACCATGCCGATGGCGCCGCCATACCAGGCACGCGGGCTCTTTTCGTTCTGCTCGATGAAGCGCATCGCCCACAGTTTCGGCGCACCGGTGACGGTGACCGCCCAGGCATGCGACAGGAAGGCGTCGAAGGCATCCATGCCTTCGCGCAGGCGCCCTTCGATGTGATCGACGGTGTGGATCAGGCGCGAATACATCTCGATCTGGCGGCGGCCGATGACGCGCACCGAGCCCGGATCGCAGACCCTGGACTTGTCGTTGCGGTCGACGTCCGAGCACATTGTCAGCTCGGATTCATCCTTCTTGGAGTTGAGCAGCTTCAGAATCTGCTCGCTATCGGAAATGGCGTCGTCGCCGCGCTTGATGGTGCCGGATATCGGGCAGGTCTCGACGCGGCGGCCATTGACGCGCACGAACATTTCGGGCGAGGCGCCGATCAGATACTCGTTTTCGCCGAGATTGATGAAGAAGGAATAGGGCGACGGGTTGATCGACTTCAGCTTGCGCGAGATTTCGGAAGGCTGCGTCTCGCAGCGTTCGTAGAACATCTGCCCGGGCACGACCTCGAACAGGTCGCCGCGCTTGAAACTGTCCATCGCCTTGCGCACCAGATTGGCATATTCGCCCGGCTCATGGTCGCCGCGCGGCGGGATGCGGTCGGCGGTCTTGAACGGTTCGGCAATTTCGTCGCGCGGCAGCCCCTCGGTTGAAAAACCGTCGCCGGAATAATCGTAGCGGTCGGTCCAGGCCTTGGTCGAATAATGGTCGACGACCAGGATCTCGTCAGGTAGGAACAGCACGAGATCGCGCTGGCTCTGTTTGCGCTCAAGCTTGTAGTCGACTGGATCGAACTGGAAGGCGAGGTCGTAACCGAAGGCGCCGTAAAGGCCGAGATTGGCGTCTTCATCGGTCTTGAACAGAGCGGTGATGGCGCGCAGCACAGTAAACACAGAGGGGACGCGGCTGCGCTCTTCCTCGGTAAAGACGCGGCCGGGCTTGGCGACATCGAGGCGGATCAGCTTTTTCGAGGTTTCAGCAATCGTCACCTCGGTAATGCCCGCCAGCGTCTTGCCGATCACCGGCAGCAGCACTTCGCCACGGCCATTCAGCGCCTCGATGCGCATGGCGCGGCCACGCGCGGAAATCACCAGCGGCGGATCGATGATGGCCGTATCCCAGCGTGTGTAGCGGCCCGGATATTCGTAATTCGAGGAAAACACCGCACCACGGCGCGAGTTCAAGCCATCGACATAGGCATCGATCGCACCGGCGTAAGGCTTGTCGTGGCGTTCGCGGGTGATGGTGACACCACCTGCGGTCACGAAGCTTTCCGCGCCGTTTTCCAGAGCCTTCATCGTCATTGCCGTCTCCATATGGCTTGTTGGGGCAACGGACCCGGGAATGGCTTTGAAAAAACAAATGGCCGCCCGGACATTCCGTTGCGGCCACCCTCTATTTTCACGCGCACGCGTTCGAACAGGCCGCTGTCAGCGAGCCCACCACCAAATGGTCTTGATCGAGCGCATGTTCATGGGCGAAATCCATAGCGGCGAAAAGCCGGATGCGCAACAGGTTTGAAAGGCCTGTTTGTGGCCGCCGCTTCCGCAGCCCATGGCACATCGCCAAGGCTTGGGGTCCTGCCTAGACTGTTCGTCCAACATCGGAAAGACGGGAAGACAGCAATGACCGAGCAGATCGAGCGCGCACGCAGGTTCCATGCGCTCCACGTCAGGGGCAACCCGATCGTTCTCTACAATGCCTGGGATCCGGGCTCGGCCAAGATCGTCGAGAGGGCGGGCGCCAAGGCGATCGCCACCGGCAGCTGGCCGGTCGCGGCTGCTTTTGGTTATGCCGATGGCGAGAAAATCCCGCTGGAGCTGGCGCTGGACAACATCAGGCGCATCGTCGCGGCAGTCGACCTGCCGGTGACCATGGACCTCGAAGGCGGCTACGGCGTCGAGCCGGAGACTGTCGCCCAGACGGTGACACGTGCCCTGCAGGCCGGCGCCATCGGTTTCAATTTCGAGGACCAGATCGTCGGCGGCGCCGGCCTGCACGACATCGCCATACAGGTGAAGCGGATCGAGGCGGCAGCGGCGGCGGTGAAGGCTTCCGGCATTCCCGCCTACATCAACGCCCGTACCGACATTTTCCTCAAGGCCAAGCCGGATGTGCATGACAGCGTGCTGCTCGACCAGGCCATCGAGCGGGCGCACGCTTATGAAAAGGCAGGAGCGAGCGGCTTCTTTGCGCCGGGGCTCGGCGACGAGGCTCTGATCGAGGCGCTGTGCAAGGCCACCGTGCTGCCGGTCAACATCATCGCGCTGGCGCATGTGCCGCCGCGCCAGCGCCTGGCCGAGCTTGGTGTCGCCCGTGTCAGCCACGGCCCGGTGCCGTACCGGCAAATGGCCGAATGGCTGGAGGCCAAGGCGCGGCTGGCGATTTCGGGTTAGCTCAGTCCTCCAGCGTGCCTGACCTCGCGTCGGCGCTCTTCTTGTTGCCGACCAGCTTCAAGAGATCCTCGCCGGCGCGGATGATGCGGCGTGAGCGGCGGGTCAGGATGACGCCGTCCTGCGGCGCCAGCACTTCGGTGCGGCCACCGGCCTCGCCCGGTGTGTGGACGATGGTGGCGAGGCGCGCGCCCTCGGCGACGCGGTCGCCGGGCTTGACGTCGTAGAGGATGGCGCCGGCCCGGGGCGCCGGCATCATGTCGATGTTCTCCAGCGGCGCGACGAGGCCCTTGAACGCGCCGGGTGCGGGAAGGGCGGTATCGGCGATGACGCCGCGCGCCGCCAGCAGCCGGTAGAGGCCTTCGGCATCGGAACTTGCCAGCGCGCCGTCGACATCCAGCATGCCACGGTATTCTACCGTGGTGGCAACGCGGCGGTCGAGCTTCGCCACGTTGGCGGGGACGTTCTGGTAGGGCATGATCGTGGCGCCCTCGAAGGTGCCGTCGGTGTCCTCGCTCCACAACACCACGGCGTCGATACCCATGGCGGCGGCGCAATCGGCCATCGCCGGCCACAGGCTGGCGTGGACGTAGAGATAGGCAAGGCCCTCGTCGTCGCAATGCAGGTCGAGCACGATGTCGTGGCCGAGCGACAGCTGCACCAGACGGGTCTTCAATCGCTGGTCGGGGGTGCCAAGCGTGGTGTCGGGCAAAAGCTTGGCGTCCGGTGCTGCGAGCAACGGAAAGCCGCGGTTGAAATTGTTGCGGGTGCCGAGATGAAAGCGGCCCTGGTGCTCGCCGAAATGATATTGGGCGCGGCCGATCGGATTGGCCCAGGGCACGACCGTGATGCTGCCCTTGATGCGGCCTTCGGCTTCGGCCTTGTTCAGCGCCGGCATCAGCGCGTCGATGGCGACGACACCAGGCAGTTCACCGGCGTGGAGTGCTGCCTGGAGATAGGCCGAAGGTGCTGCCTTGTCGGCGCCGGCGAAGCGGAACACCGGGAATTCGTAGGAAACGCCTTCGGTGTCGCCGGCGATGCGTTCGATCGATTTCTGCATGGGATGCCTCCAGGATAAGAGGCAGAACACATGCACTTTTGCCGAAGGGCTGTCGATTGGTCCAGTTCGCGCCGCCATGGGCGCAATGGAATTATTCGGCGGCGGCCGGAACCGTCGTTATCGGCGCCGATCCTTCGAGCGCCTGCGAGACAACGGCTACGCTGACCGCCAGCAGGGCCAGCACCGCGCCGACCAGCGGCAAATGAGCATAGGAAACGCCGGCCGACAGAGCCACGCCGCCGATCCAGGCGCCGCTGGCATTGCCGATATTGAATGCGCCGTGGTTGAGCGTGGCGGCAAGGTTCGGCCCTTCCGAAGCCGCTTCGACGACGCGGATCTGCAGCGGCGGCACGACGACGAAGATCAGCAGTCCCCACAAGAAGACGACGCCGATGGCGACGCTGGCGATAGCGCCGAACTGCATGAAGCCGACAAACAGAACTGCCATCAAAAGCAGCGTGCCGATGACCGTCGGCATCAATTTCCAGTCGGCCAGCCGGCCGCCGATGATGTTGCCTATGGTCATGCCGGCGCCGAACAGCAGCAGGACCCAGGTGACCGCGGAGGTCGACAGGCCGGAGACATCGGTAAGGTAGGGCTTGATGTAGGTGAAGACGGCAAACAGGCTGGCCGAGGCCAGCGAGGCGATCAGCATGGCGAGCCAGACCTGCAGCTTGCCCAGCACGCGCAGTTCGCTGCGCAGGCCGCCGCCGCTCGGTTCGACGACATTGGATGGCACCAGCCAGGCGATGGCGGCAACAGAGATCAGGCCGATGCCGACGACGGCGAAGAAGGTGGAGCGCCAGCCGAAGGCTTCGCCAAGCGCGGTGCCGGCAGGAACGCCGAGAATGTTGGAGAGCGTCAATCCCGCGAACATCATCGCCATGGCGCTGGCGCGCTTGTTGCGCGGCACCAGGCTGGCGGCAACGACGGAACCAATGCCGAAAAAGGCGCCATGACCGAACGCGGTGAAGACGCGCGCGGCCATCAGAAGCCAGTAATTGGGCGCAATGGCGCAGAGCAGATTGCCGACGACGAACATCGCCGTCAGCGCGACCAGCACCGGCTTGCGCGGCAGATGCGCGGTGGCCATGGCGACGATGGGTGCGCCGAAGACGACGCCCAGCGCATAGCCGGTGACCAGCAGGCCGGCCGAGGGGATCGACACGCCGAGATCGGCCGCAACCTCCGGCAACAGGCCCATGATGACGAATTCGGTGGTGCCGATGCAAAAGGACGCAATGGCAAGCGCAAGGATCGGCAAAGGCATGGAAAATCCAGACTGAATCGGTTCAATTCAGACTGAACGAGAAGCCTTGCCGCGCGCAATGCACATTGCTGCAACGCACCAATGCAGAAAGCGCTGAGCTTGACGCGGAGCTATGTCAGGCGAGCGGCTTCAGCTCCTGGGCGATGGTTGGCAACAGCTCCGAGACGTTGGGGTGGATATGCACGGCGCGCGCCAGCGTATCGACCGGCGCCTTGGCGTACATCAGGTCGAGCACGCAGTGCACCGCCTCGTCGCCGCCGGGGCCGAGCACGGAGCAGCCGAGGATTTGCCTGGTGTCGGCATCGACCAGGATCTTCATGAAACCTTGCGTCTCGCCCTTTTCGATGGCGCGGCCGACGCGGGTCATTGGCCGCTGGCCGACCAGCGCCTTGCGCCCGGATTTCTTCACCGCCGCCTCGGTCATGCCGCAGCGGCCGAGCGGCGGATCGATGTAGAGCGCATAGGCCTCGATGCGGTCGCTGACCTTGCGCGGATCGTCGTCGAGCAGATTGGCGGCAACGATCTCATAATCGTTGTAGGAGGTGTGGGTGAAGGCGCCCTTGCCGTTGCAGTCGCCCATTGCCCAAATGCCGGGCACGCTGGTGCGCAGCTGGTCGTCGACGGTGACGAAGCCGCGCAGATCGACCGCGACGCCGGCCTTATCGAGGCCGAGATCGTCGGTGTTGGGGGTGCGGCCGAGTGCCAGAAGCACATGCGAGCCGACCGCCGGCGGCTTGCCGGATGAGAAGGTCACGGCGATCTCCTTGCCCTGTCTGGCAAAGCGGATGTCGTCGGCGCCGACATGGACTTCTATGGCTTCGTTTTCGAGGATCGATAGGACGGCCGCCGACACGTCCTCGTCCTCGCGGCCGGTCAGGCGCGAACTCTTCTCGATGACGGTGATTTCAGAGCCGAAGCGGCGAAACATCTGCGCGAATTCAAGAGAGATGTAGCTGCCGCCGACGACGATAAGATGGCGCGGCAAAACATCGAGATCCATCATCGAGGAGTTGGTGAGGTAGTCGACGTCGTTGACGCCCGGCAGGTCGGGCACCGAGGCGCGGCCGCCGGTGTTGAGGAAGATCTTTTCGGCGGTCAGAAGGTCGCCGCCGACACGCACGGTGTTGGCGGATTCGAAGCGGGCGTGGCCGCGATAAAGCGTGCAGCCCTTCATGCCGGCGATCCACGTCTCCAGATTGCTGCGGGAGTCGTTTGTGACCTTGTCCTTGCGCGCCTTGATCCTCTTGTAGTCCACGCCGACAGGGCCTGAGAACGTCACGCCGTAGTCCGCGGCACGCCGCGCCAGATGCGCGGCATAGGCGCTGGCGACCATGGTCTTGGTCGGCATGCAGCCGGTGTTGACGCAGGTGCCGCCGACCAGCTTGCGCTCGATCAGCGCCACGCTCATGCCGGCTGACGTCAGCCGGCCGGCGAGAGGAGGGCCGGCCTGTCCGGCGCCGATGATGATGGCGTCGTATGTCTTGGCGTCTGAGGCTTGGGCAGTCATACCACCGCCGCCACGATCAGCAGGCCGCCGATGATCGCCACCGCGTCCTCGATGAGGGCGGCAGGCAAATCCTTGCCGAAGGCGGCGGCCAACCGGCCGCGCGCTTCGCCGCCGCCATAGGTGCCGATGACAGCACCGATGGCGCCGGCAATCAGGCCGCCAATGGTGGAACCGGCAGTGGCACCGATCACCGCGCCGCTGAAGGCGCCAAGCAGGATGCGGGCGCCGAATTGCTGCGGAACCTTGCGGCTCGGCGTCGAGGGCAGCTGGTCGGTGACCAGTTCGACGATGGCGAGGATGGTGAAGATACCGACGGCGGCCCAATGGCCCATGAAACTTGCCCAGGTGCCGGCCACCGGCAGCCAGCCGAGATAGGCGCCCCAGGCGATCGCGCCCGGCGCGGTCATGGCGCGAAGACCGGCAATGACGCCGATCAGAAGTGCAAGCAAATAGAGCATGTCGATCCCCTCGAAAGCAGGCCCGGGACTGGCCCACGAGGGCAAGCTAGCATAGGTCCTACGTTTGACGAGAGTAGGCGATGGTGCTTCTTCCATCAGCGAGCATTGTACTTTGGTAACCAGTCGAACATGACGAAGGGACGGAGTCGCTGTGATGGCCGGAAGCGAACGCACAAGGATGATTGCAGGCGAATGGTACACCTGCATCGACGACGAACTGGAGGCGCTGCGGGCGATCGCGCGCGATGCGGTGTTCGAGCATAATACGCTACGGCCCCAGCAACGCGGCAATATCGGCCCGGCGCTATTGGCGCTGCTCGGCAGCGCGGGCGCAGGCTCCCGCATCGAGGCGCCGTTCCACTGCGCCTACGGTTTCAACATCCATCTCGGCGACGGCGCCTTCCTCAATGCCGGCTGCACCATCCTCGATACCGCGCCGGTGCGTATCGGCAGGCGGACGCTTCTCGGCCCCAATGTGCAGATCTACTGCGCCGAGCACCACAAGGAGGCCGCTGGCCGTCAGTCGGGACTGGAGATTGCCAGGCCGGTCACCATCGGCGATGACGCCTGGATCGGCGGCAGCGCCATCATCCTCGGCGGCATCAGCATCGGCGATGGCGCCATAGTCGGCGCCGGCGCGGTGGTGACGCGCGACGTCCCTGACAACACCACGGTGGTCGGCAATCCGGCGCGGGCGGTCAAGCGGGGCTGAACTCGTCGTGGGCGGTCAGTATGAAGCCGTGCGTGCCATGCGCTCGTCCGGACCGGCTCGTCGCGAGAATTCACGCCGGTATTGGGCCGGTGACGTCTTGAGCCGTGCGGCGAAATGCTGGCGCAGCGAGGTGGCGCTGCCGAAGCCGGCTTCGAAGGCCACCATGTCCATCGATTTTTCCGTCGCCTCCAGCAGCCGTTGCGCCAGTTCGATGCGTTGGCCGGCCAACCATTCGCCAAAGCTGGTGCCGATCGATTTCTGGAAACGGCGGGTGAAAGTGCGCCGGGTCAGGCCCGCGGCCTCCGCGATGCGGTCGAGGTTGTGCGTTTGTCCGAGCGTTGCCCGCACCGTGTCGAGCGCCAGGGTGAAGCGGTCGGTGGCCGGGGTTTTCGCCAGCGGGCGCTCGATGAACTGCGCTTGCCCACCCTGCCGGTGCGGCGACAGCACGATGTGCCTGGCCAGCCGCAGCGCTACCTCTGCGCCATAGCGGGCGCGCACAATGTGCAGGCAGCAATCGAGCCCGGCGGCGACGCCGGCCGAGGTGACGATGTCGCCGTCGTCGACATAGAGCACGTCGGCGTCGACTTCGATGTCCGGGTATAATGTTTGCAGCCGGTCGGTGGAGGCCCAATGTGTCGTCGCACGCCGGCCCGCAAGCAGCCCGGCGGCGGCAATGGCGAAGGTGCCGAGACAGAGGCCGACGATCACCGCACCGCGCCGGTGCGCGTGGGTGAGCGCTGCCAGGAGCGGCGGCGGAATTGGGGCCTCGAGATCCTTCCAGCTCGGAATGATGACGATGTCGGCATCGTCGAATGCGGAAAGGCCATACGGCACCGCGATGGTCAGCCCGGCATCGGTGTGGATCGCTCCATCGTCGAGCGCGCAGACGCGAAAGTCGAAACGCGGCAAGCCAAGCTTGGTGCGGTCGGTGCCGAACACCACGCACGGCACGGAGAGGTGGAACGGGCTGATGCCGTCAAAGGCGAGAACGGCAATGATCGGGTCGGCCATGCGTGTTTCCAGCAAGCGAAAAGCGAATTGTCCTAATTCTTTCGAATGATGTCAATCGGGCCACTTTTGGCAGTCGGGCGATCCGCCTATTTTCGACCTGTCCCATTCAAGCCCGAAGGAGAACACCATGTCCGCCAATATCACGCCGCGCCGCGCGCTCATCGTCATCGATGTCCAGAACGATTATGATGGCGGCAACCTCGCCATCCAGTATCCGCCGTTCCGCGACAGCGTCGTCAATGTCGCGCGCGCCATGGATGCCGCCGCTGCGGCCGGCGTGAAGGTGGTGGTCGTCAAGCAGATGGCGCCCGAGACCTCGCCAGTCTTCGCCAAGGGCAGCCATGGCGGCGAACTGCATCCCGAGATCGCCCGGCGAAGCCGCGACCACTATGTCGAGAAGTCACTGCCTAGCGCCTTTGCCGGCACCGACCTCGAGGCGTGGCTGCGCGCCAATACCATCGATACGATAACGGTGATCGGCTACATGACGCATAATTGCGACCTGTCGAGCATCATCCACGCCGCGCATGTCGGCTTTGCGGTCGAGTTCCTGTCCGACGCCACCGGTTCGCTGCCTTACGCCAACAGCGCCGGCTACGCCTCGGCCGAGGAGATCCACCGCGTGGTGTCCATCATCCTGCAGTCGCGCTTTGCGGCCGTGCTCAAGACCGCCGAATGGATCGATTGCCTGAAGACCGGTGCTTTGCCCGAACGCGACACGCCCTATGCGTCCAACCAGCGCGCGCTGGCGCGCAACGCTGCATAGGCAAATCTGTCCCCGAAAAGCAAAAGGGCGGCCAGTGGCCGCCCTTCTTGGATCTCGCAACGATCTCGAAATTTTCAAAACAGGCCTTCGATCTGGCCGGCCTCGTTGAGGAAGATTTTTTCCGAGGACGGCGCCTTGGGCAGGCCGGGCATGGTCATGACCTCGCCGCAGATGACGACGACGAAGCCGGCGCCCGCCGAAAGCCTGACCTCGCGCACCGGCACGGTGTGCCCGGTCGGCGCGCCGCGCAGGTTCGGGTCGGTCGAGAAGGAATATTGGGTCTTGGCCATGCAGACCGGCAGGTGCCCGTAGCCGGCCTGCTCCCAGGCATGCAGCTGGTCGCGCACCGACTTGTCGGCGATCGCCTCGTCGCCGCGATAGATGCGCTGGACGATGGTGTTGATCTTCTCGAACAGCGGCATTGCGTCGGGATAGAGCGGCGCGAACTGCGAGGCGCCGGATTCGGCGATCTCGACGACCTTGCGCGCCAACTCCTCAATGCCGGCAGAGCCATTGGCCCAATGCTTGCACAGGATCGCCTCGGCGCCGAGCGAGGCGACGAAATCCTTCATCGCCTGGATTTCCACCTCGGTATCGGTGGTGAAATGATTGATCGCCACGATCGCAGGCACGCCGAACTGTTTCACATTCTCGATGTGGCGGCCCAGATTGAGGCAGCCCTTCTTGACTGCCTCGATGTTTTCCTTGCCGAGGTCTTCCTTCTTGACGCCGCCATTCATCTTCATGGCGCGCACGGTGGCGACGATGACGGCAGCCGCCGGCTTCAAACCCGCCTTGCGGCACTTGATGTCGAAGAATTTTTCGGCTCCGAGGTCGGCGCCGAAGCCGGCTTCGGTGACGACGTAGTCGGCGAGCTTCAGCGCCGTGGTGGTGGCGACCACCGAGTTGCAGCCATGCGCGATGTTGGCGAACGGGCCGCCATGCACGAAGGCAGGGTTGTTCTCCAGCGTCTGCACCAGGTTTGGCTGCATGGCGTCCTTCAGCAGCACCGCCATGGCGCCGTCGGCCTTGAGGTCGCGGGCATAGACCGGCGTCTTGTCGCGGCGGTAGGCGACGATGATGTCGCCGAGGCGCTTTTCCAGATCCTTGAGGTCGGTGGACAGGCACAGGATAGCCATCACTTCAGAGGCGACGGTGATGTCGAAGCCTGCCTCGCGCGGATAACCGTTGGCGACGCCGCCGAGCGAGCAGATGATTTCGCGCAGCGCCCGGTCGTTCATGTCCATGACGCGGCGCCAGGCGACGCGGCGGGTGTCGATGCCGAGCTCATTGCCCCAGTAGATGTGGTTGTCGATCAGCGCCGACAGAAGATTGTGCGCCGTGGTGATGGCGTGGAAGTCGCCGGTGAAGTGGAGGTTCATGTCCTCCATCGGCACGACCTGCGCGTAGCCGCCGCCGGCGGCACCGCCCTTGACGCCGAAATTCGGGCCGAGCGAAGCCTCGCGGATGCAGACGATCGCCTTCTTGCCGATGCGGTTGAGGCCATCACCGAGGCCGACGGTGGTGGTCGTCTTGCCTTCGCCGGCCGGCGTCGGGTTGATGGCGGTGACGAGGATCAGCTTGCCGTCCTTGTTGCCCTTCACCGATTTGATGAATTCGGCCGAAATCTTCGCCTTGTCGTGGCCGTAGGGCAAAAGGTGCTCGGTCGGGATGCCGATCTTGGCGCCGATCTCCTGGATCTGCTTTTTCTTGGCGCCGCGCGCGATCTCGATGTCGGACTTCACTTCGGCCATGACGGCTTTCCTTCGGATTGGACGGTGGAGGGGACGGGTTTGATCTCACTAGCAGGCATGTTGAACCAGGGCGCGGGCATGTTCTAACCCTGTCGCTCCCGCGGCGTCAACTTGCATGCAACTATGTTTCCTATGAAGAAAGTGTCTCCGCGGCCGGCCGACCTGTCGCCGGTTCTTCCTGGCTCCGTTGCCGCGCCGTATAGAAGCCAGAGGACGCGACGTTCCGCCGTCTCAAAACAGCCGCCCAATGCACGGAATGCGACAGAGGCGACGGCGCAAATTCGCCATCGCTCGCCGGGAAAGCTGTGGACGCTACTGAGTCAGGACGTTGCTGATCTCGACCATGTTGGAGCGCACGCGAAGCACGTAGAAACCCATCGTCGTCAGGTGCGTCGGCATGATCCAGCCATCCTCGCGGCCATTGGCGATGATGAAGGGCTGGATGCGCAGGGCCGAGACGAATTGCGCATCCATCGTGTCCCACAGATTGCCGAGATGCTTTTCCTTGATGACGTCCTCGAAGTCGGCCTGGGCGCCCTTCATCAGGCCGTAATAGGCATAGAGCTGGCCATAGGCGAACCAGAAGCGGTCGTCGGCGCGGAAGTCGAACCAGCCATTGTTATGGTTTTCGGCGCGCTCCTTGAGGATCGCGGAGGTGGAACCGATGTCGGAGGAGATGCGGTCGATATACTGCTTCAGATTGTCGGCGCGGGCATCGAACGTCGCCTGGCAGCTGCCGAGGCGGGCGTTGAAGGAGCGTAGCTTGGTGACGGCATCGCGATAATAGCTCGGCGTCGGCGTCTTGGGGCCGAACGGGTTGAGGCCGAAATACCAGGTCTCCTCGTCGAACTGCAGATTGCCGCGCGCATCCTGCAGGTCGCCGTCGATCTGCGATGTGGTGCGAACACGGCCGAGATTGTCGGCAAGCTCGGTGGCGGTACGCCGCACCGCCTGGTTGATGCCGCGCTGGAACGAGGCCTTGTTGTCCATGAACGGCGTGTTGTCCCAGTCGATGCCGAACAGGCCGAGTTTGTAGAGGATCATCGACGAGATCCAGGCATTCTGGTTGACGTTGAAGTCCGTCAGGTCGGCCGCCACCTGGGCGATGCCCGAATTGCCGCAGGTCTTGGCGGTGTCGGTGCCGGCGCCGGCGGCGACCTGTTCGCCGGCGGAAATGTTGCGGTTCTCGAAGGTGTATTTGTCGACGTAGTTGGGATCGAACTTGTTCCACCACTGGGTGGCGTAGAAGAAATTGGCGTAGAGGCCGATCAATACCAGAAGCGCGAGGCCGACCACAGCCTTCAGGATCCAGCCGCGCTGCGTATACCAGCGCCCAGCCCAGAGGAACGGCCACAGGATCGCGCCGATGACGAGGCCGATGCCGCGGCCGATCCATTGGAAGATGCGGGTGAAGAAATTCACGATCGGATCAAGCATGGCTCTCGTTCACCCCTCAGTCAGTCAGGCCGTAAAGGCGCGTGCGAAACGCCACTTTGTCTTTCAAATATGTGGTTTTCAGAACGTCCACAACATGCGACCGCCAGGCGTCGCTGTAGCCGTCATAGTCCTTGTAGAAGCCCGGCTTGTTGAAGACGTAACGCGAGACAAAGTCCTGCGGCACGAAATCCGAGATCAGCTGGTTGGTCAGCCAGGCGTCGGGATGGTCGGGCTTGCCACGCACGACCAGGAAGCGCTGTTGCGGAAACACATCCTCGATCTTGAGATGGCCGAGCTGGGCGATCTCACGCTTGGCGGCGTTGAGAAAGGGGAAATTGCCGTCCTTGGTGATCAGATCGGCATGGCCATGGATCCAGGTCTGCAGCCAGACCTTGTCGACCTCGGTCAAATTGCGGTTCGGCTCTGTGTCGCGGATGAGAGCGCGCACCACCATCTCGGCGCGATGCTCGAGATAGCCCGAGCTTTCGACCCATGACGCACGGGGCAGTTCGATGCGGCCGGTGCTGGCCAGGAACTTGAACACCTTGTCGGCATCGTTGATCGAGAGATAGCTGACCTGCCAGGGCCGCGAACGGCGAAAGCCGGGGGCGGCCGGGTCGCCGATGACGGTGGTCATATCAGGATCGACGAAGACGTAGACGCCGCCGAAATGGCTGGTCCAGTAGGCGTTGTGGCGGAAGATCACCTGGTCGGGCACCAGCGCATTCTCACGGATATCGCCGCAGACCTTCGCCAGCTCCACCATACGGCTCAGCATGGTGTTGTCGCGCCAGGCATCGGGCTCCTGCTTCAGCCGGTCGACCAGCTTGCCGAGTTCGGCGGCCTTGCCCAGCACGTCCTCGGCCGAAAGCACCCTGAACTCGACCTGGCTGATCGACAGCAGATCCTCGATGTCGTTGACCAGGGGAACGGAATCCTCGATCTCCCCGTAGATGACATCCTTGATCGTCAGCGCATCGATGGCGCGCTGGTTCTTGGACATGAACTCGAACATCAGCTGCGAGGTGTTGGAAAAGGCGGTGTGCACCACCGGCAGATCGATCTGCGACGGCGTCAGGATGATGAAGCGGCGGTTGACCTCGTTGGGGTCGAGATAATCGTAATCGCCGCATTCCTCGGCCACTTCGGGCGAGAAGCCGGTGCGGTCGATCTGGAAGCTCTTCAGCTTGGTCGGTTTGAGGCCGAAGGCGACAAGCGCCTTGTTGTAACGCTGGATGAGGTGCGGCTCGTCGACGGTGAGCAAGCGGCCGTAGATCAGCTCATTGTCGCGGAGAAGGTCGGGCTTTTTGGCGTGGCTCATGCAGAACGTTCCGAGTGGCGTTGCCTGTTGTGGCGAAGCGCCAACGCTGACGCCTCCCTCTCCCCGTTCTGCACGGGGAGAGGGCAAGGGTGAGGGGTAGCGCTAGCATTCAAGGACATGTCTCCCCATGGCCTTTGGCGGCAATAAATCGAAGATCATTGGTCCGGATATGCCGATCGAGGTGCTGTTCGATAGCTGCCAGTATGGTCGTAGCGATCTCTGGTCCACGCATGCGCCGCCCCTCACCCTTGCCCTCGCCCCGTGAAGGACGGGGAGAGGGGGGCGTCAGCGTTAGCGCCAAGCCTTTCAGCACCCGCGGGCAGCGAAGGAAGCTCACGCATTCCACAGCCCCTTCTTCTTCATCTCCTCCATCTCGCGCCCCGCCCGTTCGCGCAGGCGTGCGTCGCGCAGCAGCTTCTCCACCGCGGCGTCGTCGGATTTGTCGGAATAGCGGAACTCCGAGTCGGCGTAGCGGTTGATCTCCTGCATGACCATGTCCATCGAGAACGGCCCACGCAGTTCCTCGATCATGGCTTTCTTCTCGTCGTAGCCCTTGTGCATGAAGGCTTCCGGCTTCTCGAACCAGTCGTCGGGCAGCTCGATGTCCATGGCGCGCATCTTGATGGCGTCGGTGACGTTCTTGATGGCTCGGCCGGTGAAGCGCGGCTCGGCATCCTTGATCAGGTGCAGATAGGTGCCGATGTCGGCCATCGATTTCGGCGCGCCATTCTCCTTCATGTAGCGCTCATAGACCTTCATCAGCCCGTCTTCCTGAGGCTTCTCGTGCTCCTCATAGGCTTCGGTCACCGCGCGCTGGATCTCCTGCGCGGCGTAGAGCTTGTGGTCGCCGAGTGGGATCTTGTGGTTCTTGCCGGCAAGCAGGACGAAGATGTCGATATAGTCGTCGCGGCTCTGTGGGCCGTCGACCAGCCAGCGGGCCCCGGCGCGCTGGCGCAGCGCATCGTCGACATTTTCGGGATAGTTGGAAAACATGCCGAACGAGCAATTGCCGCGCACCACCGTGCCGGCGCCGGCAAAGGCGTCCATCAAGACGCCGGTGATTTCCTGTTGGCCGGCCGAGGCGCGGTCGTCGGAGCGGCGGGCCGCCACCTGGTCGATGTCGTCGACGGTGCCGAAACCGATGACACGTGGGTTCAAGACATTGTTGATGAACTGGCGGCAATTCTGGCCGGATTTGCCTTGGTAGGACGAGATCTGGTCGACGCCGAAGTTCTCATAGGCGAAGGGATAGCCGGCAACCTGGCAATAATTGTTGACGAGGCCGGCGATCATCTGGATCAGCGTCGTCTTGCCGGTGCCCGGCGCGCCATCGCCGATGAAGGTGAAGAGGAAGCCGCCGAGCTCGACGAACGGGTTCAGCTCGCGCTCGAAATCATAGGCCATCAGCATCTTGGCGAGTTTAACCGACTGGTATTTGGCGATGTGGTTGCCGACGACCTCTTCGGGCTTCTTGAAGGTCATCACCAGCGGTTTCGAACGCTTGCCGGGCGCGACGTCGAAGCCGTCGAGGGTGAAATCGTCGGCGTCGATGCGGATGTGGGCGTTCTCGAACGGACCGATGCCGTCGAAGCGGCCTTTGCGGGCCAGCAGCCCATCAATGGCGACCCGTGCAAAAGCTCGCGCGCGCGTCGTCAGGTCGCCATCGTCCTTGGAGTCCGCAATCGCCTTGTCGAGACCGGCGACGATCGACTTCACCGCGTCCTGCGGCGTGTCGAACAGGAAGTCGGGTTCGGGGATATCGTTGGGCGCCTCGCCATCGCTGTCGATCAGCTGGAACAGATAGGAGGCAAGGCTGAAGGCCGAAACGTAAGCAGAGGCTGACAGAAGCTTCTTGAAGGTCGCCGCCTCATCGCCCTCAAGAGGCGCACGGGTGTTCTTGGCCTGGAGGCTTTCGAGGTCGGAGCCCTCGGCGAAGACGTCGGAGATGGCGAGCGCTATCGCCAGGCCGCGGCGGGCGCGGAACAGCAGCGTGTGCTGCGGGATGCTCATCAACTGGTCGTCGGGATGGATCGCGGCGACGGTCTTGGTAAGCTCGACCTCGCGGGTACGGCGCACCGAGCCGACCGAGACTGTCGAGACAAAGCGGCGATTGGTGCCGGCAAGTGCTGTGCCGGATTCGCGCGCAGGGTCTTCCAGAACCACGACGCGGGTGATGAAGCTCTGCGCCGTGGCGCGGTGCTTTTCGATTGCGGCTTCCGGGATGGTGGTCAGGCCGGTGTCCATCGTATCAATCCTCCTCGCGACTCACTCTTGTGCCTGCCCTCGCGTGAGCAAAATTGAAAACATCCCGTCAAAGGGTTCGTGATCGGGAAAGCGTTCGGCTTGAAAGATGGCCTCTCCCGGCCCTCCAAGCTTGAAACGGCAACGCTCAGTCCGTGCAAGACAATAAGCGACAGCCTGGTACTCAGTTAGGTCCGCTAACATCGCGCTAACGCAAATCTGATTCGGTTTTCCGTTGTTAGATGGCGGTCCGAATTCAACACGGTCTTCTGGCTCAAATGCATATCTTTTCATCAATCTTGGCCAGTGATATTCGACAAGCTTTTGTCTATTGTCGCAAAAGAACTGAATCACGATTTTTACATTGTAGCTATATCTTGGTTGCCGACTCTGTCTTATTCCAACGATCGGACGGGATGAATTACGTGTTCGGACAGGTAATTTTTCGACCAGAACGAGCATGACGCCTCCGGATCGAATGTGACGGTATGCTTCATATTGATCCAATTCGTACCAATAGAAAGTACAGATCGTGTCACCGTCTGTATTTTCATCTTCAGACCGCGAAGTAACCGGTCTGTAGCCGAACCCGGAAAACCATTCGGATAAGCCGGAAATTTGTTGAAGAACAAAAAACGCGGCAAGCGCCGGGTCTGCAACATCGATATAATTGAAAGCTTCAAGCTTCCGCACCCCATCCGGTAATCCTCGATGACGCCACCGACTTTCAACGTGAACCCGGTGTCCGAGAATGCGCTCAAGGTTACGCAATGGTCGGGCGGTCAGTTTGTGCTTCTTGTAAGCACCGATATGCATATCGACATCCCACCAAGCGAGAACCCGGTAGGGCGATTCATTACTGCGGGAAGCAAGGTTATCCGTTTCGATCACAATCGCCTTCTGCCCCTGACCGCGCCCCGGAGATTGTCAGGCCCACCAAAAATGCCACCTCACACATCGCTGATCACCTGTCCGTTGGACAGAATATGGACCTTGTAGCCGGAAAAGATCTTTTGAGCTTCGCCGGCGGCGTAGAGTGCTTGATAGGCTTCGTGCGGGATCAGGGCGTGGTTCTCGTAGCTCGACACACCCTGGCGCGCGGCTTCGAGATCGTCGGTGTTGATAAAGAATTCCTGCGTCGTCTTCTCGCTCGAAAACAGCCCCTTGCGGCCGGGTTTCTCGCCCTTGGAGTAGACCTCCTGGATGGTCCAGGTGAGCAGCCAGGCATTTTCCGGTTTGCGCACCTTGGCCAGCACCTCGGTCACGGTCGAATTGTTGTCCGTAATGCCTGCGGAATAAAAGGGGCCGAGCACGACGCGGCGCAGCTGCTTAGGGTGCAGCGGCTCGAAATCCTTGTCGAGATTGACCGCAATCGTTGCGGGCGAAAGCGTGTAGGCGGAATTCTTCTCGGTGAAATCGTCGAAGCGATGGGCGAGTTCGGGGTTGAGCAGGCCGTCCACCGGCAGCGGGATGTCGACCCGTTCATTGAGCTTGCCGCTGCTGTCAACGAGCTGCCGGATCATGCTTTCGGAGGAATCCTCCACCGTCACCATGTAGACCAGCGGCAGGTTGGCGCTGCCGTCGAAGCTCGCCCAGTGCACGAGGTAATAGGGACGCCCGGTCTTTGGATTGACCGAGACCTTGGCCGTCTGCGCCAGCGAGAACGGGCCAAAAGTCTGTTCGCTCTTGACGTCCTCGAGATAGAGCCGCTCGGCCATCGACTTCTGCAGCGCTTCGGGGAATTCCTTGTGGCGCAGGATGAAGTCGGCCATTTCCTCGCGCAATTCGCCGGCCAGCGGAATGTTGGCCAGCCGCGCCTCGGCCTGGCGGCGGTCGTTTTCCAGTTCGAGCAGGTTCTGGAAGACGGGATAGCCGCTGTCGGCGCGCGAAATGCGGAACGTGTCCATGAAGCCGAGCCGGTTGCGCCAGCAGGAAAACGATTTGTCCAGCCGGGCAATGTATTCGGCGACAATCTTGGCGACGATGCCGTGCCGGTAAAGCGGCGAGCGGTCGTCGCGCATGAACACTTCGAGGCCGCTGAGTGCCGCCGTGATGGCGGAAAAATAGCGCGCCGCCGCTTCGTTTTCGGGAGTCATGCCGGTGTGCCCGCGTGCAGCCGCTCCTTACGACTGCACGTAGTTGGCCGAATTGTGCTTCTTCATCACGTCGTCGAAACGGCGGGCGAAGGCGTCGTCGGCGAGCTTCTTGCGGCGCTGGATGTCGGAGCTGGCGACCATGTTCTTCTCGTGCATTTCGAGGAGATCGCCGATGTGCTTTTGCGAGGCGGCGCCAATGCCGGCCATGGTCTCTTCGGCGGTGTTGTCAACCTGGCTGCCCAGCGTGTTGATCTTGTGGGCGACATCCTGCTGGGCGGCGGTCTTCAAGGAATCTTCCAGTGCCTTGTAGAGCACGATGCGCTGCTCGGTATCGATGGTCAGCTTGTTGATCAGCGTCGACTGCGCTGCGATCTGATTGTTGAGCGAATCGACGAAGGTCTGGAACATCGAGGTGTAGCGTTCCAGCGTCTGGCTTTCGGCCAGAAGCTCCTGCTCCTTGGCCTGCTTTTCATTGTATTCGGTCGCCAGTTTCGAGCGCTCGCCCTCAAGCTGCGTGCGCTCCTTCTGACTGGTAGAAGCGGCGATCTTGTTTTCGATGTCGAGCAGCAGCGGATTGACCTCCTCGATGCGCTTCTGCACCGCCTCGAGGTTGGTCATGGTGACCTTGCGGCGCTCGATCACCTGCGACAGGCTGTTTTCCGAGGTCTTGTAGCGCTGGTCGAGGACCTCTTTCTGCGCTTTCAGGATGCCGACGATGGTGTCGGACTTGACCAGAAGCTCCTGCAGATTGCCGGCCAGCGACATGTTGCGGACGCGGTCGGTGCGCATGCGCTGCTTGCGTTGCGCCGAGAAGACACCGACGAAGCTTTCCCAGCCGGTGTAGTTCTTCATGCTCTCGAATTCAGTGCCGAAGACGTTGGTGGCGTCTTCCAGCCCGATGATCAGGTCGGCGATGTTGCCTTCCATCACCTTCTGCTGCTTCAGCACGTCCTCGATGCGGGCATTCTCGATGTCGAAATTGGCGTCGCCGATCTTCTTGTCGGCGGTGGCCAGCGTATCAAGCACCGTGCCCGACTGCTCGATCTTGGAGCGCATGTCCTGCACGACCTGCCTGGTCTTGGCAATTTCGGCATCGAAATTCTGCAATGTCGCCATAGGGGCCTCCCGCTTCGGCTTCCGGTCGCTGGCTGCGAACAGCGGCGAATATATGTGGGGTATCAGGGGATTGAAAGACGCAAGACAAGACCCGCCCCGAAAACAAAAAAATACGCGGTCGTCTTGAAAGGCAATGAAGGCGGGTCATGGCGTGATTAACCAGCCGGCCAAGTATTGTTCAACCGTCATTGAACTTTGGCGTCTGCGAAGCAGTCGATCTCGGACAGTGTAGGTGTCCCGAATTCGATAGAGGGCCCAATGAGTTGCAAGCGCGAGATCACGCTACGCATTGCGCCGTTCAAGGCTTCGGATCCGCCTTCAGATAGGCGATGACGTTGGCGATGTCCTCGTCGCTGCTCAGGCCGGAGAAGCCCATCCTGTTGCCGGGTACTTTCAGCTTGGGAGCGCCAAGATAGGCTTTGAGGTTGGCTTCGTCCCAGACCAGGCCGGCCGCGCCGGCGTCCTTCATGGCCTGCGAATAGTTGAAGTTCTGGGCGGTGCCGGCGGTGCGGCCGACGATACCGAGGAGATGCGGGCCGACCTTGTCGCGGTCGCTTGCCGCCTCGTGACAGGCCATGCAGCGGTAGAACACTTTCTTGCCAAGTGCTGCATCGCCGTCGGCCAGCGCGGCGAAGATACCGGCCAAGTAAATGACAAGGCCTGATGAAATGGCTCGAAGCATGGCGGTTCCCGGCTGGCTCTGGCTGAGGGCAAAATAGGCTGCAGGCCTTAACAAACGCCGTATGCCGCTGGATAGCAGCCGGGCTCAATCCGTGCGCGGGATCGCCGCGACCGCCTGCTTGACCTGCTTTTCAATCGCCGCCGACGAATGATTATCGCGCACGAAAGCGCGGCCGATCTCCGCCATCTCGGCGGCCGCTTGCGGGCGTGTCGCGAGATCGATGATTTTCGATGCCAACTTGCCGGCATCGTCGCTGGACAGGAAATGCCTGCCCGCCTGCAGGCCAAGCCCTTCGACGGCCTTTTCGGTGGCGGCGACGACAAGGCCCGCCGCCATCGCCTCCAGCACCTTGATGCGGGTTCCGCCGCCGAAGCGCAGCGGGATCGGCGCATAGCCGGCGCGTCCAAGCAATTCCGGCAGATGCGGCGGGTTCTCGATCAACCGCAGACCATGCCTGGTGCATAGACCGCGCACGACATCGCGCGGGTTTCTGCCGGCGACGGTGATCGACCAGGGCCGGCCGGAGGCGGCGAGGCACGGCGCCATCGCGCGGCCGATCTGCTTGACGGCGTCGATGTTGGGAAAATAGCCGAGATGCCCGATGAAGCACAGGCTGAGCTCACTGAAGCGCTCGGCAGCAATTGGCAGGGAGAGCACGCTCTCGTCTGGAATGGGGTTGGCGACGAACCTAATGTCGTTGACGGGGCCGAGAGCAGACAGAAGCGCTTCGTCGGCCCGCGAACAAACCCAGACCTGGTCGGCCAGGGCAGCCGCACACCTGTCGGCTTCGCGCGCCTCTGCCTTCCTTCGCTTGTTTTGGCGCCAGTCTCGAATTTGCTGCCAGAGCGTCAGGCCGGCGATCCGGTCGGACACCGTCCGGGAATCAATGTTGTGCTGGTCAAGGACGGTGCGCGCGCGATGCTTCGGCGCCAGCGTCAGCAGCTGCGAAAGCACGATCTCCTCGATTACCACGAGATCGGGCGCGAATTCCCTCCAGATGGCGTCGGCCTCGGCCAGCTCGTCGTCCGGCATCATATGCACGGTCGGGTGCGGGCCGCGCCTGCCCCAGGGCGCCCTGCCGCGCGCTGCCTCGATGATCCGGTGACGGATGTTCGGCGGTGTGGAGGCCGCCGGGGCGCCAGTCAGGCTTACCGTAAGGACTTCGCCCATCGTTGCCAAAGCGCGTGCATTGACGGCGTTCCGGATCTCGCCGCCGGAGATCGGCGGAAACGGGCAATCGACTGTGAACTGCAGAATTTTCATGTTGCCCCGGCGTTCAGCCTCTGGTGAAGCCAATGAAATCGTCAGGCGCGGCACGGCCCATTTCCTCTTCCCAGTGGCGGCGGCAGAGCGAGATATAGACGTCCTTGCCGATCGCAACCTGTTCGCCTTGTCTGGCCACCTTGCCGTCAGCGCCGAGACGCACGACCATCGTCGCCTTGCGGCCGCAGCGGCAGATGGTGCGCACTTCGCGCAGATCGTCTGCGATGGCGAGAAGCGCTCGCGAACCGGAAAACAGATTGCCCTGGAAATCGGTGCGCAGGCCGTAGCACATCACCGGGATGTTCAGCCGGTCGGCGATACGGGCGAGCTGCCAGACCTGCTCTTCCTCGAGAAATTGCGCCTCGTCGACAAAGATGCAATGCACCGTCGTATGTTCGTGATGCTCGGCGACGCGAGCGTAGAGATCGTCGCCGTCGCGGAACATCTCGGCCTCCGTCTCCAGGCCGATGCGCGACGAGATCAGCCCGGTGTCGCCCTTTCTGTAGTGGCCGGCGACGAACAGCATCGTCGTCATACCGCGTTCGCGATAATTGTAGGACGCCTGCAGCAGCATTGTCGTTTTGCCGGCATTCATCGTCGCATAGTGGAAGTAGAGCTTGGCCATGCCGTCCTTTTAAGCCGAGTTGGCGCGGCGCGGGGAGAGGGCACCGCTGCATTTGATGGGAAAAGCCGTCTGCAATCGAAAAAGCGGCGGGCGTGTCGCTGTTTGGCCAGTCCGCGCCGTTGATCGTGATTGTCTTAGCGCTTGAAACCACACCAGAATGGTGTTTGGCTGACGAAACAAGGCGGGCAGAGAAACCGTAACTACGCTTCGCCAAAGAATCACAATGGGAGACTGCCAATGTCGCGTATGAACACCTTCGTCGCCGGCCTCGGCCTGGCGACTTTTCTGTCCACGAGCGCTGCACTTGCCGGCGATCCGGAGAGCTGCAAGGCGGTGCGCCTTTCCGATGTCGGCTGGACCGACATCCAGGCAACCACCGGCGTCGCTTCGGTGCTGCTCACCGCGCTCGGCTACGAGCCGCAGACGATCCAGCTATCGGTACCGGTGACCATGGCGTCGCTGAAAAACAAGGATCTCGACGTCTTCCTCGGCAACTGGATGCCGTCGATGACCAACGACATCAAGGACTACACCGCCGATGGTTCGGTCGAGACGATCGGCACCAACCTGACCGGCGCCGGCTACGGCATCGTCGTACCGACCTATGTCGCGGAGGCCGGCGTCAAGTCGCTGACCGACATCGGCAAGTTCAAGGACAAGTTCAACGGCAAGATTTACGGCATCGAGGCGGGCAATGACGGCAACCGCATCATCCTCGACATGATCAAGAACCCGAAGGACAATCTCGAAGGCTTCGAGCTGGTCGAGTCCTCGGAAGCCGGCATGCTGACGCAGGCCGAGCAGTCGATCAAGAACAATGAGTGGATCGCGTTCCTCGGCTGGACGCCGCATCCGGTGATGGGCGCCATGAAGCTCACCTATCTCGACGGCATGGGCGACAGCGGCTTCGGCGCCGCCACCGTCTACACCAATGTGCGCAAGGGCTACACCACCGAATGCCCGAATGCCGGCAAGTTCATCGCCAACCTGAAGTTCAACCTGGACATGGAAGGCGAGATGATGGACGCGATCCTGAAGGGCGGCGACGCCAACACGGTCGCAGCCGACTGGCTGAAGAAGCACCCTGACGCGGTTGCGCCGTGGATTGCCGGCGTCACCACCTTCGATGGCGGCGATGCGGCAGCGGCGGTCAAGACCGCGCTCGGAAGCTGAGCCGACTAATTCGGCCAAGCCGAACCAGGAAGGGCAGCCAATCTAGAAAAGGCTGCCCTTTTTCATATCCTGTGAGAAGATGACCTAATGAGAGCGGAGGCCGGAAGCAGGCGGTCTCTCGCATGAGAGGGGCGATATGGATCCGATTTCGAAATTCATGGTCGATCACAAGATACCGATCGGCGCCTGGGGAAAGGCGTTCTTCGGTTTCCTCACCGACAATTTCGACACCGTGTTCAGGGCCTTCTCGAATGGCCTCAATTTCCTGCTCGACGGGCTGGTTGGCATCCTTTTGATGGTGCCGCCGGTGCTGCTGGCGCTGATCATCGCCATCATCGCCTGGCTGCTGCAGCGCTCGCGCCCGCTGGCCATAGGCGTCTTTCTCGGCCTGATCTTCATCATCAACCAGAACCTCTGGAAGCAGACGGTGCAGACGCTGGTGCTGGTCGTGGCCGCCGCCGCCATGGCGATGGCCATCGGCGTGCCGCTCGGCATCTGGGCCGCGCACAAGCCGAAGGTCTACCGCATCATGCTGCCGGTGCTCGACCTGATGCAAACGCTGCCGACCTTCGTCTACCTGATCCCGGTTCTGACCCTGTTCGGTCTCGGCAACGCGCCCGGCCTCATCGTCACCATCATCTTTGTCATCCCGACCGCGGTCCGGCTCACCCATCTCGGCGTCGTCTCGGTGCCGAAGTCGATCATCGAGGCCGGCGAGGCGTTCGGCGCCACCAAGCAGCAGCTGCTGTGGAAGGTCGAGCTGCCCTCGGCCTTGCCGACCATCATGGCCGGGCTGACGCAATCGATCATGCTGTCGCTGTCGATGGTGGTGTTTGCAGCACTGATCGGCGCCGGCGGCCTCGGCACTGAAATCAACCGCGCGCTCGGCTCGCGCCGCATCGATCTCGGGCTCGAGGCGGGCCTGGCGATTGTCGTACTCGCCATCGTGCTCGACCGGATGACGCGTATCGGCGTTGGAGGCAAGAAATGACCGTCGCCGTCGATTTCAAAAATGTCGATATCGTCTTCGGCTCCGACCAGGCCGGTTCGCTGGCTCTGATCGACGGCGGCGCCACGCGCGCCGAAATCCTTGAAAAGACCGGCAATGTGCTGGGTTGCGCCGGCGCCAGCCTGACCGTGCATGAGGGCGAAATCTCGGTGCTGATGGGCCTGTCCGGCTCCGGCAAGTCGACGCTGCTGCGGGCGGTCAACCGGCTCAACGTGGTGTCGCGCGGCCAGGTGCTGGTCAAGGACGGCGACAATATCGTCGATGTCGTGACCTGCGATCAGGCGACGCTGCGGCGGCTGCGGCAGAAGCAGGTGGCGATGGTGTTCCAGCAGTTCGGCCTGCTGCCTTGGCGTACGGTGGAGGAGAATGTCGGCCTCGGCCTCGAACTCGCCGGCGTGCCGGAGCAAGAGCGCAAGGAGCGCGTGCAACGCCAGCTGAAACTGGTCAATCTCGACCAGTGGTCGAAGAAATACGCGCATGAGCTGTCCGGCGGCATGCAGCAGCGCGTCGGCCTGGCCCGTGCCTTCGCCACCGAGGCGCCGATCCTGCTGATGGACGAGCCGTTCTCGGCGCTCGATCCGCTGATCCGCACCAAGCTGCAGGACGAATTGCTGCAGCTGCAGGCGGAGCTGAAGAAGACCATCATCTTCGTCAGCCATGATCTGGAAGAGGCGCTGAAGATCGGCACCCACATCACCATCATGGAGGGCGGTCGCATCGTGCAGACCGGGGCGCCGGAAGACATCGTGCTCAAGCCCGCCAATGACTATGTCCGCGACTTCATCGCCAATGTGAATCCGTTGTCGGTGCTGACCGCCTGGAACGTCATGCGCGACAGCCGCGACCTCGAGCACGGCGATAATGGCTGGGTGTGGCTCGACCGGCGCAAGACGACGCGTTTCAAGATCGACGAGCACGGGCTGGTGGCGGCGGCGGAACGCGACGGCAAACCGGCGGTATGGGTGTCGTGCGCCGATGTCGAGGCGCAGCCGGAGGAGACGGCGCAAGTGTTCTGGGCCAACCCCGGGACCTCGCTGAAGACGGTGATGCTGGCCATGCACCGCTCGCAGACGGCACCCGTGGCGCTGTTCGACGACCAGTCGCGCTTTGTCGGCGCGATCGGGATACGCGATGTGCTGAGCGCGGTGTTGCGGCGCTAGATCATGATGAGATTTGGTTGAAATCTCATCATGATCTAACCCTTTGTTGGAGCATGATCTTTTCCAAAAACCGGTACCCACTTTTTGGGATCATGCTCTAAGCCAGCCCGATGCGCGTGGCGCCGAGCTTGAACAGGGCTGTGGCATCCCGGTCGAAGCGGAAGGTGTCGATGAAGTCGTCGGCTCGGTAATCCGGAAGCGTCTTGCGGATGGCGGCGGCGAAGTTTTTCGCCTCGTCCAGCCGCCCAGCCAACGCCAGGCAGTGGGCGGCGATCGACAGGATGATGACATGTGCGTTGGGGCGGGCGGCCGCCTTCAGCGCCCATTCGGCCGCCTCGTCGAACTGGCCGAGGCGGACATGCGCCATGGCGCGTGCGCCCAGCATGCCGAACAGCATCGGGTCGAACGGCGACAGATGGCGCGAATGATCCGACGATCCGATCGCCGCGTGCGGGTCGCCCGACTGCGAATGCACGAAGGACAGCGCATAGTGGCCAAGCGCGAAGTTCGGGCTGAGGTCGACGGCTCTTTGCAGTTCTAGCACGGACGCATCACCCTCGCCGCGCAGCCACAGCGCCCGGCCCATCGCCCAGTGCGCGGCGGGATTATGATCGTCGACCAAAACGCTCTGGCCGGCCGCCTCAAAGGCAAGCGCGCTGTCCTGGTCGCGGTCGCCCCAGCGCTGGAAGGCGCTCTGCCAATGGGTGAAGGACAGGCCGGCATAGGCGCGGGTAAAGGTCGGATCCTGCTGCAGTGCGATGCCGAAGAAATGCCTGGCCTGCTCGTTTTCGCTGCGGGTGAAGCGATACATATGCCAGAGTCCTCGATGGTAGGCCTCCCAGGCATTGAGCGAATTGGGCGCCTTCAGCATGGCGCGGTTGCGCTCGACCATCTCTATCTCGGATGAGATGAAGGCCACGATGCTGTTGCCGATATCGTCGAGGACAATGAAGATGTCCTCGGGCTTGCGCTCGAAGGTCTCGGCCCAGACGATCCTGGCCGTGCGCACCTCGAGAAGCTCGACGGTGACGATCAGGCGGCCGGTCAGGCTGCGCACCATGCCGGTGGCGACATAGTCGACATTCAGCCTGCGGCCGGCATCTTCCGGCGCGATGTTCTTTTCTGCCAGCGCAAAGACCGAGCCCCGGGCGATTACAAAGAAGTCCCTGAGCTTGGCGAGGCGGGTAATGATGTCGTGGGTCAAGCCGTCGGCCAGCCCACCACAAACGCCGCGGGCATCTTCGGCAAATGGCATCACGGCAAGCGAAGCTTTGTGGGGCGTCGCGGCTTCGGTGGGGGCACGCGCGATCGGGCTGTGGCCCGCCACCGGCGCTACCGCAGGCTGTGCCGGCAAAGTCGCGCAGTGACGTTCCGCGCGAATGGCAAGCCACGCCTGGCGCACAGGGCCGAAATCCAGCTCTTCCAATTGGAAGAGCGATGCTGCTGCGGCAAGATGGTCCTCGCAGGCACCGAACTGGCCGCGCCGCGCCAGCCTCACCAGGAGTGCGACATGGGCGCTGCTGTCGAACGGGGTCAATTCCAGCCATTTTTCGAGATGGGCGGAGACGTCTTCGGAATCGGCCGGCAGCGTCTTGACCAAATGTTCCAGTATAGCAGCTTGGCAGGAACCGAAACGGCGGCGCTGCGCGGTCAGCCAGCTGTTGAAGAGAGGGCTGCGGTCGATTTCCAGCCCTTCGAGGAAGTCGCCGACGAACAGGTCGGAGAGCAACTGCAGTCGCGTCGGCTCGAGCGTTTCGATGCCTGCGGCAGCCGCCGCCGCGACATCCAGAACGTCGACTGAGATGCCGTCGAGGTCGAGCGCGATCGTATCGCCCGATGTTTCGATCCTGCGGCGGCCCGGTTCGTCGAGCGCGGCCCGCAGCTTGCTCAGGCACCAGCGAAGCTCACCCCTGGGATCATTTGGAACATCCCACAGCAACTCGCAGAGCTTGCCACGTCCGACCGGATGGGGCGCCAGCGCCAGATAGGCCAGCAGCGCGCGCAGCTTGCGCGATGCCGGCAAGACCACCGGGACGCCGTCGCGCGCAATCGTCGGCGGCCCAAACAGGCGCACGACAACACCTTGATGGCTGCTCGCCAGGCTCGATTCCACGCCAGATACCACGCCTGCTCCCACGCTGACCTGCCGACCCCTGCTTTACCACCGAGCACGACAAAGTGCACCCGGCTCGCAAAATTTGTGCGCCGAATGTGGTGTTTACCACACTGCCGCACGTCAAGGACCTGTAGTGCGGCAAGGTGTCGAAATCTCGCCGCCCAAACCGCCGGTGTGTAACCGGCCCGTGAGCAAGAACCAGGAGTTTACCCATGTTGCATCAGCAGAAAATCAGAACCAGGGCAGGCCGCGGCCGCCTTTTCGACAGCATTCTCGATACGGTCGGCGACACGCCGGTCATCCGCGTCAACAATCTCGGCCCGGCGCATGCGACCATCTACGTCAAGGCCGAGTTCTTCAATCCGGCTGCGTCGGTGAAGGACCGGCTGGCGCTCAACATCATCGAGGAAGGTGAACGCACCGGCGCGCTCGAGCCGGGACAGACCATCGTCGAGGCGACCAGCGGCAACACGGGCATCGGTCTTGCCATGGTCTGTGCGCAGAAGGGCTACAAGCTGGTGGTGACGATGGCCGACAGTTTCTCGGTCGAGCGCCGCAAGCTGATGCGGATGCTGGGCGCCAAGGTGGTGCTGACGCCGCGCGCCGAGAAGGGCTTCGGCATGTACAAGAAGGCGGTGGAACTGGCCGAAGCCAATGGCTGGTTCCTGGCCCGCCAGTTCGAGACCAATGCCAACGCCGACATCCATGAAGCAACCACGGGACGCGAGATCGTCAACGATTTCGCCGGCTCGCGGCTCGACTATTTCGTCACCGGCTACGGCACCGGCGGCACCGTCGCCGGCGTGGCGCGGGTGCTGCGCCGCGAGCGGCCTGAGACTCGGATCGTGCTCACCGAACCGGTTAATGCGCAGCTTGTCGGCAGCGGCAAGCCGCAGATGCGTGGCGCCGGCGGAGCGCCGGCCGCCAGCCATCCGGCTTTCGAACCGCACCCGATCCAGGGCTGGACGCCGGATTTCATCCCGCACGTCCTGCAGGAGGCCATCGATGGCAACTTCTATGACGAGGTGATGCCGATCGCCGGGCCGGAGGGCATGAAATGGGCCAAGGCGCTGGCGCAGCAGGAAGGCATCTTCACCGGCATTTCCGGCGGTTCGGCTTTTGCCGTGGCGCGCCAGATCGCCGGCACGGCGCCGGCCGGATCGGTGATCCTGTGCATGCTTCCCGATACCGGTGAACGCTACATGACCACGCCTTTGTTCGACGGCATCGAGGCCGAGATGAATGCGGAAGAGCTTGCTCTCTCGCGCTCGACGCCCGGTTGCCAGTTCCCGGCATGATGACGCGGGAGCAAATTGCATGGACGCGATGCCTGGACACTCGGCTACCAGTACCGAGGAAACGCTTGACCCCTCGGACTGGGCCGATGTGCAAAGCCTGTCGCATCGGATCGTTGACGATGCCGTCGCTTACCTGCGCGATGTCAGGCAACGGCCGGTGTGGCAGGAGATGCCTGGAGATGTGAGTGATTTCTTCACCGCCTCTCTGCCGCAATCGCCGACCCCGCTTGCCGACATCTATGGCGATGTCGTGGACAAGGTGATGCCCTATCCGATGGGCAACATCCATCCGCGCTTCTGGTCCTGGTATATGGGGTCGAGCAATTTTACCGGCGCGATCGGCGATTTCCTGGCGGCAATCCAGGGCTCCAATCTCGGCGGCGGCAACCATGCCGCCGCCCTGATGGACGGCCAGGTGGTCGACTGGTGCAAGCAGATGACCGGCATGCCGGCTTCGGCCAGCGGCACGCTGGTCAGCGGCGGTTCGATGGCCAACATCATCGGGCTGACCGTGGCGCGCAACACCAAGGCCGGCATCGACGTGCGCGAGCACGGCGTTGCCGCCATCGAAAAGCCGTTGCGTTTCTATGGCTCGGACCAGGTCCATTCCTGTCACCGCAAGGGGATGGAAGCGCTCGGCCTCGGCAACAAGGCGCTGCGGCGCATTGCCAGCGACGCCGGACTTCGCATCGACATCGAAGCTTTGCGGGCGGCGATATCGGAAGATCGCGCGGCCGGGTTCAAGCCGGCCTGCATCATCGGCAATGCCGGCACTGTCAACACCGGCGCCATCGACGATCTGCAGGCGCTGGCCAAGCTGACGCATGAGGAGGATCTCTGGTTCCATGTCGACGGCTGCATCGGCGCGCTGATCGCGATCGCGCCCGAGAATGCGCATCGCGTCGCCGGCATCGAATGGGCCGATTCCATCGCGCTCGATCCGCACAAATGGCTGCATGCGCCGTTCGAGGCAGGCTGCGCGTTGGTCAGGGATGCCTCGGCGCATCGCAAGACCTTCGCGGTGACGCCGGAATATCTGGAATCGACACCGCGCGGCCTCGCCTCCGGCCAATGGCTGCACGACTATGGCCTGCAGACGACACGTGGCTTCAAGGCACTCAAAGTGTGGATGGCGTTGCGAGAACACGGTGTCGAAAAATTCGGCCGCCTGATCGACCAGAACATTGCGCAGGGGCAGTATCTCTCAGGGCTGATCGCGGCCGAGTCAGCGCTCGAACTGACGGCGCCGACCAGCATCAACATCGTCTGCTTCCGCTATCGCGCGGATGGTCTCGATGGCGAGCGCGCGAAAGCGCTCAACACCGAGATCATGCTGAGGCTGCAGGAAGACGGAACCGCCGCCATTTCCGATACCACGGTGCAAGGCCGGCATTGCCTCAGGGTGGCGATCAACAACCACCGGACCCGGCGCGAGGATCTCGACCTTCTCGTCGCCGAAACGGTCCGCCTGGGCAACGAGATCGCTTCTGCCTGACCGGCCATGGGGTAGTTCTCAGCCGCTGGCGGCCTCCTTTAAATCGCTCTCCGTAGCGGGAAACGTCACGCCGGGAAGGTAAAATGTGATCGGCCGGATTTCGTAGACTGCCGAGGGATTCACGCGGCGCAAGTCGCGCGCAGCCGCAATCGCCGCCTCCTGCGTGGCGCAGTCGAGGACATAAAGACCCAGCAATTGTTCCTTGGTCTCGGCAAACGGCCCGTCGATGACGATGCCTTCGCCCGGACCGCGCAGCGTGACGGCCTCGGCGGTCGCGCCCAGTCTTGCCGCCGGCCCAAGCTTGCCTTCGCGGGTCAGCCTGGCGTTGACTTCGAGCAGGTCGTGCATCAGCGCCGCATCCTGCTGCGGCGTCAGGGACTGGATGGTCTGTTCGACGTGATAGGCCAGGATGGCGTAAAACATGCGGCGATCTCCTCCTGTTCGAGCGGCCGCACTATTGCAAGGGCGGGTTGGTTGATCCACCCCCGGAGCCCATCGAGACGCTAGTCTGCTGCCTTATGCCGCCAGCGGCAGGCTGAGCTCCGTCAGCAGGCCGCCGCGGGGATGGTTGGACAGGTTGACATCGCCGCCGGCGGCACGCGCAATGTTGCGGGCAATGGTCAGGCCGAGGCCGAGGCCGCCGGTCTGGCGGTTGCGCGATTGCTCCAGCCGCACGAAGGAACCGAACACCTGATCGAGCTGCGCCTGCGGTATGCCCGGCCCCTCGTCGCGGATAACCAGCGTGACCGTGCCGTCCGACTGCCGCAGGCTGACATGGGCTTTCTTGCCGTAGGTCACGGCATTCTGGACCAGATTGTTGACGCAGCGCTTGAGCGCCACCGGCCGCGCCATGCAGATCATGCCACGCGGCCTGGCGCCGTCATGGTCGAACGTGACGTCCTCGAAACTGTCGGCGATGGATTCCACCAGCGACCAGAAATCGATCCGCTCGCTCTTCTCCTCGGTGACTTCGAAGGTGGCGAAGTCGATGACGGAGCTGGCGATGCTCTCGATGTCGGCGAGGTCGTGGGCGAGCGCCTCGCGCGCCGTCGATCTGCGCAACAGTTCGAGGCGCAGCCGCATGCGGGTCAGCGGCGTGCGCAGATCGTGGGCGAGCGCGGCGGCCAGATGTTCGCGGTCCTCGACATAGTCGCGCAGCCTCACCTGCATGGCGTTCACGGCTTTGGCCGCGGCGCGGATTTCGCGGCTGCCGGTCTCGGCGATCGGCGGGCTCTTCAGATCCGTGCCGATCCGGTTGACCGCGGTTTCCATCATCCGATAGGGCGCCGTCAGCCGGCGCAGCGACCAGATCGACATGATCACCACCAGGGCCGCGATCAGCGAATAGAGCGGCAGGCTGTCGAAGCTCAATATCGGTCCGACCGGCGTGTTGGGCTCGGTGAAATTCAGCCATTGGCCGTCGGCGAAGCGGACAGAGGCCGTCAGCTTGTCGCTTTGGGCGAAGCTGGCCGCCAGCGATAACAGGTCGCGCTCCACCGCGCCAACATCCTTGGTCACGGCCACACCGCCAGGCGCGTTGGCTGCCTGGGTTGCCGGATCGCGCCGGACGCGGGCGTCGGTGATGCCGAATTTCGACAGCCGCCCGACCAGAATGTCCTCGAGCTCGGCCAGTTCGTCGTCGCCGGCGATCGACGAGGTGACCGCGGGCGTGTCCGAAACGGTGAGCGCATAGGTGGCGTTGAACAGACCGGAGGCCGTCAGCTTGCGCTGCTCCGGCGTGTCGTCATGCATCAGCTGCACCAGCGAATAGGCGCGGTCGTTAAGCCGGTAGAGATCGACCTCGTCATTGGCGACGGCACGATCGCGCGAGACGATGTAGAGCGTGGCGACCTGGCTGATCAGCAGGCCGGCAATGACGATGAGCAAAACCCAGACCGGCAGGGTTTGCGGCAGGAAACGTCTCATTCGGAGGTGGTCTCGGGCAGGAACTGGTAGCCGCCGCTGCGCACAGTCAGGATCAGTTTCGGCGTCTTGGGGTCGTCTTCCATCTTGCGCCTGAGACGGCTGACCAGGATGTCGATACTGCGATCGAAGGAATAGTCGCTGTCACCGCCGGAAAGCTCGATGAGCTGGTCGCGGGTGAGCACGCGCTGCGCGCTTTTGACGAAGGTCTGCAACAGGTTGAACTCCGCCATCGTCAGCTCGACCCTGACATCGCCCGGCGCCATCAGCCGCCGGCGCGAGCAGTCCATCGTCCAGCCGGCAAAATGATAGATCTGCTTGGTGGTGGCCCGCTTCGGCTCGGCAGCACCATTGCGCCTCAAAACGGCGCGGATACGGGCCAGCAGCTCGCGCGGATCGAAGGGTTTGGGCACATAATCGTCGGCGCCCATTTCCAGGCCGACGACGCGGTCGGTGGTCTCGGTGACCGCCGTCAGCATGATGATCGGCGTCGAGTAGCTGGCGCGCAGGTCGCGGCAGAGCTCCAGCCCGCTCTTTCCCGGCAGCATCACATCAAGCACGATCAGGTCTACCTGCGTGCGGCGCAGTATGTCTTCCATCTCGACGCCGTCGGCGGCAACCGTGGTGCGCAGGCCGCGCTTCTGGAAGAATTCCTGAAGCAGGTCGCGAATGCCCTTGTCGTCGTCGACGATCAGTATGTGCGCATCGGATTTCACGGCGATCCTGTCATTGCTGGCGGCCGGTCGGCGGCTGCCTTCTGAGTCTGCTTCTGTGGCGTCACCCACACGATAGAATTCTGGCCACATGTTGGCCAGCGGCGATGATCGCCGGCAAAGCCGATTTGCCAGAAACAATTCAGAAACAAAATTCTATAGTCCGGAAAAACTCCCGAAAAAAATCAAGGGCATAAAGGGTGCCGTGGCGGTCAGTACATCGGCTGCGACGCGAAGTCTCCGGAGTAACGGACATCACCAATGCACAGGTTCACGATCAGCTTGATGGGTGCGCTGCTCAGCATTCCGCTCGTCACAGCCGCGGTCGGAGCCACAAACGCAAAGGTGACGCCGATCACAAGGAGCGAGCGCTGCATCGATCTCAATCGCCAGGTAGACGAAGCCCTTGAAACCCATGCCGCGGCAACGCAGGTCACCGCGGCGAAAGCACTGCAAAGAAAGGGAAACCGGTTCTGCGCCAACAAGAAACAGGCACAGGGTATCCGGATGCTCGCGAACGCTTTGAAGCTGCTTGGAGTGACACCGATCGACCCGGTTCAGTGACACTCGAAACTCGACCCGCACAAAGAAGGAAATGAAGCCATGAAAAAGTCCATCCTCTCCGCCACCGGTCTCGCCGTCGTTCTCGCTTTCGCAATGCCGGCTCTGGGCAATGCCGCTGCCACCACGACCGCTGCTCCGGCTGCTTCCACGACCACCGCTCCGGCGACCACGACCGCCAAGCCCCCGGTGAAGAAGGTCGTCGCCAAGAAGCCCGTCAAGAAGCACAAGAAGGCGAAGAAGGTCGTCAAGACGGACGCCCCGAAGGCCTGATCCAGACAGCCAACAGGCTTGTCTGTAACAAGGCCGCTCCAGCACCCCCCCGGCTGGAGCGGCCTTGTCGTGTGAGCATGATTACCCGTTGATGGGTGCCGGCCACCCAGGACTTTAACCCGTTTGCAATGCAGATCCGGTAGGATAGCCCGCATGAAGAAGCGGCTTTCATCCATTCTGCGCTCGATGGCCATCGGCGGCCTTGTGGCCTCGGCAATGGTCAGGGTGCTGATCCAGTTCACCGCCAGCCCGGTGCCCGATCCGGTGAGCGGGCGCACGGAGCCGTCGCTGTTTGCACCGGCAATCTCCAGCAGCTGGCAATACATCACACCATGGCAAAGCCTGCTGCTTACCGTGATCACCGGCGCGGCGCTGGCCTGCTTCTTCGGCTGGCTCGCGGTCGCCTGGGTCGAATACAAGGCGGCCGGATCAAGGCCGGATGCGGCATCCAGCGCACGGCAATTCCAGGCTCGTCGCGTCGCCAATCGCCAGGGCCGTTGAACCGCAGCATACACTTCCTAAATTTGTGAACGGCAGCACTTCCGGGAAGCCGGTTTGGCGCGCCGATCAAAATGGACGACGGCTTTCCCCCATGACAAAGTGAGAGCGACCCCAGAGCCGGATGATTTCAGGTCTGTTCGACCTGAAATCTGAATCCGGCTCTAAATCAAGGAATAGAGCATGATGTCGTCCGAAAACCGTTTCACACTTTTCGGCATCATGCTCTAGCGATACCGGTTCCCGATGCCTGAAATCAGTTCCAAACCCCGCACCAAGACCAAGCCGCGGACCGAGCGGCCGAAGCTCTACAAGGTCATCCTCATCAATGACGATTTTACGCCGCGCGAATTCGTGGTGACGGTGCTGAAGGGCGAGTTCAAGCTCAGCGAAGACCAGGCTAACCGGGTGATGATCACCGCGCACCGGCTCGGCGTTTGCGTCGTTGCCGTCTTCACCAGGGATGTCGCCGAGACCAAGGCGACACGGGCCATCGACGCGGCCAAGGCCAAGGGGTACCCGCTGCTGTTTACGACGGAGCCGGAGGAGTAGGTTGAGCGTCTTTCTCCCCGTATAGTGACGGGGAGAAGGGATCCTTACCGTCCCTCTCTGTACCACATCGCGCCCATGGCCAGCAGCAGCAGGAAAAGGCCGAGGAAGCCGCCGAACAGGGGTACGCGCGAGACGGCTTTGAGCACGCTGTCGTCGGTGCTGCGCAGGCCGATCCAGTCTGCGCCCGAGGCCGCACCGGAGGCGCGGACCGGGACGATGGAGGGCAGGGCGACGCTGCCGGTGAGCTGGCCAAGGGTGGAGGCCGCCAGCCGGCGCACGCTGCCGCCGGTGGCCTCAGTCGGAGCCTTCAAGCGGTCCTCGGTAGAGACGACGTCGGAGAATTCCGGCGCGTTGACCGGGCCGACATGGGCGAGTGCGGTCAGGTCACCATTGCCGATCTGGTAGAGGCCGATCTCCTTGGTCTCGATGCTGCCTAGGAAAACGCCGGGTTCGGACTTCTCCAGCTTGACGATCAGCGCCTTGCCCGAAGGGGTGATCACCTGCGCCGGGCCGGGATCGTCGCTCATCGTCTGGCGGCGGATTTCCAGCATCATGCCGCGGCCGTCGGCGGTCAGCCGCTCTTCCTCGAGTTCAGGTTCCTTCATCAGCCAGTGGGCGATGCGGCGGTAAAGCTGGACATGCGGCCCGCCACCCTCGAAGCCGCGCGCCCATAGCCAGCCCTGATCGGACAGAAGCATGCCGACGCGGCCTTCGCCCTTATGGTCGAGCAGAAGCAGCGGGCGGTTGTCGGCGCCCTTCATCACTACTTCGCCTTCGGGGTTCTGCACGCCGATGGTGCGGAACCAGCGGCTCCAGCGCGGCGGCTCGGTCGCCGAGCCGTCGAGGCGGCGCGTCACCGGATGGCGCTGGCCGAGATCGGTGAGGCGCGGATAGAAGGCCTTGTCGATGACTTCGCCGGTCGGCATTGCCGGCAGCGACGACATTAGCGGGGTGCGGGCAATCGAGGCGTCGCCGGCATATTCTGGCCCGGCGGCGATCAGCAGCGCGCCGCCCTTTTCGACGTATTCGGAGATGTAGTCGTAATAGAGGATCGGCAGCACGTCGCGGTGCTGGTAGCGGTCGAATATGATGAGATCGAAATCCTTGATCTTCTCGACGAACAACTCGCGGGTCGGGAAGGCGATCAGCGACAGTTCGTTGATCGGCGTGCCGTCCTGCTTTTCCGGCGGCCGCAGAATGGTGAAATGGACGAGATCGACCGAGGCGTCGGATTTCAGCAGATTGCGCCAGGTGCGCTCGCCGGCATGCGGTTCGCCGGAAACCAAAAGCACGCGCAAGTTCTCGCGGATGCCGTCGATCAGCGCGATGGCGCGGTTGTTGGCGTCGGTCAGTTCGCCCGGCTCGCGGTCAATGGAGAGTTCGACGATGTTGCGGCCGGCGCCGGGGATGGTCACCTGCAGCAGCATCGCCTGGCCGATGGTCGCCTCTTCGACCGCGACCTGCTCGCCATTGACCGAGACGCGGACATCGACCGGGCCGGTTTCGCCGTCGGTGGCGATGACGCGGTAGGTCATGTCGAGCGGCTTGCCGACGAGGCCGAAGCGCGGCGCGTTCTCGAAGCGGATGCGGCGGTCCTTCTCGTGCTCGTTGCCGGTGATCAGCGCGTGCAGCGGCGCATTGAAGTCGGGGGCGGCCGGTGCGTCATGCACCTCGCCATCGGTGATCATGATGGCGCCACCGATGCGCGAGGGCGGCACGTCGCGGAAGGCGCCTTCAAGCGCTGCAAAAAGCTTGGTCTCGGTGCGCTCGTCGGCGGCTTCCGACTTGCCGGCCTCGACGACGCGGACGTCGAACTGCTTGAAGCGGCCAAGGCGCTGCTGCAAACCGGCAAGCGCTTCGTCGGTCTGTTTGGTCCGGTCGCCGATATCCTGGCTCTGGCTGCGGTCGACGATGACGGCAACGACGCTCTTCAGCGCCTCGCGCTCCTCATCGAGGAAGACCGGATTGAGGAGTGCTGCGCCCAGCGCAATCAGCGCCGCGAAGCGGAAGATCGCGCCGCGCTGGCGAAACCACAAGCCGACAGCCGCCAGCACCAGCAGCGGTGCGAGCACCAAAGCCAGCAAGGGCCAGGACAGCAGCGGTTCGAAGGAAATCGACCAGTTCATGGGTTACCCTCCCCCTTGTGGGGAGGGTCGATCCGCGTAGCGGAGCGGGGTGGGGGTAGGCGACAGAGCGCTGGCGCTGCACCCCCACCCCGGCTCACTGTCTTCGCTTCGCTGCGACAGCGAGCCAACCCTCCCCAAAAGGGGGAGGGTGAGGCTGCGCCGCCGGCGCCAGACAGGATCGAGACGAAATTAGCCAATACTGCCATCCTACTGCCCCAGCCGTTCGAGCAGGATCGGCACGTGCACCTGGTCGGATTTGTAGTTGCCGGTCAGCATGTACATCATGATGTTGACGCCGGCGCGCAGCGCATAGATGCGCTGCATCGGATCCGATGGCACGGTCGGCAAAAGCGGGTCACCATTCTCGTCGACGGCCCAGGCGCCGGCAAAATCATTGGCGGTGATCAGGATCGGCGAGACGCCGTCGCCGACGCGTACCGGCCGATTCTCGGCATTGCTGGCCTCGAGCGAGGCTTCCACCCAGAGCGGGCTGCCGGAGAAGCGGCCGGGAAATTCGGGCAGGATGAAGAAGGATTTGGTCAGCACATGGTCGGCGGGCACCGGCTCCAGCGGCGGCACGTTGAGATTGCCGAGAATGTCGCGCAACCGTTCCGTCGCCGGGCTCGCCGAATCCGCACCGATGCCGTTGGCGAACTGGTCGCGCGTGTCGAACAGCACCGTGCCGCCCTGCTGCATATAGGCGTCGATGCGGGCGATCGCGGCTTGGCTCGGCATCGGCGCGGAGGGATCGATCGGCCAGTAGATCAGCGGATAGAACGAAAGCTCGTCCTTCGAGATATCGACGCCCGCCGGCGCGCCCGGCTCGAGCGCGGTCTTCTCGATCAGGAAGCGGGTCAAGCCTTCGAGCCCTGCGCGGCTGATCGAATCGTCACCGGGCACACCGGTCAGCACATAGGCGATGCGGGTCTTGGCAATGTCCTCGATAGCGGCGGCATCGCCGGGCTTGGCGTCGTCGGCGCGGGCGAGGTCGGCATGGCCAAACAGCATGCCAAGGCCAAGCAGCAGCGCAGTTGTCGTTGCCGCGGCCGATCGGGCGCGGCGCGGCCGGCGCGAGATCAGCCCGCCCATCCAGAACACCGCCAGCGTGTCGAGCAGCATAAGCACAAGTGCCGCTGTGACCAGCGATCCCTTGAGGTCGCGCGATTCATCGAAAGCGTACTGGATATTGGTCACCGGCACTGTGAATTGCGGGCGCACCAGCGGCGCGAAGGCGGTGGCCGGGTCGAGCAGATTGTGGGCGAAAACGCCGGTTTCCGAGCCATAGAGGCCGGGCGGGTTCTCGAACGTCACCGGCAGCGAGCCGGCGCCGGGGACCAGCGGTCGCGCGTCCGGCGTCGGCGGCACCAAAGTGCCGTCGGCGGCTATCATGCGATAAGGCGCCAGCGACGTAGCAGCGGCTTCGGCGTTGGCAACCGCCGCACCCTGGTTGCGCGACAGCTGCACGATGCGCCGCAGCATCTCGACGAAGCTGCCGGAGATCGGCAGCGTCGACCATGTCGCTTCCGGGGTGATGTGGAACAGAACCAGCGTGCCCTTGCCCTTCTTCAACCCGGTCACCAGCGGGGTGCCATCGGCAAGGGTTGCCCAGGTGCGTTCGACGATGTCTGGCGTCGGTTCGGCCAACACCTGCCGGCTCACCGTGACCTCGGCCGGCGGTGCGAGGTCGGCGAACGGGCCGTTCTTCGGGAATTCGGTCACCGCCTGCGGCGTCGTCCAGGAGAGCGCGCCGCCAAGCGAGCGCTCGCCGGTGCGCAGCCTGACCGGCAGAAGGTCGTCGTCATTGCCGGCGGCGGCCAGCCGCGAACCGGCGAAGCGCACCAGCGTGCCGCCATTGTCGACCCAGTCGACCAGCCGCTGATGGACCTGCGGCGGAATGGTGCCGATGTCGGCCATGACGATCATCGCCGGCTTCTGGTCGAGAAGCTGCGGGATGGCGTCGGCGAGATCGACGCTCGACGGTTCGACCAGATCGGCGAAAGGCTGCAACGCCCGCCTGATGTAATAGAGCGGCGACAGAAGCGGCTGCGCCTGGTCGGCCTCGGCCTGCGATAAAAGTCCGACGCGGCGGCGCTTGGAGCTTTCGTCGAGCACGCGCACCGCACCTGCCTGGCGTTCGCCGTCGAGCGCGATCGAGGCGAAGTCGTTGCGCAGTTCGAACGGCACCGCCATCGTGCCGGTGGCGGTGGTCTCACCCGGCGCGAAGGTCAGCGTCGCGTCGGCGATGCGGCGGCCCTTGTCGTCGAAGGCGCCGGCGGTGACTTGTGCCGGCGCCGGGTCGCCGGGCGCGCGGATGGCGGTCAGGGCGAAGCCGTCGACCTCGTTCTCGGCGCCGGTGAGCCCAGTCAGCGCCAGCCGGTCGGAATCGGCCCAGACGACACGGGCGGCGTTTTTCGACAGCAGTGTGTTGAAGGCGGCCTCGTCGCCTTTTGCCGCAAGGCCGTCGGCGAGAACGGCAACGCTGGCGCCGGGCAAGGTTTCCAGCACGCCGGCGACGCGGGCATAGACAGCGGGTCGGTCGGTCGGAATCGGCCTCGGCTTGGCGGCGCGCAGCCGGTCGAGGGCAGCCGCCGCATCGAAGGGGCCGATCTCGGCGTTCGGCTTTTCGGCGGTGAAGGCGATGACGACCGGTACGCCGTTCGAACCGGCATCGGCAATCAGCCGCTGGGCGGTGGCGACGCGCTTGCCCCAGTCGGCGGCACTCGCCCAGTCATTGTCGATGACCAGCGCCAGGGCGGCGCCCTCGGCCGGCAATTTTTCGCGCGGATTGAAGACGGGTTCGGCTAATGCCGCGACGACAAGGGCTGCCATCAACAGCCGCAGCAGCGTCAGCCACCACGGGCTCTGCTGCGGCGTTTCCTCGCGCTTCAGCACGCGAGCGAGGATCTTCAGCGGCGGAAAGATTTCGGACTGCGGCTTGGGCGGTGTGAGCCTGAGCAGCCACCAGATCACCGGCAGCGCGAGCAGGCCCCACAACACCATGGGAGCGCCAAAGGAGAGCGGCAGCCAGCTCATGCGCCGGCCCTTCCCACGAATGCGCCATCGGCGGTCATCGCCATGTGGATGCGCACCAGCGCCTCGGAAGCGAGGCGGTCGGTGTGGTTGACGGTGTAGCTCCAGGCGAGGCGCTTGCACCAGCTGGCCAGCTCCTGGCGGCGGGCGGTGTAGAGCAGGCGGTATTCGTCGCCGAGCATTTCCGCGCGGCCGGCGGTCAGCTTGTCGCCGGTCTCGGGATCGGTGAATTCGGTGCGGCCGGCATAGGGAAAGGTCTCCTCCGCCGGATCGGCAACCTCGATCAGATGCGCACGCACGCCATGCCGCGCCAGCACATCGAGCCATTCCATGGTCTCCTCGACCGGGTCGAGGAAATCGCTGACGACGACGATGTCGCAGAAGCGGCGGATGGCGGACAGGTCAGGCTTTGCTGGCGGGTCGGCGGCGTGCATCAATTGCGCCGCGATGCGCTCGGCGCCGTTGCGGGCGGTGAACGGATCGGTCAGGCCGGGCCAGGCGATGCGCTCGCCGCTGCGAGATAGCAATTCGGCCATGGCCAGTGCCAGCACCAGCGCGCGCGATTCCTTGGAAACGCCGGCGCCAGTCGATTTGTAGAGCATGGAGGGCGATGGGTCGGCCCAAAGCCACACGGTGTGGGCTGCTTCCCATTCGCGGTCGCGCACATAGGTGTGGTCGTCGCGGGCCGAACGGCGCCAGTCGATGCGCGAGGAATCGCCTTCGACATAGGGGCGGAACTGCCAGAAATTCTCGCCGATGCCGCGCTTGCGGCGGCCATGCCAGCCGGCAATTACCGTATTGACGATACGGCGTGCCTCGACCAGCAGGTCCGGCACCAGCGAAGCCCGCAACCGGCCCCTGGCGAGCGCGTCGCGCGTCGCTGCCGGTGCCTGGACTTCGCCGATACGCGCCATCAGATTCCTTTGGCCAGTTTCGCTACCACGTCGCGCACGGTCGTGCCCTCGGCGCGGGCGGCAAAGGTCAGCGCCATGCGGTGCTGCAGCACCGGTTCGGCCAGCGCGCGGATGTCGTCCACCGACGGCGCCAGCCGCCCGTCATAAAGCGCGCGCGCACGGGCGCACAGCGTCAGCGCCTGGCTGGCGCGCGGGCCGGGACCCCAGGCGACATGCTTGTCGGTCTCGGCATTGCCCTGGCCGGGACGCGCCGAACGCACCAGTTTGAGGATGGCGTCGACGACGCTTTCGGGCACCGGCATACGGCGGATCAGCGTCTGGATTTCCCTCAGCCGCGCCGGCTGCAGCACGTTTTGCGCCTTGGCGTCCTCGATGCCGGTGGTCTCCAGCAGAATGCGCCGCTCGGCCTCGATTTCGGGATAAAGGATGTCGACCTGCATCAGGAAGCGGTCGAGCTGCGCTTCGGGCAGGGGATAGGTGCCTTCCTGCTCCAGCGGGTTTTGCGTCGCCAGTACATGGAAGGGCGCGGGCAGGTCGTGGCGAATGCCGGCGATGGTGACGTGATATTCCTGCATTGCCTGCAGCAGCGCCGACTGGGTGCGCGGCGAGGCGCGGTTGATCTCGTCGGCCATCAGCAATTGCGCGAAGATCGGGCCGGAGATGAAGCGGAAGGAGCGCTTGCCGGCCTCGTCCTGTTCCATCACCTCTGAGCCGAGAATGTCCGACGGCATCAGGTCGGGTGTGAACTGGATGCGGCGCGAATCGAGGCCGAGCACGACACCGAGCGTTTCGACCAGCTTGGTCTTGGCAAGGCCGGGCACGCCGACCAGCAGCGCATGGCCGCCGGCAAGCAGCGCCACCAGCGTGCGCTCGACCACCACTTCCTGGCCGAAAATGACGCGGCCGACGCCGTCGCGCACCCTGGAAATATCGGCCAGCGCCGTCTCGGCCTGGGCGATCATGTCCTTTTCGCTGATTGGGCTTTCCTTGACCATTACGCTCATGCCGCATCGATCCTTGTGCTGGAAGTACCGGCTTGCACTGTAGTGCCTTAGAATGCCGCGATTCGGCTTCGCCTGGCGCCTACGAATGAATTTAAATCACAGACTTAGGCTGACAAGCGGAACAACAGTGACTATTTCGTGACCATGACGGAACGCTCCGAACATCGCGAACACAGCCTTGCTGCCGCAACCGAGGCGCGCGGTCTCGAAGCGTTGATCTCGCGTGCGGCTCGCGCCGGCAAGGGCGCGGCGCCGGTGGAGCGCTGGAATCCCGACTTTTGCGGCGATCTAGACATGGAGGTCAAACAGGACGGAACGTGGTTCTATCTCGGCACGCCGATCGGCCGCATGCCGCTGGTGCAGCTGTTTTCCAGCGTGCTGCGCAAGGACGAGGATGGCAGGACCTATCTGGTGACGCCGGTCGAACGGGTCGGCATCCGCGTCGTGGACGCGCCTTTCATCGCGGTTGAAATGGATGTTTCCGGCGCCGGCGCCGAGCAGACCATCACTTTCCGCACCAATGTCGGCGATGTCGTCGAGGCCGGACCTGGCCATCCGCTGCGCTTCGTCGACGAGAACGAGACCGGCGGCCTGAAGCCCTATGTGCTGGTGCGCGGGCGGCTGGAAGCGCTGGTGGCGCGGCCGGTGATGTACGAACTGGTCGAGCATGGCGAGGAGATCGATATCGGCGGCAAGACGATGTTTGCCGTGCGCTCGAAAGGCGAAATCTATCCGATCATGCCGGCGGAAAAACTGAAGCGGCTGAGCGCATGATGGATCAGGTGAGGCCGCCGCCGTTTTCCACAGCGGATTTTCGCGTGCGGGTCGCGGCGCAAGCTGAAGCCCATGCCGGCGACGATTATGGCGATCATCGCTTCAACCCCGGCCATCCACGGTTGACGCAGCTCAAAGCGCTGCGCGACGCCGCGGTGCTGATCCCGGTCGTCGATCATGGACGCGATGCGACCGTGCTTTTGACCAAGCGGGCGGAAAAACTGCGCAGCCATTCCGGGCAGGTGGCTTTTCCCGGCGGCACCATTGATCCCACCGATGCGACCCCGGAAGCAGCGGCCTTGCGCGAAACCTTCGAGGAGATCGGGCTCGGCCAGGACCGCATCGAGATCATCGGCCGCATGCCCGATTATGTCGCCGGCAGCGGCTATCGCATCGCGCCGGTGCTGGCGATCGTCGAGCCCGGTTTTACGCTGTCGCTCAATTCCGACGAGGTCGACGCCGCCTTCGAAGTGCCGCTTTCGTTCCTGATGGATCCGGCCAACCACACCAGGGACAGCCGCATGTGGAACGATCTGGAATGGTTCTTCTACGATATGCCCTATGGCGGCCAGCGCATCTGGGGCGTCACCGCCGGCATCATCCGCACCCTCTATGAAAGGCTCTATGCTTGAGTGATCCGGTGTCGCTGGCGGGCAGAGCCGACTGGCTGGGTGAAAAGCATCTGCAGCGGCTGCTTGCCGTGCTGGCGCAGGGCGGCGAGGAAGCCCGCATCGCGGGCGGTGCGGTGCGCAATGCGCTGATTGGGCAGCCGGTCGCCGATATCGATCTTGCTACCACTTGCCTGCCCGAGGAAACCGTTCGCCGCGCCGAGGCGGCGGGCTTCAAGGCGGTGCCGACCGGCATCGAGCACGGCACGATCACGGTGATTGCCGGCGGCGCGCCCTATGAGGTCACCACGCTGCGCGCCGACATCGAGACCGATGGCCGCCGCGCTAAAGTGTCGTTCGGCCGCGACTGGAAGGCCGACGCCGAACGGCGCGATTTCACCATCAACGCGCTCTATGCGGAGGCTGACGGGACGGTCGTCGACCTGGTCGGCGGCGTCGGCGATATCGAGGCACGAAGGCTGCGCTTCATTGGCGATGCCGAGCAGCGGATCCGCGAAGACTATCTGCGCATCCTGCGTTTCTTCCGTTTTTTTGCCTGGTATGGCGAGGGTCGGCCCGATGCCGAGGGATTGAAGGCCTGCGCCCGGCTCAAGGACGGTCTCGCCCATCTCTCGGCCGAACGCATCTGGTCCGAGCTGAAGAAGTTGTTATCGGCCCCAGATCCGTCGCGCGCCTTGCTGTGGATGCGCCAGGCCGGCGTGCTCACCAGCGCCCTGCCGGAAAGCGAGAAATGGGGCATCGATGCCATTCATGGGCTGACCAAGACAGAAAAGGATCTGGGCTGGGCGCCGGACCCGCTGCTCAGGCTGGAGGCGATCGTGCCGCCCGATGCGGAGAGGATGAAGACACTGGCCAAGCGGCTGAAACTTTCGACCACTGAGGCGGAGCGCCTGCGCCACTGGGCGCTGACGGCTGCCGTCGAGCCCAAGACAAGCGAAGCGGAACTGGCCAAGAAACTCTATTCCGGCGAGCGCCAGGGTTTTCTCGATCGCCTGCGGCTGTCGCTGGCGTCGGCGCGAGCGCGGGCTCTCGAGGACAATGACGCGCTGGTTCAGGCCGGCGGGTTTTCGCGCCTGCTCGCTTTTGCGCTGAAATGGGAAAAACCGGTGTTCCCAGTCAAGGGCGGCGATCTGACGGCGCTTGGCGCGTCGCCGGGGCCAATACTCGGTGCGATCCTGAAAAACCTGGAAAAGGAATGGATCGGGTCCGGCTTTGCGCTCGATCGCGACGCGCTGCTGGAGCGCGCCGCGGAAGCCTTGAAGGCCAGATAGGACTGCTCAGGCCGCGTCGCGAACTTTCTCGATGCGCGAGCGGATCGCCTCGATCATCGTCTCGCGAATGACCGTTTCGCCATGTGTCTCGCGCATATGGTCGACGGCGCGGCGCATGACCTCGGCTTCCTCACCGGCACGCGTGTGCCACTCACAGCCGGGAACCAGCGAGCCGCAATGGAATTCCTTCATGGGATTTTCTCCTTTCCTCCTTGGAGCCTGTGCCTCTCATGGGCACACGAAGCTCCGCCGTCTCTGTTCCGCGCCCTGTCACAGCAGTCGGTTTCGGGGGCACGCACGGGGGAGCTAGCATAACACGGTTCGACCATTTTGGTTGCCGTGGGTGCGAAAAAGGCGGAGCAGCGCTGCTCCGCCCCTCTTGTCAGGCTAAGCCAAGGCGAGACCGTTCGGTCTTGTCCCGGTCACTTCACGATCTTGACGGACTCGGCAACCTTGTTCTTGCCGCTCATGTCCCAGGAAACGCGGACCTTTTCGCCGGCCTTCAGGCCAGGATCCTTGAAGGTCTTGGGCAGCGTAAAGGTCGATCCATCGTCCAGAACGAGGCTCATGGCCGTGCCATCATAAGTCTTGACCGTGCCCGTGGTGTGCTTGACCGCGGCAAAGGCAATCGAGCCGGAAGCGAGAAGGGCAGCGGCGGCTGCCGAAACAATGAGCTTTCGCATGTAATACTCCTGGAAATGCGGGCATCCGTTTGGAAAATGCTCCGCCTTGTTCAGGGCCGTCCGGTAGCGTCGTGTCGCGGTTCGGGACTGAACCGCCGGCGCTTCCCGGCCCGAAACGACAAATAGTCGTTTTATTTCAATCGCCTATTAGACGAAAAAGATAATGGCGATGCCACATTGGCTGCCCAGATTCGGCGAATGGGACGTCAATGCGGCTCACGTTTCGCTCACCGATTTTTTACGGCCACCTGACCTCCGGCGGCAGGCTGGACAGGATCGAAGCGACATTGCCGCCGGTCTTCAGGCCGAAGATGGTGCCGCGATCGTGAAGAAGGTTGAATTCGACGTAGCGGCCGCGGCGAATGAGCTGCTCGTCGCGGTCGTCGTCGGTCCAGTTCTCGTTGAAATGGGCGCGAACCAGGTGTCCGTAGACGACAAGGAAAGAACGCCCGACATCCTGGACGAAGTTCAAATCGGCATTCCAGCCGCCTTTCTCCTCCCCCGAATGCAGCCAGTCGAAAAAGATGCCGCCGACCCCGCGCGGCTCGTGGCGGTGCGGCAGATAGAAATACTCGTCGCACCAGGCCTTGAATTTGGGGTGGTCGGCGATCGCAGCGTTCTTCTCGCAGGCGAACTGCATGGCTCGATGGAAGGCGACCGTGTCGGGGTGATCTTCCGTGCGGTTGCGGTCGAGCACCGGCGTCAGATCGGCGCCGCCGCCAAACCAGTGGCGCGACGTCACGACCATGCGGGTGTTCATGTGCACGGCCGGCACGTTGGGGTTCCAGGGATGCGCGATCAACGAAATGCCTGATGCCCAGAAGCTCGGGTCTTCCTCGGCGCCGGGCATCTGCTTCCTGAATTCGGGCGAGAATTCGCCATAGACGGTCGAAGTATGGACGCCGACCTTCTCGAAGACGCGGCCGCGCATCATCGACATGGCGCCGCCGCCGCCCTTTCCATTGTCGCGTTCCCACGGCGTCTTCTCGAAGCTGCCGGGCGACCATTCGGCCAGTGGTCCCTGCAGTTCCTGTTCGATCTGCTCGAAGGTTGTGCAAATGCGCTCGCGCAGCGTCTCGAACCAGAGCCTGGCCTTCATTTTCTTCTGTTCGATGTCGGGTGGCAGGCCTGCCGGTATTTCTGGTCGTTCCAAAATGCTGTCTCCGGTCGCGGCCGACAAAGGATCTAGTGGAGTGAATTTGACATTTGCACACAGCGTGGCGCAGGGCACGATCCAAATGTCAAATTCGAAAACTCCACCAGAAACATAAACTTGCTAGCGGTCCTTGTGATTCCAACATTCGCAACGGCGCCTGGGGATTAGGGAGGCGAATGTTGGAATCGGACCACTAGCCTTTTCCGGGCGCGATCCCTAATCTCTTAGGGGCAAGGGTCAAGTGTCATCTGGTTCGGCCCAGGAGTTCTTTCATGCGCACGCCGGCAAGACCGCCGCTGCATGGCCTGAAGAAAAGGCTCGATCGTTCACGCGCCGAGCGCGAGCGCATGCCGCGTGACGGGTTTTTGCGGGAGACCTTTGTCTTGCCGCGCCCCGATGCGCGGCTCAAAGCCAAGGAATGGTTCGAACGCTTTCCCAAGCAGGCCTACTGGACCGAGATCGAAAGCTGGTTCGAACGGCCAGGCGACGTCATCGAATTCACGATACGGCGGCTGCCTGCGGCGGATTAGAATTCCGCAAGCAGTCGCCTTGCGCCCGGCCCTTGCGCACTCAAGCGATCTTCCCTGTTTCGCAGCGGGCATTTGTCGATCGACATGCAGCCGCAGCCGATGCAGTCGGTCAGGCCGTCGCGCAGCTTCTTTAGCTGAGTGATCTTGCGATCGAGGTCGTCGCGCCAGCCGGTCGACAACAGGTTCCAGTCCTCGCGCGTCGGGGTACGGCCTTCTGGGAGCGATTCAAGTGCGGCGCCGATCTCGGCTAGCGAAATGCCGACCTCTTGGGCGATCCGGATGATTGCCACCCGCCGCAGCACGTCGCGGCCATAGCGCCGCTGGTTGCCCGACGTGCGGTGGCTGCGGATCAGCCCGCGCGCCTCGTAGAAATGCAGCGCCGACACCGCCACGCCGCTGCGCATCGCCACCTGGCCGACCGTCAATTCCTTTACCGGAGCCATCTCGATTTTCCGCTTGACCTCAACTTAAGTTGAGCTTGTAGCCAGGAAACGTCGATAGGGCAATTGAGGAGAAGGCGATGTGCGCCTGGGTGAGAATGATGCAAGACGCAACGGCCGTTGGCGATGACGACAACGCGCTGAAGGGTCTAGCCGAGCTGCCGGATGGCTTCACCGGCGACCATGGCGACCGACAGCGCGACGTTGATGCTGCGCGTGCCCGGCTGCATCGGGATCGTCAGCCGCGCATCCGCCGCCTGATGGACAGGATCCGGCACGCCGGCGGATTCGCGGCCGAACAGCAGGATGTCGCCTTGGGCGAAGCTGAAGCCCGCATAGGGGGTCGCGGCTTTGGTGGTGAGCAGCACCAGCCGGCAGGCTTCGCCCTTGCGCCAATCCTCGAAGGCGTTCCAGTCGACATGGCGGGTCAGGGCAGCCATTTCGAGGTAGTCCATCCCGGCACGCTTGAGCGCTTTGTCGGAGAGCGGAAACCCGGCTGGTTCGATGATGTCGACGCCAAGGCCGAGGCAGGCGGCGAAGCGCAGGATAGTTCCGGTGTTGCCGGCGATGTCAGGCTGGTAGAGGGCGATGCGGAGACGGTGGTTCATTTCCGCGTCTTTCTAATAAGTGGCAGATCGGCCACAGCGGGTGGCTGGTTTTGGAAATTGCTGGACCTGCGGGTGGCCATTTTCTGCGAAGTCGATTATACCGCACGCATTGTCAACCCGAACCGATGGAGGGGTATTTCATGATGACCATGCACATCCAGCGCCCCTCCCGTGGGCTTACCTGCCTTCCGGCGGTTTCGGTACGACGATTTACCTGATTTCTTAGATCTGATCGCACCGATTCCCGCCGAACCCAATTTCGGCTCTCGAAGGAATCCTGCGATGTTTTTCAACCGGTTAAAGGGGCCAAGCGCCCCAGCTGAGCATGTCGCGACCGAGGCCTATCCTCGTGTCCCGACGGATGCAATCCGTGCCTCCGGCCGAATGCCGGCGCACGACATTGCTTCGCCTTTTTATGTCTATTTTCACACGGAGGACGGACCGATGTTCGATCCCTATAAGATACCTGGTTCAACAAGCCTGCACGAACGCAAGACGGCGACCTGGGCGTTGCTGGTCGGCGAGACCTATTCGTCGGCGGTTCATGCCGAGACGCGCCGGCGTCCGCATCGCGGCATGTTGCCGGATGTCGATTTCTCGCGTGCGGTTCCCGACCACAGCCGGCCGTCGCTGGTGCGCCGGATCATCCGGCTGATCCGGCCGGGCGCGAAAAACCGGGCTGGCGGCGGCGTGCCGTCAGTTCAGTCGAACGCTTCTGTCGGTGAAAAGCCCGCAAGTCCCTATATTGCGCGAAGCAGGACCGATGGCCCGGGTGATTCCGGGCCGTCAGTCCCCGCCGACGTACGGTCTGGGGACGCGGAGCGCCCCGGGGATTTTTCCCGCGCCGCATGAGCGGACAACAGTTTTGTGAGCATCCCTATGTTTAGCTGGTTTGAAAGAAGGCTCGATCCGTTCCCCGCAGCGGAACCGGTCGAGCCGCCGAAGACGCTGGTTGCCTTCTGCGTGCATTATACGCGCGGCGCCTGGCCATACATCATCGTCGATGCGGTGCTGGTGACGGCGATTGCCATCGCGGAAGTGTGGATGTTCGGCTTCATGGGCCACATCGTCGACTGGCTGTCCGGGCAGAACCGCGAAACCTTCCTGCAGACCGAGAGCTGGAAGCTCGCCGGCATGGCCTTCGTCGTGCTGTTCGCGCTGCCGGGTACGGTATGGCTGCATTCTTTGCTCAACCAGCAGACGCTGATGGGCAACTACCCCATGCGCATCCGATGGCAGGTGCATCGTTATCTCTTGAAGCAGTCGATGAGCTTCTACCAGGACGAATTTGCCGGCCGCATCGCCACCAAGCTGATGCAGACGGCACTCGCCGTGCGCGAATGCGTCATCAAGGTGATCGAGGTGCTCAATTACGTCATCGTCTATTTCCTCGGCATGCTGTTCATCGTCGGCTCGGCCGACTTGCGGCTGGCGGCACCTCTCGGCGTCTGGCTGCTCGGCTATATCGGGTTGTTGCGCTATATCATCCCGAAGCTGGGCAAGGTCGGCGAGGCGCAGGCCAATGCGCGCTCGACGATGACCGGCCGCGTCGTCGACAGCTACACCAACATCCAGACGGTCAAGTTGTTTTCCCATGCACGGCGCGAAGCAACGTTCGCCAAAGAAGGCATGGCAGGCTTCCTCGACACGGTCTACCGGTCGATGCGGCTGGTGACGGTGCTTTACGGGCTGCTCTATATCCTCAACGCGCTGCTCCTGTTTTCGGTGACGGCGACGGCGCTGTGGCTGTGGCTCGGCCAGGCGGTGACGATCGGCGCCGTCGCCGTGGTCATCGGCCTCGTGCTCCGCATGTGGGGCATGTCGCAGTGGATCATGTGGGAAATGTCGAGCCTGTTCGAGAACATCGGCACGGTGCAAGACGGTATCGCCTCGATCTCGCTGCCGCGCCTGGTCGAAGACCGGCCGGGGGCGAAGGACATTGCCGTCACCAAGGGCGAGATCCGCTTCAACGACATTCGTTTCCACTATGGCAAGCAGAAGGGCGTCATCGAGAACCTGTCGCTGACGGTGAAGCCCGGCGAGAAAGTCGGCATTGTCGGGCGCTCGGGCGCGGGCAAGTCGACGCTGGTCAATCTCCTGTTGCGGTTCTACGACCTCGAGAACGGCCGGATCCTGATCGACGGCCAGGAGATCGCTTCGGTGACGCAGGATTCGCTGCGCGCGCAGATCGGCATGGTGACGCAGGACACTTCGCTGCTGCATCGTTCCGTGCGCGACAACATTCTTTACGGGCGGCCCGATGCGACGGAGGAAATGCTTGTCGAGGCAGCCGGGCGGGCCGAGGCGCTGGAGTTTATCGGCAGGCTTTCGGATCACACCGGACGTAAAGGGCTCGACGCTCATGTCGGCGACCGCGGCGTCAAATTGTCCGGCGGCCAGCGGCAACGCATCGCCATTGCTCGCGTTATGTTGAAGGACGCACCGATACTTATCCTTGACGAAGCGACGTCGGCGCTGGATTCCGAAGCCGAGGCCGCCATCCAGGAGAATCTCTACAAGCTCATGCAAGGCAAGACCGTCATCGCCATTGCGCACCGGCTGTCGACCATCGCGGCGATGGACAGGCTCGTCGTCCTCGACAAGGGCCGTGTCATCGAGGAGGGGTCGCACGAGGAACTCGTCGCCAGCGGCGGGCTCTACGCGCAGCTCTGGCAGCGCCAGTCGGGCGGGTTCCTGCTCGATGACGGTCCGGTCGATGCCGCCAATGACGCTGTTGCCAACGACATCGGCGTGAAGGGTGAAGCCGCAGAGTGATGACGTCAGCATGATGACAGCCGTCTATCGCTGGTTCGAGGACTGGGTCTATCCGTTCAGGGAGCCGGCGGACCTTCGGCCACCGTCAAGCGTCGGCGGCTTCCTCTGGCACTATGTCGGCCAGGCGAAGTTCGCCTTCTTCGCCATGCTGGTCATCGGCGGCATTGCGCCGCTGATCGAGGCCGGGCTGTTCTACTTCGTCGGGCGGCTGGTCGATATTCTCGACCAGCTTCCTGGCGAGCGCAGCTGGAATGCGCTGTGGACCGCCGCCGGTCCTGAACTGGTGTTCATGATCGTCGTGGTGGCGGTCATCCGCACAGTCGTCGTCGGCCTGTCGGCGCTGGTCAACGAACAGACGATCACGCCGGGCTTCTACAATCTGGTGCGCTGGCAGGCGCACCGGCATGTGTCGCGGCAGTCCTACACCTTCTTCCAGAACGATTTCGCCGGCCGTATCGCGACAAAAGTCTGGCAGGCCGGGCAGGCGACCGGCGACCTGATGGAGAGCTTCATCGAGGTCATCTGGTTCATGCTCATCTATACGGTGACGACCTTGGCGCTGGTCGCCGGGCTGGATCTGCGCCTGGCCGTGCTGGTGCTGATCTGGATCCTCGCGTTCGCCTGGCTGGCCAAGCTCTATCTGCCCTCGATCCGCAGGCATGCCGAGGCCACGGCTGAAGCTGGCTCGATGATCAATGGGCGCATCATCGATTCCTATTCCAACGTGCAGACGCTGAAGCTATTCTCGGCCGACGGCGACGACCGCTACATCAAGAACGGCTTCGACATCTATCTCGATGCACTACGGCCCTTCACCCGCCGGCTGACCGGCGTGCGCATGGCGCTGACGACGCTGTCGGGCATCATGATCACCGCGATTGGCTGCTTTGCCGTCTATCTCTGGGTCGAAGGGTCGATCACCGTCGGCGCCGTCGCGTTCACGCTGTCGCTGGTCTTGCGGCTCAACATGCTGCTCGGGCGCGTGATGATGCAGCTCAACGGCATATTGCGAAATCTCGGCGTCCTGGAAAACTCCAAGGCGCTGATCTCGCAGCCGCTTGGCCTTGTCGATGCGCCGGATGCGAAAGAGCTTGTCGTCGCCGGCGGCCGCATCGAGGTGAAGAATGTCGAGTTCCACTACGGCAAGGGTTTTGGCGTGCTGAATGGCATCGACCTTGTGGTCAAGCCTGGCGAGAAGGTCGGGCTGGTCGGGCCGTCGGGCGCGGGCAAGACGACGCTCGCCAACCTCATCTTGCGCCTCTACGACCTCGAGAGCGGCAAAATCCTGATCGACGGGCAAGACGTCGCCGAGGTGACGCAGAACTCGCTGCGCGCCAATATCGGCGTGGTCAGCCAGGACACGGCGCTGTTCCACCGCTCGCTGCGCGACAACATCAAGCTCGGCATGCCGGATGCAACTGACGCCGAGGTGATCGCGGCGGCGAAGAAGGCCGAGGCGCACGAGTTCATATTGGGCCTGCGCGACAACCGGGACCGTACCGGCTACGAGGCTTTTGTCGGCGAGCGCGGCGTGAAACTGTCGGGCGGCCAGCGCCAGCGCGTCGCGATCGCCCGCGTCTTCCTCAAGGATGCGCCGATCCTGATCCTCGACGAGGCGACCTCGGCGCTCGATTCCGACATCGAGGCGGCGATCCAGGAGAATCTGGCCAGGCTGATGGAGAACAAGACGGTCATCGCCATCGCCCATCGGCTGTCGACCATCGCCGCGCTCGACCGTCTTGTGGTGCTGGACGGAGGCCGCATCATCGAACAGGGCACGCATGACGAGCTGGTGGCGCTCGACGGGCTCTATGCGCGGCTGTGGAAGCGGCAGTCCGGCGGCTTCCTCTACCACGAGGAAAGCGTGCTGGAAGAGACACGGCCGGCGGAGTAGGGCATGGCAGCGTCGCCTGATATCGGCTACGTCCTCAAGCGGCTGCGGCCAACCGCGCCGGCCTTCGATGCGCTGAAGGAGGAGAGCCGGCTGGAGGGCTACTGGATGCTGGTGCGGCTGGCGGATGGCTGGGCAGGCGGCTGCAATAAGTTCCTGAAACGAGGCGAGGCGCTGTTTGGCGCATGGCATGGCCGAGAACTCGCTGGTGTGTGCGGGTTGAACATCGATCCTTATTTCGAAGGCAGGGACCACGGCCGGGTCAGGCACCTGTTCGTCAGCGCGCGTCATCGCCGCAGCGGCGTTGGCCGCATGCTGGTCGAGACCGTCATTGACAGGGCACGTCAGCATTTTGCCGTGCTGAACACCCGCGCGCCACAAGGAGCCTTTGGGTTCTATGAACGGCTTGGCTTCCAGCCGGTGGTGGGCGAAGAATTCGTCACGCACCGCATGATGCTCTCTCAAGACAGAAAAGGAGGCTGAGATGTCACTGCGTCCGCCATCCCTAGGCGCCTCGGCTGCCGAAGCCGCGTTCGACGCCCTCGGCCATGAGATACTGGCTGAAAAGGCCGCAGCGCTCGGCCGTGCCGGCCAACGGGTCGAGGAAACGCTGGCCAAGCTCCGTCAGAACAACGACGACGAGGAGCAGCGACCGCGGCTGCTCAAGGAGGCTGCCGCAGCGGTGCACGCCTATTTCATCCAGCGTGAACTCTGCGGCCTGCGCCGGCATGAGTCGGTCATCCGCGAATACGATATCCCAAGGGCCGTGCTGGTCAGGCTCGGTGCAAGCTAGAGGTCACCAGCCGGCAACATTCATTCCAGCCATTCGGTGATGAAGCTGCCGTTTTCGTGGATGTCGGTCGTTTCGAGCGGGCCTGGGCCAAGATTGGTGAATTTGTGCGGCGTATCGGGCGGCACGATCAGGATCTGGCCGGCCGTGGCCTCGATCTGCTGGTCGCCGATCGTGAAGAGGCCGGTGCCTTGCCGGATGATGAAGATTTCACAATAGGGATGCGTGTGCACGCGCGGGCCGCCGCCAATCTCTTCCTGATAGTTGAAAATCAGGCAGGAGTTGGAGTCGTAGGCGCCGCATTGCAGTTCGCCCTGCCAGCGGCCGGGCGTCCTGGTCCAGGTCTCGCGGTCGATGATGTGTGCCATAGCCTCTAACCCTTCGTCGGTATCCAGGGGTTGAAAAGCTTCACGCCGGTGCCTTCAAAATCCTTGGTGTTGCGGGTCACGACTGTCAAGTTTTTGACGAGCGCGGTAGCGGCTATGAGGGCGTCGCGCTCCGGCTTTGGATCGGGAACGTGGAGGTTTGCGCAACGCACGACAACAGCCGTGTCTATGCTCAATATCCGGTCGTCAAACTGTGGAATGAGTGTCTGATCCAACCACTCACGGTACATGGTGGCCTGGCGAGTATCCTTCCTCGACAAGAGCAATGTTCCGATTTCGAGTTCCAGGATCGAAATCACCGACATGAAAAAGCTGGCGATGTCGTGGGTCTCTGACCAGGCCAAAACGTTGCGATCGGCCTTGTCCCGACGACGCAGATTCGAAACGACATTGGTGTCAAGAATGAACATCAGTCGAGTTCGGGAATCTTGAAAAACGGTCCTTCCAGGCGAGGTGGTTCCCAGTCGAAATCTGCTTCGGGGCGATCATCGGCAATCGCGTCCGCGAGGCTTCTCGGCTTCTTCTCTAAACGCTGATATTCCTCCATCGACATCAGCACATGGGAGGGCTTGCCGCGGTCGGTAATGATGACCGGCCCGTTCTTGGCTGCCCGTTTGGCATGCGCCGTGTCCTGGTTGAATTCACGGCTCGACATGATGGTTATCGTCTTCGTCGAGATATTCATATCAACACCTCCATCCGGAAGATGTAGACATATTGCTACATTCGGCCAAGCTCGTCAAATTTCTCTTCGTGCGGAACGCCCGCGACAATCTGCCCTTGTGGCCTCAGCCCGCTGGACAAAAACGGGCTTCACGCATAAACCGAAATCCAAATGCCGGAGGAATTCGCTAGCTTGTTCGCCATGCGCTGTCGGGCCGGCGCGATGGAGCGGGGACAAAGCTCGGCCGCCGGCTCGGAAGAGGCGAAAGGATCAGGCACCCGTGAGCGCAACCGACACCCAGGATCCCAACCGTCGTGATTTTCTCTACGTCGCCACCGGCATGGCCGCAGTGGTTGGCGCAGGCGCCGTTGCCTGGCCCTTCATCGACCAGATGCGCCCCGATGCCTCGACGCTGGCGCTGGCCTCGGTCGAGGTCGACGTCGCCTCGCTGACGCCTGGCATGTCGCTGATCGTCAAATGGCGCGGCAAGCCGGTCGTGGTGCGCAACCGCACCGAGCAGGAGATGAAGGACGGCGAGGCCGTGAACCTTGCCGACCTCAAGGATCCTATTGCCCGCAACGCCAATCTGCCCGCCGATGCGCCGGCGACCGACGCCAACCGCACCACGCCCGGCAAGGAAGCCTGGATGGTGATGGTGCAGGTCTGCACGCATCTGGGGTGCATTCCGCTTGGCCAGGAAGGCGATTTCGGCGGCTGGTTCTGCCCGTGCCACGGTTCGGTGTACGATACCGCCGGCCGCATCCGCAAAGGCCCGGCGCCGGAAAACATGGCCGTGCCGGTATTCAAGTTCATTTCCGATACCAAAATCCTTATCGGTTGAGGCAGGGGATAATTCGATGAGCGAGGGACACTCGACCTATACGCCCAAGACCGGTATCGAACGCTGGTTCGACGCCCGCATGCCGCTGCCGCGCATGGTCTATGACAGCTTCATCGCCTATCCGGTGCCGCGCAACCTTAACTATGCGTGGACCTTCGGCGGCATCCTCACGATCATGCTGGTGGCGCAGATCCTGACCGGTATCGTGCTGGCCATGCACTATACCGCCGACACCAACCTCGCCTTCAATTCGGTCGAGAAGATCATGCGCGACGTCAATTCGGGCTGGCTGTTGCGCTACATGCATTCCAACGGCGCCTCGTTCTTCTTCGTCGCCGTCTACATCCACATCTTCCGCGGGCTTTATTACGGCTCCTACAAGGCGCCGCGCGAGCTGCTGTGGATCCTCGGCTGCATCATCTATCTGCTGATGATGGCGACCGGCTTCATGGGCTATGTGCTGCCTTGGGGTCAGATGAGCTTCTGGGGCGCCACCGTCATCACCGGCTTCTTCAGTGCCATTCCGCTGGTCGGCAACTGGATCCAGGAACTGCTGCTCGGCGGTTTCGCCGTCGACAACCCGACGCTCAACCGCTTCTTTGCGCTGCACTATTTGCTGCCGTTCATGATCGCCGGCGTCGTCGTGCTGCACGTCTGGGCGCTGCACGTGGTCGGCCAGTCGAACCCGACCGGCATCGAGGTGAAATCGAAGACCGACACCGTTGCCTTTACGCCCTATGCGACCATCAAGGATGCATTCGGCATGATCGTGTTCCTGTTCTTCTTCGCCTATTTCGTCTTCTACCTGCCGAACTTTCTCGGCCATCCGGACAATTACACGATCGCCAACCCGCTGAAGACGCCGGCCCACATCGTGCCGGAATGGTACTTCCTGCCGTTCTACGCGATCCTGCGCGCGATCACCTTCAACATCGGGCCGATCAACTCCAAGCTCGGTGGCGTGCTGTGCATGTTCGGCGCCATCGTCATGCTGTTCCTGGTGCCGTGGCTCGACACCTCCAAGGTGCGCTCGGCGGTCTACCGGCCCTGGTACAAGCTGTTCTTCTGGCTGTTCGTCGCCGACGCTGTCCTGCTTGGCTGGCTTGGCTCGCAGCCGGCGGAAGGCGGCGGTCTGTTGACCCTCCTGATAGGTGAGGTCTCGGGCAACTACGTTGGCTACGCTCAAGCGGCGACACTGTTCTACTTCGCCTTCTTCCTCGTCATCCTGCCGGTGCTTGGCCTGATCGAGACGCCACGCAGACTGCCGAATTCGATCACCGAGGCGGTGCTGGAGAAGAACAAGGGTGCCGGAGGGGGACATCCGGCCGGTGCGACCGCGGCGCCGGAAACCAAAGGCTGAGTGAGAATCTAAGGGGATTTGGCATGAAAAAGATTCTCACCTCGCTCGCCCTGCTAGGCGTGTTTGCCGCTGGCATCGGAGCCGTCGGCAGTGTGGCGATCGCCGCTGAAGAGGCGCACAACGCGGCGGCACCGACGCATTTCCCGATCCACGAGCCGAAGGAGATGGACTGGACTTTTGCCGGTCCGTTCGGCACCTACGACAAGGCGCAGCTGCAGCGTGGCTTGAAGGTCTACAAGGAAGTCTGCTCGGCCTGCCACTCGATGAACCTGGTGGCGTTCCGCACGCTGGAGGACCTCGGCTATTCGGAAGCGCAGATCAAGTCGCTGTCGGCCGAGTACACCATCCATGATGGACCCAACGATGCCGGCGACATGTTCGACCGGCCGGGCAAGCCGTCAGACCATTTCCCGGCGCCGTTCGCCAATGAGGAGGCGGCTGCCGCTTCCAACGGCGGCGCTGCCCCACCGGATATGTCGCTGCTGGCCAAGGCGCGCGGCGTCGAGCGCGGCTTCCCGCGCTTCGTCTTCGACATCTTCACGCAATATGCGCAGGGCGGCCCGGACTACATCCATTCGCTGCTGACCGGCTACGACGAGACGCCACCTGCCGGCATGGTGATCCCCGAAGGCACCCACTATAATCCATACTTCATGTCCGGCGTGTCGCTGAAGATGCCCAAGCCGCTCTCCGACGGCCAGGTGACCTACGATGACGGTTCGCCGCAGACGATCGACCAGTATTCGCGCGACGTCTCGGCGTTCCTGATGTGGGCGGCCGAGCCGCATATGGAAGACCGCAAGAAGACCGGCTTCCGCGTGCTGGTGTTTCTGCTTCTGTTCGGGGCGCTGATGTATCTGACCAAGCGCAAGGTGTGGGAAGGCGTGGCGCACTAAGCCGCATCTTATTCCTCGGAAATGGAAAGGGCGTCTTCGGACGCCCTTTTTGCTTGCCAAACCGGACATGGTTCGCATCTTGGCGCAGCAGCCGTCCAGTAAGAAGTCCGTTGGCACGCCGCCATGCGATTGGTATTGCACGCGCGCCCGGCGGATCGCCGGCTAAAGGGGCATTTGGGATCGATGATGCGGCTACGCGACTGTCACAACTTTTCCGATTTCCGGCGCATGGCCCAGCAGCGGTTGCCGGGGCCAATCTTCAACTACATCGATGGCGCGGCCGACGATGAGGTCACCTACCGCCGCAACACCGAGAGCTTCGAGCGCAGCGACCTCGTTCCCAACGTGCTGCGCGGGGTAAGCGAGATCGACATGTCGGTGACGGTGATGGGCCAGAAGCTGGCCATGCCCGTCTATTGCTCGCCGACCGCCTTGCAGCGGCTGTTCCATCATCAAGGCGAGCGCGCGGTGGCCAAGGCTTCGGCCAAATTCGGCACGATGTTCGGCGTGTCCTCGCTCGGCACTGTCAGTCTTGAGGAAGCGCGCAAGATCAGCAGCAGCCCGCAGGTCTACCAGTTCTATTTCCACCGGGATCGCGGCCTCAACCGGGCGATGATGCAGCGGGCGAAAGCGGTTGGAGTCGAAGTGATGATGCTGACCGTCGACAGCATCACCGGAGGCAACCGCGAGCGCGACAAGCGCACCGGCTTTGCCATCCCCTTCAAGCTCAACCTTGCCGGCATGCTGCAGTTCGCGCTGAAGCCGGGTTGGGCGATCAACTATTTCACCCATGAGGGATTCAAGCTGCCGCAGCTCGACGAGCATGTCGACATGGGCGGCGGCACGATGTCGATCAGCCGCTACTTCACCGAGATGCTCGATCCGTCGATGACCTGGGACGATGTTGCCGAGATGGTCAGACTGTGGGGAGGTCCGTTCTGTCTCAAGGGCGTCATGTCGGTGGAGGATGCCAAGCGCGCCGTCGAGATCGGCTGCAGCGGCATTGTGCTGTCCAACCATGGCGGCCGGCAGCTGGACGGCTCGCGGGCGGCGTTCGACCAACTGGCCGAGATCGTCGATGCCGTCGGCGACAGAATAGACGTCATCATGGATGGCGGCGTGCAGCGCGGCACCCATGTGCTGAAGGCGCTGTCGCTCGGCGCCAAGGCTGTTGGCGTCGGCCGCTACTATCTGTTCCCCTTGGCGGCGGCCGGACAGCCGGGCGTCGAGCGGGCGCTGGAGCAGATGCGGGTCGAGATCGAGCGCGGCATGAAGCTGATGGGCTGCAGTTCGATCGAACAATTGTCGCGCAACAACCTCCGTTTCAGGTAATCTCGACCCATGAAATCCTCGCTCGAAGACACGCTGCTCGCCGCGATCCGCACCATTCCGGACTACCCCAAGCCCGGCATCCTGTTTCGCGACATCACCACTTTGCTCGGCAATGCGCGCGCCTTCCGCCGCGCCATCGACGAGCTGGTGCATCCCTATGCCGGGCAGAAGATCGACAAGATCGCCGGCATCGAGGCACGCGGCTTCATCCTCGGCGGTGCGGTCGCGCACCAGCTTTCGGCCGGTTTCGTGCCGATCCGGAAGAAGGGCAAGCTGCCTTACGAGACGGTACGCGTCGCCTACAGCCTGGAGTACGGGCTGGACGAGATGGAGATGCACAAGGACGGCGTTGCGCCGGGCGAGAAGGTGATCCTGGTTGACGACCTGATCGCGACCGGCGGCACGGCGGAGGCGGCGGTCAAGCTGCTAAGGCAGATCGGCGCCGATATTCTTGCCGCGTGCTTCGTCATCGACCTGCCGGATCTCGGCGGACGGGCGAAGCTCGAAGCGCTGGGCGTGCCGGTGCGGACGTTGATCGGGTTTGAGGGGCATTAGTGAATAGTGAATAGTGAATGTCAGCGTTCAATGACAGGCGCTAGGCTTACTCACACACTCTGATATTGAATACTCACTACTCACTATTCACTACCCAGCCTTCACCAGCACGGCGCTGTCGAACTCCAGCACCTTGTCGCCTGCCGAATCGGAACCTTCCGAGCGCAGCGCCAGCAGGCGCCAGCCGGGGCGGGTGGCAAGCGGGCGGTGGGACAGGGCCGTGCGCATGAAGGTGACGGTTTCTCCGGCATAGACCGGCTTTGGCCATTTCAGGTTCCTGAAGCCGGGGGAGGGGCCGAATTCTGGTACCGGGCCGGGTCCGGTCCATTGAGAAGCGTCCATAGGATTTTTGAGATTGAGCTTCATCCAGGTGGCCGCGGTGTGCCAGCCTGAGGCGCAGAGGCGGCCGAACACGCTTTTCTTCGCCGCCTCCTCGTCGACATGAAAGACCTGTGGATCGTATTTGCAGGCGAACGCCTTGATCGCCTCGGTTTCGAATGTGTGCGAACCGAGGTTGATGGTTTCGCCGATGCGGAAGAACGCGTCGAGGCTCATGCGCCGGCCTCGCGGGTCAAGAACATGACAGTGTTCTCAAGTTCGAAGACGCTTTCACCGCGCTGGTTGAACAGTTCGCTGCGCAAGGTGACGAGGCCGAGCTGAGGCCTGGATTTCGACAGGCGCCTGGCAAGCACGCTGGTGCTGCCGGCCAGTGTGTCGCCGGCCAGCACCGGCTTCTTCCATTTGACCTGGTCGATGCCGGGCGCGCCTTGCGCGGTCGAGTCGAGCAGGAAGGCGTCGCACAGCATGCGCATGAAGATCGCGCAGGTGTGCCAGCCGGAGGCGGCCAAGCCGCCAAGGATGCTGGCCTTGCCGGCGGCTTCGTCGAGATGCATCGGCTGCGGGTCGAATTCGGTGGCGAATTCGATGATTTCGGCCGCACTCACCTGCTTGGCGCCGAGGTCGATCGATGCGCCCTCGGTGAAATCCTCGTAGGCCCAGCTTTTTGCGGTCATGATCCCAATCCGGTTGTACGATCACCGGGCATCCGGATGCCGTCCGGGCGGCGTTTGGTCAAGCGAATTCTATTGGGCCTACAACCAGCCGCGGCGGCGGAAATACCAGAACGGCAGGATCGCCGACAGGATCATCAGGCCGATGGCGAAGGGATAGCCGAGCTCCCATTTCAGCTCCGGGATGACGTCGAAATTCATGCCGTAGATCGAAGCCACCAGCGTCGGCGGCAGGAAGATGACGGCGGCGACCGAGAAGATCTTGATTATGGCGTTCTGCTCGATCGAGATCATGCCGAGCGTCGCGTCGAGCAGGAACGAGATCTTCTGCGACAGGAAGGTGGCGTGGTCGGCGAGCGACAGCACGTCGCGCGATACTGTCTTGATGCGGGCGCGGACGTCCTTGCTCATCTTGATCTGGGTCGCGACATGGGCAAGGAAGCCGGTGAGGCGCTGCAGCGAGATAAGGCTGTCGCGGATCGAGGAGGCAATGTCCTCCTTGCGGCCGATGGCCTTGAGCAGTTCCTGGAAGTCGCGATTGCGCTTGTTCACCTTGGTCGACCGCGCTTCGAAGATATCGCGCGAGATCGTCTCGATGTCACGGCCGGCGCGTTCGAGAATATCGGCTAGGCGATCGACGATCGCCTCCAGCAGGCCGATCAGGATGGTGTTGCCGGTGGTGCAGCCTGTCGCCACCTTCTCGGCGCGCAGGGGAAAGGTCTTGAACGCCTTCGGCTCATGATAGCGGATGGTGACCAGTCTCGGGCCGGCAAGCACAAAGGTAACCGGTGACATCAAGGGATCATCGATTTCGGTCTGCGCCGGCAAGGTGGCGGTCATGAAGTAGGCGCCGTCCTCGATGTAGAGGCGGCTCGAAATCTCGATCTCCTCCATCTCCTCGCGCGTCGGGATGGCAACGCCGAGCCAGGTCTCGATCGTCGCTTCTTCTTCCTTGGTCGGGTTGAGAAGGTCGGCCCAGACGACCTGATCGCCATTGGCCACGAGATCGTCGGCGAGGCGCAGGCGATCATTGTCGACGACGAAGGCCTTGATCATCGCCGGTCTCCGTTGGTTGAGCCCAAGGTTTCGTTTAATAGCGATGGGTCTTGCACGCGCCGCCGTTCCCACGGGGATGGCCAAGTCGCATGCAAACGGCCATAGACCCGGTGCCAAGGGCAGTCAAGCGAAGCGGCATGCCGGCTCCTCCACTTGACGAAGCCGTGATCGGTCGCCGTCAGCGCGCCAGCCGCGGCGCCTCAGGTGTTGAACTTGAACAGCAGGACATCGCCATCCTGGACGACATATTCCTTGCCTTCGTCGCGCGCCTTGCCGGCTTCCTTGGCCGCCACTTCGCCGCCCAGTGTGACGTAGTCGTTATAGGCGATGGTCTGGGCGCGGATGAAGCCGCGCTCGAAATCGGTGTGGATGACGCCGGCCGCCTGCGGGGCCTTGTCGCCCTTGTGGATCGTCCAGGCGCGGGTCTCCTTCGGCCCGGCGGTGAAATAGGTGATGAGATGCAACAGATCGTAGCCGGCGCGGATGACCTTGTTGAGGCCAGGTTCGTCGAGGCCGAGCGAGGACAGGAACTCCATCTCTTCCTCGTCGGAGAGCTGGGCGACTTCGGCTTCGATCGCGGCTGAGATCACCACGGTGCCGGCGCCCTGCGCGGTCGCCATCTTTTCCACGGCCCTGGTGTGCTCGTTGCCGGTGGCGGCGTCGGCTTCGGCGACGTTGCATACATAGAGCACGGGGTGCGAGGTCAAGAGGTTCAGTCCCTGCAGGATGCGCAGGTCTTCCGCTGAAATGCCGTTGAGCAGGATGCGGGTCGGCTTGCCGGCCTGGAGGAGCTCGAGTGCGGCCTCCATCATCGGCAGCACGGTGGTTGCTTCCTTGTCCTTGCTGCCGGCGCGCTTGCGGATCTGCACGATGCGGCGCTCGAGGCTGTCGAGGTCGGCGAGCATCAGCTCGGTCTCGACCGTATCGGCGTCGGCGACAGGGTCGATCTTGCCCTCGACATGGGTGATGTCGTCATCCTCGAAACAGCGCAGCACATGCACGATGGCGTCGACCTCACGGATGTTGGCGAGGAACTGGTTGCCCAGCCCTTCGCCCTTGGAGGCGCCGCGCACCAGGCCGGCGATGTCGACGAAGGAGATGCGGGTCGGGATGATCTCCTTAGACTTGGCGATTGCGGCGATCTTCTGCAGCCGCGGATCAGGCACCGCCACCTCGCCGGTGTTCGGTTCGATGGTGCAGAACGGATAGTTGGCGGCCTGCGCCGCCGCCGTCCTGGTCAATGCGTTGAAAAGCGTCGACTTGCCGACGTTGGGCAAGCCAACGATGCCGCATTTGAAACCCATGTGTCCGGTCCTATCGGGAAACTAGAAATTTGATGAGGGCTATGGGCGATAGGGGTGAGCAACGTCAAGCCCCGCGGTCCCGATCCTATCGACGCTCAGTCCTTCTTGCCGAACAGTTTCTTCAGCATGGCGGCCATAGGGCCGCTTTCCGGCAGCTTGGCCGGCGCCTGCTGTGGCCGTGCCTGGCGGATGTGGCTTTGAGCTTTCGGGCCCTCAGCCTTCGGCGCCTTTGGCGGCGGCCGGTCGTCGTCGCCGGTTGGCGTTAGTTTGTCGCGCAAGGCCAGCGTCACCCGGTTCATGAAAGAACTGTCGTCGCCCTTGGCCAGCAGCCCGGCATCGTCGGCGATGGTGTCGAGCAGCACGTCCAGCCATTCGCGGTCGGCCTTGGCGAAATCGCCGAGCACATGGGACTGCACCATTTCCCGGACGCCGGGATGGCCGACGCCGATGCGCACGCGGCGAAAGTTCTTGCCGACATGCTGGTCGAGCGAACGGATGCCGTTGTGTCCGCCGGCGCCACCGCCGACCTTGACCCGCAATTTGCCGGCCGGCAGGTCGATCTCGTCGTAGAAGACGGTCAGCGCCTCGGGGCCGAGCTTGTAGAAGCGCAGGGCTTCGCCGACCGGCTGTCCCGACAGGTTCATGAAGGTCTGCGGCTTGATCAGAAGAATCTTTTCGCCGGCAATCGTGCCTTCGGCGATCAGGCCCTGGAACTTCTTCGACCAGGGCGAAAACGAATGGCGGCGGGCAATTGCGTCCGCCGCCATGAAGCCGACATTGTGCCGGTTATCAGCGTATTTCGCGCCCGGATTGCCGAGGCCTGCAAAGACAAGCATCGTGAACTCCGGGCCCGAAAATTACTTCTCTTCGGCAGCAGGAGCCGCCGCTTCGGGGGCTGCCGCTTCCGCCGTCTCTTCCGTCTCCGGCTTCATCGCCGAGGAGCCGGCAATGGTCGCGATGGTGAAATCGCGATCGGAGATCACCGGCTTGACGCCGGCCGGCAAGGTAACCGCCGAGATGTGGATCGAATCGCCGATGTCGGCGCCGGTGAGATCGACGGTGATGAATTCCGGGATCGCATTGGCCGGGCAGTGGAACTCGACTTCGTGACGCACGATGTTGAGCACGCCGCCGCGTTTGATGCCGGGCGACTTGTCTTCATTGATGAAGTGGACGGGCACGTCGACGTTGACCTCGGTGTCCTTGCCGATGCGCAGGAAGTCGACATGGACCGGGAAATCCTTGACCGGGTCGAGCTGGAAATCCTTGGGCAGAACCTGGATTTTCTTGCCGTCGACATCGATCGTGGCGATCGTGGTCAAAAACCCGCCGCCATGGATTTTGTAGAAGACGTCCTTGTAGTTCAGCGCAATCGCCAGGGGAGGCTGTCTGTCGCCGTAGATAACTGCAGGCACTTTACCGTTGCGGCGAACTGCACGGGCGGACCCCTTACCGACCTGTTCGCGCGCTTCGGCCTTGAGCTCGTAAGTATCGTGGCTCATGGCATTTCCTTTCGCGTTTTATGGAGCGTTTGCGGTGGCAGTGTGCCTGGACCGTAAACGTCGAAAGCCGCCAGGCCTGGATGTCCGAATGCCAGAAACCGCATACGCGGAGCTTTGTTCGGGATCACAAGGGAAGGCAGCCTTCCGCCGCGTTGCCTCCAAGGGTGTCTACGCGGGTGGCGGCTCTATAGCGGAAGGCGGGCAGGCGTGCAAGCCATGGCGGGCAAGGGCGGCCGATGCCTGCGTTGGGCGCGCCGCATTGCGCTCAGGCCGGCAGGTCGGTGGGCGGATTTGATCCGTTTCCCTTGGCGCCACCGAGCGTGGACAGAGCGCTCAGCAGTTTCGTCCGGTCCTTGCCGATCATGAGCACGCCGCTGTCGGGCGCCAGCAGCGCCGAGAACGGAAGCATGGCAGCGCCGATCGAGGAGGCCTCAGGGCCGAATTGCCCCGACACGATCTCCGGCGCCACGATGCCGATTGCGCTGGCCTGGTTGAACTGGGTCTGCACCCTTGCCAGCAGTTCGAGATGGATCGGCCTGGGCAGGATCGAGTCGAGAACGATGGCCTCGATGTCGATGATGGAGGTGATGGCGATGATCGCCTCGACCAGCGCGCTCGCGCAATCGTCGATCCATTCGAACAGCGGCAAGCGCGCTTCGGGTGGCAACGGATCGAGTTCCCGCACACGATTGATCACCACGCCGCGCGACCTCAGGTGATTGACCAGCACATAGATCGAGGCGCGATGCAGCAGGCTCTGGTAGCGCGCAGGCTTCGCCGCCACCGAATCGAGGCTTGAGGGCGAGACCGGCAAGGGTCCGAGGGCAGCGCTGTTGCCATGCGGCCCGGTATGGACCCTGCCGCCTTGCACCAGGCCGCCGCCGACAAAAGTGTCGATCGAGATGTGCATGAAATCGCGAAAGCGGGCGCCGGCGCCCTGGACAAGTTCGGCCAGCGCCGCCGACGTGGCGTCGTTTTCCACGAACACCGGCGTCTTCGCCGGAGTGGCAAAGCATGTCGTCAGGTCGATCGCCTCCCAGCGGCTGCCGAGATCGTCGGGAAAGCCGAGTTCCTCGCTCCAGCCGCCGAGGAAATAGGGTGAGGCAATGCCGACGCCGACGATGCTGGCTTCGCCAAGCCCATCCACCAGCTTTTCGAAGGTGGCCAGCGCCATGTTGCCGGCCTTCAGCACCAAATCAGGATCGGGGAAGCGGTATTCGTGCGACTCTCTTGCGCGGATTTCACCGGCGAAGTCGACCAGAACGGCTTCAAGCGCACGCCGGCCGATCTTGATGCCGACGCTGTAGACGCGCTCCGGCGTCAGCCGGTACAGCGTGGAGGGCGAACCGCGCTGCCCGAACCTTTTTCCCACTTGCTTTACGAATCCGGAAGATTCCAGGCCGTCGACGATGGCAGCGACGGCCGCCGGCGTCAGGCTTGCCGCGCGCGCCAGATCGGACTTGGAGGCTTCCTTGAGGCGACGGATGGCGTCGAGCACGAAACGCTCATTATAGTGCCGAACTTTGACAGAATTGCTGCCTTTCCCTGACAAAACCCGCACACTCCCCAAATGTCCCGTTCCCGGCGCGAAGCCCGCAAACCACCTGCGACCGAGCGCACCCTGCGGTGCCTATGTTGGCGGCGACAGTGCGCGTCGGAGCCATGGAAGTCAATTTTGCCGTTGCGCCTTTGCGCTATTTAATATAGCAAATTGAAAAAATAACTGGTCAGGGAGGAGACGTGCTGCACTCGGGCACACAAAGCGAAGCCGACGCTGCGGTGGTGCGGGCTGTTCCTGTTGCCCTGGTTCAGGCGACGAAGGCTTTCGGCGGCACGATTGCGCTCAAGGACGCCTCCTTCGAATTGCGCTCCGGCGAGGTGCTGGCGCTGCTTGGCGAAAACGGCGCCGGCAAGAGCACCTGCGTGAAGCTTCTGGCCGGTGTGCATTCTCCCACCAGCGGTCATGTCGAGGTTGACGGCAAATCAGCCGTCTTCCATTCGCCGCATGACGCGCAGGCGGCCGGCATTGCGGTCATGCACCAGCATCCTGGCCTGTTTCCCGATCTGTCGGTGGCGGAGAACATCTATCTCGGCCACATGCCGCGCGACCGCTTTGGCGGCATCGACAATGCCGCCATGCTGGCCGGCGCCCGCAAGGTGCTGGCTACCGTCGGGCTCGACGTGCCGGCGGCAACGCGGCTGGGAACACTGCGTACCTCTGAACAACAACTGGTCGAGATCGCCCGCGCGCTGTCGCTGGATGCCCGCGTGCTGATCATGGACGAGCCCACGGCGGCGCTGTCACAGCGCGAGGTCGAGCGGCTGTTTTCCGTCGTTGCCGATCTCAGGCTGCATGGCGTGGCGATGATGTTCGTCGGCCACCGCATGGATGAAATCTTCCGCATCGCCGACCGCATCGCCGTGCTGCGTGACGGGCGCCTGATCGGCGTCAAGCCGAAGGCCGAGCTTGGCCGCGCTGCCGCCATCAGCATGATGGTCGGGCGTGAAGTCACCGACCTCTATCCCGAACGGCGCCATGCCTCAGGCGCGCTGGTGCTGGAGGCGAAGGGACTTTCGCGCGCCGGCGGGTTTGCCGGTATCGACCTCAAGCTTCACGCCGGCGAGGTGCTGGGGCTTGGCGGCCTGGTCGGCAGCGGACGCACCGAGATTGCGCGCGTGCTGTTCGGTATCGACCGGCCCGACGCCGGCGAAATCCTGATCGACGGCAAGCCCGTGCAGTTCGCCTCGGCGCGCGACGCCATGGATGCGCGCATCGCCTATGTGTCGGAAGATCGCATGGGCCAGAGCCTGGTGATGGATTTCTCCATCCTCGACAATGCGGTGCTACCTGTTCTCGACAAGGCCGCACAACGCGGTCTCTACGGCACCGACCGCGCCATCGGTCTGGTGGCGGACTGGCTGAAGCGCATGAAGCTGCGCTTTTCCGGTTATGGGCAGCCGGTGAAAGAGTTATCCGGCGGCAACCAGCAGAAGGTGGTGCTGGCCAAATGGCTGCGCACCGAGCCGCGCGTGCTCATCCTCGACGAGCCGACGCAAGGCATCGATGTCGGCACCAAGGCGGAAGTGCATGCAATGATCGCGGACCTTGCCGCGCAAGGCATGGCAATCCTTTTGATCTCGTCAGAGATGCCCGAGCTGATCGGCATGTGCGACCGCATTGTCGTGCTGCGCGAAGGCCGCCAGACTGCCGAGTTTTCGCGCGGGCAAGCCACGCAGGAAAAAGTACTGGAAGCGGCGACCAGGACCGATGAACGCGCCGGCCAGGCAGCGCAGATAGAACGCGCGGCCCGGGAGGAAAAGGCAAAAGGACCGTTCGATTTTCTGAAGCGGCGGGAATTCGGCCTGCTTGCGGCGATGCTCGCCGTCGCCATTCCGGTCACCATCATCAACCCGCGCATGGTGAGCGCGGCGAACCTCACCGCTGTGTCGATGGACGCGGCCTTGCTGATTATCGCCGCACTGGCGCAGATGCTGGTGCTGATCACCCGCAACATCGACCTGTCGATCGCAGCTGTGATCGGCCTCTCCGCCTATATGGCGGCCAGCATGGTTCAGGCCTATCCCGGATTGGACATCGGCATCGGCCTGATCACCGCCTGCGCGGTCGGCGGCTTTGCCGGACTGCTCAACGGCCTTGTCGTTACCAGGGGAAAGATCCCGGCCATCGTCGTTACGCTGGCTTCGATGTCGATCTTCCGCGGTTTCAACTCGATCTGGGCGGCGGGCGACCAGGTCAGCGCCGACGAAGTCACGCAAGCCTGGCTCGACATGACCGGGCTGAAGATCGCAGGCGTGCCGCTGATCGTCATCATCGCTATTGTCATCCTGTGCGCCGGCTATGTGCTGCTCTATCGCACCGCAACCGGGCGCGAGCTGTTTGCCACCGGTTCCAACCCGGACGGCGCAAGGCTGATCGGCATTCCGGTCGACCGGCGCATCCTGCTGGCCTTCGGCATGGCCGGCCTGCTAGGCGGCCTGTGCGGCGCCCTGTGGGCTTCGCGCTACGCCACCATCGATGCCCGCGTCGCGCTCGGCTTCGAACTCACGGTGATCGCCTCTGCGGTGGTCGGCGGCGTCGCCATCCGCGGCGGCTCGGGCACGCTGCTCGGCATCATCCTTGGCGCGCTCACGCTCTTGGTCATCAAGAACGGGCTGACGCTGGTGCGTGTCGACCCGCTCTGGCTGCAGGGCGTCTATGGCCTGGTGATCCTGGTTGCCATCGGCATCGACACCTTCATCGTGCGGCGTGCCGAACAGGCAAGACAGGCGAGGGCGAGATGAGAAAGTTTATCCGCTCGATCGACTTCTGGGATCTGCTGCTGGCGACCGCCTGCCTCGCCGTCTTTATCTATGCGGCGGTCTTCGTGCCGAATTTCGTTTCCGGCTTTAACCTTTCTCAGCTGGCGGCGAGCGCCTCGGAAAAGGCGTTGCTGATCCTGCCGATGACGCTGCTCATCATCACCCGCGAGATCGACCTGTCGATCGCCTCGGTGCTGGCGTTGACATCCGTGATTTTTGGCCTGCTTGTCCAGGCTGGCGTGCCGACGCTGGCCGCCATTCCGCTGACGCTCGTCTTCGGCGGCCTGCTCGGCGCCTTCAACGGCTATCTGGTGTCGGGCCTCGGGTTGCAGTCGCTGGTGGTGACGCTCGGCACCATGGCGCTCTATCGGGGCATTGGCTACATCCTGCTCGGCACCGGTTCGGTCAACATATTGCCGCCGGCGGTTGTCGATTTCGGCATCAGCAATCTGCCGGGCACACAAATCCCGTGGACCATCGTGCCGTTCCTGCTGCTGGCGCCGATCTTCGCGGTGGTGCTGCAGAAGACGCCGACCGGCAAGCGCATCTATGCGCTTGGCGGTAGCCCCGAAGTGGCGCGCTATTCCGGCATTGACACGCGCCAGATGGTGCTGAAGCTTTTCGTCGTTTCGGGCCTCGTCGCGGCCATCGCCGGCATCGTCTACACCGCGCGCCTTTCCAACGCCCGCGCTAACAATGCGCTCGGCATGGAACTCGACGTCATCACCATCGTGCTGCTCGGCGGCGTCAGCGTCTTCGGTGGCAAGGGGCGGCTCACGGGGGTCATGCTGGCGCTGCTGTTGATCGCCATCATCCGCAACGTGCTGGCGCTCAATCAGATCGGCGGCGACGCCCAAGGCATGATCATCGGCCTGCTCCTGATCGGCTCGCTGCTGGTCGGCAACTACTGGCGCTCCCTGGAGGAGCGGCTGTCAAGATCGCGCGTCCTGCGCGAAACCAAGGGGTGATCTCGGGCCCCTTTCTTCAAGCCCGAATTCTGACGGAGGAGACACAATGAAAGCGTTTAGAATAGCCCTGCTCGCATCCGCGGTTCTGCTTGCGCCGGCCTCGCTGGCCTACAGCCAGGAATGCGCCAAGGAACCGGTGACCGTCGGCTTCCTGCCCAAGCTCGACACCGATCCCTACTTCAAGGTGGCTTTCGGCGGCGCCGAGGAGGCTGCGAAGGAAATTGGCGGCACCGCCACCCAGGTTGCCCCTTCGCAAGCGACGGCCGAGGCACAGATCGAATTCATCAACAGCCTTGTGTCGCAGAAGGTCGGGGTCATCGCTATCGCCGGCAACGACGCCAATGCGGTTGCGCCTGCGCTGAAGCGCGCCGTTCAGCAAGGCGTCCGGGTGATCTCGTACGATTCCGACGTCGCGGCCGATGCGCGCGCGGTGTTCGTGAACCAGGTGAAGGGCGACAGTCTGGCCGAAATGATGCTGGAAAGCGCATTCAACCTCAGCGGCGGCGAAGGCGAGTTCGCCATCCTGTCGTCGACGCCGACGGCGACCAACCAGAACGCCTGGATCGACTTCATGAAGGCGAAGATGGCGGCAGAGCCGAAATACGCCAAGATGAAACTGGTGCAGGTCGCCTATGGCGAGGAGAGCGAGCAGGTCAACCAGCAGCAGGCCTTGGCGCTGGTGCAGGCGTTTCCGGATCTCAAGGTGATCATCGTGCCGGCAGGCATTGGCCTTCCGGCGGCCGCGCGCGCACTCGAGGAAGCCGGCATGATCGGCAAGGTCAAGCTGACCGGCCTTGCGCCAGCCACTTTGATTTCGAAATACATCAAGGATGGCTCTGCCCAGGATATCTGGTGGAATGTCACCGATCTCGGCTACCTGACCTATCAGGCGGCCCAGGCGCTGGCGCAGTGCAAGATCACCGGCAAGGAAGGTGAGAAGTTCACGGCGGGCAGGCTCGGCGAATACACGATCGGGGCCAGCGGCGAACTGATCCTTGGCCCGGCCAAGATCGTGACGCCGGAAAACCTGGCCGAGTTTAAGTTCTAAGCCTCCCAAGGCCCGGCGGGCGCCGGTTCAAGCCGGCGCCCGCTCGTTCAATTGTCAGTCGAAAAGCGTGAGGGCGACGATGAAACTCTTGCTGGCAGGCGAGACCTTCGCGGCGACGACGTCGGTCGCTGCCGGCGGCGACGTTCTGACAAGTGCGACATGGGTGAATGGCGCGACGGCCTTCAATGCCGCCCTTGCCGCAGAGGGCATAGCGGTGACTCAGATCGGTGGCGATCGCTGTGCGGCCGAATTTCCGTATGACCTCGACGCGCTGGCCGAATACCAGGCGGTGGTGATCTCCGATGTCGGCGCGCTGACCTTGCTGGTCACGCCGGAGGCCCGCGCCGGGCGCATCGGCGTCAACCGCCTCGACGTCCTCAAGGCCTATGTCGAAGGCGGCGGCGGGCTGATGCTGGCCGGCGGCTATATGGGGTTCCAAGGCATGTTCGGCACGGCGCGTTTCCACGACACCCCGGTCGAGGACGTGCTGCCCGTGCGCTGCCTGCCATTCTCGGACGGGCTGGAAGTGCCGCAAGGCCTGCAGCCGTCGATCCTTCAGGCGTCGCATCCGATCCTTGCCGGTGTCGCGGGTCCGTTGCCGCCGATCCTCGGCATGAACAAACTCGATTTCAGGCGCGACGGCTCGTCCCAGCTTCTGGCGACCTGCCATTATCGTGGCACGGACTGGCCGCTGCTTGCGGTTCGTGAGCATGGCCGTGGCCGCACCGTCGCGTGGGCGACCGACATCGGCCCACACTGGCTGTCGCAGGACTTTTTGGGATGGCCGCTCTACGGCATATTGATGGCCAACATCATGCGCTGGCTGGCCGGCAAGGATTAAGCCTGGCGTGTTTGTAGGGCAGCTAGTCCGGCTTGCTGCTCAACGCTTCGCGCAGCGCCTGGATCCGCCGATTCAAGGCATCGAGATCAGCCATCGTCATGCCCGAGCGTTCGATCAGGGTTTCGTTGAGGCAGTTGCACTGGACGAGCAGCGCGCGGCCGGCAGGCGTCAGGTCGACCTGCACTTGGCGCTCGTCCGTCTGGCTGCGCTGGCGGGTGACGAGACCGGCCTGTTCCATGCGCTTCACCAGCGGCGTGATGGTGCTCGATTCCAAAGCGAGCCTGTGCGCAATCGAGCCGACCGACATCCCACCGGCTTCGGCAAGTGCGTTCAGCACGAGATATTGCGGATAGGTGATGCCCATCTCGTCCAGCATGGGCTTGTAGGTGCGATTGATTGCCATGCTGGTGGCGTAAAGCGTGAAGCAGAGCTGGTTGTCCAACGGGAGAGGCACGAGGCATTCCTTTGCCGACTGAGCACATCAATATGTACCACGAAAAATGGTATCGCGATACATATTTTCTGTAGACAAGGATTTGGACCTGCGCTAGTCGTATGGTTATCGCGATATTGATTATCGCGGAAGCAATCAATGGAGAGCGAGATGACCAAGCCCGGCAGCAGCACGATCACCACCAAGGACGGCACCGAAATTTTCTACAAGGATTGGGGAACGGGACAACCCATCGTCTTCCATCACGGCTGGCCGCTGAGCAGCGACGACTGGGACGCCCAGATGCTGTTCTTCCTGTCCAAGGGCTATCGCGTCATTGCCCATGACCGGCGCGGCCATGGCCGCTCCACCCAGACCGATACCGGCAACGAGATGGACACCTACGCCGCTGATGTCGCGGAGCTTGCGGCGCATCTCGACCTCAAGGACGCGATCCATGTCGGCCATTCCACCGGTGGCGGCGAAGTGGCCCGCTATGTCGCGAAGTACGGTTCCGGTGGCCGTGTCGCCAAGGCCGCACTGCTCGGCGCGGTGCCGCCGATCATGCTGAAGACGGCGGCCAATCCGGGTGGCCTGCCGATCGAGGTGTTCGATGGTTTCCGCTCCGCCCAGGCAGCCAACCGCGCCCAGTTTTTCCACGATATTGCGGCCGGCCCGTTCTACGGCTTCAACCGCCCCGGCGCCCAGGTATCGCAGGCTGTCGTCGAGAATTGGTGGCGCCAGGGCATGATGGGCGGCACCAAGGCGCATTTTGATTGCATCAAGGCGTTCTCGGAAACCGACTTCACCGACGATCTGAAGGCCATCGACGTGCCGGTGCTGGTCATGCATGGCGACGACGACCAGATCGTTCCCATCGCCGACTCCGCCCTGCTCTCGGTCAAGCTGCTCAAGAAGGGCGAGCTCAAGATCTACAAGGGCTTCCCGCATGGCATGGCGACCACCCATGCCGATGTCATCAACGCCGACCTGCTGGCCTTCTTCAAGGCCTAGAATCGTCCACCTGGATAGGCAAAGCACCCGCCGTCAGGCGGGTGCTTTTGGTTTCGTCGAAATGTCAGCGGGACAGTGCCTACTTATCGAGAAAACCAGTGATCAGCTTGACGGTGTCTTCGGGGTTTTCCTCCATGATCCAGTGACCGGAGGCGGGCACGATGCCGCCCGTTACATCGGTCGCAACAAGCCGCAGGAGATCGGCCTGCGTAGTGCCAGCGGATTTTTCACCGCCGACAGCCAGTAGCGGCATGGTCAGTTTGCCGCCGGCGGCAAGCATCGCCTGGTTGTCGATCGCGTCCTGGTCAAACGCCTTGAACTGCTCGAAAGCGTCATGCATCGCATGCGGGCGGGCATAGAGTTTGGCGTAGTGCCTGCGCGTCGCCTTGTCGATCTTCTTGGGGTCAGCCGACAGCTCGTTGTAGAAGCGGTCGAGATAGATGCGCTCGCGCCCCGCGACCAGCCGCTCCATATCAGGGCCGCGGAAGTTGAAGTGCCAAAGCAGCGGGCTTTGCTTGATCTTTTCCCAGTCGCCTATGCCGGGCAGCGGCGCGTCGATGATAACCCATTTGGTGATGCGCTTGGGATACTGAGCGGCGAGCGCATAGCCGACCATGTTGCCGATGTCGTGGGTGACGAGATCTGCCTTGTCGATCTTCAGGGCATCCAACACGCCGGCGATGTCGACGGCTTGGTTCTTCTTGGCGTAGCCCGCTTCCGGGTGGGCCGACAGACCCATGCCGCGCAGGTCCGGCACGATGACGGTGTGGTCCTTTGCGAGGGCGATGGCCGCGGCGCCCCACATGTCTCCGGTATCGGCAAAGCCGTGCAGCAGCACGACGGCGGGACCCTTGCCGCCAACGCGCACATAGAGTTTGGTGCCGTTGGTTTCGACGGACTGCGTCTTGAAACCCGGCGGAAAGGGAACGATGCGTGCCGTCGCCGGCAAGGTAACAAGAAGCACACCCAATACGGCCAATACGATCTTGCGCATATTATTCTCCAGAGAGGTTGAGCAACTAACCTACGGTCAACAGCGCGCGGCTGACAAGCCGCGGTCAGGCGAGTGCCTTGTGCTATCGGGCGATGGTCAAGCCGCCGTCGATCAGCATTTCCCCACCGACCATGAGCGGTCATTCGTCGGAGGGCCCCAAGCCTTCGTTGATGACTATCTCCTAACAGGCTTCTCAACCGGCGTATGGCGGAGAATCAAAGAGGGCGCGGCAAATGCCGCGCCCCTGGTGTCATTTCCGGAAAATCGACCGGTTTTATCTGGCCGCCGCTTGCGCCTTCCTGGCTTCCTTCATGTTGGGCAGGAACACCGTCAGAAGGCCGAGCAGCGGCAGATACGAGCAGATCTGGAAGACGAAATCGATGCCCTTCATGTCGGCGACGACGCCGAGCACGGCGGCTGCAATGCCGCCCATGCCGAAGGCGAAGCCGAAGAAGATCCCGGCGATGGTGCCGACACGTCCCGGCACCAACTCCTGCGCAAACACGACGATGTTGGAGAAGGCCGAGGACAGGATCAGGCCGATCAGCACCGTCAGCACCATCGTCCATTCGAAATTGGCGTAGGGCAGCGCCAGCGTGAAGGGCAGCACGCCGACGATCGAGAACCAGATCATCGCCTTCTGGCCGTAGCGGTCGCCGAACGGTCCGCCGAGCAGGATGCCCAGCGCCGAGGCGCCGAGGAACAGGAACAGCATGACCTGGCTCATCTGCACTGACACGCCGAACTTATGGATGGAATAAAAGGTGTAGTAGCTGGAGAGCGAGGCGATGTAGGCGTTCTTGGTCAGCACCAGCAGCGTCAGCACCGCCAGCGCTCCCATCACCTTCTTGCGCGGGAAGGGGGAGACGAAGCTTGCCGCCTTGCGATTGCCCTGCGCGGCGCGCATCCGGCTGTACCAGCCGCCGACCCGCGACAAAACGATGATGCCGATCAGAGACCCGACGGCGAACCATGAAATGCTGGTCTGGCCGAAGGGCACAACGATGAAGGCAGCGAGCAGCGGCCCCATCGACTGGCCGAAATTGCCGCCGACCTGGAACAAAGATTGCGCCAGGCCAAAGCGGCCGCCGGAGGCAAAGCGGGCAATGCGCGAGGATTCCGGATGGAAGATCGCCGAGCCGATTCCGATCAGCGAGGCGCCGACCAGAAGCAGCGCATAGTCGCCGGCATAGGCCAGAACGATCAGGCCAATCAGCGAGGACGCCATGCCGTAGGGCAGCGAATAGGGCATTGGCCGCTTGTCGGTGATCATGCCGATGATAGGCTGCAGCAGCGACGCCGTGACCTGGAAGGTGAAGGTCAGAAGACCGATCTGCCAGAAATCGAGACCGTAATTCTCTTTCAGCAGCGGATAGATCGCCGGCAGCAGCGATTGCATGATGTCGTTGATGCCGTGGCAAAAGCTCACCGCCAGGATGACGGTGAAGGCGGTCGCCTGGGCTGAAGGGAGGCTGGCGCTTGGCTGCGGTGCAATGCTGGTGGCTGTCGTATCGGTCAAGGCAGGCTCCGAGGTCTTTTTGGCGGGTGTTTGCCCGCGGGCAGGCTTGGCGGCCGCTCCCGCGGACCGCCTTAAGGACGCTCGTCTGAAGCGCTTGGGCGACGCCCCTGCGGAGCGCCTTGGGGATGGCTGCCTTATAAGCCGCTTGCGAGGCGACTTCTTTCGTGGTTTGGTCCAATAGTTTCGCAAGTGGGCCATAGCCGATGCCACATGGCAGGGACATCTTCCGCGCCGGCAATGCCGATCTCGGCCGATTGCACGAAAGCCGCTGGCAGTGGCTGGAGGAGGTTTCCGGGCCGGCGGTGGCTTTGCCGACCGAATATCCCGACGGTTACCTCGTGCCGCAACACCGCCACAGCCGCAGCCAGCTGCTGCATGCGCTGGTCGGTGTCGTGCTGGTGACGACCAGGTACGGGCGCTGGATGGTGCCGCCCGACCACGCAATGTGGATACCGGCCGGCACCGAGCATTCTGTCGAAATGCTGGGCGATGTCTCGATGCGCTCGGTCTATGTCATGCCGGGCGCTATCCCCGGCCTGCCGGAAGGTTTGCGCGTCGTCGGCATCACCGAGCTGATGCACAGCCTGATCGTCGAATCGGAAAAGCTGCCGCAAGGCGGCGAACTGGAAGGCCGCGGCGGGCTGATCATGAACCTGTTGCTGCACGAGATCCCGACCTTGCCGGAACGGCCGCTCGGGCTGCCGTTCCCGTCCGACCCGAAGCTGGCGGCGCTCTGCCGACGCTTTGTCGCGGCACCTTCGCCGCACGCCACGATCGACGAGTGGGCGGATGCCGCAGGCATGAGCCGCCGTTCGTTCACCCGCGCCTTTCACCGCCAGACCGGACTGTCCTTGTCGACTTGGCGCCAGCAGGCCTGCCTGTTTGCGGCCCTGCCCAGGCTCGCCGATGGCGAGCCGATCACCAGGGTGGCGCTCGACCTCGGTTATGACAGCGTGCCGGCATTCATAACCATGTTCAAGCGCATGCTCGGCGCCTCGCCGCGCGGCTATATGCGCGGCGCCCGCGACGAAGGCATGCGGCGGGCTCAGCCTCGACTTGAGGCCCCGGCGCCGTAGCGCCAGGAAAAGCCCGCAGTACTTTGCCGTAGGCCCTAGTCCAGCTGAACGCCGCTGGCCTTGACGATCGGTTCCCATTTGGCGAGTTCGGCCTTCACATGCACTCCAAGCTCTTCCGGGGTGGAGGCCACGATCGAGGCGCTGAACTGGGCCATGCGGGCGATCACATCAGGGTCTTTCAGGGCTTCAACTGCCGCCTTCTGAAGAACGGCGACGACCTCCGGCGGCGTGCCTGCGGGCGCGAACAGAGCGTTCCAGCTGTAGGTTTCATAGCCGGGAATGGTTTCGGCAATGGCCGGTATGTCGGGGAAGGAGGGAACGCGCTCCTTGGTGGTGACGCCAAGCGCTCTCAGCGTCCCGCTCTTGATATGGCCCGATGAAGAGGGGAGGTTGTCGAACATCATCGGCACCTGATTGCCGATAACGTCGTTCAAGGCCGGTCCGGCGCCCTTGTAGGGAATGTGCTGCATACTGACGCCGGCCATCGTCTTGAAAAGCTCGCCGGAGAGATGCAGCGGGGTGCCATTGCCTGATGAGGCGTAGGCATATTTGTCCGGGTCCTTCTTCAGCATCTCGATCAGTTCCTTGACGTCCTTGGCGGGGAATTCAGGGTTTACGACCAGGACGTTTGGCACCAGCACGAGCAACGATATCGGCGCAAAATCCTTCTCCGCGTCGTAGGGCTTTGTCTTCAGGATCAGCGGGTTGAGCGCGTGGGTTGCGACCGTGCCCATCAGGATCGTGTAGCCGTCCGGTTCGGCTCGGGCGACCTGGGCAGCGCCGATGCTGCCCCCGGCGCCGCCGACATTTTCGACGACAATCTGCTGGCCCAGCTTTTCGGATATCTTGTTGGCGACTAGGCGCGCGACCAGATCCGTCGAGCCACCGGCGGAAAAGGGGACAACCATGGTGATGGTCCGGTCCGGAAAATCGGCGGCCCAGGCCGCCGGTACTGAAAGGGTGGCTGCGATGGAAACCGCGAGCCCGAGCAAAGTCCTACGCCGCATCTGCTACTCCTCCGTTGATTGGAGGGGCAGTATGGCCATGGTGAACTCCTCGCACAATGCAACCATGGACTGACTGCCCGCCTCAGGAGATCGGGCTTGACACCGATGCTTCGGTTGGCGTGCGCGAGAACGCCTCACCCCTCAGTTCAATCAGCCTTGGTCCAGCTGAAAACAAGCCATTTGTATCGTGACGTCTCTTCAGGCTCGGCCGTGTAGGTCATCTGCATGTCGCCGCCCTCGGTGTAGATGTCAAGCCTGGGTGCCGTGTCCAGTTCGAGCCACACGGAATCGTTCTTGAACGACCATGTCCCGCACCAGACGCAAGGCCCCGATGCCGGGTCACCCGGTTGGTGAAAATTGTAGCGGCCGTCCGCCGTGATCTCCAGATAGTCGAAGGCGCCATAAAAGGCGGTCACAGTCTGCTGAAATTCGGTCGCAGCCGCTTCCTGGTCGGGCTTCGCCGGCTCTTTCAGATCACGCGGTGGCCGGATTGCGGACCCTGCGATGCTCCATTTGCCGATGAAATCCTTTTCGGTGGGAAGATATTCCGTTTGCGCCTGCGCGGTCGAAACCGGAGCGATTGTCGGCGCATAGGCCGCGCTGGCGATGCCGATTGCGAGAAGCATTCCTGCGATGCCTGCAGCCTTGATTCGATTGCGCATCAGCTGCGCTCCTTCCGCGACGGGTTTGGGCAGATTCCAAAAACGAGATCACCCCCCGAGCTAGGGCCCGTGGGCACGCTTTTGGGCAACATGGATCAATCGAACAGGCTCGACACGGACTCTTCGGTCGCTGTGCGCGAAATCGCCTCGCCCATCAGGTCGGCGATGGAGATGACGCGGATATTCGGGGCGTCGAGCACGCCTTGCGTCGGCTGGATGGAATCGGTGATCACCAGTTCCTGCAGCTTCGAGCCGCTGATCCGGGCGACCGCACCGCCCGACAGCACGCCGTGGGTGATATAGGCGGTGACGCTGGTAGCGCCGTTGGCGAGCAGCGCATCGGCGGCGTTGCACAGCGTGCCGCCGGAATCGACGATGTCGTCGATCAGCAGGCAATCCTTGCCGGCGACCGCGCCGATGATGTTCATCACTTCGGATTCACCGGGACGTTCGCGGCGCTTGTCGACGATGGCCAGTTGTGCGTCGAAGCGTTTGGCGAGCGCGCGGGCGCGCACCACGCCGCCGATGTCGGGCGAGACGACGACGACATTGGCAAGCTGTTTGTATTTTGCCTTCACGTCACGGGCCATCACCGGCACCGAGAACAGATTGTCGGTCGGAATGTCGAAAAAACCCTGGATCTGGCCGGCATGGAGGTCGAGCGTCAAGACGCGGTCGACGCCGGCGCGGGTGATCATGTTGGCGACCAGCTTCGCCGAGATCGGTGTGCGGCCCGAGGCCCGGCGATCCTGCCTGGCGTAACCGAAATATGGGATGACCGCGGTGATGCGCTTGGCCGAGGAGCGCATGAAGGCATCGATCATGATGAGCAGTTCCATCAGATGATCGTTGGTCGGGAACGAGGTCGACTGCAGGATGAAGACATCCTCGCCGCGCACGTTTTCCTGGATTTCGACGAAGATTTCCTGATCGGCGAAGCGTCTGACGCTGGCCTTGCCCAGCGGGACATTGAGATAGCGGGCGACCGCTTCGGCCAGCACCCGGTTGGAATTGCCCGCGAAAAGCTTCATGCACCGTTCCTGGCGAAGGATGGGGAGGTCCTCTTAATCGGGCTTGTAGCGAGCCGTGCCGGTATTGCAAGCCTCGTTGACGGGAATCCGCCGGCTAATCTCAAAAACGTCAACAGTGAACGGAAGCCGGTAACAGGCGGATCAGCCGGCGCTGCCGCCGAGCCAGGCCGCGAACTGGTCGATCGTCTGGTCGGCGATCGCCTGCATGGTAGCGGGTGCAACCGCGGGCCAGCCTTCGGCGGCATTGACCGAGGGCGCCTTCTGCTGGCCATTGATGCGGTGTAGCCGGTTGCCCGCGGGGTCATAGACGTCCCAGACATAGATAACGGTGGTGTCCTTGGCTTCCGTCATCGTCGAGAAGTAGCCCTTCAGCACATGGGTGGCGGCTTGGTCGGCGCTGCCGGCAAGGGTGATGCCGCGCTGCTTGGCGCGTGTCTGCAGTTCGGCCGTCAGCGGCGTTGCCGCTTCCACCGAGGCGCCGACGATCGGCGCGATCTGCAGCCGGGTCTTCGACAAAGCGGCGGCGCTCTGCGCGGGATTGGCGGGTGTCGTGGCGCCGACGGCCGGCGCTGGTGTGGCGGCGGGCGCGATGCCCGGGGCAGCCAAGGGCTGAGCCGGTTGGGCCGAGGCTGCCGGCGGCGTGATGGCGGACGGCTCAAGGACGTCCTTGGCATTGGTGCAAGCGGCCAGCACAAGCGCTGCGAGCAATGACACGGTCGTCACATGCGATCGTCTCATCTGCCCGAAAACTCCTTAGTCGCGAACGCCCCCGCGTGGACCAACCATTATGGATTCACTGTACGATCAAGTCGAGATCATGGCGCGAAAGCGGCTTCGGCTGGGATTCGGTGGTCAGGTAGGTGCGGCCAAGCGTCATCGCCGTCTCGGTTTCGGAGTCCATGATGATCATGTGCGCGAACAATGTCATGTTGGGCGCGATCGGCTCGGGATTCCCCTGGTAGAACATCGGCATGTCCATCCAGGACGGGGTGAAGCGGGCGCCGACGGAATAGCCGCAGGCGTTCAACCGATGCTTGGTCAGGCTGTGCGCCTCCAGCGTGCGGGCATGCGCGTCGAACACGTCGCCGAAGGTGTTGCCGGGCGTCATCGCCTTCTCGACCGCCAGAAGAGCCGCGCGGGCGGCGTCGAACAGCTCCTGATGGCGCTTCGACGCCTTGCCGGTCAGCACGGTGCGCATCATCGGCGCGTGATAGTGATGGAACACGCCGGCCCATTCGAGCGTCAGCTGATCGTTCTTGGTCAGCTTGCGGCGCCCGGCCTTGTAGCGGCAGAGCAGCGCGTCGATGCCCGAGCCGATGATGAATTCATTGGCCGGATAGTCGCCGCCGCCGGCAAACACCGCGCCCTGCATGGCGGCAAGGATCAGCGCTTCGTCGCCGCCCTGCTTGATCAGCGGCAGGGCCGCTTCGAGCGCGTCATCGGAAAGGTTGGCGGCCTTTTCGGCCTTGGCGATTTCAGCCGGGCTCTTGAACAGGCGCAGACGGCCGACAATACCGGAGGCGTCGGCGATCTGGCCGAAGGTCTGCAGCTGCTCGTCGACGCGGCGGCCATTGAAGGCGGTCAGGCCATGGGTGTCGTATTCGACGCCGATGCGGGCGCCGAGGAGATTGAGGTCGTTGAGCAGGTTGCGGAGGTCGACCGCCGGGTTGGCGCCGTCGCGGTCGGTCCACAGCACGATGTTGTCGACGATCGATGTGTGGCGCGCCTGGCGCAAATCGGCCGAGCGGGTGAGCAGCACCATCGAGCCGTCAGCCTTCACAACCAGGCACTGGAAGAAACAGAAGCCGAACGTGTCGTAGCCGGTTAGCCAGTACATGCTCTCCTGGGCGAAAAGCAGTACAGCATCGAGCTTCTTTTCCGTCATCTCGATCATCAACCGGTCACGCCGGGCGTCAAATTCCGACCGTTCGAAATGCAGCGCCATTATCCGTTCTCCAAAACAATTGCCGAAACCTGCCGACCGTAGTCCGGTTCCTTGCGATGCGTCGCGCGCCGGTAGGAAAAGAAGAGATCCTCCTCGGCATAGGTGCAGCGGCCAAGCCCCTCGGCGGTCACGCCAGCCTTCTTCAGCCGGTCGACCGTATAGAGGTTGAGATCGAACATTGCATGCGCCGGATTGGCCGAAGGCGCGAAATAGCCGATGTTTTCGGCATCGGCTTCGACGAAACGGGCGACGAATTCCGGCCCGACCTCGTAATTGTCGGGGCCGATCGAAGGACCGAGAACCGCAATGATGCGCTCACGGCGGGCGCCGAGGCTTTCCATCGCGGCAATGGTGTTTTCAAGCACACCGGTGAAAGCACCCTTCCAGCCGGCGTGTGCAGCGCCAATGATGCGCGCTTGCGCATCGGCGAACAGCACCGGGCCGCAATCGGCCGTCGAGGCGCCGATGGCGATGCCCGGCCGGTCGGTGACGATGGCGTCGGCCTTGGGCCGCGGGCCGGGAAAGGGTTCCCTGGCAATAACGACATCGGGCGAGTGGACCTGATGCGCGGTCAGGAGATGGCTGGCCGGCACACCCATCCAGGCAGCGACGCGGCGGCGGTTCTCGGCGACCAGCATCTGATCGTCATCCGACCCGGTGCCGATGTTAAGTCCCTGATAGATGCCGCCGGAGACGCCGCCGATACGGGTGAAATAGCCATGGCGGATACCTCGTGGCTTGGCCGCTTCCAGCAGCGGCGAGCGAACAGGATCCGGTTTGGTCTGATTCAGCATGGATGGGTTTGTTGTCCGCGCCGGCGTTTTCGTCAAGGCGAAGTTCGGCCGAGTGATTGCGACAGTGCTGCCGCGTCGACTTTGCATTGGCCAAAAGCAGGCATGCGACCACAAGCGACATGGCGGGACGGCTTGTAACGATCTCTGAGGGTCAGACTGGCTGATGCGGCAGGATTTTCAGGATTTTGAACAGCGTGCCCATGCCGTCGGGTCCGGCCAGGCGCTCGACGGCATCGGCAATGGTTTGTCGTGCCTCTTGGCTTGCCTGGCTGCCCAACTGGCCAGCTCGCTCAAGCAATCCCATGCCAAGCAGAAAGTCGCCCTGCGTCGCCAATTCCACATCGAGGCCATGCGCCCGCACGACGGCGGCCAGTGCCGCGAAGTCGACATGGGCGGTGAGATCGGCTTCGCCGGGATTGGCCAGCACATCTTCTGGGGCGTGCCTGCGCACGGCCTGCAATGTGTCGCCGAAACCGGGCTGGAGATGGCCGTAATCAGGGAACAGCCCGGCGCCGCCGTGGTCGGCTATGCGTTCGGCAATGGTCGCCATCAGTGCCGCGCGGGCCGGTGCTATTTCGAAAATAGAGCCTTGTGGCGCCTCGGCGGCGTCTTCCGGCAGCAGCATCGCCTCGACCGAGCCGGCGCCGGCGAAGAAGCTCAACTCGTCTGAGACATCGAGGCCGATCACCCGTTCGCGCCAGCCGGCGCCGGCGCGGATGAACTGGCGGATCGGCACAGCGTCGAACAATTCGTTGCCGACAATCAGCAACGGCGCCTGCGGTAGTGTGGCGATGGTTTCGTGCCAGCCGAGCTCAACCGAAGTTTCGGCAAGCGTCTGCTTCTGGATTTCAGTCAGCCGCGGACTGGTCTCGACCAGAGCGAAGGATGCTCCGGCGGCGATAGCCGGATCGAGCCGCGTCAGGGTGCGAAGCATGTCCTTCATCAGCGTGCCGCGGCCAGGCCCGATCTCCGCGATGGTGACCGGCAGGGGTCGGCCGATCGCCAGCCAGGCCTGATAGAGCCAGACGGCGACGAGTTCGCCGAACATCTGGCTGATCTCGGGTGCGGTGACGAAGTCGCCGGCGGCGCCGAACGGCTCGCGCGTGGTGTAGTAGCCGTCGCTGGGATCGAACAGGCAGAGCGCCATGTACTCGTTGACGGGGAGGGGGCCGAGCGCGCCGATCAGGTCGACGATGCGGGTCTTCAGCCGTGTCATGCCGGCTGTGGTTGCGGCGCCGGTTTGGCTGTGGCCATCGCCCAGATACCGGCCAGCACCATCGGCAGCGACAGCACCATGCCCATGGTGAGCCAGCCGCCGAGGAGGTAGCCGAGCTGCTGGTCGGGCTCGCGGAAGAACTCGACGAAGATGCGTGACAGGCCGTAGCCGCAAATGAAGGCGCCGCCGACAAAGCGCGGCGTCTTCAGCTTCAGCCGCGAATGGGTGAGGAAGCGCAGGACCAGGAACAGCACCGCGCCCTCGAGCAGCGCTTCGTAGAGCTGGCTCGGATGGCGAGGCTCCAGGCCCGCGACACAACCCGCCACGGTCTGCTGGAGACGCTCGTTGCAGAAGACGACGCCCCACGACACGTCGGTCACGCGACCCCAGAGTTCGGCATTGACGAAGTTCGCGATGCGGACGAGGCCGAGCCCGACCGGCACGCCGGCTGCCACCACGTCGAACAGCGTCCAGGTGCGGATGCCGCGCTTGAGGGAAAACAGCGTCATGGCGAGGATGACGCCAAGCAGGCCGCCATGGAACGACATGCCGCCCTGCCAAACGGCGAAGATGTCGAGCGGGTGGTCGATATAGCGCTTTAAATCGTAGAAAAGCACATAGCCGGTGCGTCCGCCAAGCACGACGCCGACGGCAGCCCAGACGATGAAATCGTCGAGGTCGATCGGCTTCATCGGCAAGACGCCATCAGGCCACAGCCTTGTGTTGGTGACGAGCCGCTTGGCGTACCACCAGGCGAACAGGATGCCGACGATATAGCCGATGCCGTACCAGTGCACAGCCAGCGGGCCGATCTGAACCAGGATCGGGTCGATGTTGGGGAAGGACAGCGACGCCATCGGCAGCGGGAAATAGTCGTTCAACAGGATCTCCTGGGAGGGCTCGCGTTAGGGCGCGGACCATGCGGCAGGGCTTTGGCGGGGTCAAGGCAAGGTGACGGTAGCCTGATCGTCAGAGATAATGGGCTCAACCCTGCGGCTTGCCGGCGACCAATTGCCTGAGCGCATCGTTGATCCTGTCTTGCCAGCCGGGGCCATCTTCCTGGAAATGGTCGAGCACGGCGCGATCGATCCTGATCGAGACAAGCTCGCGAACGTTTGGTGCGGCGGAGGGTTCGCGAATGGGAGGCGCGGGTTTCTTGACCGGCTTGAAGGCCGCTTCAGCGGCTTCCATCGGATTGGTCGGTCGGCGCGGGGGCGTTGCCATTGGTTGATCCTGAATGAGAGTGACTCTTGCCTGGAGCAAGTCGTGAGGAAAACTAGGCCGCTGGTCTGTGAAGACCAGTAACTTCACTTGGTTCTCTCTGCCATTGCCCTGTATTTGGCTTCAAGCCTGTCCAGCACCTCGTCGCCAGGCTAGACCCGGCCCGCACCGGCATCCGAAATGCCCTTTGCGAGTGCTGCATCGAGTGCTGCAAAGCGCTTCTCCAAGTCCGCACTGTCCGTCACGGCAACCGTCGTTCCAAGAATCCATTTGCGATAATAGCAATCTGTCGGCCGGACCGTGAGCCAAATCGCGTCCGACATGAAGCCGCACCAGCTTCAACGTTCTTGCATTCCGCAGGCAGTGCCACTACGTCAATTCCAGCAAGCGAGGATTTGCCATGTCGACCGGACCGAACCGCATTCTCGATGAATTCGCCAAGCTGATGACCGATGCCGCGGGTGCCGCACAAGGCGTGCGCCGCGAGGTGGAGACTGCCTTCAAGGGGCAGGCCGAGCGCATCCTCAACACCATGGATGTGGTGCAGCGCGAGGAGTTCGAGGCTGCCCGCGACATGGCTGCCAAGGCCCGCGAAGAAAACACCAGGCTGGCCGCCCGCATCGACGCGCTCGAGGCCAGGCTTGCCGAATTGACCGGACAGGCCGCACCTGCGGCTGCGGCAAAGCCCAAAGCAAAAAAATAAAATTTGAACTTTTCCACAAAGCACAATCCGAAAAAATGCTTTGCCGTGAATCGTTTACCGGCAATGCATGAATCTTTGTGACAGCGCCTTTCCACATGCTGATGACGCAGTGCGAAAAATTAGGCTGTTCACGCGACTCCCGATCAATAGACTGAATTTGTTGCATGATTCGGAGCAGGGTCATGCGGCCGGGCGGTGGGGTCCGGTCCGGGGTCTTTGTGTCGTGAAGTCCTGGCCGTCCGAGTTCAAGACAAGATTGTTCGTCGTGTGTGCCCCGCGGAGCGTGTGGCGCTCCCCTGAACACAGGAAGCATTCCATGGAACTTCTCGAACTCGAATTCTCCCGCGAAATCCATCCGGTGGATGTCATCGAGCAGGTCGCCCATAACAATGACTGGTCCTTCGAACGGGCCGGCGATGACGAAATCTCGATCTCGGTTGCCGGCAGCTGGACCGATTATCACGTCTCCTTCTCGTGGATGGAGGACTTCGAGGCGCTGCATCTGGCCTGTGCTTTCGACATCAAGGTGCCGGAAGCCCGCGCGCTGGAAGTGATGCGGCTTTTGTCGCTGATCAACGAGCAGATGCTGTTTGGCCATTTCGATCTCTGGGAGCAGGAGGGCGCGATCATGTTTCGCCAGTCGCTGCTGCTCGCCGGCGGGGTCGAACCGTCGAGCCAGCAGGTCGAGGTGCTTTTGTCGTCGGCGCTTGAAGCCTGCGAGTGCTATTTCCAGGCCTTCCAGTTCGTTGTCTGGTCGGGAACCTCGGCCAAGGATGCGCTGGCCGGCGTCCTGTTCGAGACCTATGGTAACGCTTGAGCTTCCATGAGTTCGAGCAGCGCGCGCAAGCCCGAGATCAGCTTTGCCGATTTTGATCGTGTCGACATCCGTGCCGGCACGATCGTCGAGGCCGAGCCTTTCCCCGAGGCGCGCAAACCCGCGTTCAAGCTGAAGATCGATTTCGGCCCTGAGATCGGCGTGAAGAAATCCTCGGCACAGATCACGAAATACTATGCGCCGGAAACGCTGGTGGGACGGCAGGTGTTTGCGGTGGTGAATTTCCCGCCGCGCCAGATCGGTCCGTTCATGTCGGAAGTGCTCACGCTCGGCTTCCCTGATGAGGAAGGCGCCGTGGTCCTTGGCGCCATCGAGCGCAAGGTGCCGGACGGCGGCAGGTTGTTTTAGGAAGATTGCGTCAGGCGGCCAGCTTGCGCCTTGTGCTCAGCGCCTCTTCGACCGTGTCCATGAACATTTCGGCGCAGGCTTTCCAACTGTAGCGCATGGCGCGTTCGCGCGCCTCGGCGCGGTCGACATTGAGCGCGGCGAGCGAGGCCTCGCGCAGATCGGTCGACACCGAGCCGCCGATGCCGTCGCCGACAATGTCGATCGGTCCGGTGACCGGATAGGCGGCCACCGGCGTGCCGCTGGCCAGCGCCTCGATGATGACGTTGCCGAACGTGTCGGTGCGGCTGGGGAAGACGAAAACATCAGCCGAGGCGTAGATCTCGGCCAGCTCATCGTTCGGGCGATGGCCGAGGAAATGCGCCTGCGGGTACTTCGCCCTGAGCCTGGCCAGTTCCGGTCCTTCGCCGACGATCACCTTGCTGCCGGGCAGGTCGAGATCGAGGAAGGCGCTCAGGTTCTTCTCGATGGCGACGCGGCCGACGCACAGGAATACCGGGCCAGGGAAGCCGAGGTCCTTCTTCTTGTCGGGGCGGAAGTGATCGGTGTCGACGCCCCGCGTCCACGGCCTGAGCTTGGTGAAGCCTCGCGACGCAAGGTCCTCCGCCAGCGACTGGGTGGCGACCAGCGTGCCTTGTCCGGAATTGTGGAAATCACGCAGCCAGCGATAGGCCCAGCTCTCCGGCACCGGCAGGCGGGCGCTGAGATATTCGGGAAAGCGGGTGTGATAGCTGGTGGTGAAGGGACGGCCGGCATTGCGGCAATAGCGCCGCGCCATGATGCCGAGCGGGCCTTCGGTGACGATATGGATATGGTCGGCCTTGCGAGCCTCGATCAGCCGCGCGACATGGCCGGGCGTGGTCAGCGCCAGCCTGATGTCGGGGTAGGTCGGCAACGGCAAGGTGCGAAAGATGTTCGGGGTCAGGAAGTCGACCGCAACGTCGAAGGTTTTCAGCGTTTCGGTGAGCCGCTCCAGCGTGTGGACGACGCCGTTGACTTGCGGCCGCCAGGCGTCGGTGACCATCAGGATGCGCATGGCGGTCCTTTGCTCGGGTCGACGGTTGCCTTGATGCGATAGCGGTACGGCCCGGCTGCCCTCGCTTCGCTCCACCGCACCCGGGCAGGCACGAGGTCGAAGTAAGGCGGCTGAGCCGAATCAACTGAGGTCGCGCGCTTCATGCGCGCTCTTGACCATGGTTTCATGACGCGCGGATGAAGGTGGTTTTTGGCCGAGCCCGACTTCCAGATCATGCTTTGGTCAGGCGGGCACCTTGATCACCGCCCGCAGGCCGCCGAGCGGGCTGTCTTCCAGCATGATGTCGCCGCCATGGCTGCGGGCAATATCGCGGGCGATAGAGAGACCAAGGCCGGTGCCGCTGGCGTCGAGGTTGCGCGCCTCGTCGAGCCGCACGAACGGTTTGAACACGTCCTCGCGCTTTTCCGGCGGGATGCCCGGACCGTCATCGTCGATGGTGACGACGAGTGAGCCGCGGCCGTGATCGGCGCTGATCTCCACCGTCTTGGCATAGCGCAAGGCATTGCCGGCGACATTGGACAACAGCCGGGCGAAAGCGTGCGGGCGCACATGCACGTCCGGATCACCGGCAAGCACGGTCGATAGCTTGCGCTTGTGCAGCGACGCCTCCTCGCCGAGCTTTTGGAAATAGGCCTCGAGATCGAAATGGCCGGCATCTTCCGACGCTTCGCCGCGGGCAAAAGCGATATAGCCTTCCAGCATCGACTGCATGTCGTCGATGTCCTGGTTGAGCGCGGCCTTGGTCTCGGGCTTGCCGCCGGCCAGCGCCAGCTGCAGCTTGAAGCGGGTGAGGATGGTTCTGAGATCGTGGCTGACGCCGGTCAGCATGGCGGTGCGCTGTTCCAGCTGGCGTTCGATGCGCTCGCGCATCTGGATGAAGGCAAAGCCGGCCCGGCGAACCTCCTCGGCGCCGCGTGGGCGGAAATCGCGCGGCATCGGCCGGCCCTTGCCGAAGCTTTCGGCGGCCTCGGCCAGAGACAGGATCGGCCGGATCTGGTTGCGAAGGAAGGGGATGGCAATCGTCAGCAGCACCAGTGACGTCCCGACCATCCAGATCAGGAAGATGTGGGTGTTGGAGGCATAGGCCTGGCTGCGGCGCACGAAGACGCGCAGCACCTTGCCCTCGAGCTGGATGCGGACCTCGACGATGTTGGAATTGCCGACCGTGTCGATCCAGAACGGGCGGTTGATCTGGCGGGTGATCTCGGTGGAAAGGACGTCGTCAAGGATCGAGAAGAAGGGCTTGGGTCCAGGCGCCGGCAACGGGTCGGGCGGCAAGAGGTCGACCTTCAACTGCATGCGGTCCTGGGCGATGCGGATGATGTTCGCGTAGTCGCCATCGTGCGGATAGGTCTCGATCATGTCGATGATCGCGGCGATGTCGCGCACGGTGGCCTGCGACAGGCGCTGCGTCACGGTTGCCCAGTGGCGTTCCATGAAGTCGAAGGCGACGACCGACTGCAGAAGGATCATCGGCGCGATGACGATGATCAGCGAGCGGGCATAAAGCCGCTTGGGCATATAGAACGCAACCAGCCGCCAGAACCGCTTCCAGGCACGCGGCATTGCTTTCAGCGCGCGTGATACGCGCGCGCCAAAGCCGCCCTGTTCCGGCCGTTCCAGTTGCGTGGTCGCCATTTGTCCTTTCGCTGGGTCGATGGCCGCTGGTCGATGGCCACACATCTATGGCCAAGGGCGGCCGTCAGCGGCATTCTATTCCACGCTGAGCCGATACCCAATACCGCGCACCGTCTGCAGCCAGACCGGATTGGACGGATCGCGCTCGATCTTGCGGCGCAGGCGGTTGATCTGGACGTCGATGGTGCGCTCGCCGACTTCCGAATCGTCGCCGACAAGCTCGTGACGCGGGATCGTTTCGCCGGCCCGCGCGGCAAAGATCGCCAAGATCTCCTGCTCGCGGTCGGTCAGCTTCAGCGCCTCGCCGCCCCGCTTCAGCTCGCGCCTGGCGATCTGGAAGGTGTAGGGGCCGAAGACCAGCTGCTCGACCTTGGGCGTCGTCGCCGGGCCGCCGCGGCGCAGAATGTTATTGATGCGCAGGATCAGTTCGCGCGGGTCGAAGGGCTTGGGCAGATAGTCGTCGGCGCCGGCCTCGAGCCCAGTGATGCGGCTGTCGGTTTCCGATAGCGCGGTGAGCATCAGGATCGGTACGTTCTTCTCCGCCCGCAGCGCCTTGGTGAGGTCGACGCCGGTCTCTCCGGGCATCATGACGTCGAGGACAAGGAGGTCGAAGTCGAGTCCTGCAAGCTTTCGCCTGGCCTCGCCGGCATTTCCGGCGACTGTGACGCGAAAACCATTTTCGGTCAGATACTGCTTGAGCAAATTGCGAATGCGGGTGTCGTCGTCGACCACAAGCAGATGCGGCGCGTCATCGTCCGGCGCCGTCGGCTGGTCCACCCTCTCAATGGTCTCCATGGCTTTTCCCTGACATGTTTGCAGGCACAATGTCGATCTGCGCCCTTAGTTCCGGATTGACCATGGCTTCCAGGAATCGTTCGATCAAGGGACGCTCGCTGGCTCCGGAATCTTCCAATGCAGCACGGATGCGGCGTGACTGTGGCCGCGCCAGGGCCAGCGCCAGGGCGCGCCCCTTGGCTGTCGGATAGAGCTCCCGCTGGCGGCGGTCGCGCGGACCCTGCAATTGCACGATATGGTCGGTGTCGATCAACTGCTTGAGCACCCGCGCCAGGCTCTGCTTGGTGATCTTGAGCACGTCGAGCAGTTCAGCGACCGTCAGTCCCGGCCGGCGGTTGACGAAATGCAGCACCCGGTGATGGGCGCGGCCAAAGCCGTAATCGGCCAGGATCTGGTCCGGATCGGAAGTGAAATCGCGATACGCAAAGAAGAACAGTTCGATGATGGCGAAGTCGATGCCGTCCTCGTCGGTGATCGGCGTCTTGATCGGTTTTCCGGCAGCTGGGCTTCGATCCGTCATCATTTCTCCGTCCATAGAGGGAAATTATGTCAGTACTATTGACGTAATTTCCCCGCAATGGTAATTTTTGACAAGCTTTTCGGCTGAATGCGAACGAAAAGGCAAGGGAGTGCGGTTTTTCCGGAACTTCCTGAGTTTGCCAGAGTTCGATTCTCCGCTTACGCTTCAAGGGCCGCCCGACGCGGCTGTCGCGCAACAAGAACAACACTAATGATGTGCGGGTCGCCGCCCGCGGGAGGTTTCCATGGCATCCGTTCCCTTCGACCAACTGGACGGCTTCATCTGGATCAACGGCGAGTTCGTCAAATGGGCCGATGCCAAGATCCACGTGCTGACCCACGGCCTGCACTATGCCAGCGCCGTCTTCGAGGGCGAGCGCGCCTATGGCGGCGCCATCTTCAAGCTCAACGAGCACACCGAGCGTCTGCATGAATCGGCGCGCCTGCTCGGCTTCAATATTCCCTATTCCGTGGCCGAGCTCAATGACGCCTCGACCACGCTTCTGAAGAAGCAGGGTTTCCAGGACGCCTATGTCAGGCCGATCGCCTGGCGCGGCAGCGAACAGATGGGGGTGTCGGCGCAGAACAGCCGCATCAACTGCGCCATCGCCATCTGGCAATGGCCGAGCTATTTCGACCCGGCGCAGAAGCTCAAGGGCATCCGTCTCGATCTGGCGGAATGGCGCCGGCCCGATCCGCGCACCGCGCCGTCGAAGTCGAAAGCCGCCGGCCTCTACATGATCTGCACCATGTCCAAGCATGCCGCCGAGGCCAAGGGCTATGCCGATGCCATGATGCTCGACTGGCGCGGCCAGGTCGCCGAAGCAACGGGCGCCAACATCTTCTTCGTCAAGGATGGCAAGATCCACACGCCGAAGCCCGATTGCTTCCTCGACGGCATCACCCGCCGCACCGTCATCGGCCTCGCCAAGGACCGCGGCCTTGAAGTCGTCGAGCGCGCCATCATGCCTGAGGAACTCGAAGGCTTCGAACAGTGCTTCCTCACCGGAACGGCAGCGGAAGTGACGCCGGTCTCCGAGATCGGTCCGTACCGATTCGAGGTCGGCGAGATCGCCAAGACTTTGATGAACGACTATTCTGCTGCGGTGCAACCTAAGCATGCGATAGCCGCAGAATAACGAAAGTCACAGCTTTTTTCGCAAGCAGGGGCGGTTTTGAGGCCGGCCCCTTTATTTCAGCATCTGTGCATTTGACTTTCGTACAATTCAGCGTCTCATGATGGTGTCGGCCCGGGAGGCTGGCAGCTATGGAGGGACTAGGTACATGGATACGAATACGCTCATTGCGCTCGTTGTACAGGTAATTGCAGGTGTTGTCGGTGGTCAGGCGGTCGGCGTTGCGCTGAAGAATGCGGCGATGGGCCAGTTGACCAAAATCCTCGGCGGCGCGGTTGGCGGCGTTGGCGGGGCGGCGATCCTCGGCAGCCTGCTCGGCGGCACGGCCGACCCGGCAGCGGCTGCAACGGCAGCGGGCGGATTGGGCGATACGCTGAACCTCAAAAACCTGCTCGGCGGCGCCGGCGGCGGCGCCATCCTGACCGGCATCATCGGTGCGGTCATGGGCGCGATGAAGAAGTAAGCCTCTAGATCATTCACCGTTTCACGGCGAATGATCTAGTTTGTTGTTTTACCCAATTCCGGACGGAAAACCGCTTTACACTTTTCCTGGAATTGCTCGAGACTCAGGCTTCGTCAAATGGGCGGCCGTTGGGCCGCCCATTTCTGTTTTGGGACGGACTGTTTGCCTTTCAGCAGTGGACGGCCTTCGCCCGCGCCTCTACATCACGCTGGAACAGCGAAAGGACAATCATGGGTCAGCTCAATGCCGGCATCGTGCCGGTCACGCCTTTCCAGCAGAACTGCACCATCCTGTTCGACATGGATGACAAGCATGGCGTCGTCGTCGATCCGGGCGGCGACATCGACAAGGTGCTGGCGGTGCTGAAGGACAATGCGATCACCGCCGCTGCGATCTGGATCACCCATGGCCACATCGATCACGCCGGCGGCGCCATGGAGCTGAAGGAAGCACTCGGCATCGAGATCATCGGCCCGCACGAAGCCGACAAGCTATTGCTCGACAATCTCGAGAACCAGGGCCAGCGCTACGGCATTGCCGGGGCGCGCAACTGCGTGCCCGACCGGTTTCTCGCAGAGGGCGAGACGGTTTCGTTCGGCTCACATATGTTCGAGGTGCTGCACTGCCCCGGCCATGCGCCCGGCCATGTCGTATACTACAATCGCGCGGCGAAGTTCGCTCATGTCGGCGACGTGCTGTTTCGCGGCTCGGTCGGGCGCACCGACCTGCCGGGCGGCGACCATGCGGCGCTGATCGCCTCGATTAAGAACAAGCTTTTGCCGCTCGGTGACGAGATCGGCTTCATCTGCGGCCACGGCCCGGGTGGCCGCTTTGGCGAGGAGAGGCGGACCAATCCCTTCCTGACTTAGCGATGTCTTTCTGCCAAAAAAAAAGCGCTGGCCTTGCGGTCAGCGCTTTTTGTGGGACAGGGAAGCTCAATTCGCGACGCAGAAATGCTGCTCACCGTCATTGCCGGTGAACGTGCCGCTGCGGGCATTGAAGCTCCGGTAGCGGTCCGAGCAGTATTCGTACCAGTCGCGGGTCCACGGCTCGGCATAGCGGTCGGCATAGACGACCCGCGGTTCGGCATAGTAACGGCGCACCGGCGCCGGCCGCACTTCGCGGTAGTCGTAATCGTCATCATAGCTGCTGTAGCGCGGCTGCGGGTTGCTCAGCGCACCGGCGATCAGAGCGCCGGCCGCAAGGCCGACGACACCGGCCGCAAGCGCGTCGCCATTATGATGACGACCATGGCCATGATGCCAGTGGTTCCAGTCCTTGGCATTGGCGGCAGGCAAGGTGGCGAGGGTGGTCGCGGCGAGAGCGGCGCCCAGGATGGCGGTCTTGAAAATGCGATTCATTTTGGTCTCCTTCGTGCCGGCCCGGATAGTTTTCGGGGATGCGGTCCAGCCTAGGGGACGATTAATAGAAGACCGTGGCTGAACGGGGGCTGAACGGAATTGGCTGATACGATCCAGTTCTTGCGGCAAAACCAAGCGCGTACGCAAGGCGCTCCGCCTCGTCAATCTCCGTCCGGACTGTCTTGAGCCGGCTTAGCCGACCGACAGGTTGACGGCCTTTGGACCCTTGCCGCGCTTGTCCGGCTCGGTGTCGAATGTCACTTTTTGTCCATCCTCCAGACCGGAAAGACCCGAAGCCTGCACGGCCGAAATATGAACGAAGACATCCTTCTGCCCGTCGTCGGGCGTAATGAAGCCGAAGCCTTTGGCATGATTGAAGAATTTGACGGTGCCGGTCTGCGGCATGGGAAGCTCCCTTTGATCCCATAAAGTCCAGTTTCGGGCCGGCAAATGCCCGAAGGGAAATTTGTCCTTTATTTTAGCGCTATCGGCAAGAGAAAGTTTTGGCGACGGCGGCAACGCTGAAGGCTGCTCAAATAGATCGTGGCACCGAAGGCAATTCGCGCCAGACGATTGCTCCGGCGATCAGCCACGGCATTGACCGATAAAGCGTCCTTTGCCTCCGGCGACGGCGTCATGAAAAAGGCGCAACGGGAAACGTCGCGCCTTCGAAACTCTGGACGGCTGACAAAGCCGGTTCAAACACGCTTTAGGTGCTTTTTCGAGCGCCCTGACGGGCGCGCGGGCACCGCCGGTTCAGGCCGCGCGGAGGTTGACCGCCTTCGGACCCTTGCCCATGCGGTCGGGTTCAACGTCGAAGGTGACCTTCTGGCCGTCGACGAGGGTACGCAGGCCCGAGGCCTCGATCGCGGAAATGTGGACGAACACATCCTTGGCGCCGCCGTCGGGCGTGATGAAGCCGAAGCCTTTGGTCGCGTTGAAGAATTTAACGGTGCCGGTCTGGGCCATTGGGGAAACTCCTTCACCCGTGTCAGTCTTATGGTTTGCCCGCCGCCTGGCATCGTGGGCAAGTCCCGGTGGTTGCTTCGGCAGTCCTGCATTTGCGCATGGTAAAACCCCCCGCCGAAAATGGGGCCGTCAGAGATTCACAGTATCGGGGAAAGGTCGTCCAAAACGTTCCGCTCTCCGGGTCGCAAATGCCCGAACACAAAATTTATCGCACGGAAACGTGATCGTTGCAAGATAGCGCCGCGGGCCGCGTCCATCGACGCATCCCAACGAAGGCGTTTCGATAAACCTGGGTTCTTAAGAGTTCATCAGCCAGAGCCCGGCCACGCATGGTCCAGCGGTTTGGTCCAGGGCCAAAGCAATGCGCGGGCCGGGCATCGCATGGCTCCCGCGCCGCAAACGGGGGTTGCATTTGGCAAGGGAATGGCGAGGATCGACAGGCGCGTTTTGCGCCGGGGACGGGGGTCTCGAGGGAGGCATATTCATGAGATTTCTTGCGACGATCTTCTCGCGCCAGGGTTTTACTATTCTCTTCCTGTCGGGTCTTCTTGCGGCCTGCACCGTCGTCGTTGATGACGGGCCGGGACCACGTCCGCGCCCGCCACGGCCGGAACCGGAATTCTGCACCAGGCAATACGAGCCGGTCTGCGCGCGGCGCGGCGGTGACCGCCAGACCTTCGCCAATGCCTGCCTTGCCGAACGGGAAGGCTACCGCATCGTTCGCGACGGCCCTTGCCGCGACGGCGGCGGTGGTGGCGGTGGTGGCGAAGAGCCGACATTCTGCACGCGCGAATACGCCCCGGTCTGCGCCCGCCGCCATGGCGAGCTGCGCACCTTTCCCAACGCCTGCGAGGCCCGTGCCGCCGACTACCGCGTCGTCGAGGACGGCCCCTGCTGATTTTTCCTTCTCCCCTGTCGGGTGAGTCCGCCGGAGGCGAATTCACCGTCCCACTGACACGATAAAAAAGGCGGCGAATGCCGGGACCCTGCGAAGCAGCGGGGACCGGGCGGGTGGACCGGACCACCCTTGGTCCTTCGCAGGCTCAGGGCGTTCGAAACTCGAAAAGCCAACAATTGGCTTTTCGTCTGCTGCGCGGACCGCTTCTCACCCCCAAGGGAGAAGGCAAGGTCGCGGATCGGAGTGGTTGCCTACGCCGAATACGCCCCGTCGGCCGGGCCGGCATAAAGCTCTGCGCCGTCCTCGTCGCAAATGCGCAGACGGTCGGGGATCTGCGGCATGGCGAGGCTGTGGAACAGCGCGGTGGCGCCCTGCAGGGCGGCGCGCAGGTTCGGCGCGTCCAGCGATACCTTGTCGAGCGTGGCTTCGTCGACGTCGCGCGAGCGGCTCGACGAAGAACGTCAAGCAAGCCTCCGTTGCAGAGTTTTGGGCGAGATCGTCAGTCCGAGATCGTCAGTCCATTGCCGGCAGGTGCGCCAGGCGCGCCCTGCCTGGTCAGCCCTTCGACTTCGGCTTCAGGCTGCTCTCTGCCTGCTTGACCGAGGAACCGAACGGGGAGGCGGCCTTGGCCACCACCTTGTCTTTCTTGGGCTTGCGCGTTTCGCGATTGCTGCGCTGCTGACCCTTGGCCATCCGTCTGCTCCTTCGTACGTGCTGGGTGGGTGCGGTGTCAGACTGCCTGGCTGTCGGGGACAGCCGGGGCGTCCGCTACTTCGAGGTTGTCTTCCGTGGTGACCCGCTCATAGGTCTCCTCCTCGCTGCGGATGCGATATTGCGGCGAGCCATCCTTGACCGGCAATCTGCTCTTGATCTGAAACAGCTCGGCGGTCTTCTGGGCGAGCCCGCTGCGGCTCTTCATGCGCACGGTCTGGCCGATGGCGAAGAGGTGCGAGGGCGTGTCGGTGCGCGGACGCGCATTCTGCTGGAAGCGGATCATGCTGCGTTCTCCTGGTCGCGCCTCAGCGCTGTTTCGAGTTCGAGGTAGTCGATGGCGACAAGCTGGCTGGTGGCCGGGTTCTTCACCGCCCTTGCCGGCAAATGGATGAAGGTGGCGACGCGACGCCAGGCAAGCCGCGACATGCCCTCGATCAGCTCTTCGTCGTGATCGATGTCATAGTCGCCGGCCGGCAGTTGCCCTTCCAGCCCGCCAAGCACGAAGGGTGCCGCGAAATGGGCGATGGAACGGGTGGTGCGATCCGGCATTGGCTTGGCTCTGGTTCGTCGATGCTTTCCGGCATCAACCGGGAACTCAACCATCGGCGATTGGAATGAGTTTGGCGGGTCGAGTATCTCCGACGCCGCTATATGCCAAGCTTGACCCAAAAAACGATCTCAGATCAATAATCCGAAATTGTTGGCTATTCAAGCTGATTTCCGCCACGGCTCGACCGGTATAAAAAATTTCTCGTATAAACCCCTAATAAATCTGCTATCGTGGAACAATATCAGCCAATTTCTTATTTAGAGCGCATCGGAATAATTATTCCGGTGCCCCTAAGATTATTTTTTACGAAAGGCAAAAATATATGAGATTCATGAAAACGCCGGATCGTCCGACCGCAACAATCGAGCCAATCGTCCTCTTCCCCAAGGCAATATCAGTGCGCCTGACGATAAGAAGCGACGAAGCGGCACGGCGCAAGATTGCCGACACCGACGGCACGCAACGGCGGGAGCGCCGGCTCGCCGAGAGCAACCGGCTGATTTGAACGCTACATTTCCTGGAATTCCTCTAGAGTTTCGAAGAGGTCCGCGCCCTTGGCGAGCCCACTCTTCCCTTGAACCTGCAGCGCCGATGGCCTAGATCGCGGCAAGCGGACAAAACACGGCAGGTTTCCCATCAACAGAGATCAGAGAAGAGCGGCGGGTGCTGGAGCTGGCGGACAGCCGCCGCTGGGCCTCGACCAATATGTGCAGCAGGCGCTGCAGCTGCATCAGGCCGGGCGCCGGCAGGAGGCCGAGACGCTGTACCGGCAGGTGCTGGCGCGCAAGGCCAATCACCCGGCAGCGGCGCATTTCCTGGGCCTGTTGCTGCACCAGACCGGGCGCAACCCCGAAGGCCTGGAGCTGATCGAGCAGTCTGTGCGTCTGCAGCCGAAGAATCCCGATTTCCTCAACAATCTCGGCACGGTGATGCGCGATCTCGGCCGCATCGCAGCGGCCGCCGATTTCTTCCGCGGCGCGGTAGATCTCAAGCCCGACCAGCTCGCGGCACGCGACAATCTGGGTTCGGCGTTGAAACAGCTCGGCCAGTTCGAGGCTGCGGAGGACATCTATCGCGGCACAATCGGGCGCAATCCCTTCCATGTCCGCGCCCGCATCGGGCTTGCCGAAACGTTGCAGGAAGCCGGTCGTCTGGACGAGGCGCTGGCGACCTTTCGCGAGGCGCTGACGATCCGGCCCAGGGATGCCGACCTGTTGCACGGGCTCGGCGTCGGGCTGATGGAAAAAGGCAAGCTCGATGAGGCGGCCGACCTGTTCCGGCAGGCGCTGGCGATCACGCCAGGCATGGCAAAAGCCTGGCTGATGCTGACGCAGGTCAAGCGCCAGAAGGAGCGCGACGCCGAACTCGCCGGCATGGAGGCCCAGCATGCCAAGGCGCCGGCCGACAGCCTGGCGCGCATGCAGCTGTCCTTCGGTCTCGGCAAGGCCAATGACGATTTGAAGGACTACAACAGGGCCTTCGACTATTTCGCTGAAGGCAATGCGATCCGCCGCAAGGGCATCGATTATGATCCGGTCAGGACGCGGGCCGAATTCGAGGCGATGAAGACGGTGTTCAACGCCGGCTTTTTCGAAAAGCACAAGCCAAGTGCAATCTCCGACGACACGCCGATTTTCGTCGTCGGCATGCCGCGCTCCGGCACCACGCTGGTCGAACAGATCATCGCCAGCCATCCACAAGTCTATGGCGCGGGCGAGCTCAGCATGTTGAAAACCGCGGTCGGCAAGCAATTTCCGCTGACCATGCCGGGAGGTTTCCCCTGGGGACTGGTCGATGTATCCGACGCGGAGTTTGCGGAGGCGGGCCAAGCCTATCTCGACATGCTGCATGAGCGCTATCCCAACTTCAGGCATGTCACCGACAAGATGCCCGGCAACTTCCTGCTCATCGGCTTCATCCATATGATGCTGCCGAAAGCCAAGATCATCCATTGCGCGCGCGATGCGGCGGCGACCTGCCTTTCGATCTACAAGGTGCATTTCCGCGGCGACAACCACCGCTACGGCTATGATCTGGGCGAGCTCGCCGATTTCCACAACATCTACACCGACATCATGGCGCATTGGCACGATGTTCTGCCGGGCGTCGTCCATGACGTGCGTTACGAGGATTTCGTGGCCGACCAGGAGGGACAGACGCGGGCGCTGATCGGGCATCTCGGCCTGTCCTGGGACGACAAGGCGCTGTCGTTCCACGAGACCGACCGCCCGGTGCGCACGGCCTCGGCCGCGCAGGTGCGCCAGCCGATGTATCAGGGCTCGGTCGATCTCTGGAAGCGCTATGGCGACAGGTTGAAGCCGCTGCTGGACAAGCTGGCCTGAGCAGCGGCTAAAGCTCGATGAAGGGCTGGAAGCCGCCGAAGATCATGCGCTTCATATCGAAGGGCATGGGCCCCGAATCGGGCGTCAAACGCGGATCGGCCATAACCTTGGCCATTACCGCGTCGCGGCTTTGCCTGGACGAATAGACGGCCCAGGCGAAGACGACGATCTCGTCGTCTTTTGCCTGAACGGCACGCGGAAACGAGGTCAACTCGCCATAGGGCACGTCGTCGGCGGTACATTCGACGTAGGCGAGCGCTCCGTGTTCCTTCCATATCGGGCCTGCGAGGTTGGCCAGCTTCTTGTAGTCATCGATATTTGCCTTCGGCACGGCGAGCACGAAACCATCGACATAGGACATTGGGTTTTCCTTGGAGTATCTCACAAAGCTCCTTACCGGCGTCAGCCGGTGAGGAGCTTTGTCAGCGGTGGTCAGTCTTTCTTCGCCGGCGCGTTCATCGCCCATTCGACCCCGAAGGGGTCGCGCATGTTGCCCCACTGGTCGCCCCAGAACATCAGCTGCAGCGGCACTGCGACTTCGCAGCCGGCACCGACCGCGCGCTTCCACCAGCCATCGATCTCGTCGGCGCCGAGATGGAGCTGCATGGTATAGCCCTGCGGCTTGACGGCAGGCATGCCGTTTTCGGGGTAGAAATCGGAAATCATCAGCGTCGAGCCGTTGATGTGGAGATGGATGTGCATCGTGCGGCCCTGCTCATCGGGCGGATAGAAGAACACCTGTTCGGCGCCGAAAGCCTTCTTGTAGAATTCGGCGGCCTTGAAGGCGCCGTCCAGCTGCAGATAGGGGGTCAATCCACCGAGAACTTTCGCGGCCGGCTGAATGGGGGTCTGGTCGGTCATGTCTTGTTCCTCTTTGGGTTTGGTCTGGGCATTTGGTTTGGCCTTGCGAACCCTAGGACGAACGAGCCGGCCGCGATCCTACATGTCTGATGCGATTTTCTGGCGAAACGAACTTGCGTCGGCGGCGCCCAATCAGAGCGCAATGCTCGCTGTCAGCAGGCTAGAAAGGGGACTGCTCCTTTAACCCCGCTAAGACGACAATGATCCTCTATTACCAGACCCATTCGCCCTTTGCGCGCAAAGCGCTCGTCTTCGCCCATGAGGTCGGGCTTGCCGACCGGCTCGAGGTCATTCATCACGAGACCAGCCCGACCTTGCGCAATGCCAGTGTCTACGCCGAAAACCCGCTCGGCAAGGTGCCGGTGCTGCTGCGGCCGGATGCGCCGCCGCTCTTCGATTCCGATGTCATCTGCGCCTATCTCGATACGCTGCATGACGGCCGCAAATTGCTGCCGCAGGACGGCGAAGCGCGCTGGCAGGCGTTGCGGTTGCAGGCGGTCGCCCAAGGCCTGGCGCAGACGGGCATAGGCCTGCGCTGGGAGACGGAAAGGCGGCCCGAACAGTTGCGCTATGCAGCGCTTGCCGAAGGCTACCGGGAAAAAATCGAGGCCAGCTATGACTGGATCGAAAGCGCGCTGGACGACGAGACACCGCTCCATGTCGGCCATATAGCGCTTGCCACCACGCTGTCCTGGATGGCGTTCCGCCAGCTGCCGTCCTTTCGCGCGCGGGCGCGGCTGACGCGCTGGTTCGAGGCGTTCGAAAAGCGTCGATCGATGCAGGCGACGCCGCTGTCGGGCGATACGCATGACTGAGCAACGGTCGCCCCGCGGCGGCCTGCATCGATCTTTCCCGACCCATGGTCAGGGCGCCCTGCAGATCCGCGGGCCGTTTTGCGCGTCGATGAGGATTTCCGGCCAGCCGATATCCTTGCGCAGTTCGATCGGCAGGGCCAGAAGCTCGCGCTCGCTGCGATAGCGGGCGCGGTTCTGTGCGTAACGGGCGGCGACGCGGCCTATGGATGACAGGATGGACATGATGCGTTCTCCTCAGATGAAGCCGGCATCATCGTGTCGGCATCCCAAGGACGCAGCAGGTTCAGGCGATCCGACAGAGCGCTGAAAATATTCTGGGAGATGTGAAACCATGGGCCGCAACACAGTGCGGCCCATGGTGGTAGTTCCTCAGCCCGCCGTTTCAGCCACTGAGCGGAAGAAATCCTCGGGGTCTTCGACTTCGGTCAGCTTCCGCTTGTCGATCAGCCAGAAGCGGTTGCCGATGGCGCGGATGAAGGAACGGTCGTGCGAGGCGAGCACACAGCTCGCCTGGTGCTTGAGCAGTTCCTCCTCCAGCGCTTCCTGGCCGTCGATGTCGAGATGGTTGGTCGGCTCGTCGAGCAGGTAGAAGTTGGGGTTGGCGAGTCTCAGCGCCAGCATCATCAGCCGCGCCTTCTGGCCGCCGGACAGCACGCCGATCTTCTTCTCCTGCATCTCAATGACAACGCCGGCGCCGGCAAGCAGCGAACGGGCGCGCTGCTCGCCGACATCGTAGCGGCGCGAGACCATGGCCAGCGGCGTGTCGTCGCCACTGATGCCGGCCAGCGCCTGGTCGCTGTAACCGAGCGCCGTCGACGGCGTCACTTTGACGTTCGGCACCGTGTCAGGCTCGGAGATGGCATTGCGGATCAGGTTGACGAAACGCGACTTGCCGACGCCGTTGCGGCCGAGCAGCACGATGCGATCGCCCTGGCAGATGTGGCGCTTGCCGGTCTTGAACAGCAGCATGCCGTCCGGCGTTTCCACCGTGGCGTCGTCCAGCGTAATCAGCACCTTGGCATGGGTGCCGCGGTTGGCCAGCCGGATCGCGCCGGCTGATTTCTCGCGATGCGCCGATACCGCGGCGTCTTCCAGCTTCTCCGCCCGTTCCCTGAGTTGCTTGGTCTTCACCGTCAAAAGGTCGCTGCCGGAATTGATGCCGATGTTGTTGAGCTTGGCGGCCTGCTTGCGCAGTTGCTGCGCCACCTTCATGTCGCGCTCGAACCGGCGCGCCGTCGAAGCGTCCAGGTCGTCGAGCGCTTGCCTCGCCCTGGAATAGGGCAGTGCAAACACCGGCGAGTCCTCCGGGCGCAAGAACAGCGTGCGGTTGGTGACGGCGTCGAGAAAGGCGCGGTCGTGACTGGCGATGACCACCGGCACCTCGCGAGGCAGGGCGTTCAGCCAGCTTTCCAGCTGGCTGATCTTGGCGAGGTCGAGATGGTTGGTGGGCTCGTCGAGCAAAAGCACATCGGGGTCGGTGACCCAGACGCGGGCAATCAGCGCCAGCCGCTGCCATCCGCCGCTCAGCGCCTGCATCGGCCGTTCGCGCATCGGCTCGGGCACGTCGAGCGAATCCAGCGCCACGTCGACCCGCCACATCTCGCTGTCGGCCTGCCCCGCCGGCAAGGCGTCGGCCACCACCTGGTGGAAGCTGCGGCCGAGAAGGGCAGGAGGAACGGATTGTTCGACATGGCCGACGCGCAGGCCGCGCGTGCGGGAAATGTCGCCGGAGGTCGGCTCCATTGCGCCGGTCAGGCACTTCAGCAAGGTCGACTTGCCACGGCCATTGGCGGCAACGATGCCGAGCCGGTCGCCGGTGCCGATGGTGAGGTCGAGGTTGGAAAACAGCGGCGCACTCATGGTGACGCCGAGGGATTTGAGGCTGATCAGGGCCATTGTGATTTCTCTGGTCTTGCCGGTGTCCGGCTCAATGCACTTTGACGGTGCGCGTGCCGGCCATCAGGCTCAGCTTTGCGCACCACGAAGGGCAGACCAAAAAAATCGAAGCGGGAAAAAACCCGTGATGTCCCTGGTCAGCCCTGCAAGCGAACTCGCAGGGCAGAAATCGGGCCACGCTGACGATGGTGATCGATAGACACGCAGCCCTCCTTTCAAGACAAAACTTTGAGTGTGTGGAGCGATTACACCAAAGGCGGGGGTGGAGGCAAGTGGGCGACGGATGCGGCGGTGGTGGAGCGCTCTTCCCTTCTCCCACAAGGGGAGAAGGGAAGAGGTCTATTTCCCCGGCCGTCCCGTCTTGCCCGGCCGGCGCTTTTCGCGGCGGGCGTCGCCTGGGTCTTCGTAGGAGCCGATGCCGGCGCGCTGGCGAATCATTGGCTTGGCGTCGCGATCCTTCGCGCCTGTCCCGCCGGACATCTCCCCCAGCTGGGGGGAGATTGGCTGGGGCTTGGCCGGCATTTTTCCTTCGACCGGCTTTTCGGTCCGCCGAACCGTCATCTCGTCCAGTGAGTTCTTCTTGAACAGGGGCCTAGTCGCGTCGCCCGGAATGCCGAAGTCGGAGCCGTGCGCTTCCTGCGCCGACTGTTTCTTGAACAGCGAGCGCGACACCGCGCCTGACGGCGTCGGCATGTCGGTACCAGGCCCCATATCGTCGATCGACGGCTTGGCAAATAGCGGCTTCTTCACCGGCACGGCGCCCTCGGCACCCATTTCGTCGAGCGCCGGCTTGCGGAAGAGGTTGGACCGGGCAGCCCTGGCCGCCTCTTCAGCCGCGCGTGCGTCGTCGAACTTGCGGAAACGCTCCTGTTCCTCAGCCGTACGGTGCTTGGCCACGCCCTTGTTGTGCTTGCCCTTCTCGCGGCCGGAGACCGGGCTTTCCATGTCGGCGTATTTGGCCAGCGGGTCTTCCGAGATGGACAGTTCCATCTCGCGCAGCCGCTTGATCTCGTCACGGATGCGGGCGGCCTTCTCGAAGTCGAGATTGGCGGCGGCGTCGCGCATCTGCTTTTCCATGGCGTCGAGATGAGCCTTGAGATTGTTGCCCATCATCGCACCGGCGCCGTCGGTGAACTGCGAGATATCGGCGCGGACATGGTCCTTCTCGTAGACCGAGTCCAGAATGTCGGAGATGCGCGACTTCACCGATTCCGGGGTGATGCCGTTGGCCGCGTTCCATTCCATCTGCTTTTCGCGGCGGCGGTTGGTCTCGGCCATCGCCCGCTCCATCGAGCCGGTGACCTGGTCGGCATAGAGGATGACCTTGCCGTCGACGTTGCGGGCGGCGCGACCGATGGTCTGGATCAGCGACGTCTCGGAGCGCAGGAAGCCCTCCTTGTCGGCGTCGAGGATGGCGACGAAACCGCATTCAGGAATGTCGAGGCCTTCGCGCAGCAGGTTGATGCCGACCAGCACGTCGAAAGCGCCGAGGCGGAGATCGCGTAGAATCTCGATGCGCTCCAGCGTGTCGATGTCGGAGTGCATGTAGCGAACGCGCACGCCTTGCTCATGCAAATATTCGGTCAGGTCTTCGGCCATGCGCTTGGTCAAAACGGTGACCAGCGTGCGGTAGCCGGCGGCCGTGGTGTCGCGGATTTCGCCGACGACATCGTCGACCTGGCTTTTCGCCGGGCGGACTTCGACCGGCGGATCGATCAGGCCGGTCGGGCGGATGACCTGCTCGGCGAACACGCCGCCGGCCTGTTCCATCTCCCAGGCGCCGGGTGTCGCAGAAACCGCGACGGAGAGCGGACGCATGGCGTCCCATTCCTCGAAGCGCAACGGGCGATTATCCATGCAGGAGGGCAGGCGAAAACCATACTCCGCCAGTGTCGCCTTGCGCCGAAAGTCGCCACGATACATGCCGCCGATCTGCGGCACGGTGACGTGGCTTTCGTCGATGAAGACCAGCGCGTTGTCGGGGATATATTCGAACAAAGTCGGCGGCGGATCGCCCGGCTGGCGTCCCGTGAGATAGCGCGAATAGTTCTCGATGCCGGCGCAGGAGCCGGTGGCTTCCAGCATCTCAAGATCGAAGCGGCAGCGCTGTTCGAGCCGCTGTGCCTCCAGCAGGCGGCCGGCGCGCTCGAGCTCGACCAGCCGGTGCTTGAGCTCCTCCTTGATCGACTTGATCGCCTGGTTGAGCGTTGGACGCGGCGTCACATAGTGCGAGTTGGCGTAGATCTTGACGCTCTTCAGCTCGCCGGTCTTCTGGCCGGTGAGCGGATCGAATTCGGTGATCGCCTCGATCTCGTCGCCGAACATCGAGATGCGCCACGCCCGGTCTTCAAGGTGAGCCGGGAAGATTTCGATCGTGTCGCCGCGCACGCGGAACGAGCCGCGGACGAAATTGATGTCCTGGCGTTTGTATTGCTGGGCGACGAGATCCGCGAGCAGAGCCCGCTGGTCGAGCCGGTCGCCGATCTGCATCTGGAAGGTCATCGCCGTGTAGGTCTCGACCGAGCCGATACCGTAGATGCAGGACACCGAGGCGACGATGATGACGTCGTCGCGCTCGAGCAGCGAACGCGTGGCCGAATGGCGCATCCGGTCGATCTGCTCGTTGATCGAGGATTCCTTCTCGATGAAGGTGTCGGTGCGCGGAACGTAGGCTTCCGGCTGGTAGTAGTCGTAGTAGGAGACGAAATACTCGACCGCATTGTCGGGGAAGAATTTCTTGAACTCGGAATAGAGCTGCGCGGCCAGCGTTTTGTTGGGCGCCAGGATCAAAGCAGGGCGCTGCGTCTGCTCGATCACCTTGGCCATGGTGAAGGTTTTGCCGGAGCCGGTGACGCCGAGCAGCACCTGAGTGCGATCATTGTTGTCGACGCCCTCGACAAGATCCTTGATGGCGGTCGGCTGGTCGCCGGCCGGCTCGAAATCCGACACCATCTTGATGGCGATGCCGCCTTCGGATTTTTCCGGGCGGGCAGGGCGGTGCGGCGTCCACAGCACGCCGTCCTTGTGCAGCGGGTTGCCGGATTCGATCAGCGCCGACAGCGCCGCGACCGTCGCGGTGACGCTGCCCGAGGCCATCGTCTCGGCGTCTTCCAGCGAGATGTCGAGACCGGCGACCGGGTTGAGGCCGGCGGCGGTGCGCTCGCGGGCCGTGGCCGCGCCGCCCATCGAGGTGCCGCGCGAACTGCGGCCGGGGGAGGTTGAGCGTTCCGGAATCTTCTTCGCCACCTTCGGCGGCTTGGCGCCGCCGGAACTACGCCCTTCCTTCTCGGCCTCCTGCTCTATCTGCTCTGCCCAGTCGGCAATCGAGCCGCTCAGCGGCGTGCCGGTGAAGTCGGCCTGCGGCGCCTCGGCGAAGCCGCCTCTGTGCAGAGGCTCCGAGGCATCGAGGAAATCGGTCAGCGGGCTGCGCCGCTTCGGCGGCGAAGCGCCGTTGTCACCCGCCGGAGACGGTGTCTTTTTGTCAGGGAGTTTGGCCATGCCCCAAATATGGGCAGAGTCCGCCAAAATGGAAAGAGTGCAGTGGCGAAGGGCGCTAAGCGGGGTCGAAGCTCCTGACACAAGGGTGTCAGGAGCTGTGTTACGCGAAGCCAGGCCGCCTGCTCAATTGAACCACAGCGCGAAGGTCAAAAACCCACCGCCACCGAACTGGCGCTGGATCTGGTCGAACTCGCCGCTGGTTACGATCTCACCGCTCTCGAGGTAGGGCGCGATGGCCGGGCCGGTAATCGACAGCACTAGGTCGAAAGGCTTCGGTTCTTCGAAGAAACGCTTCATGTTGATGCCCTGGCCGGTGCTGACCGTGATGCGGAAATGCGGCAGCAGCTTGCGGCCTTCCAAAAGGTCTTCGGCCATGGTCAGAGTGGCGAGCCAGGCCTCGACCTGCTCCTCGCCGACTTCGAGCCCGGTGAGCGGGTTCTCGCCCTTCTGCTGCGGTCCCGGCAGCCATTCGCGGTCATTGTCGGTCTCGGCGCGGATCGCCTTCCAGTCCTGGCGCGACAGCCGGATCATTTCGAGCAGATGGCGGCGCGCCGCTTGACGTCGCTCGGGCTCGACCACCGGCCAGTTGACGAGGTGAACCATGGAGATGAAATCCGCGATGCGCCATTCCGATGAGAAGATGCTGCTGCCCATGTCCCCGGCGGGAGGCACCAGAACGTCCTGCAGCGGCAGTTTGGCGCGCGGGAACAGCATGTGGAACGAGCCGTCGAACATGGTCCTGAAATCATGCGCCAGCCAGAAATCGGCCTGCGCCATCAGGAATTCGGCATAGCCCTGCAGCCAGAAACCGTCGGCCCGGTCGAAGCGGAATGTGAGCGAGGGAGCGGCGCCGTCCGACGAGATACCGCCGCGCGACAGCGAGGCCATGATCGCGGCCATGCTTTCATCCGGCGCGATGGCACCGTCTTCGTTGAGATCGATGCCGGCATGGGTGAGGTCGACGACCATGCCGATATCGGCATCGGCGGGTACCGAGCCCAGAGTGGCCGCGGATGTCTCCAGCCGGTCGCGGAAGGCGACCAGAATGGCGCGGAACTGCTCATAGGTCAGCGGTTCGGGATTGGGATTGTCCGGAATCGGCAGCCGCATCAGCGGCAGCATGAAGGATTGCGGGCTTTCGAACCCGTGGCGGTGCAGGCCGCCGGCCAGGATTTCCAGGGCGGTGAAGAATTCGCCGGCGCCGGCGGCGTAGGCTGACGCCGGATCGCCTTTCGCTGCAGACTCAAGCGTTGTGAGCGCACGGTTGCGCTCGGTCACCGTTTTGGCCTCGACCAAAGCGGTTGCCGCTTTGGGCGCGGCGGCGCGGGCCGAAGATAGCGGCAGCAACAGGAGGAAGGCGGACGCCAGCAGGCCTGCAAAACGTGTCATCTCATCCCTCCACTATGTGATGCGCAGACATTACACGCATTTGGCGCCGTGTCTGCCGGCGGCAGTGTTTCAAGGACTGACGGTCGACACTCCCCGGGCAGACCGTCTACACAAGCTAACCGATTGGGCAAACGATTGGGCGTCGCGTGTCGAACTATCCGCTTTCCTACAAACTGTCATGGCTGCCGCGCTTCCTGAAACCGTCTCTCGGCGGCGATGTCAGGGATCTCGCACCGAGGGCGGCGACGACGATCATCGATCCGCCGCCGGGGCGGAAGGTGCGGCTGGCCTTTGTCGGCGATATTTCGGCGGTGGCCAACCGTAGTGCGCCGGAGTGCGATCCGGAAATCGCAAAGCTCTTGGGCTCAGCCGATCTGGTGATCGGCAATTGCGAAAGTCCGGTCGTCGAGCGGCCGAGCGTGGCGTTTGGCACGCGGCTTGGCACTCACCATGCGATGAGCGAGCGGTTTCTTGCCGCGGCGCTTGCTGCCGTAGGCATCGCGCGTGAAAAGCTCGTGCTGTCGCTGGCCAACAACCATGTGCTCGACCAGGGCGTCGCCGGTTTCGACGAGACCGTTGCGGCGTTGAAGCGGCTTGGAATCCGCACCATCGGCACCGCGAAAAAAGGATCGGTCGAGCAGGTCAAGGCCGGGCCGCTGACGATCGGCTTTGCCGCCTTCACACTGTGGCGCAATGGTGACGCCGGGCCATTCACCGAGCTTGTCTCGATGCAAGGCGATCCGGCGGCATGGCCGAGAGGCGCGGCCGACAAGAACATCGATCTCACCTGTGCGGTGCCGCACTGGGACTGGGAGTTCCGGCATTTTCCGCAGCCGCAAACGCAAACGCTGGCGAGGTTGCTGGCCGGTCACGGCGTGGGGCTGATTGCCGGGCACCACGCCCATGTCGTGCAGCCGGTGCAATGGGTCGGCAAGACGCTCGTGGCTTACGGGCTTGGCGACTTCCTCGGCACGGCGCTGGCGCGGCAGCCCTGGCCCGGCCGCATCGCCGGCATTTTCGTCGTCGATGTCAGCGCAGATCTCGGCATGCGCGGTGCGATCGCCGGGTACCGGATGCATCCCTTCATGCGGCTGCGCGCAGGCGGGCATGAGCGGCTGGTTCCGGTCGAGGCGCTGACTGGCCGGATGAAGGGCAAGGTCCAGGCCAGGCTGAAGGCGATCTTTGGCGACTGACAACTTTCCCGTTATCATAGGTATAATAGGACTTTGCGAGGGGGCGATGGAAGCAGCTGAGTTCATGCCTGATGAAGCGGTGGTCGCCGGCATCAGGAAGAATATCGAGATCTATGAGGCTGGACGGGCTTCGGCCTGCCGCCAGGTGCGCTGGCGGGTGCCGGTGTTTCTGGGGCTGCTGCTGGTTTTTGTCGTGCTGGTGGCCTGGCTGTTCAACAAGGTCGCCGACTTGAACGAGCAATGGTTCTCGACGCCGCATGTGTTCCTCTATGTCGGCGGTTTCTTCGCGGCGCTGCTGCTGTACTTCCTGGCGATCAGGCCGGCGACGCGGCTGCAGCAATCGTTCCGTGACACGCTGCTGCCGATCATCTTCGGCTTCATCAGGGATGTGCGCTATCAGCACAGCGTGACGCCGAATTCCTTCGACCGGCTGCCGCGCGCCGTGGTCGGCGCCTTCAACCGGCAGAGCTTCGACGACATCGTGTCAGGCCGCTACGAGGATTTTCCGTTCGAGCTCTACGAGGCGGAGTTGCGCCAAGGTTCGGGCAAAGGCTCGTCGACGGTCTTCAAGGGCGTCATCGTTGCGTTCGAGACGATCGCGCCGTTCCCCGGCATATTGGTCGCGACGCGCCGCAGCAACGCGGTGGTCGGTTTCTTCCGCGGCATCTTCGCCGGCAAGATGCAGGAACTGTCCAGCGGCGATCCGCTGCTCGACGGCGACTACGAATTTCGCACCGACAATGTCGCCGCCGCGCAGCCGCTGGTGAGCGGCCGGTTGGCGCAGGCGCTGAAATGGCTGCACGAGACATGGCGCGATGATCCGGCGCGGGTGGCACTTAATGGCAGCGATGGTTTCCTGCTCTTGCCGCAGCCGAAGAATTTCTTCGAACTGCCCGCCATTTCCGTGCCACTCGATTACACCAAGCACATCGCCCCGATGATCGCCGATATGGGCGCGATCCTGGCGACCGCGGCGCTGGTGCGCAAGATCGGCGCGACGGATGGCGAGGCGGCCGCAAGCTAGGCAGTTCCCGATTGCAACAAGCCGCCATTCATCCGGGTGCGGCTCTCGCGACAAGGCGGACAATATCGCCGAGCCTGCGCTGCTCCTCGGCGGATCTGGAGCGGCTGACCGCGAGGTTGACGACTACCAGTTCGGCTGCCGGCAAGACGCCGATCATCTGACCGAAACCGCCATGGGCGAAATAGCGAACCCTGGGCAAATCCGCATTGCGAAGAACGGTGGCTTCGGACTGGGCTTCGCCATCACGGCCGGTCGTCCACCACATGTAACCATAGCCGCTTCCGTCTGGAGTGATCGAATAAGCCTTTGTGCTGTCTTCGATCCACGCCCGCGGCACGATCTCCGTGCCGCGCCAGCTGCCTTTGCGCAGGTACAGAAGGCCGAATCGGGCAAGATCGCGCGCGGTCATGCGAAAATGATAGGCGGGGTGCTCCGATTCGGGGCCGCGCAAATACGCGCCGTCGTCAGGGTGAAAATCCTGCATGCCGAGCGGGACGGCGATGTCGGCATGGAAGCCGTCAAAAACGGAGCGGCCGGTTGCCCTCTCATAGATGGTGCCAAGGGCGTTGAAGTCCCAATTGTTGTAATACCAGTGGCTGTCCCTGGGGTGGCTGCCGCGGACGGGCCGGTTGGCTTTCATCTGTTCGGATTCGGCGAGCGCCGGGTGGTAAATCCCGGACCGAGCCTTGATGAGATCGCCGACTGTTGCCTGCTTTTCGGCTTCGCTCAACGACGGCGCGACATCATCGATGCCGAGCTCGCCCAGCGTGTTGTCCAGACGAATGCGTCCGCGCTTGACCTCGATGCCGATTAGAGCGCTCAGCAGGCTTTTGCGGACCGAGCGGATGACGACTTTTTTCGAGGCCGAACCGCTGGATGCGACGACAGATCCGCGATGGATGGCCACAGACGCTATCGAACCAAATTGCCGTGCCGCTGCTTTCGCCTCGGCGAGGAGATCGACGTTCCATCCGGCATCGGCCGCCGATACGACGTTCCATTTTTCGCCGGGATATTCAGCCCCTTTCATGTCGCCGCGCCTCAGCAGTCGAAGCCGTAGTTCTGGCGATAATATTCGACATCTTCTTGCGCCATCGTCTTGAACATCACGCAGACGGTGAAGCTGCCGACCTGGCGACCGTTTCTGGTGTAGCCCCAGTCGGAAATATCGTTCCGGTTAAATTCGAGTTCCTGGCCGGCCACGACATTGTGCACCGCTTGCGGCTCATTGGCCAATGTTCCTGCAAAGCCGGTCGCGGTCTTGTGGAAGGGGATGATCCAGAAATGTTCCGAGGCGTCTCCGTCCCTGACCTCGACCTTCAATTTGTAGCTGGTTGTCCCGGCTGGCGGCGCATCCGACAAGGACAGGAATTCATCGAGGCTGGCGCGCGCCTGCGCAATGGCCGCCGCCATTTCCGGATCGTCCCTGGCGACGCCTACAACCTTGTCGCCGCCCTGGCCGGAATCCTGCGCACCGGCCGGAATCGGCGCCAAGGCCAGCACCAGGGACAGCACGGTTCGAACTGCATGCTTCATGAAATGGCGCTCCTGCGTGTCGATGCCTGACACCATCATGCATCTATCTGGAGTTTTCAACGGCAGTGCGACAGCGTGGTATGGTCCGAACGGCAGGCCGCTCACAACCCGCTCGGCACCAGCCCTGCCAGCCAGTTCGCGGACCGCTTGGCAATGCCGACCGTTGCCGACGCGACGCGGCCGAGATCTGTCTTGACCACGGCGTAGCCGTTCCTGGTGCGGTAGAGCACGCCTGTTCCGCCATCGACCACTTGCTCGTAGGCGACGGGCCGTACCGCTGCTGCCTCCATGGCCGTCGTCGGGGAGCCGACGGGAACGCTCGGCCGATGGCTCAGTTCCGGCGGCAACGGGGTTTGGACATTCCGGCTGGCCGGCTTCAGTTCCGGGCGGGATGCGGCCGCCGCCAGTTGCGAAGAAGACGCCGACCCCTTGCTGCGGCAGATGCCAGAGACCAGCGGATAGTCGAAGTTCTTCTGGTGCAGCATCTGGCTTTTCATCGCCGCTTCGCAGTCGGCGATAGTCGCCCACTTCGCCGGCGTCTCGCCGATATATTCGCAAAGCTTGGCGTCGCAGTCGCAGCCGACAATGGTCATGGCGACAAGGGCGGTCTTGATCACGGTCTTGTCCTTCGGATTGCCCCCCGGCAGCCAGTCCTTCCATCGCGCGCGAACAAGGCGGGATTTTGGCCGCGATCACGCGATGAGCCGGGGGATGCGTTTTTCGGGTACGGCTCACTATAGGTGGATTTCGAGACACCCGGTAGCAGATAGGGCGGGAGCGTGATGCATTTGCAGGAAGAAGCCTGAATAAATCTTGTTGGCTATGGCCGCGACAACTGTTTCTTGGCCCGGTTTTCTACTACGATACTCACGGGGCGATACAACAATATAGGAGGGGTTTGTCATGGGAAGAATTGTTCGGTCCGCTGAGCCTGTGCCGAAAAGGGATTCAACGCTCGAGGGCATTCCAGGCGATGCTCCGCTCGGCGTCGACGATGACAAGCAAGAAGATCAAGGATCGAAAGGCGGCGACGGCTATCTCGACCGGGTGGCGAAGTACGTGCCTGCCGAAGTCGTGGCATTTTTCATCTTCGTCAACTCCATCCTGGTCAATGCCACTGAGCAGCCGGTTGCCAAGGCGTTGACCGATGCGGTGGCGGAAGAGACCAAAGGCAATCCGGGGGACATTCCGGGTAAGGTGCAGGCAGCCATCTATAAGATTGAAATGGCCGGTATCAGCGTCTGGACCATTTCATGGATCATGTTGATCGTCGCGCTGGCGATGACGCCGGTGTATCTGAAATCGGTCAGCGATTCAGCCGACAATGCGGAGGCTCCGGGAGCCAACATCGTCATGTCGATGCTCGCCTTCCCATTCTGGGCCTATGCCGTAAACGCGCTGGCCCTCAGGCCATGGCATGACGGTGCGCTGGCCAGCATCATGCTCGCCACCTTCACGCTCATCAGCGGCGCCATACGGCCGGAATATATAAACGCTGGCCTCAATTTGATCCCGGGCATCGGCCCGAAGAAGTAGCTTGGCCCGCCGGGCAGGCCGCGGTGCAGGGCGCGGCTTCAGTTGTAGACGCGCTCCAGCCTCGCGCCTGCTTCGAACAGCGCCGGCAGCACGATGTGCAGCTTGCGCACGGCGACGATCAGCCCGGTGCGACGGGTGGCCGGATCGATCGGAACGGTTGGCTGAACAGCGCCCGGGCGCCTTCGGGCGGAGCGAAGTCTGCCGCCGAAAGCACGGTGAGCATGATCGCGTCGTTGCCACCGATCTCGACGAAGGACACGCCTCTGTCGATCAGGCGCGGGATCATGTCGGTGAATTGCTGACCGCGCCTGGTGATGAAGATGGTGCCGTCAGCGCCGAAATCGCGTTCCAGCAAAGTATCGGCTTCTTACGCGTCGCTTCGCCGACCGGACCCTTGGCCCAAAAGACAGTCGGCGCCGGGATTTCTCCCAGCGCCTCCCTGTCAAATCAGGACACGGTCGCGGCAGCAACTTCCGTGAAGTCGTCGCGCCATGCCGGCCTTGATTTTGACGGTCCTGCCAGTCACCGCCCGAGGGCAGTGCCCGTTCCAGACCACGCCGTTCTCCACCCTTGCGAGCTTCGTTCGGCGCGCCATCGAAGGTTTTCGCCGTCCTTCATGGCAGCATCGGTCCGCCGTTGGCGTTCGCACGCTTTCCGCGGCCCCGTAGGTCTCGGCATCCGTCCCTCGAACAGGCAAGCCTGCTCTCGCTTCGGGCCGTACGGGCCTCAGGAAATCCGCCTTTTCGCTTTGCCTTTCGGCGTGGCGATCGGTAGCCGCCTGAGATGGGCTAAACTTACGCTGGGTAAGGGTTTTGGGGAATGGGCGTGAGCCTGTGGATAACGGGATTATCGGGGATCGTTTGCCACAAAGCTCGGAATTTCGACTCCAGCTGCATTAGACAGCCCGCCCGCTTTTTGGCGCCTGATCGGCTGTGCCCCTTGCTCCGCCGGCTGGCGCGGGCTTCAATGCCGGCAAAGCATCAAGCCTATCGGCTCGGTGCGGGGAGGGTGCGCATTGAAAGTCGGGGTGGTGCTCAATCCGATTGCCGGCGGCGGCCGGCTGAAACGGCATTGGCCGGAGGTGGCTGCTTCGCTGAAAAAGCATTTCGGCGAATTCGAGCTGCGCGAGACGCAGGCCGAGGGCGACGCCGAAAGGCTGGCGCTCGACCTCGCGGCAAGCGGCTTCGAGCTGGTGATCGCGGCCGGCGGCGACGGCACCGCCAGCGAAGTGGCCGACGGATTGCTGCAGGCTTTCGATGAGAGCGGCCGGACAACCGAACTTGCCTTGCTGCCTTGCGGCACCGGCATCGATTTCGCGCGCGGGCTCGGGCTGCCGAAAGAGGTGGATGCGGTGCTGAAGCGGATCGCCGAAGCCAAGGCGCGCAAGGTCGATGCAGGGCGCATCTGCTACATCGACGACCATGGCGCGCTGGCCAGCCGGCACTTCATCAATATCGCCAGCCTCGGCCTATCCGGCGCCACGGACCGTGCGGTCAATGCCGACAAGCGCAAGGGCAGGATGTCGGCCAAGGCGCTGTTTTTCTGGCGCACCGTGGTCGAGTTCATCCGCTACCGCTTCCAGGACGTCAGGATCACCGTCGACGATGGCACCCCGGTCGAGGCGCGCATGGCGCTGGTGGCGGTCGCCAACGGAAAGTTCTTCGGCGGCGGCATGATGATCGCCCCGGACGCCGAACTCGCCGACGGCCAGTTCGACATCGTCATCCTGCGCGCGGCCGGCAAGCTGAAGCTGATCTGGGATATTCGGCTGCTCTATGGCGGCCGGCACCGCAACCATCCGGCCATCACCATATTGCGTGGCCGGAAAGTGGTGGTCGAACCTATCGGCGATGTCGAGAAGAACGGCGCGCTGGTCGACATAGATGGCGAGTCGCCGGGGCGTATACCCGCGACGTTTGAGATCCTGCCCGGAGCGCTGACGCTGAGATATTGAATCAAGGCGTTGAGGGATTGATTCAGGTGGTTTGAGCGGCGATTCCGGCGAACCGGCCAAAGGCCTGAAATCGCAGGACATATTTACCCGGCTTAGCTTTCCAGCTTGGCTGGGAAACCGGGCGCGCGCAGATCCATGTCGACGGCATCCTCGAGCAGTTTGACGATCTGGGTCGACCAGGCGCCGCCGCCATATTCCTGTTTGCCCATCAGGAAAATCTCACTCACAAGCGGCGCCAGTTGGAGTGGCAGTCTGAACTCTCTGCCCATCGCAAGCGCAAAGCCGAGGTCCTTCAGTGCCAGGTCCATGGTGAAGCCAATGTCGTAGGAGCCGTTGAGGATGAGCTGGCTTTCGGTCTCATGGACGAAGCTGTTGCCGGAGGAGGCGACGATGGCGTGGTAGGATTGCGCGAGGTCGAGGCCGCCTTGCTTGGCCAACATCAGCGCCTCGCCGGCGGCGACGAGATGGATGAAGGCCAGCATGTTGGTGATCACCTTGATCACCGCCGCGGAGCCGACCGGACCCATCAGGAACGACTTTGCGCACATCGCTTCGATGGCCGGACGATGGCGCTCGTAAAGCGCAGCATCGCCGCCGACAAGCGCGGTGATCTTTCCGACCGCGGCCAGATGCACGCCGCCGGTGACCGGGCACTCCAGCGTCTCGATGCCTTTGGCCGCGGCGAGGGCGGCGAGGCGCAGGATCTCGTCGCGGCCGTTGGTCGACATCTCGATCCAGGAGCCGCCCCTGGGCAGACCCTCGAGCAGGCCGCCGGCATTAGCCAGCACCGCTTCGCTGACCTTGGGCGAGGGCAGGCAAGTAATGGCATTGCCGGCCTGTGCCGCCGCTTCGGCCGGGCTGGTCGCGGCCGTGGCGCCGAGCGCCACGAGGCGCTCGACGGCGGCGGGGTCGCGGTCGAAGACGATGACGACAAAACCGTTGCGCAACAGGCTGGCGGCAAGGTTGCCGCCGAGATGGCCAAGCCCGATGAAGGCGTAGCGTTCGCTCACGGCATCAGCGGCGTTTGCATCATCTGCAAATGCAGGTCCTTGCCGGTGTAGGGATGCGCGTCGCAGACCGCTTCGTCCAGCTCGACGCCGAGGCCCGGCTCCTTCGATGGAATGACATTGCCGTCCTGCCATTCGATCTTCTTCTTGAGCAGTGTCGCGTGGAAGCCGTCCCACTGCTTCAGCGATTCCAGGATGAGGAAATTGGGCAGCGTCACCGCCAGCTGGATGTTGGCGGCCCCAACGATCGGCCCACAATAGCAGTGCGGCGCGATCTGGATGTGGTATGCCTCGGCCATGGCGGCGATCTTCTTGGTTTCGAGAATGCCGCCGGAACGGCCAAGGTCCGGTTGCAGGATGGTGGCGGCGCGGTTCTCGATGATTCGGGCGAATTCGAACTTGGTCGTCAACCGCTCGCCGGTGGCGATCGGGATCGACGTGCCTCGCGCCACCTGAGCCATCACTTCGGGCATGTCGGGCGGCACCGGCTCTTCGAACCACAAGGGATCGTAGGGCTCGATGGCGCGTGCCATGCGCAGCGCACCCGATGCGGTGAACTGGCCATGCGTGCCGAACAGAATATCGGCGCGGGTGCCGACGGCTTCGCGGATCGACTTGACCATGCGGGTGGAGACATCGATGTCGATCAGGCGCGGCTGGTGGCCGTCGAAGGCGGTGTAGGGGCCTGCCGGGTCGAGCTTGACGGCGTTGAACCCCTGCTCGACATATTCGAGCGCGCAGGCGGCCGCCAATTCGGGGTCATTGTAGACGTTCCGGCCGTCCGGCGCGTCCTCCGAATGGACGCTGCCGGTGTGCGGATAGAGATAGGTGTAGGAGCGCAGCGTCTCGTGCACCTGGCCGCCGAGCAGTTTGTAGACCGGCTTGTCGGCTTCCTTGCCGACAATGTCCCAGCAGGCCATTTCCAGCGCCGAGAAACAGCCCATGCCGGTAACGTCGGGGCGCTGGGTAAATCCTGAGGAATAGGCGCGGCGGAAGAAGGTCTCGATGTCATGCGGATCGTGGCCGATCAGGTAACGCTCGGCCATGTCCTCGACCAGCTTCGCTGTTATGTGAGCCGAGAAGGTGGCGTTGTAGGCCTCGCCGTAACCGACGACGCCGCCATCGGTGGTCAGCTTGACGAAGATGAAATACTTGCCGCCGATGCCGGGCGGCGGGTTGCCGACTACCCAGGTCTTGACGTCGGTGATCTTCATTTTTGGTCCTCCAGAACCAGTTCGGCGCCCTTCCATCCGGTCATGACCGAGGCGGCGTTGGTGTTGCCGGTGATGTTGGCGGGAAAGATCGAGGCGTCGATGACACGCAGACCTGCGAGCCCGTGCACTTTCAGGCGCGGGTCGACGACGGCGGCCCCGGCGCCCGGCCCCATGCGGCACGTCGAGACCGGGTGATAGACGGTGCCTGAGCGCTTCCTGAAATCCTGGATCAGATCGGCATCCGATTGGATCGATGGGCCCGGCAAAACCTCCTCAGTGATGATCTCGGCCATGGCGGGCATCGAGGCTATCTTGCGCACGAATTTCACCGCCGCCAGCATCTCGTCGACATCGGCGTTGGTGGAATAGGCGTTGGCGACGATCCTGGGATAGTCCAGCGGATTGCTGGAGCGGATCATGATCTCGCCGCGGCTGGACGGGCGGCAGTTGGAGAGGCCGATGGAAAAGCCCGGCCACGGATCCGGCGTCAGGATCGGCCGCTCGCCGCTCTTCGGAATGACGGTCGAGAAAGCCTGGAAATAAAGCTGCATGTTGGGGCGCGAAAACGCCAGGTCGGTTCGGAAGAAGCCGCCGCCATGGTTCATCGACAGCGACAGCGGGCCGGAGCGGGTGAGGATGTACCGCATGCCGACCAGCAGCTTGCCCCACCAGGGCCGCAGGATTTGGTTGAGCGTCGGCACGTTTCCCTTGAAGGTATAGTTGATGCCGACATGGTCCTGCAGATGCGCGCCGACATTTTCGTTGCCGTGGACGACCGGGATGCCAAACCCCTTGAGCAGTGACGAGGGGCCGACGCCGGACAGTTGCAGCAGCTGCGGCGAGTTGATCGAACCGGCGGACAGGATCACCTCGCGGCCGGCCCGCGCCGTCTTGGTCTCGCCGTTCTGCAGATATTCGATGCCGACGGCTCGCTTGCCCTCGAACAGGATTCTGGTCGCCAGCGCATTGGCTTCGACGCGCACATTCGCGCGCTTCATCGCCGGGCGCAGGAAGGCGCGCGCGGCCGACATGCGGCGGCCATTCCTGGTCGAGATCTGGTAGACGCCGACGCCTTCCTGGGCGGCGCCGTTGAAGTCAGGGTTGAGCGGCAGCCCAGCCTGCTGGCCGGCTGCGAGGTAGCGCCTGGTCAGCGGATGGACGGCGTTCGTCGTGTCGGTGATATGCAGCGGCCCGCCGGTGCCGCGCCATCTGTCGGCGCCGGCCTCATTGTCCTCAAGCGCCTTGAAGCCCGGCAACAGATCGTCATAGCCCCAACCGGGATTTCCGGCATCGCGCCAGTCGTCAAAGTCCTCGCGCGCGCCACGGATCCAGACCATGGCGTTGATCGAGCTGGAGCCGCCAAGCAGCTTGCCGCGCGGCCAATGGTCGACATTGCCGGCAAGGCCGGGGTCCGGCTCGGGCTTGTAGTTCCAGTTGACCGCCGGATCGAAGAAGGTCTTGCCGTAGCCGAGCGGCATCTGGACATAAAAGCGGCGGTCGCTGCCGCCGGCCTCCAGCACCAGCACGGAGAAGCGGCCCGAAATCGACAGCCTGTCGGCCAGAACCGAGCCGGCCGAGCCGGAGCCGACGATGATGAAGTCATAAGTCTGCATGATTGGTGTTGGCGGCTCCGCAAAACTGAGCGCAGCCTATCCGCGACGGCTTGGCCGCGCCCCTGCGGCTTCCGGCATGGCTTGTGAAAAAAGCGACCGTGAGACGCCTGGTCGGAAAAGCCACCATGGAACCGACATTGCGCCGGGAGCCTCGCCCGTCGCGTTGACCTCTTGGGCCCGTGACGCTACGGGATCAAGGGCTATCGCTTTAGGGGAATCTCGGATGGTGCATTACGCGGACGGACGGCCGATCGGCGATCTGACCTTGCGTACGCTCGCCATGCCGGCCGATGCAAATGCGGCCGGCGACATCTTTGGCGGCTGGGTGATGGCGCAGATGGATCTTGCCTGCGGCATCCGTGCGGCCGAGCGGGCCAAGGGCCGCGTGGTGACGGCGGCGGTCAAGGAAATGTCCTTCGCCAAGGCGATGAAGATCGGCGACACGCTGTGCATCTACACCCATGTCGAGCGCGTCGGCCGCACCTCCATGACGCTCAAGGTCGAGGCCTGGGCGCAACGCTACCTCTCCGACCTGATGGAGAAGGTCACCCACGCCGATTTCGTCATGGTGGCGCTGGATAGCGACGGCAAGCCGAAGCCGATTCCAACCGAAAGTTGACATCGTCGATTCTGCCAAGCTTGCGCTTATGTAACATCCCCCGCGCGGGCGATGCGCTGCGCGACATCCAATGGTTGCCTTCACATCCGATTCTGCGGGCGGCGGAGGGAAGACAATGCGTCAACACATGCTGAACGGCTGGCTCGTGGCGGCCCTCGTCGCGGTGATCTGCCTGCTTGGCACGACCGCTTATACCGAGATCAGGAAAGAGCTTCCAAGCGTTGCCTGCACGCACGACCGGACCGTTGGCAACGAGCGGACTGCCCAGCGGTCTGCAAGGGTAGAGACGTGCGGCGCAGTGTGTTGCAGCAACCCTGCGTCAAAGGCCTGAGGGCCCGTCAGCGGAAGACCTCGTCAGCCTCAAAATGATCATGCGCCGGCGAACGAAACGCTGCAGCTATGTCGCGATGGCGCGACCAACGATGCCAGGGCGGATCCAGTTAAACCCGGGTACGCGTCGTCGACGGCAAAATCCGTAAACTATTGCTGGGCAACGGTTTTCAGGCGTGCACGCCATCGAATCTTTCACGCGCCGCCTGGACCCGCGAGGTGTTCTTCCGCGCCCATTCGCCGAGCGCGCCGACCGGCACCAGCAGCTCATGGCCGAGCTCCGTCAGCTCATAGTCGACGCGTGGCGGGATGGTCGGGAACACGGTTCGGGTGACGAAGCCGTCGCGCTCAAGACCGCGCAAGGTGGTGGTCAGCATCTTCTGCGAAATGCCGCCGACAGCGGCGCGCAACTCATTGAAACGCAGCGGTCCGCCGCCCAGCTTGCCGACGACCAGAACGGTCCATTTGTCGCCGACGCGCTGCAGGATTTCCGAGACGGCGCGGCAGTCTTCGGTGTTGTGCGGGTGCCTCAGTAACATAACGGTGCCTCCTTGCGCTGCCATTTGTCAGTATCTCATATAGCGCCGGTATCCAAACGATACCAGCTTTTGCATATATGGAGAGCCCCATGTCCAAGCCCAAAATCGCCATCGTCGTCGGTTCGACACGCGCCGCGCGTTTCGCCGATGTGCCCGCCCAGTGGATCGCCAAGATCGCGAAATCTCATGCCGACATCGACGTCGAGACCGTCGACCTGCGCGACTGGCCGCTGCCCTTCTTCGACGAGGTCGCCTCGTCCGCCTGGGCGCCGTCGCAGAACGAAGTTGCCCAGCGCTGGCAAAAGAAGGTCGCCGAATTCGACGGCTTCATCTTCACCGCCGCCGAATACAATCATGGCCCGACGGCCGTGCTGAAGAACGCCATCGATTACGCCGCCAATGAATGGAACAAGAAGCCGGCCGGTTTCGTCGGCTATGGCAGCGTCGGCGGCTCGCGCGCTGTCGAACATTTGCGTCTTGCCGCGGTCGAATTGCAGATGGCGCCGGTCAAATCCGCCGTTCACATTGCCTGGAGCGATTTCCTGGCGGTGCGCCAGGGCGAGAAGAAGCTCGAGGAGATCGAGCATCTGAACCAGGCTGCCACGGCGCTGGTCAACGACGTTGCCTGGTGGGCCCGCGTGCTCAAGGCAGCGCGTCAGGCCGACGCGATTGCCGGCGAAGCCCAGGCGGCCTGAGCCTTATCCTCCCAAGGACCGATGATTTTTCCAAAGGGCGGCGTTTGCGCCGCCCTTTTTCATTCACGTGAAGAGGCGCTCTCGGCTCCCTTGGCCGGATGGTGGAGTCGGACCGGCAAGGTCGCGCTGATGCCTTGACGATCCCGCGCGAAGGATCGCCGCCTGTCACAGCCAACCGCCGGAAAACCCGGCCCGGCGCAGTCCTGTGGTGATGGCCGGCACGCGGCGCATCAATCGCCACAGGAAGTCGGACCGGTAGTTCTCGATCATCAGGGCGATCGGCCCCTGGTTGATGCCGACATGGTCCGGCGATACCCAACCGCAGGCGCGGCCGTCGTCGGCAGCGATCGTCGGGTTGAAGCTCGCGGTGAAGCCGTAAGGGTTGCCGTCGCGCAGGTCCATCTCGTGGAAATGGCGCAGCGCCGGCAGCACGATTTCCGGCGCAAAAGGCAAGGAGGCGATTGCCGCCCATGGCGACAGCGTGCCGTCATCGGGGCCAAACGGTGCGCCGCGGGCGAGATAACCGAAGAAGCGGCGTCCATCGGCTCGCCGCGCGATCGGACCTGGGCCGTCGCTGGCGGTGACGCCCCAGCAATTCTCGCCATAGCCCGCGAACCCCCTCGGATTGCGGATTGCGTAATCGCGCTGCAGATACGTCGCCTGGCGGCTGTTTTCGAAATAGTCCCGGTCGTGATCGCGCATGAAGGCATCGCGGATGTCGCGAAAATCGATCCAGATATGCGAGAACTGGTGGATGAAAAGCGGGCCGGCATAGACCATCTCGCGGCCGTAGATGGTCTTCCATTTGTAAGTGGACAGCCAGGCCGCGTAGCTCTCGGGAGTTAGCGAGTGGGTCGGCGAACCGAGACCCAGGACGTACAGGATCAGCGCCTCGTCAAATCCTTCCCAGCGGTAGCGGAGAAAGCCTTTTCCAGGCCGCCAGCCATGGGTGACGGTGGCGCCGCCGTTCTGCGCCCAGCGCCAGTCGGCACGGCGGTAGAGCGCATCGGCAAGCTGGCGGATTTCCAGTTCGAGCTCATCGTCCTCGTCGAAATAAGCGCCGGCGGCCAGAACACCGGCAAGCAAAAGGGCGGTATCGATCGTGGACAGTTCGCAATTCCAGACGCGGCGGCCGGTCTTCATGTCGAGGAAATGATAGTAGAAACCTTTGTAGCCGGTGGCATCGGGCTCCGGCCCGTGCCGGGCGTTCCAGAAGAAGCGAAGCGTGGCGAGCGTCCGCTCGATTGCGGCATCGCGCGTCATGAAACCGCGCTCGACACCGACGGGATAGGACGACAAAGCGAGCCCGACGGCGGCTATGCTGGCAGGCGACGCCTGCGTGTTGCGGTCGGCGACCAGGCCGTTGGCAGGGTTGGCCTCGTTGAGAAAATACTCGAAGGACAGGCGCTGGATATCTTGGAGAAGCTCGTCGTTTAGCGCGTGTTCGTTCGATGCATCCATGACAATCGATATAGAGGCTTTGGCTGCTTTTGCCATTCGCCCAGCGGATCAATCATGGGTGAGGGCAGGCTGGGGCCGATAGCGAAAGGCGCTGCCGACGCACCGAATTCAAATCGAGGGGCTGCGAAGATCGGTTGGACCGCCATATGCACGGCCCTGCCATCTGGCCTGGCCGTCCTCCCCTGATATATCCGGCTGCGATCCATCACATGAGCATGCCCCGTGAAGTCACCCAGCCTGTCAGGCGTCGTTTCCCCCATGACCCCGGTGCTGGTCTGTGCACTTGCGATCTTCCTTCTGTCCGCCATGGATGCGGCGATGAAAATCCTGGTCATCGCCGTCGGTGTCTACAACACGGTGCTGTGGCGAAGCATGCTTGCGAGCGTGGTCGCGGGCACGGCCTGGGCGGCGGGGCCGCGTTCCCTTCCCACGCCTTCCGTGCTGCGGCTACACGCGCTGCGCGCCGTGATCGTGGGCATCGTTCTGCTGTCGTTCTTCTGGGGCCTTGCCAGATTGCCGCTAGCGGATGGGATCGGGCTTAGTTTCGTCGCGCCGCTGTTCGCTCTCCTGCTGGCGGCGCTGCTTTTGGGCGAACGCATACAGCGCCAGGCGATCTGGGCGTCGCTGGCGGGCATCGCCGGCGTCGTCATCATCATGGCCGGACAGTTCGGGCAAGGGAATTATACCGGGGATGCCCTGCTTGGCACGGTGGCGGTGCTCGCATCGACGGTGTTCTACGCCTACAATCTGATCCTCTCGCGGCGGCAGGCGCTGGTGGCCAAGCCAGTCGAGATCATGCTGTTCCAGAACCTGTGCGTTGCCGCCGTCCTTCTCCCCGCCGCTCCCTGGCTCGCGGTTGCCCTGCCGGGCAATCTCTGGCTTCCGCTGGCCGGGGTGACGGCGCTGTCGCTCTCCGGCCAGTTCCTGATGAGCTGGTCCTACGCGCGGGCCGAAGCGCAATATCTGATCCCGACGGAGTATTCTGCCTTCATCTGGGCGATCGTGTTTGGCTGGCTGTTCTTCGACGAGGCGGCGACCTGGACCACGCTGGCTGGAGCGGCCCTGATCGTGGCCAGTTGCCTGATCGCCTCGCGCTCCAATCCGAAGCTTGCCGAACCGATCGAAGCCGCGGTCTGAGCGCGCTATTCGCTTTGACGGCAGAGCGTCAACGCACCACTTCGCGATGGCCGCTGGGCAGCCGGGTGGCGATCAGCTTGTCGATGCGGCGGCCGTCGAGGTCGACGACCTCGAAACGCCAGCCTTGCGCGTCGACGCATTCGCCGGTCGCCGGCAGATGGTGCATGTGCGACAGCACATAACCGGCGACGGTCTCGTAATCGCGATTTTCCGGCAGGTCGATACCGAGAACGTCAGCCATCTCGTCGGCTTGCATGTATCCCGCGAGCAGCCATGAGCCGTCCTCGCGCTTGACGGCGTTTTCCTCGTCGCCGGCATCAAGGTCGGCGCGGAAGACGCCGGTGATGGCCTCGAGAATGTCGGCAGGTGTGACGATCCCTTCGAAATGGCCGTATTCGTCATGCACCAGCGCCATCGGCACGTCGGATTCCTTCAGCTTCTGCAGCACATCCAGCGCGTCGGCCTGATCGTAGACGATGGGGGCGGCGCGCACATGCTTGCGCGGATCGAGTGCGCGGCCGGCGAGCAGGGCGGCCAGCACGTCGCGCGTCTGAACAACGCCAACCATGACGTCGACGCCGCCATCGCCGGCCGGCAGGCGCGAATGCTGGGTCTCCATCAAGAGCTTGCGGATGGCACCCTCATCGGACTGCAAATTGATCCAGTCGACCTCGGTGCGCGGCGTCATCACGGCGCGCACGGCGCGATCGCCGAGCCGCATGACGCCGGCGATCATGCGCCGCTCGTCGGATTCGATGGTGCCGTGGTGCTCGGCCTCGGCGACCAGCATCTTGATCTCTTCGTCGGTGACTTTCTCCTCGCTCTCGCCGCGCTGGCCAAGCAGCCACAATATGGCGCGGCCGGAAATGTCGAGCATGAACACCAGCGGCGCCGAGACGGTGGCTAGGATGGTCATCGCAGGCGCCGCGCGGGCCGCAACACGCTCGGGATCGCGCAGCGCGATCTGCTTGGGCACCAGCTCGCCGACGATCAGCGAGAAATAGGTAATGATCGCAACGACAATGCCGACGCCGAGCGGGTCGGCGATGTTTTCGCGCATGCCGGTCGTGGCCAGGTACACCGAAAGCCTGTCGCCCAGCGTGGCGCCGGAGAAGGCGCCCGACAGCACGCCGACCAGAGTGATGCCGATCTGCACCGACGACAGGAATTTGCCGGGATTGGAGCCGAGCGTCAGCGCACGCCCGGCGCCATTGACGCCGCGGTCGATCATCGCCTTGAGCCGCGCCGGGCGCGACGACACGATGGCGAGCTCGGACATCGACAGAAGGCCGTTCACACAGATGAGGACGACCACGGTGGCGATTTCGACGTATAGCATCAGGGCTCAATAGCATTGCGGCGGGCCGCAGGAAAATAGTCCGCGATGATTTTTGGGAAATGACGGTGGTTCAGGGGAATTGCCTGAGCACCCCGACAAGAGTCTTGCCGTCGGTGAAATAGGGATCGCCGCCGCCGTTGCGTCCGGTCCTGGTGGCGCCGATGCCCGGGATGTCGCTCGCCGAGGTCACCATGCCGGCCGCCGACAGGTCGTGGATCACGAGATCGCGCTCGGCGTCGATGTCAGGGGCGATATGGTGGGTGATGGCGCCGGTATCGTGGCTGAGACCAACGCCGCGGTCGAAGCTGGCCGAGCCCATCCAGAGCGTTCGGCCGTCGTCGCCGGTCGCATCGCTGCGCCAGAAGCGGACATGATGGCGCCGGTCGGCGCTCCCGCCGACCGGCTTTTCGAAGGCGAGATCCTGGGCGCGGCCTTCGAACAGCAGCCGGCTGACCGGGGCGTCAGGATAGGGATGGTCGAACAGCACGCTCTCACCGATTTCGATCGCGGTCTTTAGCGTCACGCCATCGGCCGTATCCCATCCGGTCATGGCGAAGGCATGGACCATCTCTTTTTCGGTACCGACAAGGCCGATATTGATCGGGTCGCCGGGAATGCCTTGCGGCGTGTGTGTCACCATCTCGAAAGTCTGCGTGCGAAAGCCGCGGTCGCGAACCGTCCAGAATTCCGGCGCAGCGACATAGGCGAGGGCCAGCCAGACCGCCAGAAGAGCGGCGAGCCAGGTCAATGCGCGTCGTTGCAGGCTTCGTCGGCTCATGAAAGCGGCTCGATCCGTGCGGTATCTGTGCCTGACGGACCCTGGAAATCAATGGCCAGCGGCGAGCAGCCGTTCTATCGTCGGCCATCGTTTTTGCGGGGGGTGAGCAGGAATGGATAAGAAGCCGGTGGGTCGCAGCTCGATGGCATTGACCGCGGACCTTGTCGCAAGGGTCGAGCGTGTCGAACCGGATCCGGGTCCCGAGCCCGGAACAACCGAGCATACAGACGCGGAGTTCGATAGTCTTGTCGAGCAACTTCTGTCGGAGCATCGGCCTGAAGCGCTATGGGTCTTTGCCTACGGGTCGCTGATCTGGAACCCCGAATTTGCCCATGTCGAGCAGCGCCCGGCCACGGCGCCAGGATGGCACCGCTCGTTCTGCCTGACGCTGACCCGTTGGCGCGGAACCCGTGATTTGCCGGCGCTGATGCTGGCGCTCGATCGAGGCGGCAGCTGCAACGGCATCGTCTATCGGCTGCCCGCGGAAGACCATGTCGGGCAACTTGGCCAGTTGATGCGCCGCGAGATCGATGCCAATCCGCCGACTAACGTGCCATGCTGGATCAAGGTCAAGACCAAGGATGGGCCGTTGCGGGCCTTGGCTTTCGTCGCCGCGCCAGACGGCAGGGCCTATGCGGGCCGGCTGCCATTGGAGCAGGTTGCCGACACGCTGGCGCGGGCTGCCGGGCATTGGGGCTCGTCGGCTCAATACCTGTTCCGAACCGTCAGCAAGTTGGAAGAGAGCGGTATCCGCGACAGGAACCTTTGGCGCATCCAGGATCTGGTGGCCCAGCAAATCATCGCTTCCACCAGGAACGCCAATCCCGACTGATTTCTGAACGGTGAAACGCCTTAGCGGCAGGCGCGGTAGCCGCTTTTGCGGTTCTTGATGTCGAAATGGAAATGGTTGCGGTGATCGTAATTGTAGCCGGGACCGAGCACGGTGGTGAAATACTGGCAGCCGTCGGCACGCACATTGTTGAGGAAGCCGCGGGTGCGGAAGGCAAACAGGCCGGGCTTGCGCACGTCGATGTCGTCGCCGTTGTTGAGCTCGATGCTCATGACGTCGAGGGCGTTGCCCTTGCCGTGCTCGGACAGGACACCTTCGCCGGCGATGTTGCGGCAGGAATAGCTTGAGCCCTGGTGGATGGTCTTGACGCCCGAGAAATAGCGCCAGCGGGCGGAGGGAACCAGTTCGTTGCTGGTCCAGGCGGCGAAACTTGCGGCCATGTCGCAGGTCAATGTTGCGGCGGGCTTCATCTGGATGCCGCCGATGGCGGAGACCTTGACCGGCCAGTCTATGCCGCACTGTCCCTCGTGGATCGGCTGGACATCGGTGTAGACGACGCGAAGCCGCTTCAGCTCGCCACGGCAATCGGTTTCGCTGGCCGGCATCTGCTGCGGCTCCGACTCCGACATCGGCTCGTCCATGTGCGGATAGGCGGCAGTCATATAGGGATTGGACGGGACGAGCTTCTGCATGCCTTCATATTGCGGCACGGCCGCGGTCTGCGAGCCGACATCGACGGCCGGCTGCAGCGACAGCACGCTGCCAGTGTTGCAAGCCGAAACGGCGGCCAGCGCAAGACCGGCGGCCAGTATCGCTGCGCTTTTTGCCTTCGCGGCGCGAAATATTGCGGCCATGGGCGGAATCCTGTCCTTGATCGGTGGGATTTTAACGATCAAGGGTAAAGGAAAACTCAGCGTTCCCGTTCATGCCTGCGGCCGAAATGCGGCAGCCAGACCATCACCGGCATGACGATCACTGGAGGGCCATTATTGGCAGAAAGTGCCACCATTCCGGCGCAGTTCGAGATCGAGATGGAAATGCAGGGAATGGTCCGGGTCCGCGCCCGGTCCAAGCACGGTCTTGAACGGTCCGCAGGCGGCCTTGCGCACCGCATTGAGGAATTTGCCGTCTTTCTCGGGCGGCGTTGGACCGACTTCGATCTTTCTGCCATCCGACAACGTGAAGCTGGCAATATCGAGCGCGTTGCCGAAGGCATGTTCCGACAGATGGCGCGTGCCGTTGCGCGGCCGGCAAACAAAGGCCGATGCCTGGTTGATCGATTTCAGGTCGGCTCCGAACTCGGCTTTCGCCGCCGGCTGTATGATTTCGGCGGCAAAGCGGGCTGCCGCCTCGGCCATCGGGCAGTTGAGTTCGGTCGCGGGGCCGATGGCGATGGATTTTCCGAGCGACTTCAGCAGCAGGGGATAGGGGATCGAGCAGCCGATGTCGGGATTGCTTTCCGCCTTATGCTCCTCGAATTCGACACCAAGGGCCGTCAGCCGCTCGCGACAGGCGACTTCCGCCGCCGGCATTTTTGCATCGGGCAAATCGGCCGAGCGCGGATCAGGCAGCATCTTCTTGTCGCCGGCATCGGGTTTTTCAGGTGGCTGCGGAGCAACGGCCGGCGGCTGAGCTTCAGGTTCCGGAGTGTCTGGCTTTTGTGTCGGAATCGGCACCGCGGCCGGCGGCTCGGGCTCGCTTTGCTTATCGGTCGACGGCTTCGGGGCTGACGGTCCGGGCCGCGCCTGCTTTCTAAAACGGGACTTTTCTTCGTTGAATCGATCGTCATTGGACCGGTTGGGCGCGCCAAGGGGGTTCGGACCTTCGGCCTTTTGCTTTTCGATCGGTGCCGCGCCGGTCTTCGGCGCCTCTGAAGGACGCGCCTCGGGCAGCGGGACAACGCGCGAGGGCTGCACCGGAACATCGGCGGGCGAGGGCTCTTTATCCGGGGTCTTTTGTTCCACCTGCTTTGGCGTGATGTGCCGCTGTGGCCTGGGCTTCTGGCGGTGTTTGCTGCGCGGCTTAGGATGCGAGTCGACCCGCGGTGAAAACAACTGCTCCAACCGCTGTGACAGCGGCGTGTAATGCTTCTTGCGCTGTTTGGCGTCGGCTTGCGTCAGCAGCAGCGCCGTGACGACCATGACCAGTGCAACCCTGCATGTTCGGGAAAGTACAACAGACCCCATCGTCCTCAACGGCGCGAACGCCCGGAGGTTGCCTGCGGCCCATCACGAACGGTAACGACGTCGTTACGCGCCAATCGCTTCCAGCCCTTCTTCCAGCCAGTCGGCCAAAAGCGGCATGCCGAGCAGGTATTTCGCCGTGCGCTTGTTGGCGCGGTCGCGCGCGGCGGCAACCGCATCGGACCATTCCGCTGCGTCATAGTCGCCGCGGCCGACCCAGGCCAGCGCGATCAACTCGGCCGCTTCGTCGACGTTGAGGTCGTTGATCAGCTCGCGCAGCTCTTCCTCGGTGAGGTCTTCCGCGCTTTCCTCCGCCAGACCGTCATGGTGGTGATTGGCATGTGATTCACCATCGAGCTCGACCTCATGCTCGGCACCGTCGGCATAGTCTTCGTTGACGGCAGCACTCAGTCCCTTTGCCTTGAGAATGAACAGGCGCACGGTGTCCGGGCCGATCGATAGCTCCCATTCCCGCTCACGGCGCTGTTGCACTCTCGGGCACCCCCGCTGATCGTTTCCCGAATGATAGCGGATTTGCAGCGCGCGTCACGTCATGTTCTGATCCTTGGCTCCCGCCTTTGACCGAATTCAGGTCAGGCACGGCCGCACAAATAGTTTCGGCGGCTGCGGGTTTCCGGGATGAAAAGTCTGCATCCCGGCGTTAGCTTTTCATTATCGTCATTTTCCCTCAAGCTCGTCATTATCCCTCAAGGAGGCTTCGATGCATAAAAGAGTGTTGATCCAGGCGGCTGCGGCGCTTGTGGCGCTGCAGTTCTTTGCGGTTCCGGTGTTTGCGGCCGGCGGCGGTGGCGGTGGTACCGAGACCACCACCCAGTGCAAGAAGGGGCAGGTCTGGGACAAGAAAAAGCAGAAATGCGTCGCGCCGAAGTACGGCATGCTGGACGACGACAACATCTACGATGCTGGTCACGACCTGGCCATGGCCGGGCGTTATGATGAGGCGATCGCCGTGCTCAGCCTTGCCGCCAACAAGCAGGATCCACGCATCCTCAACTATCTCGGCTATTCGCATCGCCATTCCGGCCGTGTCACCGTCGGCCTCGGCTATTACGAGGAAGCGCTCCGCATCAACCCGGATTACACGCTGGTGCGCGAATATCTCGGCGAGGCCCATCTGCAAATCGGCGATCTGGCCGGCGCCCAGGCGCAACTGGCCGAGATCGAGAAGCGGACGGGCAAAGATTCGCGCGAATACGGCATGCTGGCCGAACAGATCTACCATTTCATGAGAAGCTGACCCCACCCCAACGGCTTCTCTGGGCCGGCTGCGAGCAATCGCAGCCGGTTTTTGTTGTCGCAACTGCAACACGCTGCACGTGCCGTAACGACAATTGGACAATCGGTTCATGATTTTTCAAAAAGCCTGCTTTTTCAGCGTGAAAAACGCGCGAGGATCGCTATATTGGGGAAAACTGCGGTGAAACGGTTCCGTTAGCCCGAGGCTGCCGGACCCGTTTTCTTTTTATACCCATCGACAAGGCTTTCCCCGAAATGCGGGGGTGGCGGCAGGAAAGGTCAGGCATCATGAACAAGGTCCCGATGACAGGCGAGGGGTTCGCGTCATTGAAGGAAGAACTGCGCTGGCGCCAGCAGCAAGAGCGGCCGCGTATCATCGAGGCGATCTCCGAAGCGCGCTCGCATGGCGACCTGTCCGAAAATGCCGAATATCATGCCGCCAAAGAGGCGCAGAGCCTCAATGAGGGCCGTGTCAACGAACTGGAAGACTATATTGCTCGGGCCGAGGTGATCGACGTCACCAAGCTTAGCGGCGACAAGGTCAAGTTCGGCGCCACGGTGGTGCTGGTCGACGAGGACACCGAGGAAAAGAAGACCTACCAGATTGTCGGCGACCAGGAAGCGGATGTGAAATCGGGCCGTATTTCGATCTCCTCGCCGATCGCGCGCGCGCTGATCGGCAAGGAAGTCGGCGACGCCATCGAGGTCAACGCACCTGGCGGCGCCAGGGGTTACGAGATCGTCCAGGTGCAATTTATCTAGCGCCTCAGAATTGCTGGAAGGTCCTATGCCGCAGCTTGGAGCTTAAGGGCTAATAGCTTTTCTGCTTCCGACACCACTTGTGCCGGCACGAGGCGCTCCCCCGATGCGGCCAGCAACGTTGAGGCATATTGCCCGCGCGGGCCGGTCAAACCCGGCTCGGTCGCCAGGAACACCGCTACCGTCGGCAGGCCGAAGGCGCTGGCGAGGTGGGTCAGACCGGTGTCGGCGCCGATAACCAGCGTCGAGCGGCCAAGGATCGCGGCAATGTCTCCCAGCGGCGATCTCGGCACCACGATCGTTGACGGCACGGCTTTCGCGATTGCCTCGGCGACCGCCTTCTCACGCTCGTTCGACCAGGTGGTGACCGGCGTCATTCCGGTACCAACCAGCAGGCGAGCGGTTTCGATCCAGTCTTCGGCGGGCCATTTCTTGTCCTCGCGGCTGGTGCCGTGCAGCAGGAAGGCCGTCTTGCCGTCAATGCCGGCCAGGCCGCCGGGAGGCGGCACAATCCCGGATGCGAGCGCCGAAAGATCGGGCTCGTAGCCGAGCGCCAGCCCGAACAGCCGGCGCGTGCGTTCGATGGCGTGCAGGTTGCGCGGCACGGCGTATTTGCGCTGGTAAAACAACGTTGCCGAGGGCTCCCGCGCGCTTGCGCGGTCGAAACCTGCGATTGGTGCCGCTGCCTGTTTCGCCACCAGGGCCGATTTCAGCAGCCCCTGCGCATCGATGACGAGGTCGTACTCGCCTGCTTGCAGAGCGCGGCGCAAGCTTGTCGCCTCCCGCCATGTGCCGGCGTTGAACAGATGCTTGCGCCAGCGCCGGATGGCGACGGTATGGATCTTTGCTATCGCCGGATGCAGCGCGACGATGCCGGCAAAGGCTTCTTCGACGCACCAGTCGAAGGCGATATCGGGGCGCTTGCGGCGTGCATCTTCGACGGCGGGGAAGGTGTGGATGACGTCGCCCATCGAGGAGGTCTTGACGATCAACACCTTCATGCGGCGGCCGGGAGTTCCAGCAACCTGTCCGCCGCCGCTGCCACTCGGGCAACGTCCAGCGTCTTCAGGCAGTTGAGGTGGCCGAGCGGACAGATCTTCCGATGGCAGGGCGAACAGGACAGATGCAACCAGATCAGTTCGCGCTGTTCAGCCAACGGCGGCGTGTTTTCCGGCGAGGTCGAACCGTAGACGGCAACGACCGGCGTGCCGACGGCGGCCGCGACATGCATCAGCCCGCTGTCGTTGGACACCGCCAGCCTGGCCGCGGCGATCAGGTCGATGGCGTCCTCCAGCCGTGTCTTTCCTGCCAGATCGACGACACCGGGCGCGAGTGCTGCGATCTCGGCGGTGACGTCGCGATCGTTCTTCGAGCCGAACAACGCGACCTTGAATCCTTTCGCCATCATCTCTCCGGCGAGGCCGGCATAGCTTTCGCTAGGCCAGCGTTTGGCCGGACCGAATTCGGCGCCGGGCATCATGGCGACGAATTTTCCCGGCTGAAGTGCGAAACGAGCGAGCAGCTCTTTCTGATTGCCGGCGTCGACGGTGAGCCGCGGCGGCCGGAAATGTCCGCCTTGGGCGAGGCCAAAATAGGCCTGCGCGGTGTGCCGTTTGACGGCATCGGGCAGCGGCAAGATGTCGGTCAGCAGGCCATAGCGCATTTCGCGCAAATTGCCGAAACGGCGCGGAATGCGGGCAAAGAACGGGATCAGCGCCGATTTCCAGCTACCCGGCAGGACGTAGGCCATGTCGTAGCGGCCGCGCAGCAGGCGGCCGAAGCGGCGGCGAATGATGAATTCAAGCGCGCCGGGTTGCAGCGGGAAATCGATCTGCTGGCGAATCTCGGGCATGCGCTTGACCAGCGGGGCCGCCCAGGCCGGGGCAAGCACGTCGATGGCGGCGTTGGGATGGAGCTCCTTCAATGCCGAGAACAGGCACTGAGCCATGACCATATCGCCCACCCAGCGTGGGCCGATCACGAGGATCGTTGGGCTTTCAGCCATTCGACATAGTCTCTGACGCCGGTTTCCACGCTGCGGAATTGCCCATTATAGCCGGCTGCGCGCAAGCGGGACATATCAGCCTGGGTAAAACTCTGGTAGCTGCCCTTGAGGTGATCGGGGAATTCGATGAACTCGATCTCGCCCTGGCCCAGCGTATCGATCACGGTCTCGGCAATGGCGCGGAACGGCTGGGCGCGGCCGGTGCCGCAGTTGAAGATGCCGCTCGAGCCGCGCTTCCACAGCCACAGATTGACGTCGGCGACATCGCCGACGTGAATGAAGTCGCGGCTTTGTTCGCCGGGGCCGAAGCCGTCATGGGCGCCGAACAGCTTTGGGTTTTCGCCGCGCCCGACCTGATTGAACAGATGGAAGGCGACCGAGGCCATGGCGCCCTTGTGCGCCTCGCGCGGGCCATAGACGTTGAAGTAGCGCAGGCCCGCGACCTGCGAATGATCGGTGTCGAACACGGTGCGCCTGACATAGTCGTCGAATAGTTTCTTCGAATAGGCGTAGACGTTGAGCGGCCGCTCAAGTGCGGGATCCTCGCGAAACTCCGAACCGCCGCCGTAGACGGAAGCCGAGGAGGCATAGAGGAACGGTATGCGCAGCGAAAGACAGCCATGCAGCAAGCGCTTTGAGAAGGCGTAGTTCACGTCCATCATGAACTTGCCGTTCCATTCCGTGGTGGTCGAGCAGGCGCCCTGGTGGAAGACGGCCTCGACGCGGCCTAGGTCGCCGGCTTCCAAGGTGGCCAAGAATTCGTCCTTGTCGAGATAGTCGGCTATCTGCAAATCGGCCAGGTTGGCGATCTTGTGGCCGTCGGTGAGGTCGTCGACGACGAGGATGTCATCATGGCCTTCGGCATTGAGTGCGGCGACGATGTTGGAGCCGATCATGCCGGCCCCGCCCGTGACGATGATCATGAAGGCCTCTGGTTGCTTGCGATTCCGGTCCTTATAAGGGAGGGCAGCCGGGCTGTCGATGAAGCACCACGACGCCATAGTGAGACCGCGGAGCGGCCCGCTTTATTCGAGGCCCGCAAGCTAGGGGACAAAAAATGCCGTCGACCGAACTGCTCATTGCGTTTTTCGCCACCACGGCGATCTTTGCCTATATTCCAGGACCGGCGATGCTCTATGCCGCCGCGCAGACCATGGCGCGCGGGCGCTGGTCGGGGCTGACGGCGGCACTTGGCATCCATCTTGGCGGTTATTTCCATGTCTTTGCGGCTGCCGCCGGGCTGTCGGTGCTCTTCCATGCGGTGCCGCCGCTCTACATGGCGGTCAAGCTCATCGGCGCGCTCTATCTGATCTGGCTTGGCGTGTCCTTGTTCCGCAAGCGCGGGGACGGTGACACGGCGCTGCCGGCGATCGAGCGCAAATCGGCGCGCCGGGCATTTTTCGAGAGCATCACCGTCGAAGTGCTCAATCCGAAGACGGCGATCTTCTTCATGGCGTTCCTGCCACAGTTCATCGATGCCTCGGCGGGTTTCCCGGTGTGGCTGCAATTCGTCGTGCTGGGCACCATCGTCAATTTAATGTTCTCTTCGGCAGATATTGTCTGCGTGTTGCTGGCAGGCATGGTGATCGCCCGGCTGAAGCGCTCCAGCCGTGCGCAGCGCATCATGCAGCGGGCGGGCGGGGCGGTGCTGGTCGGACTGGGCGTCCACGTCGCGTTGCAGAAGAGCTGACGGCCGCCCTGACGTTGCGCTGCGCGGATTTGCGGTATATCGGCTTCGCCATGAACGATCCGGCCCGTAAATTGACAATTTTCAGCGTGATTGAGGTCGGCCTTTCCCTCGCATTGCCAGTGACATGATCAAGCACAATCCGCCTTCGCCCGAACCTTTGCACCGCGCCATTGCCCGCTTTGGCGACGTTGCCGTGCTGGTGGTCGGCGACTTCATCCTCGACCGTTTCGTCAACGGCGTCATCGAGCGCATCTCGCCGGAAGCGCCGATCCCGGTGCTGCACGGGCGCGGCGAGACCTCGACGATGGGCGGCGCAGGCAACGTTGTCGCCAACATCGTCTCGCTGGGTGCCAGCGCTATTCCCATATCGGTGATCGGCACCGATGTGGCCGGCGACAATCTGGTGCGCATGCTGCGCGAACTCGGCGCCGATACGGCTGATATGGCGCAGGAGCGCGGTCGCATGACGTCGTCGAAGAGCCGCTTCAGCGCGCTCAATCAGCAGGTGCTGCGCTTCGATGAGGAAGAGATCAAGCCGCTCGACGACAAGGAACGGGCGGACCTGGTCCGGCATTTTCGCGCCGCACTCACGCGCGCCGACATCGTCATTCTGTCCGACTATGGCAAGGGCATCTTGCTCGACGGCGTCGCCGCCGACCTGATCGCCATCTGCCGCGAGGCGGGAAAACCGGTGCTGGTCGATCCCAAGGGCCGCGACTATGCGCGCTATGCCGGCGCGACCGCCATCACGCCCAACCGCAAGGAGCTTGGCGAAGCTGTCGGTCGCCCGGTTTTCGCCGACGACGAGATCGTCGCGGCGGCACGCCAGCTGATTTCGGCACATGGCTTCGACTTCGTCGTCGCCACCCGCAGCGAAAAGGGCATGAGCGTCGTCGGCGCGGATGAGGCGCGCCACATCGCCACCCAGGCGCGCGAAGTGTTCGACGTTTCGGGCGCCGGCGATACGGTAATCGCGAGCTTCGCGCTGGCTCTGGCCGCGGGCGCCGATCGCGTCATGGCCGCCTCCATCGCCAATGCCGCCGGCGGTGTGGTGGTGGGCAAACGCGGCACCGCGCGGCTGACCGTGGAGGAACTCACCGGCGCGCTGTTCCGCTCGCACGGCCCCACCGCCCATAAGGACGCCATCCTCGATGCCGCATCGGCCGCGCGCATGGTGGCGGCGTGGAAGGACGAGGGCCTGAGCGTCGGCTTCACCAATGGCTGCTTCGATATATTGCATGCCGGCCATGTCAGTCTTCTCCACGCGGCGCGCAGCCAGTGCGACCGGCTGGTGCTCGGCCTCAACAGCGATGCCTCGGTGCGTCGGCTGAAAGGCGCAGGGCGCCCGGTCAACGATCAGCATGATCGTGCCTGCGTGCTCGCCGCCCTGGCCTCGGTCGATGCGGTCGTGGTGTTCGAAGAGGATACGCCGCTGGCGCTGATCGAGGCGCTTCTGCCCGACATTCTGGTCAAGGGCGCCGACTACACGGTCGAAACCGTTGTCGGCGCCGATGTGGTGCAGAAGGCGGGCGGGCGCGTCGTCCTGGTCGACCTTGTCGCCGGCAAGAGCACCACCGGCACGATCGGCAAATTGCGCGCCGGCGGCGGTACTAACTGAGGGATTTCATGTCCGGACTGAATGACTATCTGGTCCGCTCGGCGGCCGCGATCACCGCGACAGTCGAGCGTGACCTGACCGCCGAGATGGAACGTGCTGTGAGTGCGGTCGTCGCCGCGCTTTCCTCGGGCAAGGCGCTGCTGGTCTGCGGCAATGGCGGCTCGGCCAGCGACGCCATCCACATTGCCACCGAACTGGTCGGCCGCTTCCTTAAGGAGCGCAAGGCCTACAATGTGATTGCGCTGCCGGCCAACGCGGGCATGCTGACCGCCTGGGGCAATGACTATGGCTTCGACACCGTGTTTTCGCGCCAGGTCGAGGCGCATGGCGCGCCCGGCGGCGTGCTGCTTGCCATCTCGACCAGCGGCAATTCGCCGAGCATTCTGGCTGCCGCCGAACAGGCTCGGATGATGGGCATGACGGTGGTCAGCCTCACCGGCGACAGCGGTGGCAAACTCAAGCCGCTCACCGACATACTGCTCAACGTGCCCTCGACCTCGACGCCGATCATCCAGCAGGGACATCTCTGCCTCTACCACTATCTCTGCGAGGTGGTGGAAGACCGTCTGTCGAATGGCTGACACCGGGGCCTACGGTCCATACCCGCTGGCTGAGCCCGGCCTGTGGGTTGAGCGGGTGGGTTCGCGGGTGTTTCCAGCCAGCGCGCCGGCGCTGTTCCTCGACCGCGACGGCACCATCAATGTCGACACCGGCTATCCCGACGATCCAGCCAAAATGGCGCTGCGCGACGGCATCGTGCCGGTCATCGCGGCGGCCAACCGGGGCAACATCCCGGTGGTCATCGTCACCAACCAGTCCGGCATCGCGCGCGGCTATTTCGGCTGGAAGGAATTTGCCGCGGTCAACGGCCGGGTTCTCAAGCTGCTTGCCGCCGGCGATGCCTTCGTCGACATGGTTCTGGCCTGCGCCTACCACGAGGCGGGCAGCGGGCCACTGGCGGTCGCCGACCATCCAATGCGCAAGCCCAATCCGGGCATGCTGCTACAGGCCCGGCAGCGTCTCGGCCTCGATCTCAAGCGCTCGCTGATAGTCGGCGACAAGGCCGCGGATATGCAGGCCGGACAACGTGCCGGCCTGCCGCGCGGCTGGCTGGTGGATGGCGAGGGAAGTAATGAGCCGGGCTTCGAGGTTCTGCCGCTGCGCAACCCCGATGATCTGGAACGGCTTTTGAGAGCTGTCGAGTCGCTCGGATCGAGACTGATTTAGCTTTCCGGATCTGTTGCGACGCAATCTCAATGGGTTAGCTTGAGCGTTTCACCGTTTCGCAGAAACGGCGAGCCGATCCATTTCTTTGCTTTGACGCTATTCCCCAGGAAAGCACCACGCTCTTTTGCGGAAAAACTGCAGAGATCAGACATCATTCAAGCAAGAAATTTGCAGATGTCATTCCATCGAAGAACGAGGGGAATTCATTGAAGAAAGCAATCTCTGTTGCCGTTGTCTTGTTGATATTGGCTGTGCTTTCAGCCGTGGGGTATGTCTGGCAAAAACACGGCGTGTATGGGCTCAATGCACTTCTTCGCCGCGGCGGAAGCTACTGGATCGCCGTTGCACCCGACGATGCGCGTCTCTCGCCTGCCATGCAGCTTGCGTTGAAATCGGAAATTCCTGATGTGACCGGTGGAGCCAGCTCATGGAATGAAACCGAGCCTGGATTCCAGGTCAGAGAAATCCCCGTCATGGCGGGCGACCGTGAAATTGACCGGCTCTATCTCAACCGTTTCGATCCAGCCAAATTCCGTTTCGTTGCCCGTAACGAGCCCAGTGGTGCCAAGGACATCGACCAGTGGGAAGCGGCACTCAATCCACAAGGCACAGGCGGCACCGTTCTGATCGTCAATGGCAGTTATTTCGGACTGAAGGGCGAAGCCGACACGCCCTTTGTCAGCATGGGTGCGAGGCTCGGGCCGGATGAATACGATGCGAAGGCCGGCGCCTGGTTCGTGAATGCCTCCGGCACGCATGTGGTCGATCTCAATTCACGTGACTGGCGCGCAGTCACGGAGAATGCCGAAAACGCTATGGTTTCCTATCCATTGCTTGTCGGTGAGGACGGCCGCAACAATGTACGCGCCAAGAGCAACTGGTTGGCCAACCGCACCTTTATCGCGGAAGATCGTCAGGGCTGGATCATCGTCGGTTCGACCAAGGACGCTTTCTTCTCGCTGGACCGGCTAGCAAACTTCCTGTTGCAGACCGACCTCGATCTCAAGACGGCGCTAAACCTCGATGGCGGGCCTGTTGCCTGCCTCAGCGTCCGCTCCGGGAACTACCGGTTGAAACACTATGCCAAGTGGGAAGCCCAGGTCGCGGATGGCGACGTCTCACTGCTTCAAGCATCGCTAGATGTGCCCTGGGGATTGCCTGTTGTTCTCACGGTGGAGCGCAGGTAGCAGATCCTGCCCTTGGCAGGGTGGGTCAAAGTACTCCCGATTCCGTAGCTGAAACCGGATGGCATATTCAACCTTGGCCGCTCATGTTCACGCAATCTGACCCGGAATACCCTACGATTTCGGCGCCAGAATTCGCTTTCTGGCTCATATTCGTCGTCAACATGATTGTGATCGGCGCGGCGTTCTCACGTCAAAAAACATTTTCCGTCTCAAATGGTTGCCGCATGTCATCACATTCGTCTGGCTTGCTTGCTCACCTATTTTGCTGGCCTTTTTAGCTTTGCCGGAGATGTCCCCTGGTGAGAGCCCCGGCCCTGGGGACGGCTTCATTCTTTTGCCAGTTGTCGGAGAGGTAGCAGTGTGTCTGTTGGGGTATGTCTTGGTCGGCGTCGCACATGCTTTTTCGAAGTTAATCTCGCTTATCAGGCGCTGAACGCCACCAGCCCTTCGTCCTTGACGCGGCGGATGGTCAGCGCGGTGCGCACCGTGTCGACATTCGGCGCCGAAGCCAGTTCTTCGATGACGAAGGTCTGGAAGGTGCCGAGATCACTCGCCACGCAATGCAGCAGGAAGTCGGATTCGCCCGAGACCATCCAGGCGTCGCGCACGATCGGCCAGCCGCGAGTGCGCTCGGCGAAGGTTTTGAGTTCCGCGTCGGCCTGGTGATGCAGGCCGATCAGGCAGAAGGCGACGACATCCATGCCGAGCGCCGGCGCGTTGAGCAAAGCGCGATAGCCTTTGATGATGCCGGTTTCCTCCAGCCGCCGGACACGGCGCAGGCAGGGCGGCGCGGAAATGCCGACGCGGCTCGACAGTTCGACATTGGTCATGCGCCCGTCGGCCTGAAGCTCGCGCAGAATCTTCCAGTCGATGGCGTCGAGGTCGGCTTTCAGGGGCATGGCGGTCTCTGCTTAGCGCAAGAATCTTTCGCGATCTCGTCATTAAACGACTTTTGTGGCGATGCCAGCCCTTGGTCGGGCGATTTTGCGACCGTAACGGAAGCGGCCATTGCGCGAATAAGCCTGTGGGCCGAAGCTTTCCGGGGACGACGGCCTGATCGTCTTGCTGGTGTGGTTGGCAACCCTTACATTACCAGCACCGTTTCACGTCTTTTTCCAAGGCACACTCGATTGTCCGCCCCGCAGAGGCTTTAGATGACCACCAAGCACGCGCCTGTCCTTATCATCGGTTCCGGCCCGGCCGGCTATACGGCGGCGGTCTACGCCGCGCGCGCCATGCTGAAGCCGATGCTCGTCGCCGGCCTGCAGCAGGGCGGCCAGCTGATGATCACCACCGATGTCGAAAACTATCCGGGCTTCGCCGATCCGATCCAGGGCCCGTGGCTGATGGAGCAGATGCTGAAGCAGGCCGAGCATGTCGGCACTGACATCGTCAACGACATCATCACCGAGGTCGACCTCAATGTGCGGCCGTTCCGCGCCACGGGCGATTCCGGCACCACTTACACGGCCGATGCGCTGATCATCGCCACCGGTGCGCAGGCGAAGTGGCTGGGCATCCCCACCGAACAAACCTTCATGGGCTTCGGCGTGTCGGCCTGCGCCACCTGCGATGGTTTTTTCTATCGCGGCAAGGATGTCGCTGTCATCGGCGGCGGCAATTCGGCGGTGGAGGAGGCGCTCTATCTCTCCAATCTGGCGAAGAGCGTGACCGTCATCCACCGGCGCAACGATTTCCGCGCCGAGCGCATCCTGCGTGAGCGGCTGTTGAAAAAGGACAATGTCCGAGTCATCTGGGACACGATCGTCGACGAGATCACCGGCCGGCCCGGCAAGACGCCGCTGCCGCCTTCGGTCGAAGGGCTGAAGCTCAGAAATGCGATGACCGGCGAGGTCAGCCATCTCCAGGTGGACGGCGTGTTCGTGGCGATCGGCCATGCGCCGGCGGTGGAATTGTTTGTCGGCAAGCTGAAGCAGAAGCCGAACGGCTATCTGTGGACGGCGCCGAATTCGACCCGCACCGATGTGCCCGGCGTGTTCGCCGCCGGTGACGTGACCGACGATATCTACCGTCAGGCGGTGACCGCCGCCGGGCTCGGCTGCATGGCCGCGCTCGAGGCGGAAAAATACCTGGCCGGCATCGAGGTGCACCGCGAAGCGGCGGAATAAAATCTATCAAGACGGCGTCGCAAGCCGTTCAAAAGCCTGATTTTTCATTCAGACGCCAAAAACAGAACGAGGGGAACTCAATGGCGTTGGACTGGGACAAGCTTCGCGTGTTTCACGCAGCGGCGGAGGCTGGGTCGTTTACCCATGCCGCCGAGACTTTGCACCTGTCGCAATCGGCGATTTCACGCCAGGTCAGCGCGCTCGAACATGATGTCGGGGTGCCGCTGTTCAATCGCCATGCCCGCGGCCTGGTGCTGACCGAGCAGGGCGAAATGCTGTTCCGCACGGCGCATGACGTGCTGATGAAGCTGGAGACCATCAAGTCGAAGCTGACCGAGGCCAAGGACCGTCCCTCAGGCGTGCTGAGGGTAACGACCACGGTCGGGCTCGGCGCCGGCTGGCTGACCGAGCGGGTGCAGGAATTCATCGAGCTCTATCCGGAAATCAGCCTGCAGCTGATCCTGGCCAATGAGGAACTCGACCTCACCATGCGCCAGGCCGACTGCGCGATACGGCTGCGCCAGCCGCAGCAGCCCGACCTTATCCAGCGCCGCCTGTTCACCGTGCATTTCCACCTCTATGCCTCGCCGTCCTATGTCGGCAAGCACGGCAAGCCGACCTCGGTCGCCGATCTGAAGAACCATCGCATCGTCACTTTCGGTGTGCCGGTGCCGTCGCATCTGTCGGAGCTGAACTGGCTGGAAACGATCGGCGATTTCGACGGTGGGCAAAGGGTGCCGACGCTGCAGATCAACGACATCTTGTCGATCAAGCGCGCCGTGCAGGGCGGCGCCGGCATCGCCATGCTGCCCGACTACGTGATCTCCAAGGAATCGGATTTGGTGCAGCTTTTGCCGGAGACCGAGGTGCCGTCCTTCGACACCTATTTCGCCTATCCCGATGCAATGAAGAACCAGGCCAAGCTGCACGTCTTCCGCGACTTCATCATCGCCAAAGCGCGCAGCTGGTCATTTTAAACATGCCCTTGGGAGGTGCTGGTCACCCCCGCCAAGGCGTCAGCCGTGGCAGCCAGCCGGGAACATTGCGGCGGTAGGTCTCGTATTCGCCACCGTAGCGGCGGGCGAGAGTCGGCTCCTCATAGAACCTGACGAAAGAGCCCATGACGATCGCGCCGATGGCGGCATAGGCAGCGACGCTCCAGCTTGAAAACAGCAACGCCTGGCCGAGGATGATCGACAGCACGGCGACGTACATCGGGTTGCGGACATGGCGGTAGACGCCGCCGATCACCAGTCTCTCGGTGGGTGCTACAGGCGCCGGCGTGCCCATGCCTTCGAGCGCGAAGCGGGCAAAGGAATGGACGAGCAGGGCGATGGCCGCGACGATTAGGATGGAGCCAGCCGGCACGAAGCCGGGCACCGTCGACAGCGGCAGACGGTAGCGGTCCGTCAGCAGCCAGGGCACCAGCCCGGCCACGACACAAGGTGCGGCGATGAAGAAGACCGCGCTGCCGGCGATCGCCTGGGGTGTCCGCATGTCAGGTCTCCCTTCTTCCGGCCGACCCTTCCCATCCCGCTGCCGCAAAAATAAACGCCTGCTGCCCGATTCAACGTCATTCGGCTTTTTGCCCGCGAGCGCGAGAATCAGCCCGACTTGCGGTTCTGCGAAGGCAACCGCACGGTCGCGCCATTCATTTGGCAACTTTTCGTGGTCCTATGGCCCCTAGACATGGGTTAGACCACAGCCTGTACCTTTTTGCATGCGTGTGTTGCAAAATAGATGCTTGTTTCTTGGGCATGAACAGCACATATATAGATCATCTCCTGGGCGCGTTCTCCTCCCATTAGCGCCCTCGAGTGTTCCCCTCTGGAGGTTAGCCTTAACAGGCACTTCCAATCAAACTCAGCCGGATCTTCATTGATCCGGCTTTTTTGTTTCCGGGCCTGCCGTAGCCAGCGAAAAATCGAGCAAAATCGCCGCGTAACAGTGACATGTAACCTCAGGTAACATGCCGCAGGCGCGATTCATCGTTTAAGCAGATCATAGGACGCGGTGTGGTTCGACCGGGAGATGGGGGCATCACTCGGAAGATCCGGGCTCAGGCGGCTACCGCGTCCGAACCTATTCGTCTGTCAGTGCCGCATGGCGCGGCGGATACGTGCGGCGGACCTGCCGTTTTCCTCCCAAGAAGACGGTCCGCAATAAGAGCGGCGTCCGGGTCATCCGGGCGCCGTTTTTTGTGCGGATCATCCTTCGGCCTGTCAGGCAGCCTTGCCGTTGGCGTTCATCGCCTCGTCGGCCAACCGACCGGTCAGCTCGGCCATGTGATCGAAGGCGCAACGATAGCTGGCGACGCCGGAGGTCGCCGAGCGCAGTTCGATGATCAGGTCGCCGATCTCGGCCTGCGGCATGGTCGCCTCCACGACATCCCATCCCGGCCAGTCAGGCCGCGCGTCGTAGCCAAGGATCTGGCCGCGCCGTTGCGGGATCAGCGCGATGATCTTCGAAGTGGCTTCGGACGGCGTGACGATCTCGACCTTCATGACCGGCTCGAGCAGCACCGGCGAGCAGGCCGCCATGCCTTCCTTCATGGCCAGCTTGGCCGCCATCTGGAAAGCCATGTCGGAGGAATCGACGGCGTGGTAGGAGCCGTCGGAGAGGTTGACGGCGACATCGACGACAGGGAAGCCGAGCGGGCCGGATTTCAGATAATCGCGCACGCCGGTTTCGACCGACTGGATGTAGGTCTTGGGCACGACGCCGCCGGTGATGGTGTCCGAGAACTGAAAGCCGGAGCCGCGCGGCAGCGGCTTGATCTCGATCACCACATCGCCGAACTGGCCATGGCCGCCGGACTGCTTCTTGTGGCGGCCGCGCTGCTGCACCGTCTTTCGGATCGTCTCGCGATAGGGGACGGCAGGCGCATGGCCTTCGACCGGAATCTGATTCTTGCCTTCCAGCCGCTCGCGCACGACCCGCAGATGCATCTCGCCATGGCCGGACAGCACGGTCTCGGCCGAGTCCTGGTTGTGGCGCAAGGTGAGCGAGGGATCTTCCTCGGCCAGGCGCTGGATGGCCGCCGACATTTTGACCTCGTCCTTGCGCTCCTTCGGCCGTAGCGCAAAGGCAAAGACCGGCTGCGGCGGCGTAAGCGTGACCAGCGGCTTGATACCGCCCTTCGTGGAACTCAACGTCTGGCCGGTCTTGACCTCGTCCAGCTTGCCCAACGCCACCGTGTCGCCGGCCTTGGCAGCGGTGAGCTTGGACTGGTCCTTGCCGAGCATCTTGTAGATGCCGGAGACCTTCGCCGTCTCGCCATTCGACAAATAGAGTTCGGCTGCATCGGCGATCTGGCCGGAGAGTACGCGCGACACGGACAGCTTGCCGCCATGCGCGGTGTGGATGGTCTTCATCACCTGGACCACGGTGTGATTGCCGTCGGGGACGCCGAGCCGTTTGCGCGTCGCCTCGACATCCGGTGCGTCATGGCGGATCGCCTTCAAAAGGCGCAGCACGCCGTTGCCTTTTTCGGCGGTGCCGATAAGCACCGGCGTTATGGCGCCGGCGCGCAGGTCGGCGGACAGATCGTCGAAGACCGCGTCTTTCGGCGGCTCGATCTCCTCCAGCAACTGCTCCATCAACTGGTCGTCATGGTCGGCAAGCGTCTCCAGCATGGAGAAGCGAGCCTCCAGTTCGCGCGCCTTGTCGTCAGTTGGAATTTCGGCAACCTGGCTTTCGGCATATTCGCGGTAGATGTAGGCGCGCTCTAGCGCCAGGTCGATGGAACCGATCACCACATTGTCCTTGCGCAGCGGAATCTGGCGCAGCAACAGCGGCGCCGCGCTCGTCGGCTGCAGCATCTTCAGCGTATCGCGTACGCCGGCGATTGCCTTGTCGACCTTGTTGAGGAACAGGATGCGCGGCACGCCGAGATCGTCGAGCTTGCGCATGATGAGCTGCAAGGCTGGGATCTTCTTCTCGTCGGCCTCGGCGACGACCACCGCGAGATCGCAGGCTGCCAGCACCGGCTCGGCCTCGAAGGAGAATTCGATCGATCCGGGACAGTCGACGAAGGTGATCTGCTCGCCCATGAATTCGGTGGTGGCAAAGGTCGCCTCGACGCTCATGGCGTGCGCCCGCGCCTCGGGCGAATGATCGGAAACGGTGCTTCCCGATGAAACGGGATTTTGGCGGGGGATGGCGCCCGTACGGGCGAGGATGGCTTCGAGAAGTGTCGTCTTACCGCTTGCAAAGGGACCGACTATGGCAATGCATTTCGGTCCCGTGCGTCGTCCTCCGGCGCGAGTACCCATGGCTGACCTCCACTCAGGCTTGGCCCTTGGAGTGCGATCAGCAAAAGTGGAAACGGTTTTGCGCCGATCGCACCCTGTCGTGAGCGGCGGCCGGCCTGTTCGACCGTCGCGGGGCGGGGTTGTTTCTCTTAGCCACCTGCCCAAGCCCATCGTCCCACGGGTTAGCCGGCAGGGCAAGGAAAATAGGAATCCGGTGCGCCGTCAGGCGGCCGAGGCAAGACCCCGGGATCAGAACCGTCCGGCGATTTCAGCTTGCCTGGGTGCGGCGCGTGGGCGTGGCGGCTGCACTCTGCTTCACCACCATCTCGGCGTAGCGCGACAGCAACGGGTTGAACAGGTCTGGGCGTTCCCAGAACGGTGCATGGCCGGCGCCTGATATGACATGGCATTGTTCCCACAGCAAGCCATAGGCCACCGTCTCGAAGTAACTCAGCCGCACCAGCGGATCATGCTCTCCATTGATCACCGCAACCGGGAACGGGGCGTGCTCGACCACCTGTTTCTGGTCGGCGCCCTTGCCGGCAAACATGCTGCGCGCCACGCCGGCGCGAAGCCTGCCGTCGGTGCGCCTTATGGCTTCGCGGAAAGACGGACTGGCGGTATCGCCGAAGCAAAGCGCCTCGAAGCGCTCGATGTCGCGTTCGGAGTAGACCTTCTTGGAGGCCAGCAGCATGTCCCAGTTGGCGTGAAAGCCGCGCAGCATGCCAAGCGGCCCCCGCGACACCGGCGGCGCTCCGGTCAGCACCAGGCCGCTGACCGCATGGTGAAAGCTGGCCAGTTCGACCGCCACATGGCCGCCGAGCGACCAGCCGAAGATGATGGCGTGGCCGATGCCCAAAGCGTCGAGAAGCCGGGCTGTGGTCTGGGCAAGGCCGGTAATCGTATAGGCGGTCGCCGGGTCGCGGGCATCGGAGGACTCGCCGTGGCCGGGAAGGTCGAAGGCGATCAGCCGATGGCCGTCGGCAAGCGGGCTATCGAACTGACGGGCAAACACGGCGCGCGAACTGCCCGACCCATGGATCATGACGATGGGCATGCCGGACCCAGACGACTGGCTGAGGCGCAAGTCGGCCTGCGGCGTGCGGATGGTGCGGTGAGTGATGCTCATGCTGGATTAGACCTTGAGATTTGCCTGACCGCCAACATCGCATCGCTGGCTCTATATGTTCTTTAAACATGTGGTTAAGAAAGGATTTCTAAAGAGATAGCCGGCACGATCGCTGGCTCCATGGCAATCACGCGCGGAATCCCGACAATGGAACCAGTCCTTGATCTTCTTGTCTCGATCTGCAGCATCGCGACGCTTGGCCAATATGTCTGGTCGATGCGGGCGCATTTCCAATCGCAGGCGATGTCTCCAGGCGCCATGGTGATTTCGGCGGCGGTCATCGCCACGGCGCTGTTCCTTCTCGCCATCCTTTGGATCCAATCGCAGCCGGGTTCGGCAAAGCTCACCGGACTTGCCGTCGAACTGGCGAGCTCTGCCCTGTTCTGGTGGGCGATTGTCACGTCGCGCAAGGCGCGATTGCGCTTCGCCTTCGCACCCGACGATCCACACAGCCTGCTGACCGACGGCCCCTACGGCCATGTCCGCCACCCCTTCTATACGTCCTACATCGTCTTCTGGATCGGGTGGGGGATCGCGACCTGGTCGATCTGGGCGGTGGTGCCGATCGCCGGAATCGCTATCCTCTATGTGTTTGCGGCGCTGGACGAAGAGAAGAAATTTTCGCGCACGCCGCTGGCCGGAGCCTACGCGGACTATCGCGTACGTGCCGGCCTGTTCTGGCCCCGGCTGGGGTGGTAGCCGGCACCGGGGCAGGGTAGGTTCTGCCAAACTTAGGGATCACCAGAGATGAAGATCATTGCCTGCGGCAGCGTGCCGACCATCATCGCGCCGGACCAGTATTTCACCGGCCGCGTGCTGCAGACGCCCATCATCGAGAAGGAAGCGCCGGCCCGGCTCAGAGCCACGCTGGTCAGCTTCGAGCCCGGTGCGCGTACCCACTGGCACACGCATCCGCTCGGCCAGACGCTTTATGTCACTGCGGGGGCCGGCCTTGCGCAGACATGGGGCGGGCCGATCCAGCAGATCAAGGCGGGCGACGTGATCTCGTTCGAGCCCGGCGAGAAGCACTGGCACGGCGCGGGTCCAAAGACGACAATGACCCACGTCGCCATGCAGGAAGCGCTGGACGGCGTCCATGCCGATTGGATGGAAGCGGTCACCAGCGAGCAGTGTGGCGGCTGAGGTCTGCTCCTGACAAAAAACCCGGCTCGAAAGGCCGGGTTTCATGTCTCGGAGCCTGATCAGGTCAGCGATGCAGTGAATCGCTGGATGCGGGTGCAGGCTTCCTCCAGCAGCGTCTCCGACGTGGCGTAGGAGATGCGGAAGTTGGGGCCGAGGCCGAAGGCAGAGCCGAACACCACCGCGACACCCTCGGCCTCGAGCAGTTCCGAGCAGAAGGTCTCGTCTGTGTCGATGACCTTGCCGGCCTTGGTCCTCTTGCCGATCAGCTGGGCACAGGACGGATAGACGTAGAAAGCGCCTTCCGGCGACGGGCAGGTTATGCCGCGCGCCTGGTTGAGCATCGACACGACGAGGTCGCGACGGCCCTGAAAGATCGCCTTGTTCCTGGCGACGAAATCCTGCGGGCCGTTGAGCGCCTCGACCGAGGCCCATTGCGCGATGGTGCAGGCGCCCGAGGTCTGCTGGCCCTGGATCATGTCCATCGCCTTGATCAGCTGGACGGGACCCGCGGCATAGCCGATGCGCCAGCCGGTCATGGCGTAGGCTTTCGAGACGCCGTTCATGGTCAGCGTGCGCTCGTAGAGTTTCGGCTCGACCTCGGCGATCGTCCTGAAGACGAAGTCGCCATAGGTCAGGTGTTCGTACATGTCGTCGGTCAGTGTCCAGACATGCGGATGCTTCAAGAGCACGTCGGCCAGCGCGCGCAGCTCGGCTTCCGTGTATGCGGCGCCGGACGGGTTCGACGGCGAGTTCATCAACAGCCATTTGGTCTTCGGCGTGATCGCCTTTTCCAGCACGGCGGGAGTCAGCTTGAAACCATTGTCGATCGAAGTATCGGCGAACACCGAGGTGCCGCCGCAGATCGCCACCATTTCGGGATAGCTGACCCAATAGGGGCGGGGGATGATGACCTCGTCGCCTGGGTTCAGCGTCGCCATGAAGGCGTTGAACAGGATCTGCTTGCCGCCGGTGCCGACAATGGTCTGCTCGGGCTTGTAGTCGAGATTGTTCTCGCGCTTGAATTTTTTCGCGATCGCCTCGCGCAGCGGCGCGATGCCCGAAACCGGCGGGTACTTGGTCTCGCCGCGGCGGATCGCCTCGATCGCCGCATTCTTGATGTTGTCGGGCGTGTCGAAATCCGGTTCGCCGGCGCCGAGGCCGATAATGTCGCGGCCGGCATTTTTCAGCTCGCGGGCTTTCTGCGTCACCGCGATGGTGGCGGAAGGCTTTACGCGGGCAAGGGCGTCGGCAAGAAAGGCCATGACCAGATATCTCCAGAGGGGTCGGCGCAGCCGTAAACAGCTGCGGCGCTTCTCATGTCGCATCGACCCGGCAAGTGCAAGCATCGTCGGATGAGCCAGGGGTCAAGGACCTGTGAAGATCGGCTTTTGGAACACCGCCTGCGCCGGGTTTACACCCCGTTTGTGTGAAGCAATCCATGGAGCGCATCCCCGGCAAGACTAAATTCATCAACGGCCGTTAAAACCTTTGGCGGCAGGATCGCCAGCCATTTCGCCTGTCTCGCGGAGCGAGGGACCCTTGTCGCGCAGCATCGGGCTTGCCCACATCATCCGTCACGAAGACGGCACCTCGTCAGGTGTCTGGGGGCCCTACACGCTGCAGAGCGCCTTCCAGCCGATCTTCGCCTTCAACGCGGGCAAATTGTCCGTGGCGGCATTCGAGGGGCTGATCCGGCCGTTTCGCGACGGCGAGCCGCAATCGCCGATGAACTTCTTCCGCACCTGTCCGGCCGGCGACCGTCTGCATATCGAGGCGCTGACGCGCACGCTGCATTTGCTCAACGCCGGCGCCTGCCTGCCGCAAGAAGCCTCGATCTTCGTCAATTTCGACCCGTCGGTGTTTACCGAGCGCTCCGTCGCCGACAATGCGCTGCGCGACATGCGACTGGTGCTGCACGAGGCCGGGATCGATCCGCGCCGCATCGTCTGCGAGGTCACCGAGCAGAAGTCAGCGTCGCAGGAAACGCTCTACAGCTTTGTCGAGGCGCTGCGGGCCAATGGTTTTCGCATCGCCGTCGACGATTACGGCGCCGATGAATCCGACATCAACCGCATCAAGGAACTCAAGCCCGACATCGTCAAATTCGATGCGCACTGGATCACGCAGCTCATGGAATCCGGCGCCGGCTTTGCCCTGCTGACTGCCATGGTGACGAACTTCGAACTACAGGGCATCCGCACGGTGTTCGAAGGCATCGAGGAAGGCTGGCAGCTTGAATTGGCCGAGAAATCCGGCGCATCGATGGTGCAGGGCTTCGTGCTGGCGAAGCCGGAACTGGCGCCGACCAGCTTTCGCGCTTTCGGCAAGGATGGGCAGCCGTCTGCCGCGGCGGCCGAGCCTGGCAAGGCGCCGGCCGGCCCGACCGTAGCGCCGTCAGTGCGGCCGGGCAGGGTGTTCGGGCGCAGGACCGGGCCATGACCGGGCGGCGCGAGCGGCGGCGCGATGTCGGCGAAGCGATCTTTGCCGACGAGGTCGGCATCGAATACGGCGTCTATGGCGCGTTCCGGCTGAAGAGCGCCTACCAGCCGATTTTTGCACCACGCGGCGGCGCGCTGGCCGCGGTTGCCGTCGAGGCGCTGATCGAACCGCACCGCGCTTCCATGCCGGTTGCGCCGGCCGTGTTCTTCGACAGTATTACGGCTGCCGACCGGCTGTTTGTCGAGACGATGTGCCGGATGCTGCATCTGAGAAACTTCCGCAACATCGGCGTCGACGGGCTCGACCTGTTCTTCAACTACAACCCGATGATCAACGATCATCTCGGGCGGGCGCTGGCCGAGATCCGGCTGATGACGCGGCATCTCGGCGATCTCGACCTGCATGCCGCCATGCTGGTCTGCGAGATCACCGAACAGGCGGCCGACGATCATGTGCTGGCCCCGCTGGTGCGCGAGATGCGGCGTCACGGCATCCGCATCGCCATCGACGATTTCGGCACCGGCCATTCGACCGCGGAGCGGATGAGCCTGCTGCAACCGGATATCGTGAAGATCGACGGCGGCTGGTTCGCCGAATTCTGCCGCCACACTGCCGCCGAGCGCTTCTTTCGGCCGCTTGTCTCGTCGCTGCACGATCGCGGCGCCAAGGTGCTGGTCGAAGGCATCGAGCAATCCGTGCATCTGCGCGTCGCGCTGGATGGCGGTGTCGACCTGCTGCAGGGGTATCACCTTGGCCGGCCGGCGCTTGCCGGCACGATCTTCAACCAACAGCCACTGTCGATCGAGGCGCTGCTGGGCGCCGACAACAAGGTGGTGCCGTTGCATCTGCGGCGTTAACTTTGTCCTCGCGCTTGCCGCCGCTTCGCGGCTCGCTCCGGACGGGGCGCGCCAACGGGCGCGACGCCCGGTCGGGCTTGCGGCCTTCGGCCGGTAGCGCGCATTCAGAGAGGGCGAACTCGGCCCGCGCGAAGTTCGGCCAAAGCCTGCTCGGCAAGCTTATCCAGTCGACCGGCCTTGGCGTCAGCCTCGATCTGCATATCCCACACCTCTGCCTGATACGCTGCGAACCATTTGGCAAAGGCCTTTAGTTCTTTGGTGTTCAGGGCTGCGATGGATCTTTCAATCTGTTCGAGCTTGGTCATGGGGCGAAACTAATAGCATGGCCATCGTCCAATTCCAGACAAACAAAAAGGCGGGATAAATCCCGCCTTCCCATTTTCGGTAGCCTGATCGGAGCTTTAAGTCCGGGCCGGCAGCTATCTGCTGATCCAGCTTGTCGGGTCTTTCTGCTCCAGCGCGCTTCTCGCGCGACCGTCAGTACATCCGTGACTTGCCGCGCGCCCCGAACTCTCGTCCGGCGCGCGCTATCGCAAAATCAGGCTGCCTTGCTCAGAGAACCAGCGGACGACTTGCCTGTGCGGCGGTCCTGCTCGATCTCGAAGTTGATTTTCTGGCCTTCGACCAGGGTCGACAGTCCAGCGCGCTCGACAGCGGAGATGTGAACGAAAACGTCCGCACCGCCCGAATCAGGCTGAATGAAGCCGAAGCCCTTGGTGGCATTGAACCACTTGACCGTACCAGTTGCCATATGAATAGTCCTCGCATTTGCTTTGGTTTGACCGAACCGAGGTTCAGCCGGTTTGTATCGAGATTTTGGAGATAGACGTCAGCAAACGCGAAGATCGCGAGGCCCGGATCGATCGGCCGAAATATCAATGGAGCTGATATAGGCGGGTTTCGCACCAAAAACAAGATGGCTCGAAAAATGGCGTTGCGGTGGCGCCGCCCAAAGGCCGCCCCAATCGCATGAAAGCGTCGAGCAATCGGGAAGATCGGGACGCCCGACGGCGTTAGTCCGGTTTTGGGAGACTGTCATGAAAACCGTTGTGAAAACCATTCTGCTTGCCGCCTGCCTGACGCTGGCGGCCGCCGAGGCGCAGGCGATCTCGCGCTACGACCCCACTCGTATGAGCTGCGACAGGGTGCAAGGCACGATCGCCCGCCAGGGCGCGGTCATCCTGCGCTATCAGTCCAGGCGTGTGCCGGGGCTGCCGCTCTTCGACCGCTATGTGCAGAGCCAGCAATTCTGCAATGTCGGCGAGGTCAGGAAGCGCGCCTATGTGCCGAGCGTCGATACCGAATCCTGCCCGGTCTATCTCTGCAAGCGGATCGAGAACGACCATTTTCACCGCCGCTTCCTGCGCCGTCATTAGGCATATTGATATTCAAGTGAGGCCGGCCTGCGAACGATGGTCTTCTGCGCTTCCGGCGCCCACGTACATTAAGTACGCTCCGCTCCGGTTCTCGAAGACCATAGTTCTCGGTGCGGCCTGACCTGAATCTCAACATACCCAGCCGGCATACCATCCAAGCTCTTAGAACCCGAACGAGACCTGCGCCGCCGGCGGCGGGCCGACGCGCACGCCTTCCATGGCCAGCATCTTTTCCTTGGTGGCCGAGCCGCCGGGCGCCGAGAAGCCGCCGATCTTGCCGCCCGCGGCTAGAATCCGATGGCAGGGGATGACCAGCGGCACCGGGTTGGCGCCCAGCGCTGCCCCGGTTTCGCGCGGCAGGCCGGCTTGGCCGGCGCGCTTGGCCAGTTCGCCATAGGTGGTGGTTTCGCCGTAATGCAGTTTTCGCGCCGCGTCGTAGATGGCGAGACGGAAGTCGTCGACGCCGTCGAGATCGACCGGCACACCGGAGAAATCGACGTCCTCGCCTGAGGCATAGGCCTTGATCGAGGCGATGAGCTCGACCACCCATTGCGGCTGCCCAATGTTCGCAGTCGTATTGGCGGCAACACCGGCATGCCGCATCAGCCGGCGTTCCACCGCTTCGCGGCTCCTTTCGGGCAGGCAGAGCCGGATCAGGCCCTTTTCGCTCCAGGCGATGCCCATGAAGCCGATCACTGTTTCTAACACTGCGTGGCCGGCTGTGATCGAAGATGCCGTTTCCATGATGCGCTCCTTTCCGCAAACTGGCGAAAACCGGGATACCGACCGGTACATATGCAGAACAATATGGCATCTGAGCCCGGCTCTCGCCACCCGAAAACCACCAGATGGTCCCGATTGCCCACCAGGAATCGCTGGTGTAAGGACTTCTTAACAACCGACAAATCGGACCCGCGCGGCTTGCCAGCAAAATTCAACCTTTTCGCGATCTCTGTGATCGTCGGCGCAGCTGCCCTCAGCGGCTGCCAATCGACCTCGCAGATGAAGGCTACGCCTGCGCTGACCGAAACCGCGACCGCCGCCGGCAGCGATGCCGGCTTCACCGTGCCGCTGCCCGATACGGTTTCGGTGCTGCCGCAATCCTCGGGCATAACACCCGCCCAGGCGGCCGAAGTAACTCTCGCCACACCAGCACTTGCCGCCGCCGCGCAGCCGGTTGGCGCGACCGCGGCCTTTGCCGGCGCGACGCCCACGGCCCCGGCCGTGCCTGCGGTGATGGCAGCCAATGCCTGGCAGGCGCCTGCGCCCGCCAACGCCGGACAGCCGGTCGCGGCGCAATATACGACCGCCAGCCTTGTCATGCCGGCGACCGCCAAGGGCGGCCAGAACGCCATGCCCGGCGTGCAGCAGGTAGCCTATGTCGTGCCGCAGAACCCGGCTTCCCTGGGCCAGTTCCCCGCCGCGCCGCTCGGTCTCCCGGAAGAAGAGCATGCGACCGGCATGCGCGGCGATGTCGACCGGCTGATCCAGAAATACGCTGCTCTCTACGAGGTGCCGGTCGATCTGGTGCGCCACGTCGTCAACCGCGAAAGCACCTACAATCCCAAGGCTTACAATAACGGCCATTGGGGGCTGATGCAGATCAAGCACGCGACGGCGCGCGGCATGGGCTATGACGGGCCGGCCAAGGGCTTGTTCGACGCCGAAACCAATCTGAAATACGCGGTCAAATATCTGCGTGGCGCCTGGCTGGTGGCGGGTGGCAACGCCAAGAAGGCCGATTGGCTCTACCAGACCGGCTATTATTTCGACGCCAAGCGCAAAGGCCTGCTCGAGGCCACCGGCCTCGGTGTCGACCGCAAGCGCCGCCGGCTGCAGCCCGACGCCTGAGCGCGATGCCTGAACCGCGCCCGCCGGCTCCAAACGACATCCGGCTGCGCAAAATCCTCGACGAGACGCTCGTTGCACCGCACTGGCCGGCCGGCTTTACCATGCGCTGCTTCGAACATGGTGACGCGCAGCCCTTGCATGCGCTTTTGACCGAGGTGTTCGACGACGGCACCGACGGCCCGTTCGACGAATGGTGGCCGCGCATATCCAGCGATGCCGAATTCGACCCGGCGCTGTGTTTCCTGGTCATCGACGCCAAGGGACGGCTGGCGGCGGCAGCGCTGTGCTGGACCAGGGCCTTCGTCAAGGACCTCGCGGTCCATCCCGAAGCGCGCGGCAAAGGCATTGGCGAAGCGCTGATGTGGCAGGCTTTCAACGCCTTTCGCGATCGAGGCGCGGCCCATGTCGACCTCAAGACCAACACGGTCGAGAACGCCGCCGCGCTCGGGCTCTACGAGCGGCTGGGAATGGTGCCTGTCGCCTGGGAAGGGTAAGGGCTTTTTTCTTGCCGCAATTCCCTGGGGAAAACGCTACGCGCTTTTCCCAGGAAAACCGGTTCCCACTTTTCCTGGAATTGCTCGAGCGCTGTTGAAATCCTTCGGATTGTGAACTGCTTCACATAGGCCGCCGCAACCGGATGCTACCTCACCATCCATGCCTTTCGACCGATGGCGGATCGACGACTGGCAGATGTGGAGGGGCTGCACCGGCATGTGTTCAGCCACTCCTTGGCGGGTCCCAGGCGGGGGTTTGGGGCCCGCCAGTCGTTTTACGGCAGCCCTCAGATATCGGGCGCATTGCCGATCTTCTTTTTGAGCTCAAGCGCCCAGGCGCGGCCCTCGTCGCCGCCCCACAGCAGCCAGGCGATATGGCCGGCCGATGGATTGTCTTCATTGCCGTAATTCTTGCCGCGCTTGTCGACCTCGTGGCGGGCGAAGTAGCTGACCATGCGGCGGATAGTGGATGGCGCCAGCTTTTCGCGGTTCTTGAGTTCCGTCGCCCGCGCCACGCCGATCTCGGTGCCGCCCCGGCCGAATTCTCTTCGCAGCCTCAACCCCTTGGCGGCATTGTCGGCCACCACTTGCGGGCAGCGCAGATCGATCTCTTCATCCTCTTGCATGTGTCTCCCCAGCTCCGGAAATCTAACCTGCAGACGCAATACAGGGAAGTGCAACCGGCTCCCAATGCAGCGCCGTCCATTAGGATCAGCGCGCCATCGGCATCTGCGAGATCCTGTGGAACCTTATGGATTTCACGCCTGAGGGTCGGCCGAACTGGAACGAACAGCTGCAATATGGCGAGGCGTGCTGTCCTGAGGTTTGTCCGCCAGGGGCTCGGGACGGCTCTTCGGCAGATGGTCGCTGACGAATAGTTCTCCGGACGCAACCCTGCCGCCAATGCCGCGTTTGATTAGCCGAGGGAAATTTTCAAATCGGAGACCTCAGATGAAAACGCTTCTCACCATTGCCGCCGTCGCCTTGTTCGCCGGTGCCCCTGCCGCCTTTGCGGCCAACTCGACTGCGGTCGCGCCTGCCATGGCCGCCAGCAAGGTCGATACCCCAACCTTCGTCAAGACCGTGCCTAGCTCCAACGAATTCGAAATCCAGTCGAGCAAGCTCGCCGAGGAGAAATCCAAGGCGGCTGACGTCAGGAAATTCGCCAAGCAGATGGTCAAGGACCACACCAAAGCCGGCAAGGAGTTCAAGGCGGCGCTGAGCCAGGGCCAGACCACCGGTTCGACCAAAGCCGCGGGGCCGGCCCTGCAGCCGAAGGAGCAGGCAATGCTCGACGAGTTGAAGAGCGCAAGCGGCAAGGATTTTGACGCCAAGTACATCCAGATGCAGACGGACGCGCACAAGGAGGCCGTAGCCCTGTTCAGCAGCTATGCCAACTCGGGCGACGACCCGGCGATGAAGGAATTCGCCAAGAAGACGCTGCCGACGCTGCAGATGCACGAGAAGCACGTGAAGGAACTCGCGGCCGCGCATCAGGGTTGAGGAGTGGTGACTGGCCAGCAATAGCATTCTACGGCGCCCCCCTCTGTCCTGCCGGACATCTCCCCCACGAGTGGGGAGATCAGCAGCGTCGGCGCCGTGCTTTTCTTGCGACGGTGAAAATTGGCGAAGGCTGAGGCGACAGCCAATCTCCCTCCTTGTGGGGGAGATGTCCGGCAGGACAGAGGGGGGCGCCGTAGAGTGCGACGGCCGATGCCTGCCGTTGGCAAGGCATTGCGGCAAAGTGGCTCTGTGGCTGCGCCGGCAGTGACATACACTGCCGCCACCAATTCAATGGAGCTCCCATGCCCAAGATCGACCTGTCCACCGTGCCTGTCCGCAAGGGCTCCGGCTACCCCGCGCCCTTCGACGCCCCTTGCGCCGAGCGCACACGCCACCGCCTCGGCGATGCCGGCGGCCTCACCGATTTCGGCGTCAACCTGATGACATTCATCAGGCGGCTGGTCCAGCCAGCGCCACTGGCACAGCCATGAGGACGAGCTCGTCTATGTGCTGGAAGGCGAACTGGTGCTGGTCGAGGATGGCGGCGAGACGCTGCTCAAGGCCGGCGACTGCGCGACCTTTGCCAAGAACAGCGGCAACGGCCACCACATGATCAACCGCTCGTCCACAACGGCGCGCTATCTCGAAGTCGGCTCGCGCAATCCGGATGATCTCATCACTTGCTCCGACATCGACATGATGAGCCCGAGTTCGGATGGCAGGTTTCTGCACAAGGACGGGACGCGGTATCCGGGGCAGGGGTGAGGGCTGGACCATGGTTCGGCGCTGGCGTTCGCTGGGCGGGGGGATAAGTTCCTCACGATTAAAGGTGGCGCAGGCCCCCTCATCCGACCGCTTCGCGGCCACCTTCTCCCCGCTGGGGAGAAGAGGGAAGCGCTGGCGCTGACCGGCTCCTCTCCCCTCGGGGAGAGGTCAGCCGAGCGAAGCGGAGGCTGGTGAGGGGGCCTTGGCGCCAGCTTGGCAAACAAAGGGAGCATCACCATGAAAAAAGAAGTCATCGAAGTGCCCGTCATGTCGGCCAAGGTGCGGGCGCTCGGGCTGCCCTGCTCGACGGCGGTGAGGGCCAACGGCTTCGTGTTCATCTCGGCGACACCGCCGGTGGACATGGTGACCGGCGAGATGGTGTGCGGCGACATCGAGGTGCAGACCGAGGCGTCGCTGAAGGCGTTGAAGCACTGCCTGGAAGCGGCCGGCACCTCGCTGGAAAACGTGGTGATGGTGCGCATCTACGCCGTCAATTCCGGCTTCTACAACGCCATCAACCGGGTCTATGCCAGATACTTCAGCGTCAACCCGCCGGCGCGCAGTTTCGTGCCGGTGGCGTCATGGCCGATGGAATTCGATATCGAGATCGAGTGTGTGGCGGTGGCGTGAGAGTTGGACATCTATTTCGCATGAGATTTTCCCCGGTTCCATGAGGATGCTGTATTTAAAACAGTGGCGAGGGGTGTCATGAAGTTAAAACAGCTAGTCTCCAATATTATTGTGGAGCTGACGCGCATTCAAAGCGCAGCTGCTCCTCCGTGGAGGGAGGATGACGATTTTCCTCTTCCACGGATGATCGCCGTAGATGGGGAGCGGACACTGTACGTCTCCAAGAAGATCGATGATTTAATCGATCTGGTGTCGTTGCAGATACATTCGAGTGATAGTGAATTGGGAAAGCGTATCGGAACTTCGGAATTGCATTCAATCGTTCGAAGAGCCTTTGGGCCTGCACTAGCTGCAATAGACCTCGATCACGGTATCTCCGAAAATGCCAAGACGGCACTTTCCAACGTGAGACTATTCGTTGAACAGTCCATCAATCGCGAAAAACTGAGATATGAACATTGCTTTGGCTGCACACTGTTCAGCAGGTTGTTGATCCCCGATTTTGCGATAGGTGCAGTGCGTTTCGAGACACGCATGAGATGGCTAGAGAGAAAGAGGGCTGAGGGCGATATAAGTCTGACTACCTATCGGCGTACTAAAAAGGTTTGGTCTGGAAGCAAGATCAGAGCTCGAAAAAGCAGTTTCGAGAGTATGGGTGAAAGCGATGTCCTCGATGCGATTAGCGACTGTCCATATGTATGCAGCATCACAACAGATGGATATAGCCTAGGTTTAGGGCGCGAGAAGGCACTTATCGCTGCGCGGCTGGCCCTCACCTCAATCGCGCTTTTGTGGCAAACACCCTCCAAGCGGCTTGATGGCTTTAATCTTGCCTACGATCGAACAGTTCATTTCCAAACCGCGATGGCGTTTCATGAAGGCCATATCCTTACGAGCCGTACGAAAATTCATCTGACGGTTGATGGCAATTTCAGCGAAGAAAAATGGGGGTCTTTGGTCGAAGAAAGGGAGAATTACTTTTCCACCGCCCAAGAGATAATAGGCTACAACCTATCTCTCACAGATGTACCGCGTGCAAATCTAGTTCGCGCTTTATTCCACGCCATTCTCTGGTTTCACGAAGGTTGCCGAGATCGTTCACCGCTCATTGCTATCGTAAAATTCGCGGCGGCTATGGACGCTCTTGCCTGTGGCGGAGGTGAGAATGGAATTCTTTGCCTATTTAGCGCCCGTCTTGGCTTGAAAGGCGACGCCCGGGTGTTTTCTGACGGAACGACATTAAAGAGCGCAGTGTCGGTGATTTATGGGTACGGACGAAGCCGTACTATGCATGGTAGCAATGAAAGAATTGGAACGGATTGGAGTAACAATTCCGCACGTGCCGAACAATTAGCGCGTCTATGCTTGAGTTCTTGTATGGAATGGGCAGGCGAAAATCGCGACAAAGATGATCCGAAACTGATGTCCGGTTTATAGTATATTTAGGCGTGCAGTGCCTAAATCGCTCAATATCGCTGGTTACAATCCCTCAGGCAAAATACTCCTGCAGCGGCCTGACCTCCAGGCTCCCCGCCTTTAGCGCTGCAATCGCCTCCGCCACAGCCGCCGCCCCCGACAGCGTGGTGTAATACGGCACCTTCTGCATCAGCGTGGCGCGGCGCAGCGATTTCGAGTCCGACACCGCCTTCTGGCCGTCCGTCGTGTTGAAGACGATCTGGACCTGGCGGTTGCGGATGGCGTCTTCGATGTGGGGGCGGCCCTCCAGCACCTTGTTGATCTTCTGGGCGTCGACGCCGTTTTCGGCGAGGAAGCGGGCCGTGCCGGATGTCGCCAACACCTTGAAGCCCTGGCCGGCGAGGCGCTTGACCGCCGGCAGGATGCCGGCCTTGTCCTCGTCGCGCACCGAGACGAACAGCGTACCGGAGCGGGGGAGATCAACGCCGGCGCCGAGCTGGCTCTTGGCGAAGGCGAGCGCGAAGTCGCGGTCGAGGCCCATGACTTCGCCGGTCGAGCGCATTTCCGGGCCAAGCAATATGTCGACGCCGGGGAAGCGGGCGAAGGGGAAGACGGCTTCCTTGACCGCTATGTGGCCGGGGTTCCTGGGGTCGGGCATGGCGCCGTAATGGGCGAAGGCATCTTCAAGTGTCTCGCCGGCCATGATGCGGGCGGCGATCTTGGCGATGGGACGGCCGATGGTCTTGGCGACGAAGGGCACGGTGCGCGATGCCCGCGGATTGACCTCCAGCACATAGACCGTGCCGTCCTTGATCGCATACTGCACGTTCATCAGGCCGCCGACATTGAGCGCGCGGGCAAGGGCCGCCGTCTGGCGCTCCAGCTCGTCGACCAGCTCGGAAGGCAGCGAGTGAACGGGGAGCGAGCAGGCGCTGTCGCCGGAGTGGATGCCGGCCTCCTCGATGTGTTCCAGAATGCCTGAGACGAATGTCGACTTGCCGTCGCAGAGGCAGTCGACATCGACCTCGATGGCGCCGGAGAGATAGGTGTCGAACAGAAGCGGGTTCTTGCCCAGCAGCGTGTTGATCTGGCCTGTCTTGTCGTTGGGGTATTTCTGCTTGATGTCCTCCGGCACCAGGCCGGGCACGGTGTCGAGCAGGTAGCTCTGCAGCATGCCTTCGTCATGGATGATCTGCATGGCGCGGCCGCCGAGCACATAGGAGGGGCGCACCACCAGCGGGAAGCCGAGCTCGCCGGCGACTAGGCGCGCCTGCTCGACCGAATAGGCGATGCCGTTCTTCGGCTGGCTGAGGTTGAGCTTATGAAGCAGCTTCTGGAAGCGGTCGCGGTCTTCGGCGAGATCGATCATGTCGGGCGACGTACCGAGGATCGGGATGCCGGCCTTCTCCAGCGCATCGGCCAACTTCAGCGGCGTCTGGCCGCCGAACTGGACGATAACGCCGACCAGTTCGCCCGAGGCCTGTTCGGCGCGCAGGATCTCCAGCACGTCCTCCGCCGTCAGCGGTTCGAAGTAGAGCCGGTCGGAGGTGTCGTAGTCGGTCGAGACGGTCTCGGGGTTGCAGTTGATCATGATCGCTTCATAGCCGGCGTCGCGCAGCGCGAAGGCGGCATGGCAGCAGCAATAGTCGAACTCGATGCCCTGGCCGATGCGGTTCGGACCGCCGCCAAGGATGACGACTTTTTTCCGCGCTGACACTTGCGCTTCATTGGCCAGCGCGCCGGCGAAGGGCACTTCGTAGGTCGAGTACATGTAGGCGGTGGGCGAGGCGAACTCGGCCGCGCAAGTGTCGATGCGCTTATAAACCGGATGAACGTCGAGCTTTTCACGAATCTTCGCAATCACTTCGGCGTCGGTCTTCGTCAGCGAGGCGAGGCGGGCATCGGAGAAGCCCATCGCCTTCAGCATGCGCAGATTGACGGCGTCTTGCGGAATGCCGTGCTCGCGGATGCGGGCTTCCATGGAAACGATGCCGGCGATCTGTTCGAGGAACCACGGGTCGATCTTGCACATGGCGTGCACGTCTTCCAGCGAGGTGCCCATGCGGATCGCCTGCGCCACCATGCGCAGCCGGTCGGGCGTCGGCGTGCCGAGCGCGGCGCGGATGGCGTTGCGGTCGTCGGCGTGGTTGGCAGCCACGGCACCGTGGCCGAGGCCGGGGATCTCGATCTCGTCTAGGCCGGTGAGGCCGGTTTCCAATCCACGCAAAGCCTTCTGCAGGGACTCCTGGAAGGTGCGGCCGATGGCCATGACTTCACCGACAGACTTCATGGCGGTGGTCAGCACCGGCTCGGCGCCGGGGAATTTCTCGAAGGCAAAGCGCGGGATTTTGGTGACGACGTAATCGATGCTCGGCTCGAAGGAGGCGGGCGTGGCGCCGCCGGTGATGTCGTTCTCCAGCTCGTCCAGCGTGTAGCCGACGGCGAGTTTTGCCGCGATCTTGGCGATGGGGAAGCCGGTCGCCTTCGAAGCCAAGGCGGAACTGCGCGAGACGCGCGGGTTCATCTCGATGACGACGAGGCGGCCATCGGCCGGGTTGACGGCGAACTGCACGTTGGAGCCGCCGGTCTCGACGCCGATCTCGCGCAGCACCGCGATCGAGGCGTTGCGCATCATCTGGTATTCCTTGTCGGTCAAGGTCAGCGCGGGCGCGACGGTGATCGAGTCACCGGTGTGTACGCCCATCGGGTCGATATTCTCGATCGAGCAGACGATGATGCAATTGTCCGCCTTGTCGCGGACGACCTCCATCTCATATTCCTTCCAGCCGAGCACGCTTTCCTCGATCAGCACTTCGGTGGTCGGCGAGGCGTCGAGGCCGGACTGGACAATGTCGTAGAATTCGGCGCGGTTGTAGGCGATGCCGCCGCCGGTGCCGCCCATGGTGAAAGACGGGCGGATGATGGCGGGCAGGCCGACATGGTCGAGCGCCTGGGCGGCAATCGCCATGCCATGGCTGATGTAGCGCTGCTTGCGGTCGCCTTCGCCGAGGTTCCAGCGGGTTTCCAGCGCGTCGAGCGCGGCATCGAGGTCGGCAGGCGCCTCGGCCTTTACGGCGGCGCGCTCGGCCTCGTGCGTCTTGCGGTCGGCGTTCTTGACATCGGTGGCATTGGCAAGCATCGACTTCGGCGTTTCCAGGCCGATCTTCTTCATCGCCTCGCGAAACAGCGCCCGGTCCTCGGCCTTGTCGATCGCCGTGGCGTCGGCGCCGATCATCTCGACATTGTAGCGTTCGAGCACGCCCATGCGGCGCAGCGACAGAGCAGTATTGAGCGCGGTCTGGCCGCCCATGGTCGGCAGCAGCGCGTCGGGCCGCTCCTTGGCGATGATCTTGGCGACGACTTCAGGCGTGATCGGCTCGATATAGGTGGCGTCGGCCAGTTCCGGGTCGGTCATTATGGTGGCCGGGTTGGAATTGACCAGGATGACGCGAAAGCCCTCTTCCTTCAGCGCCTTGCAGGCCTGTGTGCCGGAATAATCGAACTCACAGGCCTGGCCGATGACGATGGGGCCGGCCCCGATGATCAGGATCGACTTGATGTCGGTGCGTCTTGGCATCGTTGTGAGTTCCGTTCGGCGAGCGGCTTGCACGAAAAACCGGGACGGGAAGACCCGGCCGGTTGTGCTTGCGATTCTGGTATCAGGCTAGGAGGGCCTTATAGGGAAGAGTTTTGGGAGATGTAACCCCGAAAATGAGGCTAGGCAGTAGGGATTAGGCAGTAGGGATCAGGCAGTGGGGATTAGGCAGGAGCGAGGTTAAGGCGCCTATTGCCCATTCCCTACTGCCTGACACCTAATCCCCCAGCGCGAGCTGATCCGTAATCTCAAACCGCTCTGATACCCCGACGCGGATCATGTTGAGGCTGCCTTCCCTTGTGAAGCGGAAGTCCTTGCCCAAATCCGAGTTGGCCGGCATGCCGGCAGAGAAGGAGATGACGCGGGTGCCGCCGTCGGGCCAGGTCACGGTGATGTCTGCCTTGTCGGCGCCATTGTGGACGATGTTGACGGCGCAGCGGGTCATCGGTTGTCCGACATAGCGGGCGCAGGGGATCTCGGCGGTGGCGCCGAGGGCGGGCGGGGGTTCCAGCCGTGCAACGGTTTGCGTAGCGGTCGCAGCTTTGGCCTGGTCTGGCCGTGGCGTCGGGGATGGTACCCCCGGCGCGGACGCCGTATCCGGCGCTGCTCCCGCAGACGCGGCGGAATCCTGTACCGGCGTCCCCGTGGCCTCCGTCGCCGGAGCCTCCGTGGCGGGGATCTCGCCCGTCCTCGGGCTTTCATTGGCTGCGAAGGCGAGGCCATAAGCATCCTGCATGGCGGTCCTGCCGATCTCGGCGGCGGACTTCGGCGCGCCCGGATCCGTGCTGCCAAGGCGCTCCGTCAGGTCGAGTGGAGCCGGCGCGGGTGCAGCCGGGGTGGGTGGAGCCTGAGTGGGTACAGGCGGAGCGGCAGAGGCGGCAGGTGCAGTTGCTGGGGGTGTTGCGGCCACGTTGGCCGGCTGCGTCGGCATGTCGGGCGCGAGCGCCGGGCCGCCGGCTTCAGCACTGGCGGTCACCTGGGGCGGCACGGCGTCAACTTCGACCACGGTCGGATTGTCGGGGATAAGATAGCGCGCGGGCGCCCAGCCTTTGACCAGTGGATTGTCGATCTCCTCGACCTTGCACCAGCGGTGGCCGTCCACTTCGTTGCAGCCGAAATTCCTGACGCTCGAGCCGATCGGCAGACGCGCCTGGGTTCTGCCGACCGGCGACGGCGTGGCGCGGATGTTGAGGAGATCGCCTGGGCCGAGCTCGGTCACTATGGAAACGATGTCGGCAGGCGCGTCCTCGGCATTGGCCGGCAAGCTCACCAACAACGGGCCCACCACCAACGGACCCGCCAACAACCGGGCTGCCCGCAGGAGCGGAGCGCCAGTCAGTCGATGCAAAATGGTTCGGATTGTGCGCCTCATCATTTGGCCGTGCGCCGATTACCCTTGCGGCAGCAGTCCTGCCGTATGCCAAGGCGGTTTTATAAGGGACGATACGCGGCCATGTAAGTCTGAAAATGCGTCCGATGTTTGGTGCCGCGAGGCGGAAGCAGGGCGCAGCCGTGCGGTCAAGCGGAGCCTTGCCAAGAGGGTTTGGGCATGAAGCCGGTCCTCAGCGCATGCGCCCATTCCGGTCGGCCCGCCTGTGCGGCCTGTCTCGCCGCCGCTTCGTGGTCGTAGTCGACGGCGATGGTCTCGAAACGGTCGGGTCCTTCGCCATCCAAGGTGAGGATGCCGTAGCGCGCATGCGGGCTGCCTTGCTCCGAAACATGCGCCGGGGGCGTGTCATCTTCATAGGCGGAGGCGCCGACGCTGCCGGGATTGAAGAGCAAGGGGCCGCCGGGGATACGGACCAGTTCCGCGCGGTGGCTGTGGCCGCACAGCACGATGCGGCAGGCCGGGTCCAGCGCCTGCAACCGCCGCTGAATAGCGGCAAGCGGCGCGCGCACCAGTTGGCCATCGACGATCGCGTCGAGCAGGTATTTCTCGTCATGGTCGGGCCGCGCATGGAAAGCGACCACGCCGGGAACAATCTCCAGCGTGAAGGGCAGGGCGAGCAGGGCTTCGCGCTGCGCTGATGTCAGCCGTTCCTGCGCATAGCGGTCTGAAGCCCACATCACATCGTCGGCCGGATCGACCGCGACCCGGCGGTCATGGTTGCCGCGCACCGTCGGCAGGTCGAGCGCTTCGAGCCGCTCGAACGTCTCGCGCGGCCAGAGCGGGCCGGAGACACAGTCGCCAAGGTTGACGGTGAGATCGGCGCCGCCGCGCCGCGCCAGATCGGCGAGCACGGCATCCAGCGCCAGCACATTGCCATGGATGTCGGCGAGAACGGCAATGCGCATGCGGCGGGCTCCTTGGTGCAGCCCGTTGAGGCTTGCGGCCGGTCTTCGTTATCAAGCCCCTGCCTTCATTATCAAGCCCTTGAGATCGTTCGAGACAGCCGGGAGCCCCGCCTATCGCGGAAGCACTCCATCTGCTAGCGTCCACGCCGCTCCAGAGTTCATCCGGGGGAGGACAGGCGATGACCCGCGACCAGATGGTTGCCCACCTTCGCGCCGCCAATGACGTCGCGCGCGAGACTGCCGCGCACGGGCACCATCCTTTCGGCTGCGTGCTCGTCGGCCCCGACGATCGCATCCTGATGCGGCAAGGCAACATCAACACCGTGCGCCACGCCGAAACCGAGCTCTCCCGGCGTGCCGCCGACACCTATCCGCCGGATTTCCTCTGGTCCTGCACGCTGGTCACAACCGGCGAGCCCTGTGCGATGTGCACGGGAACGCTGTACTGGGCGAATATCGGCCGGCTGGTCTACGGCTTCGAGGAAACCAAGCTTCTCGCGCTGACCGGCAATCACGCAGAGAACCCGACGATGAACCTCTCGTCGCGCACAGTCCTCGGCTCCGGGCAGAAGCCGGTCGAGGTCCACGGCCCTTTCCCCGAGATGGACGAGGAACTCCTCGCCCCGCATATCGGTTTTTGGCAGCGCTAGGAGCGGCCTGACTTCGGCACCAGCTACGCCGGCATTTCGATGTCGTGGCCGCCGACGATGGGTAGAGCCGGGTCATCTCCGGCCGCCGCAATCACGCTGTCGAGCAGGCCGGGGAAGCGGGCGTCGAGGTCGGCGCGGCGCAGCGTGATCATCCGGTTGGTGCCGGCCACTTCGGCGCGGGTGACGCCGGCCTCGCGCAGTTTGGCCAGGTGATAGCTGAGATTGGTCTTGGAGCCGAGGTCGAGGAACCGGCTGCAGTTCAGCGGCACGCCTTCCTTGCTGGCGAGATAGCGCACGATGGCGAGCCGGGTCGGGTCGCCAAGCACGCCGAGCACGACCGGCAGGCTGATCTGGTCTGTATTGGGGTGCGGCAAAGTCATGGCCCGAAACTAAGCACAGTCGGTGGCGATTTCAACGCGTCGATCTTTCGCGGGCATGCACAGTCCGTTTCGCGATTGGCCCAATGGCTGTCCTGACACAGGGCTGTCAGCAGGCTTCAGCTATTTTCACCTGGCTTCATTGACATCATGTCCTGTTATGTCCAATTGTTCAATAAGTTTTGAACTAAGGACACGCCCTATGGACAAGCGCCTCTTCTGGCTTGCGCTCGGATCGTTCACGATCTCGACCGAAGGCTTCGTCATCTCCAGCCTGCTGCCTGATATCGCCACCGACGCCCGCATTTCCATTCCGCTCGCCGGCACGCTGATCACCGCCTTCGCGCTGGCTTACGCCATCGGCACGCCGATCCTGGCAACGCTGACCGGCGAATGGGACCGGCGCCGCGTCATCTTGTGGACGCTGGCGTTCTTCGTCATCGGCAATGTGGTGGCGGCGCTGAGCTCGTCCTTCGAGCTGCTGCTCATTGCCCGCATCATCATGGCGCTGTCGTCAGGCCTGTTTGCCGCGACCGCTCAAGGCACGGCGGTGGCGCTGGTCGATGACCACCACCGGGCGCGGGCCATTGCAGTCGTCGTCGGCGGAACCACGGTGGCGGTTGCGCTGGGTGCACCGCTCGGCGCGCTGGTTGCCACGATAGCCGGCTGGCGCGGGACCTTCTTTGCCATTGCCGGGCTCGGCGCGCTGGTCGGCGCCATTCTGTGGTACCGGCTGCCGCGCGGAATTGTCGGCACCAAGCTGCCGCTCAGGCGGCGGCTGGCTGCGGCGCTGCGCCCCGGCGTCATGCCGATCCTGCTGACCACCGCTCTTGCCCTGATCGGCGCCTTCTCGGTGTTTTCCTATATCGCGCCGCTGGCCATCCAGAGCGGCGGCCTCAGCCCGATTGCGCTGCCCGGCATGCTGCTCGCCTTCGGTGTGGGCGCCGTCATCGGCAACATAGCCGGCGGCCAAGCGGCCGACCGTTTTGGTGCGACGCGCACCGTCGGCTGGTCGCTGGCGCTGAGCGCCGTCATGCTGGTGATGCTCTCGGTCATCCCGACCTTCCTGCCGCAGCATCTCGCCGGGCCGGCATTGATGGCCATGATGGTGCCGTGGGGCATGGTCGGCTGGGCATTTCCGCCGGCGCAGGCCAGCCGCATCATCAAGCTGGCGCCCGACGCCGCCCCGATCGTGCTGTCGCTCAACGCTTCGGCCCTCTATCTCGGCGTGGCGCTGGGCGCTGTGGCCGGCGGCGCCGTGCTTCGCTACGGCGTGCCGGCCGACCTCGGCCTGGTCGCCGCCATCTTCCCGCTGATCGGGCTTGGCGTGGTGCTGGCCGGCCGCTGGGCGGCCCGGCCGGTCGCCATGCCGGCGGAATAGATCTTTGCAAAGGACCGGCGGCCGTTCTTTCAGCTTGAAGGGGCGGCCGCCGGCACGTCGTAGTCCAGCGCCGCGACTTCATCCAGCATAGCGCGCAGATCTGCCGCTCGTTGCGGGCCGAACAGCGTCTCGAAGCGCTGCTGAGCAGTGCTCCACAATTGCGTCGTCTCCTCGAGCTTGGTCTGGCCTTGCGGCGTCAGCCGCACCCGCTTGACGCGGCGATCGTCCTTGTCGGCGAAGGTGTCGACATAGCCGTCGCGGATCAGCGGCTTCAGCGTGTGGCCGAGCGCCGAGAGATCCATGACCATCGCTTCGGCTATCGTGCCCATCGCCGGCTCGTTGCTGACATGGATCTGGTAGAGCAGGCCGTACTGCGTGCCCTTCAGACCCGAAGGCGAGATTACATCGTCATAGAAGCGGCCGAGCTTGCGCGCGGCGCGCCGCAGCGTGGCGTTGTTGCAAAGGCTGAATCCCGGCAGCACGGTCTTGCTCATCACGACCCCTTGCCGGCAAAACCGCTGCCGGCCTGTCGCAGAAATAGTTTCTGCCGCCTCCGTTGACAAGATAGTGGTATAAGCCTACTTCCGGAAAGTGGTACATGCCACTAATTGAAATCAGGGCGAGGCGAGGGTCATCGACCTGTCTCGCCGGGCAAAAAAGGAACAGGACAATGAGTGGACAGGACAACAAGGGTACCGCAGTCGTCACCGGCGCATCGGCCGGCATAGGTGCTGTCTATGCCGACCGGCTGGCCGGGCAGGGCTACGATCTGGTGCTGGTGGCGCGGCGCGCCGACCGGCTGGAGGAACTGGCTGAAAAGCTGCGTTATGCCTACAAGCGCAAGGTCAGCGTGATATCAGCCGATCTTGCCGACGACAATGATGTGCGCCGCGTCGAGCAGGCGATCGCAGCCGACGACAGCGTCACGCTGCTGGTCAACAATGCCGGCATTGGTGGCCAGGCCGTGGTGGCAACGGCCGACGCCGACGAGGCCGAGCGCATGATCAAGGTCAACGTCATCGCCTTGACCCGCCTGACCCGCGCCGTTCTGCCGGGGCTTCTTGCGCGCAACCGCGGCGCCATCGTCAACATCGCCTCCGTGCTCGCCTATGATACCTCGTTCGGCGGCATCTACAGCGGCACCAAGGCCTACGTCGTCAACTTCACCGAGGCGCTGCACCGCGAAGTCGCCGGCACCAATGTGAAGGTGCAGGCGGTGCTGCCGGGTGCGACCCGCACCGATTTCTGGGAGCTTGCCGGCGGCGACATCGACAATCTGCCGAAGGAGATCATCATGTCCGCCGACGATATGGTCGATGCCGCGCTTGTGGGCCTATCCAGGGGCGAAGCCGTCACCGTGCCGGCACTTGCCGACACAGCCAAGCTGGACACGTTCCTCGGGGCAAGGCAAGTCTTCTACGGCAACCTGCACGCCGACAAGCCGGCTGCCCGCTACGCGGCCTGAGGAGAGAGCTGGTTCGCTTCGCTAACCAGGACCCCCACCCCGCTCACTTCGTTCGCGGCCCTCCCCACAAGGGGGAGGGTAAAGTGCGCGCTCCCCTACCTCCCCTTTGTGGGGAGGTCGGACCGCAGGTCCGGGTGGGGGTACTGGCGCCAACCTCTGCGTTTACGCTCCCCGCCACATCGGTATGATCGATGCAGCCAGCACCAGCGCCAGCACGATGTTGAGCGCGCGCCATTGCCATTCGGTCTCGAGCAGCCGTGCCAGCACCATGCCCGCCACGCACCAGATCGACAGCGAGACGGCTGCAGTGAGGCCGAAGGTCGAGCCGAGCAGCAGCGCGAGTTGTCCCGGCCCGTCGGCAAGGGCCGCGAACGAGGCCGCCGCCCCCAGTCCCATCGCCCAGCCCTTCGGGTTCATCCATTGAATGCCGGCGCCGCCGAAGAAGCTGTTGGGTTTTGCCATCGCCACATCGAGATTGGGCGGCCCGGCGCGGCCGATCTTGATTGCCAGCCAGATGAGATAGAGCGAGCCGATGATTTTCATCGCCAGTTGCAGCGAAGGCATGGCCAGCAGCAGACCGGCGAGCCCGGCGGCGGCAGCAGCGGTCACGGTGGCGAGACCGGCGGCGCTGCCGACCAATAGGGGAACGGAACGGCGAAAACCGAACTGTGCACCTGAGGCAGTCGACAGGGTGGTGGCGATGCCGGGCGTGACGGTGGCCACGAAGGCAAACAGGATGAGCGGAAAGATGGGCTGCAACATGAGGCGTCCTCCATCGAAGGCCCTACGGTAGACTTCTGCATACTTCAGTAAATGCAATGTTTGCGATGGTTGGCATTAGCAGATATAATGCCAACCATGATCCGCAACCTCGACACAGCGCTGATCCGCACCTTCGTCACTGTAGCCGACAAGGCCAGCATGACGGCGGCGGCGAACGCGCTGCATCTGACGCAAGGCGCCGTAAGCCAGCAGATCAAGCGGCTGGAAGAAGCGCTCGGCTGCAGCCTGTTCGAGCGCGACCGGCGTGGCTTGCGGCTGACGCGGCCCGGCGAGCGGCTGTTCGGCAAGGGCAAACGGTTGCTTGGCCTCAATGACGAGATCTGGGCCGAGATGGCGGGCACCGAGGTCGCCGGCCAGGTGCGGCTCGGTGTTCCCTATGACCTTGTCGGCACTTTGCTGGCGCCGGTGCTGAAGGCCTATGCCGAGACCTATCCGCAGGTCGAGATTTCACTGCTCTGTGCGGCTTCGCCGGACCTTGCCGCGGCCCTCGCGGCCGGCACCATCGACCTTGCCGTCATCGAGGAACGGGTCGGCCCGTCGGCCGGTGAGTGCCTGGCCATTGACCGGCTGGTCTGGGTGGGGGCCAAGGGCGGCGTCGCCCGCGCCAAGCGGCCGCTGCCGGTGTCGATCGTCGCCGACACCTGCGCCTTCCGCCCGGTGGTGCTGTCGGCGCTGAACGAGCACGGGCTGGAATGGCGCACCGTGTTCGAGAACGGCAACATCGACGCCACGACCGCGACGGTGCGCTCCGACCTTGCCGTCACCGCCTGGCTGGCCTCCACCGTGCCCGCCGACCTCGACATCCTGCCTTTCGATGCCGGGCTGCCGCCGCTGCCGAATTTTTCCATCAATCTGCATTTGCCGAAGTACGGCACGGCGCCGGCAGCGCAGGAGTTCGCGCGGTATATCCGGGGTGGGTTGGCACGGCGGGCTGTGGCGGCTTGACAGAACTTGGATTTCCTCTCCCCCCGTCGATCGGGGGAGAGGAAAGGTGCCAAGCCTGTCCCTGTCACTTCGAGTTCTTACGCCGCTCGAGCTCGGCCTCTGACGGCTTCTGCGTAGCGAACGACCCGACCTTGACCTCACCCCCGCGTTCGTAGGTCGCCATGATGACGCCTGTGGTAGTGGCCTGCGACTTGACCAGCTTGAAAGCGGCGGGCATCGCACCACCATCGAACAGCCGCTTGCCCTTGCCCAGCAGCAGCGGGAAGATCATCAACCGGATCTCGTCGATCAGACCGTTGGCGAGCAAAGTCTGGATCAGCTCGCTCGAACCCTGGATGAGCAGGTCAGCTCCATCTTCCTTTTTGAGGTTGCGCAACGTGGCGACGATATCGTCCCCAAGCCATTGCGTGTTCTCCCAGGTCAGGCTGTCCGGCCGATGCGTGGCCACATATTTGGTCGCAGGGTTGAAGACGTCTCCGATCGGATCTTTCTGGTAAGGCCAGTACGCGGCGAAGATGTCGTAGGTTCTGCGGCCGAGCAGCAGGGCGAAGGGTTTGGAGAACATTTCCTCCATGGCCACCCCCGCCACCTCGTCGAAGTAGTGGAACGTCCAGCCGCCGAATTCGAAGCCGCCAACCGGGTCTTCTTCCGGGCCGCCTGGCGCCTGCATGACGCCGTCGAGGCTGACGAAGGTGGAAGCGATGATCTTTCGCATTGGATTTTCCTTTTCCAGGATCCGCGCCGTCAGGGCCGGATTTCGATCTAAGGACGGACAGGCCGGCGGCCGCCCGACAGGCGTTGGCAAAAAAACGCTGCCGGCCGACAAGGGTACCTACCGCCGTCGCCCGCCGCCAAGCGCCTGCGACGAAAACCAGACGTCGCCGATGATGGCGGTGGCGGTCCGGTCCGGCGCCCTGTCTGACGTCAGCCAGATCGAACGGCTGCGCGCCGCCTTCTGGAGGTCGGGGATTTTGGCCGCCGAACCGGCCGCCGAGGCGCCGACGCAGGGGATGAACCACGAGCGCATGAAGGGGTCGCAGGCAAAGCCCTTGTCGGTGCGGGTTACCATCACGGCCAGGCCGACGCCCTGAGACGGACGCCAGGGAAAGATCATGCGGCCACCGGGTTTCAGCGCCCTCAGCCAGGCAGCCGGCGGTGCGACGACACCGGCATTGACATAGATGATGTCGGACGGCGGCAGATCGCCGGTGACGGCATCGCCGTGGACGACGCTTACATTGCCGTAGGTTTCGAGATTCTTTGTTGCTCTGGCAGCAAGATCTGCCTCTATTTCGAAGGCGGTCACCGGGCCGGGCGCAACCAGCCGCGCCAGCAAGGCGGTGTAGTAGCCGGTGCCGGCGCCGATATGGGTGACGGCCTCGTCCGGTCTGGGGGCGATCCTGCCGATCCACATCGCGTGCAAGGAGGGTTCGCCATTGTTGATGCCCTTGTCGGCATCGAGCGCCACCAGCACGTCCTGATAGATGTGAACAGGATCGGCGCTCGGCGTCATGATCTTGCCGTTGCCGGTGGTGAGCGCCCTGCCGGCGACTACCGCCCAGGGTCCGGGACCGAGAAAGGCCTCGCGCGGAACGGTGGCGAACGCCTCTTCGAGGCGCGGATCGGCCGAGCCGGCATTGGCCGCCATCAGCTGCGCGTAAAATTTCCTGGCGTCTTCGACACTTGTCATGATGGCGAGCAAGATAGCGCAAGCCGCCGGTTTGTCGCGGTCGGGAATGAGAATCAGCCGACGCCGAAGACGGTGTCGTAGAGCAGCTTGAAGTTGAGCACCAGGATGACCGCCGCGACCACCCAGGCGAGGGCCGCCACGCCACGGGGAATGGCAAGGTCGCCCATCTTCTTCTTGTCGGAGACGAACTGCACCAGCGGGATGACCGCGAAGGGCAGCTGCATCGACAGCACCACCTGGCTGAAGACCAGCAACTGGCCGGTGCCCTTTTCACCATAGAGCGCGGTCACGACCACCACCGGGACGATGGCGATGCCGCGCGTCAGCAGCCGGCGCGCCCATTGCGGAATGCGCAGGCGCAAAAAGCCTTCCATGACGATCTGGCCGGCAAGCGTAGCCGTAACCGTCGAGTTGAGGCCGGAGGCCAGCAGCGCCACCGCAAACAGGATGGAGGCGATGCCGAGGCCGAGCAGTGGCGACAAGAGCTCGAAGGCTTGGCCGATCTCGGCGACATCCTGATGGCCGGTGCCATGGAAGGCCACCGCCGAGACGATCAGGATCGAGGCGTTGACGAACAGCGCCAGGACGAGCGCGATGGTCGAGTCCGTCGTCGCCCATTTAATGGCGTCGCGCTTGCCTTTTTCGGTCCGTTCATAGGCGCGTGTCTGTACGATCGAGGAGTGCAGGTAGAGATTGTGCGGCATCACCGTGGCGCCGATGATGCCGATGGCGATGTAGAGCATCGCCGGATTGGTGACGATCTCCGTCGACGGCACGAACATCGAATGCAGGATCGAGCCGACCGGAGGGGCAGCGGCAAAGATCTGGATGGCGAAACAGCCGAAGATGATGATCAAAAGCGCGATGACGAAGGCTTCGAGATAGCGGAAACCCTTGTTCATCAAGAGCAGCACGATGAAGGCGTCGAGCGCCGTCAGCAACGCGCCGCCGATCAGCGGAATGCCGAACAGAAGCTGCAGCGCGATCGCCGTGCCGATCACCTCGGCGAGGTCGCAGGCGATGATGGCGAGTTCGCAGGCGATCCACAGCACGAAACTGACGGGACGCGGATAATAGGCGCGGCAGGCCTGGGCGAGGTCGCGGCCGGTGGCGATGCCAAGCCGGGCGGCAAGCGCCTGCAGCAGGATCGCCATCAGGTTGGACAGCATGATGATGAACAATAGCGTGTAGCCGAACTGGGCGCCGCCGGCGAGGTCGGTGGCCCAGTTGCCCGGATCCATATAGCCGACCGAGACCATGTAGCCCGGTCCCATGAAGGCGAACAGGCGACGGAACCAGACGCCGGACTGCGGCACCGCGATCGTGGAGTTCACCTCGCGCAGGCTGGGAGGATTGTCCTCCGGCCTGTCAAATCGCCAGGATGATCCCAAGGTAGCGTCAGCTTCGGACATGGAGGGCTTTCCACTGGGTGGATCGGTTGACGTCATCCTATCTATGCCAGGGCTCAACATTATGCAATAGGCTATATTTCATTGTATGTGCTTCCTGTTGCGCCGACCGGCAGGCCGGCCGGGGATCGCAAACGCCGGTTGCGCCTACCATGGAATGGAAATAAACGGCTGGAACAGTTAAGCCCGTGCTATGAATGGCAAAGGGCGATTGCTTTGCCCAAAGCCGATTCTTGTCAAAAGATAGGAAGGAGCGCGTGTTGGCGCTGAAGCACAGACCGGTTGGACGCGAGGAGCCGCTGCCTGACGCCGAGATTCATTCGAAAGGGTTCCGGCAGCAGCGCGAAGCGCGCCGCGGCGCGCTGGTCGAGGATTATGTCGAGCTGATCGCCGACCTGATCGAGGACGGCAATGAGGCGCGTCAGGTCGATATTGCTGCGCGGCTCGGTGTCGCCCAGCCGACGGTGGCCAAGATGCTGACCAGGCTGTGCGCCGACGGGCTCGTTTCCAGAAAACCCTATCGCGGTGTGTTCCTGACCGACGCCGGGCGCAAGGTGGCGGAAGAGAGCCGCATCCGCCACCAGACGGTAGAAGCGTTTTTGCGTTCGCTCGGTGTCAGCGCCGAGACGGCGCGCATCGATGCCGAGGGCATCGAGCATCATGTCAGCGCCGAGACGCTGGAAGCCTTTCGCAAGGCGATGATCGCGCCGCGCTGAGGGGTGCCGGGGCCGCACCACTGGAACCTCCGCACGTCAGGCTCGTTGCTCCTGACGTTGCGCGTCATTGTCGCGCGCCAAGGAGGAAAACATGGGCGTCGAACAGGCACCGACCGCGAAGGGCAAGCAGGCGGCCGAGGGTTTGAGGCAGGCAGCGGCAAAGGACGAACGCAAGACCGAGGTCGAAACCGGCCATGCGCTGAAAAAGGGCGCCGCGCGTTTCGAGGAACGCTCCAAAAGCTCGGACGGCAAAAGCGCCGGCACCAAGCAGAAGATCTGAGTTCTGTTCGCAAGCGGCAACCTGCCGCTCATTCCTCGGTGTCCTGCACCCAACTGCGCGGATGGCCGTCGACGCGGAACTGGAATATGAAATAGGGCGGAATGCAGGAGCCCTTGCCAGGCTTGGCTGCGGCCAGATCGTCGTAGCCGGCGGTGCAGATATAGTCCTCGCGGCAGGGATGCGCCTTGTCGCAGGCGCGCAGGCCGGCGGTCTTGGTGAATTCCTTGGTGCAGAATTTGTGGTCCTTGCCCGACGCGATGCAGTCGTTGAAACCGGTCTTGGCGAGGCGGCCGCAAGTCGCCTCGTCGGGAAGCTTGTCGCAGCTTGCCTTGCGCAGCATGCCCCCGGGAAAGCCACCGGTCTTCTGCTCGGGGTTGTCGTAGCGTTGGCGCGCCGCGCCATAGCCGGCGAGCTTGATTACCGGTTTCTTGTCGCGCGCCGGATCGATGGCGCAGGCTTTTGCGGTGGCCGGCGACAGGCGGCAATATTTGTCGCTGCCCCAGCTCGACATCTTAATCTCGCCGAACTCGACGGGGTCGCCGACTGCGGTGGCCGCCTCGCTGACGCAGGTGCCGAAGCCCGGATGGATGTCGCTTTCATGGACGCCGGCGCAGCGCAGGCTTTCGCCGCAGCTCCAGTCCTTGAAGCTGGCATCCTTGCCGCTGTAGCAGATCGAGCCCCAGCCATTGTAGAGATCGGTGCCTTTCAGCGCTTCGGCGAGTTTAGCGTCCGGACGGGCGGCGAAGCCGCGTGAGAAATCCGGATGGCCGCCGGCGGCGAAGTCCTCGACGATGGCGCGGCGGCGAGGCAGGTCGGCGAAGAACACCGCCGAGCCGGGGACGAAGACGGCGTTGCGGCGCGGCTCGCTGGCCGGATCGGCGCCGGTGTAATGGAAGCCGGCAATGCCGTGCGTCTGGTGGCAGCCGGTGCAGGTCATTTCGTTGAGACGCAGATTGAAGCCGGCCACCGATTTCACGCTGCGCAGCTCGTTGCCCTTGGCGACATAGTCCTGCAGTGCCTTGTCGATGTCGGCATCGTCGAGCAGCCCATAGGCGATATTGTTTTGCGACCTGGCCATGCCGCCGGGTGCGACCGAGACGGCGCTGGTCGCCAGGAACTTGTCGTCGATGACCAACCGGCCGCGATCGAGGTCGTAGAGGTTGCGGTCGGTGAGCAGCCATTTGGCGAAGGCCGGCCGGTCGGCCAGAACCACTTTCCGGTCGATCTGGTTCTCCATCTTCGATTCCTGGAAGGTGGACGTCGTTGGGTCCCATTTGAAAATCTTGAGGAGATATTCGGCGTGGCCACCGAAGTCGCGGCGGCTCGAGGCCGACAGCCGGAGAACCTGCATGTTCAGCTCAAGCCGCATGATCTGCGACGAATTCAGCATGGCGTTGGAGAGCGGCCCTTCGTCGGAGCGCAGCCAGGCTGCCAGTTGCTCGGGCGCAAGGTTCTTCTGGCCGGCGGCGAGCCAGCGCTTGGCGATTTCGGCACAGGAAACGGCGGTGGCGCTTGGACGGTCTCTCGAAGCGCGGGGGCGAGCCTCGCCGGGCCTGGCGTTGAAGACCAGACCCATGGTCAGCGGCAGCCGCGACGAGATGCGTTGCGCTGTCTTTCCCTTCGTGGGCTTCTCCGCCACCGAATAGTGGAAGCGGTAGATCAGCCTGATCTCGCCGCATTCGGTGTGGCCGAGATAGCCGCGGTCCATGCGGTTGACGACGCCGGTCAGGTCGAGCGTCGAGCCGTCATCGTCGATGTATTTCGGGTTGAATTTCTGGCTGGTGTCCTTCGACTTGGCCATGGCCGCGACGTAAGGATCGGGGCTATTGGCAGGCTCGTCGGCGATCTCCTGCTTGACGGCGTTGCGCACAGGGGTCAGCGCGCGCACCGAAAACAGGCCCCGATTGTCGACCTCGCGCGTGAGACCCAGCGCCGGGCCGAGCAGGCGGCTGATCGAGAGGCCGCCACGCTCAAGCGCCTGCAATGTCTCGGGATCGGTTACGGCGACGCTGGAATCGAGCGTCACGGCGCGCGCCGGCGACGGGCCGAGGCATAGCACCACCGCCAGCAGCAGAAATCGACCGATCGTCCGCAAGTCCCCGACACCCCCGTTCGAACCGGATGCTACAGCGCGCATGCCGCCTCGACCAGAGTGCGAACACGATGCCGCCGCCACGAAAAATACTGTGACTTGGCGCAACCATTGCGATAATTGTCTGTTGGGTCGGACTGGGCCACGACATCGGCCACGCCAGCCGAAATTTGCATACGGGGAGTTGCCATGCTCTGGAAGGGCCGCCGTCAGAGTGACAATGTCGAGGACGAGCGCAGCGACAGCGGCGGCGGTGGTGGTTTCGGCGGCGGCAGCCCTGGCCAGTTCCGCATCCCGATCGGCGGCCGCACCGGCGGCGGCGGCAGCATATTGCTGGTCGTCCTCGTGGTGCTGGCCGGATGGTATTTCGGCTTCGACCCGTCGCAGATCCTGGGCAGCGGCGACGGCGGCGGCGTGCTGCCGGGTGGCGGTGGCCAGATTACCGACAACAGCGGCGGCCAGGACGACGGCGCCGGCACGCCTGCTTCCGACGAGATGAAGCAGTTCGTGGCGACCGTGCTGGCCGAGACCGAAGAGACCTGGACCGGCATCTTCCAGTCGCAGGGCCTGAAATACGAGGACCCGAAGCTTGTGCTGTTCAGCGGCCAGATCCGCTCGGCCTGCGGCTCCGCCTCGACGGCAGCCGGACCGTTCTATTGTCCCGGCGACCACAAGGTCTACCTCGACACCACCTTCTTCCAGCAGCTCGACCAGCAGTTCGGCGCCTCGGGGGATTTCGCCCAGGCATATGTGATCGCCCATGAAGTCGGTCACCATGTGCAGAACCTCACCGGCATCCTGCCCAAGTTCAACCAGATGCGGCAGTCGATGGGTGAGGCGGAAGCCAACCAGATGTCGGTGCGCATCGAGCTGCAGGCCGACTGCTTCGCCGGCGTTTGGGCGCATTTCACCGCGCAGAAGGGCATTCTGGAACAGGGCGACATCGAAGAGGCGCTCAACGCCGCCAAGCAGATCGGCGACGATACGCTGCAGAAGAAGATGCAGGGCTATGTCGTTCCGGAAAGCTTCAACCACGGGACGTCGCAGCAAAGGCAGACCTGGCTGGCGCGCGGCTACAAGAGCGGCAAGCTGTCGGATTGCAACACGCTGACCGGTCCGGTTTGAGGCGCTCGCAAGTTCCAGCCGACCGCGGTTCAAAGCGCATCCGTCGGCGGGCCGATTCACCACCGGCAACAGATGTCAGGAGGAGAACGCCTGAGGCGTTCTCCTATTGTTCCAAAGTGGCGCCTCGCCTATAACGGGCGCCCGCCCAAGGGCGGTCTCAGGGAGCAGACGCCATCATGATCGACCCCAAAACCGCCAGGCGGGGCCTTGCGCTCGTCTTCACCACGCTGCTGCTCGACATTATCGGCTTCGGCATGATCATGCCGGTGTTGCCGGCCTTTCTCAGGGAGCTTTCCGGCGTCGGCATCAGCGAAGCGGCGATCGAAGGCGGCTGGCTGTTCTTCGTCTATGCGGCGATGCAGTTCTTCTTCGCGCCAATCATGGGCGGGTTGAGCGACCGCTTCGGGCGGCGGCCGATCCTGCTTGCCTCGGTGCTTACATTCTCGATCGACAATCTGATCTGCGCCATCGCCTGGTCCTATCCGATGCTGTTCATCGGCCGCGTGCTGGCCGGCGTTTCGGGCGCCAGCTATTCGACGACGTCGGCCTTCATTGCCGACATCTCGAACGACGACAACCGGGCGAAGAATTTCGGTCTGCTCGGCATCGCCTTCGGCGTCGGCTTCGTCATTGGGCCGGTGCTGGGCGGGCTGCTCGGCACGTTCGGGCCGCGAGTGCCGTTTTACTTTGCCGCCGGGCTTGCCTTCGTGAACTTCCTCATCGCCATGTTCTTCCTGCCTGAAACGCTCGATGAAAAGCACCGCCGCCGCTTCGAGTGGAAACGCGCCAACCCGGTCGGCACGCTGCTGCAGATGCGCCAATATCAGGGCATCGGCTGGATCGGGCTCGCCTTCTTCCTGATGACGCTCGGCCACATGATGTATCCTGCGGTGTGGTCGTTCGTGTCCAATTATCGTTATGGCTGGAGCGAGCAGCAGATCGGCTTCTCGCTCGGCGCCTTCGGCCTGTGTGGGGCGATCGTCATGGCGACGGTGCTGCCGCGCGTGATCCCCAAACTTGGCGAATGGAGGACGGCGGTGATCGGCCTGACATTTACTGCGGCCAGCGCCTTCGGCTACGCCTTCGCCTCGCAAGGCTGGATGATCTATGCGGTGATCGTCGTCGGCTGCCTCGAAGCACTGGCCGATCCGCCGCTGAGAAGCCTTGCCGCCGCCAAGGTGCCGCCATCGGCGCAAGGCGAATTGCAGGGTGCGATGACGTCGATCTTCTCGATCACCTCGATCATCACGCCGCTGCTCTACACCGCGATCTTTTCCTGGTTCACCGGACCGAATGCGCCCGTAGTGTTCGGCGGCGCCCCCTATCTGGTTGGCGCGTGCTTCCTGACGCTTGCCGTCATTGTCTTTGTGACGAAAGTTGCGAGGCCGACGGCGGTGAGAAGCGTTGCCACCGGCGCTGCGGAAGATGGAGCCCAGATATGAGCCATGACAGCCGCATAGAGCTGACCAAGGACGGTTTGTCGCTGTCGCGGCTGGTGTTCGGCGCCTGGCGCCTGCTCGACAGCGCCGCGCGCCCGGACGCCGACCAGATCGCGCGGCTGATCGGCACTGCGGTCGATCTCGGCCTTACCAGCTTCGACCATGCCGATATTTACGGGCATTACCAGGTGGAAGCTGCCTTTGGCGCCGGCTTGTCGCGCTGGAAGGGCAAGCGCGACAGCATCGAGCTGATCTCGAAATGCGACATCATTCTGGCATCGGCCAACCGGCCTCAGAACCGGCTGAAGCATTACGACACCAGTGCGGCCCACATTGCCGCCTCGGTCGACCGTTCGCTCGCCAATCTCGGCACCGACTATCTCGACCTGTTGCTGCTGCACCGGCCGGATCCGCTGATGGATGCCGACGAGACGGCGGCGGCCCTTGCCGGGCTGGTCAAGTCGGGCAAGGTGAGAGCGGTCGGGGTCTCCAATTACACGCCGTCGCAGTTCGACCTTCTGGCTTCGCGGCTGCCGTTTGCCTTGGCCACCAACCAGATCGAGATGTCGGTGCTGAAAACCAATGCGCTGGTGGATGGCAGCCTCGATCACGCGCAACGCCTCGGCTATGCGCCGATGATCTGGTCGCCGCTCGGCGGCGGCTTGCTGTTCACCGGCAAGGAAGGGCGCGAGGCGCGGGTCAGGGCGGCAATCGCGGCGGTGGCTGCCGAGATCGGCGCCGGCGATCTCGCCGCCGTCGCCGCCTGGCTGCTGCGTCATCCGGCGCGGCTGGCGCCGGTGCTCGGCACGATGAAGCCCGAGCGGCTGGCCGTCATGGTCAAGGCGCTGGAGATCGACCTCGGCCGCCAGCAATGGTTCGCCATACTGGAGGCCAGCGAAGGTCGGCCGGTGGCGTAAGGTCACCCAGGCGCGAACTTCGAACCCGCCATAGGTGTGTGCTTCGTCCCTTAATGCGGCGCGCAAGCGAAGCGATGAGGAGGGCTTGGGCTCACGGGATTGCCGTCGGCGCTCTCGAAGCCTTCGTCGCTTCGAGCCGTCACAAACAGACCGGTGACCGGTTTATTCCATTGACCAAGACAAGGGCAATCGCGCCGCGTTTGTAACTCCGGCTATTCGGAGCATCACGATCTGGGCAACGGCTAGACGAAGACCTGTAAAATCAAACCCGTTCGGCCAGCAGTTCCTCGCCGCGCTTTTCGCGGATCAGGTTGACGAAGCGGCGGAACAGATAGTGCGAGTCCTGCGGGCCGGGCGAGGCCTCGGGGTGGTGCTGGACCGAGAACACCGGACGTCCGGTCAGCGCGATGCCGCAGTTCGAGCCATCGAACAGCGAGACATGGGTTTCCTCGACGCCCTCGGGCAAGGAGTCGGCATCGACGGCAAAGCCGTGGTTCATCGAGACGATCTCGACCTTGCCGGTGGTATGATCCTTGACCGGGTGGTTGGCGCCGTGATGGCCCTGGTGCATCTTGGCGGTCTTGCCGCCGAGCGCCAGGGCCAGCATCTGGTGGCCGAGGCAGATGCCGAACACCGGAATATCGGTCTTGAGCAGGTCCTGGATGACCGGCACCGCGTAGTCGCCGGTGGCTTCCGGGTCGCCGGGGCCGTTGGAGAGGAAGATGCCGTCGGGCTGCATGGCCAGGATTTCTTCCGAACCGGTACCGGCCGGAACCACGGTGACCTTGGCGCCGAGGCCGGAAAGCAGGCGAAGGATGTTACGCTTGACGCCGTAGTCGATGGCGACGACGTGCATCGACGGCTCGGCCTGTTCGCCAAAGCCTTCGTTCCACACCCAGGGCGTTCCACGCCAGACCGAGGACTGGCCGGAGGTGACTTCCTTGGCGAGGTCAAGCCCGATCAGGCCCGACCAGGCGGCGGCCCGCCGCTTCAAATCGTCGAGGTCGAAGATGCCGTCGGGCGCGTGCGCAATGACGGCATTGGGCATGCCCTTTTCGCGGATCAGCGCGGTCAGCGCCCGGGTGTCGATGCCCGACAGCGCGACGATGCCGCGCTTCTTCAGCCACTGGTCCAGCCCGGTGCCGGCGCGGTAGTTGGACGGGTTGGTGACATCGGCCTTGAACACCGCGCCGACGGCGCCGGCACGGGCGACCGGGTTCAAGTCCTCGATGTCCTCGTCATTGGTGCCGATGTTGCCGATATGCGGGAAGGTGAAGGTGACGATCTGGCCGGCATAGGACGGGTCGGTGAGAATTTCCTGGTAGCCGGTGAGCGCGGTGTTGAAGCAGACTTCGGCAACGGCGGAACCGGTGGCGCCGAGGCCGCGACCCTCGATGACGGTGCCGTCGGCCAGCACCAGAAGGGCGGTCGGCTTTTCGGTTGCCCAAGGCGGGGTCAGTCCGGGGGTCATCTCGGCCATGGCGACGCTCCTGTCACGCTGCGCGCTTCGATGGCGGGCCATCTGCGCAGCAAACGGCGCGGCCGATCTCTCGAGCCTGCGCGCATCAATTCTTTGTCTTGTGCAAGGCCGAGTACATAGGGGAAGGCGCCAGAGCGGTCAATGATGCCCGTGCCAAAAACGGCGAGCATTTGTTTCGTCGAACAATATCAGAGGCTTGGCGTGTTTGCTTTACGAGTTCGCCACCGTTATTGTCCGCACCGTTCGAAGGAGAAAGCATCATGCGCGCAAAAATCGCCGAATCCCTGAAGAGCGCGATGAAGGCGCAGGACAAGCACCGGCTGCCGACACTGCGGCTCATCCAGGCCGCCATTCACGACCGCGACATAGCCAATCGCGGCTCGGCCAAGGACCCCGCCAGCGACGAGGAGATCCTGCAGATCCTGGCCAAAATGGTGAAGCAGCGCGAGGAATCGGCCAAGGCGTTCGAGGACGGCAAGCGCCCGGAACTGGCGGCGCAGGAGCGTGGCGAGATGGAGATCATCCGCGGCTTCCTGCCGACGCAGTTGGACGAGGCGGCGGTGACTGCAGCGGCGCGCGAGGCGATCGTTGCGACCGGTGCGACCAGCCAGAAGGACATGGGCAAGGTGATCGCTGTGCTGAAGCAGAAATATGCCGGCCAGATGGATTTCGGCAAGGCTAGCGGCATCGTCAAAGGCCTGCTGCAGTAGGAGCCGACACCACTTCAATGGCGAAGGAGAGCAGGGGCATTACCTCTGGGCAAGAAACGGTCCGCACCGGCTTAAGCGAGCAAGCCTTGACCTGCCGGAGAGACCCACCATGATCGAAATCGTCAAACCCACGCTCGAACATCTGCCCTCCTACAAGGCGGCGCTCGAGCGTGGCTGGTCGCCGGACAATGTCCGGCTGATGGAAGCGACGCGCGAGCAACTTGCGGCGATCGACGAGGATCCCGCGGCGTTCCTTGCCAGCCTCGACGATCCCGAGGCCAAAGGAGGCCCGATTACCTTGCCGGACGGCACGACCGTGCCGCGGCTGCCGGGCTTCCGGCGCTGGATCTGGGACGGCGAGGCCGCCGGCTCGATCGGCTTTCGCTGGCAGCCGGGTACGGCCGCGCTGCCGTCGCATGTGCTCGGCCATATCGGCTATGCCGTGGTGCCGTGGAAGCGCGGACGAGGCTATGCGACCGAGGCGCTGCGGCTGATGCTGGACGAGGCGAGGGCTGTTGGTTTGCCATATGTCGAGATCACCACCGACCTCGACAATCCGGCCTCGCAGAAGGTGGTGCTGGCCAATGGCGGCCGTGTGGTCGGTCCGTTCATCAAGGACGCCGCGTATGGCGGCGCCGAGAGTTTGTTGTTCCGGATCGATTTGTAGTCCGACGCTATTCGGCCGGTGCCGGCAGCGGCGGCGCTGCCCGGCTGCGCCCCTCCCAGATGTAGGAGGCAAGTGCCACCACCACCGCCACCAGCATGGCGGCAGCGCCCACAACCGGCAGGCTGCGATAGCCGTAGCCGGCATTGAGCATGGCAGCGCCCAGCGACGCGGCGAGCGCGATGCCGACATTGAAGCCGGAGGGGATGAGCGAGGAGGCGAGGTTGGAGGCGTCGGCCGTCCAGGCCAGGATGCGGGTCTGGATCGGCGTGCCTATGGCGAAGTTGAGGCCACCCCAGATAACGATGGCGATGACCATCGGCACGGGGTAGGGGCTGACGGCATAGATCACGCCCAACATCACCGCCTGCAGCGCAAGCATGGTGATCAGCGACGGCATCAGCTTCCAATCGGAAAGCTTGCCGCCGAGAAACACACCGACGGTGGCGCCGACGCCGTTGAGCAGCAGCACCCAGGGGATCAGGCTCTCGTCGAGATGGGTCACCTCAAGCAGTGTCGGGGTGATGTAGGTGAACAGGCCGAACTGGCCGATCATCAACGTCAGCATCAGGATCAGCGAGGTCCAGACTTGCTGGCGCGCCAGCACGCGAACCTCGCTGCCAAGACTGGCGGATGGCCTTGATGCGCCTGTCGTGCGCGGCAAAAGCGCAGCCATGGCGGCAAAGGCTACCACGCCAAGCGCGCACATCACCCAGAAGGTGGCGCGCCAGCCCCAGAGATTGCCGATTGCGGTGCCGGCCGGGACGCCGATGACATTGGATACGGTGAGGCCGGAGAGGATCACAGCCACGGCCATGCCGCGCTTGTCCTCGGGCACGAGGCCGACAGCCACCACCATGGCGACGCCGAAATAGGCGCCGTGTGCGACGGCGACCGCAATGCGCAAGAGCAGCATCGAGGTAAAATCGGGCGCCAGCGCGCAAGCGGCCTGGCCGATGGTGAAGGCGACGGTCAGGCAAAGCAGCAGCGTCTTGCGGGAAATGCCCTTGGTGGCGAGCGCCAGCAATGGCCCGCCAATCGCGATGCCGCCGGCATAGCCTGAGACGAGATAGCCGGAGGTCGGGATCGAAACGCCAAGGCCGTCGGCCACTTGCGGCAGCACGCCGGCAATGACGAATTCGGTGGTGCCGAAAGCGAAGGCGGCGATGAACAGGGCAATGAGCGGAAGCATGGCGCGGGAGCGATCCTTGAATGAGTTGGCCTCAAATCATGGATGGCGCTTGCCGGCAATGCAGAAATTTTTGCGGCGGGTTTAGGTTTTCTTGATCAGCTCGCCTTCAACCTGGAGCCGCCGAGCAGGCCGCGCTCTTCCAGCACCGGGTAGGCCATCGACGCCAGCAGCGAGTTGATCTGCTTCAGGTCGCGGATGGTGTCGAGGTGGATGGAACTTGTCTCGACGCTCTTGGCGGTGCCGTCGCGCAGGCGCACGAAATGGCTGGCGCTGGTTTCCTTTTCGCGGTCGCGCAGCCGGTCCTTTTCCAGCACCAGCTGGCGGGCGGTCTCAGGGTCGCGCGACACCAGCACGTTGAAGGCAAGCCTGGCATTGGCCAGCACCGAGGTGTGAAAGGCGAGCAGCTCGCTCCAGCCCTCGGGCGTGAACTCCAGCCCGCGCTCGAACTTCTTCTTCACATGCACCAGCATGTTGCGCACGATGATGTCGCCGACCTGCTCGAGCTTGACGCAGGCGCCTATCAGCTCCTGGCAGCGCAGCGCCTCGTCCTCTGTGAGCGAGTTCCTGGTCAATTTGGCCAGATAGAGCTTGATCGCGGCGTGCTTCCTGTCGACGCGGTCGTCAAGGGCGGCCAGCGCCTTGATCTTGTCGCCGTCGGCGCTTTCATACAGCTCGATGATGCGCTTGAGCATGATCTCGACCGTCTCGCAGACGCGCACCACCTCGCGGGTGGCGTTGGCCAGCGCCTGGCTCGGAACGTCGAGCGCGCCGTCGTTGAGGGCGGAGAGTTCGACCACATCGAGCTCTGTAGCCGTCCCTGGCTTGGTGCCCATTGCGACGATCTTCTCAGAGGCACGATAGATCAGGCTGGCAAGCGGCAGGCCGGCGAGCAGGATCAGCACATTGAACAGTATGTGGGCGTTGACGATCTGGTCGGGCACGGTGGCGCCGAGGAAGGCGACCGGCGGCTTCAGCGTCATGAACAGGATCAGCATCACCAGCGAGCCCATGCCGCGCATCAACAGATTGCCGATCGGCACGACGCGCACGCCAGGTTCGGCACTTCGGGTGAGCAGCGGCGCGATGATCGACGAGCCGAGATTGACGCCGAGCACCAGCACGATGCCGAGTTCGGGCGGGATGAAGCCGCGGCCGGCCAGCGTGACCATCAAAAGCACGGCGGCGATCGAGGAGTGGAACAGCCAGGTGACGAGCGCGGCGAGCAGATAGGCGGTGACGTAGTCGCTGGAGAAATATTCGATGATGAGCGGCATCAGCGTGCTCTGGCGCAGCGGCTCCGAGGCCTGGCCGATCATCTCCAGCGACAGTACCAGAAGGCCGATGCCGACCAGGATGCGGCCGAACTGGCGCCAGTCGCGCCGCTCGGTGGCCATGAACATGACCGTGCCGGCGACGAGGCAGATCGGCACCAGCAGAGTCAGATCGAAGGTCAAGAGCTTGACCACCAGCGCCGAGCCGATCTCGGCGCCGCGCACAGCCAATTGGCCCGACATGCCCGAGACGATGCCGGCGCCGGCGAAGGAGCCGACGAGAAGCGTGACGGCGGTCGAGCTCTGCAGCGCGATGGACAGGCCGCAGCCGGCCAAAACCGCCATGATCGGATTGCGCATGGTGGAGCGCAGCCGGTGACGCAGCACGTCGCCATAGGCGCGCTCGACGCCTGTCTTGACCATGCGGGTGGCAAACAACATCAGCGCCACCGCGCCCGCCAGATGCAGCAGGACGACGGAGCCGCTCATTTCGAAACCCGCACGCAGACAGGGACCGCGACGCGGAGGGCGCGCAGTGCAGGGAGGAAAACGGGGCTGCGAATCATGGTCATGACAGTCTTGAACAATATCCCGGAATATTTTAGCCGGGTAATAAAATCTTGTCGATTTCAAGAGCCGTCGCGGCGCGACAGGGCGTGTCGGAAAATGGACGGATGCGAAAATGGTTGCATGGCGCATCCCTGATGATGGCAGCGGATCGTCCCGGTTTGCCGTGCTCCTGGCAATCGCCTTTGCGATGATGTTCAAATAACCAGGATAAGCACAGGATTTCATTACGTAAATGTAATGCTAGTGTTCAGTTTCGGTTCATCCTTCGGGCGCTATTCCCTAGGCATCGACAACCAAGGAGCCCCGCTATGAAACGTGTTGTTCTTTCCGCCCTCGCTTTCTCGATGCTGGCCGCCACTTCGCTTACCGGCCAGGCCGCACCGGTGAACGCACCGGTCGCACCGCAGTCGAATTACACGCGGGTCGACTGGCAGAGGCCCGGCAAGCATGTCGATGTCAGGAAGCGCGTCGTGAAGAAGACGGTGGTCGTCAAGCGCAGCCATTGGCGCAATGGCCGGAAATATTCCAGCTGGAAGCGGCACCAGCCGATCCGCGATTATGGCCGCTATGGCCTGCATCGCCCCGGCCGCGGCCAGGAATGGATCCGCGTCGGCAACGACTATGTGCTGGTCAGTGTCCTGTCCGGCATCATCTTCGGCGCCATTGCCGCGCATTAGCCCGGCCTCGCCGGCGCAATGCCGAGACTTGAAAGGAGGCGGCCCTAAACGGCCGCCTTTCTTTTGGCTGTAGAAACCGGGCTTTTTGGCTGTGGAAACCGGGTATGGTCCGCAATAAGGGTCGTCGGATTCCGCGCGCATGATTATATGAGGGACAAACGAGTTCCCCAATGCGCTTTCCGCCCACCTTTCTCGATGAGATACGCGACCTGGTGCCGATCTCCCAGGTCATCGGCCAGCGCGTCGCATGGGACAGGAGGAAGACCAATGCCTCGCGCGGCGACTATTGGGCCTGTTGTCCGTTCCATGGCGAAAAGAGCCCCTCCTTCCACTGCGAGGACAAGAAGGGCCGCTATCACTGTTTCGGCTGTTCGGTGTCGGGCGATCATTTCAAGTTCCTGACCGAACTCGACGGACTAAGCTTTCCCGAAGCGGTCGAGAAGATCGCTGACATGGCCGGCGTGCCGATGCCGGTGCGCGACGAGCGGGAGGAACAGCGTGAGAAGGAACGCGCCAGTCTGACCGATGTCATGGAGATGGCGACTGCCTTCTTCCAGGAGCGGCTGCAAGGACCGGAGGGTGCAAAAGCCCGCGCCTATCTCAGGGATCGCGGGCTGACGCCGGCGACGCAGCAATCGTTCCGGCTGGGCTTTGCGCCCGACAGCCGCAATGCGCTGAAGGAACATCTTGCCGCGAAGGGTGTGCCCAAGGCCGACATCGAGGCCTGCGGGCTGGTGCGTCATGGCGACGACATCCCGGTCTCCTATGACTGGTTCCGCGATCGCATCATGTTCCCGATCCCGGATTCTCGCGGCAAGATCATCGCCTTTGGCGGCCGCGCACTGGCGCCCGATGCGCTGGCCAAATACATGAATTCGCCCGACACCGAGCTCTTCCACAAGGGCAACGTGCTCTACAATTTCGCCCGCGCCCGCAAAGCGCTGGCGAAAGGCGGCACGGTGATTGCCGTCGAAGGCTATATGGACGTGATTGCGCTGGCGCAGGCCGGCTTCGAGAATGCCGTGGCGCCGCTCGGCACCGCGCTCACCGAAAACCAACTCGAACTTCTGTGGCGCATGGCGCCTGAGCCGATGCTGTGCTTCGACGGCGACCAGGCCGGGCTGAAGGCGGCGTGGCGCGCCGCGGATCTCGCGCTGCCGTCGGTGCAGGCCGGGCGGTCGGTGCGCTTTGCGCTGTTGCCGGAGGGCAAGGATCCCGACGATCTGGTCAAGGCAGAAGGGCCGGACGCGTTTCGTGCCGTGCTGGCGGAAGCGCGGCCTCTCGCTGATTTGTTGTGGATGCGTGAGACATCCGGTGGCGTCTTCGACACGCCGGAGCGGCGGGCGGGGCTGACAAAGACGCTGCGCGAACTGACCAGCCGCATCCGCGATGAGAGCCAGCGCTACCACTACCAGCAGTGGATGCGCGAGCGGGAGCTGACCTTCTTCAGCGCCCAGCGCGAAGTGCGGCAAGGTCGCCAGGACTGGAAACCGGGGCAGGGCAAAACGCCCGCACCCGGCGGACAGTTCGCCAAAGGCAGCGGGGCAGGCGCGCGCGCCGCGATCACCGAAAGCCTCGGCCGCTCCGCCATGGTCAAACGCGGTGGCGAGATGATGTCGGTGCGCGAGGCGACGATCATCGTAGCCCTCGTCAACCATCCGGCGCTGATCGACGAGAACTTCGCCCATGTCGAGTTCCTCGATCTCGCCAACACCGATCTGCAGCGGCTGCACGCCGCCATCCTCGATGCGATGGCGCACGACATGGCCAATGACCGTAGCGCGGTGATCGCCACCATCGAACGTGCCGGCTGCAGCGATATCTGGGGGCGCGCCGTGGCGCTGATCCAACGGGCCAGGCAATGGCCCGCGCTGGAAACCGCAGCGCTTGACGATGCCCGCGACGCCTTCAACCAGGCGCTGCACTTGCAGCGCAGCGCGCGCACCTTACATAAGGAGCTGAAACAGGCGGAAGCAGCGCTCGCCAGCGATCCCACTGACGAAAACTACCGGCACCTCATCGAGATCCAGGCGCAATTCCGTGATGTACAAGCAACGGAAGCGCTGATCGAAGGCTTCGGTGTGTCCTCGGGCAGGGGTGGGCGCGTGTAGGTCGAAACCTGCGCAAGAATGGATGATGTACGTGCTGCGCGTCGAATCGACGCCTCTAAGTCGGGTAATTGATTCGCTTTTTTGATGCGAATCATGCGAGAGGCGCTTGACCTTCTGGCAGAATGACGGAATCAGGACGATTCGAAACCTTAACCCGTGCCGGCGTCGATGGAAATGCACTGACGCGAGGTGCTGATCACTGGACAGGCTGTCAGCCTGCCACAGATATCAGGGTTAATCTGGACTTAATGCATATCGCCCAAAAGTGAAAACCGGTTTTGGGGGCACGATATGAACAAACAAAAGAGTTGATTCGGTTACCGGCCCGGTTAAGCGCCACCAGCGCATGTAGTTTGACCGGTGCGGCAGCTACGCGGCTTCGATGCTCGGCCGCTAGGAGAAGATAAAGACTATGGCGACAAAGGAAAAGGAAGAGGTCGAGACCGAACGTGAAGGCGCCACCGATGGGCCTCTGCTCGACCTTTCCGATGATGCTGTCAAGAAGATGATCAAGGCCGCCAAGAAGCGCGGCTATGTGACTCTCGACGAACTGAACGCGGTTTTGCCGTCGGAAGAGACCGATCCGGATCGCATCGAAGACATCAATGCGATGCTGTCCGACATGGGCATCAACGTGGTCGAGGACGACGATCAGAGCGAGGAGCCCGAGGCCGCCGACAGCAATGCCGACGCCGAGGAAGACGCCAACGAGCTGGCCGAGCAGACCGGCACCGCCGTCGCCGCCACGACCACCAAGAAAGAGCCGACCGACCGCACCGATGACCCGGTGCGCATGTATCTGCGCGAGATGGGCTCGGTCGAGCTCCTGTCGCGCGAGGGCGAAATCGCGATCGCCAAGCGCATCGAGGCCGGCCGCGAGACGATGATTGCGGGCCTCTGCGAAAGCCCGCTGACCTTCCAGGCCATCATCATCTGGCGTGACGAGCTCAACGAATCCAAGATCCTGCTGCGCGAGATCATCGACCTCGAAGCCACCTATGCCGGCCCCGAAGCCAAGCAGGCGCCGGTGGTCGAGCGCATCGAGGAGGCGCCCAAGGCCGAGGACAAGCCGAGGCGTGGACGCGACGAGGAAGACGACATCACCAATGTCGGCGCCGACACGCGCGGCCTGGTCGATGACGACGAGGAAGACGAGGACGAGGCGAGCCTGTCGCTGGCGGCGATGGAAGCGGAACTGCGCCCGCAGGTGATGGAGACGCTCGACGTCATCGCCGACACCTACAAGAAGCTGCGCAAGCTGCAGGACCAGCAGGTCGAGAACCGTCTGGCCGCGACCGGCACGCTGTCGCCAAGCCAGGACCGCCGCCTGAAGGAGCTGAAGGACCAGCTGATCAAGGCGGTGAAGTCGCTGTCGCTCAACACGGCGCGCATCGAGGCGCTGGTCGAGCAGCTCTACGACATCAACAAGCGGCTGGTGCAGAACGAAGGCAAGCTGCTGCGCCTGGCCGAAAGCTATGGCGTGCGCCGCGAGGAGTTCCTCAAGGAATATCAGGGCTCCGAGCTCGACCCGAACTGGACGCGCTCGATCGGCAATCTGACCTCGCGCGGCTGGAAGGAATTCACCAAGAACGAGAAGGACGCGATCAAGGATCTGCGTTCGGAAATCCAGAACCTCGCCACCGAGACGGCGATCTCGATCCTGGAATTCCGCAAGATCGTCAACCAGGTGCAGAAGGGCGAGCGCGAAGCCGCTATCGCCAAGAAGGAAATGGTCGAGGCCAACCTGCGCCTCGTCATTTCCATCGCCAAGAAATACACGAATCGCGGCCTGCAGTTCCTCGACCTGATCCAGGAAGGCAATATCGGCTTGATGAAGGCGGTCGACAAATTCGAATACCGCCGCGGCTACAAGTTCTCTACCTATGCGACATGGTGGATCCGGCAGGCGATCACGCGTTCGATTGCCGACCAGGCGCGCACCATCCGCATCCCGGTGCACATGATCGAAACGATCAACAAGATTGTGCGCACGTCGCGCCAGATGCTGCATGAAATCGGCCGCGAGCCGACGCCGGAGGAACTGGCAGAAAAGCTCGCAATGCCGCTCGAAAAAGTGCGCAAGGTCTTGAAGATCGCCAAGGAGCCGATCTCGCTCGAAACGCCTGTGGGTGACGAAGAGGATTCGCATCTGGGCGATTTCATCGAGGACAAGATGGCGATCCTGCCGATCGATGCGGCGATCCAAGCCAATCTGCGCGAGACCACCACGCGGGTGCTCGCCTCGCTGACGCCGCGCGAGGAGCGGGTGCTGCGCATGCGCTTCGGCATCGGCATGAACACCGACCACACGCTGGAAGAAGTCGGCCAGCAGTTCTCGGTGACGCGCGAGCGTATCCGCCAGATCGAAGCCAAGGCGCTGCGCAAGCTCAAGCACCCGAGCCGGAGCCGCAAGCTGAGGAGCTTCCTCGACAGCTGATACCGGCAACAGACCAGCATTCGAAAAGGGCGCCGATGGCGCCCTTTTTGTTGCCCGGGTGAAGGCTCTTGTCGCCCATCTCCGTCGGGAGGATACTTGCCTGGTCGGATGCATGTTCTGGGCGAAAAACCGGATGTCCGCCCCGGCTGATGTCCTCAGCCGTGCTCCGTGGCCCCGGAGGGAGGTGTGTGATGACAACCTACATCCTGCTGATGAACTGGACGGAACAGGGCGCCAGAAATATCCGAGAGTCGCCGAAGCGGCTCGATGCCGCCAAGAAGCAACTGGCCGACATGGGCGGCTCGTTCAAGGCGTTTTACCTGACTATGGGCGAATATGACATGGTGGCGATTATCGAGGCGCCCGACGATGCTGTGCTTGCTCGTTTCGCCCTGATGCTGGCAACGGGTGGCAGCGTCAAGACGCGAACGCTCAAGGCTTTCCCGGAATTTGCCTATCGCGAGATCGTCGCCTCGCTTGGATAGCGCTGGGCGCGGGTCCGTGCGGCTCGGCGTCATATTGCGGGGCCGTGCCGTCAGGGTGATAGTCGCGCCATGTCCAAGCCTGCGCTGACCGTCTGGTACAACACACGCTGCCCGGTTTGCGATGGCGGCATCACCCGGCAGAAACGGCGGCTGATCGAGGCGATCAAGGCCGGGCGGATCGAATTCCGCGACATCAACCTCGAACCGGCGGCGCTCTCTGGCTACAGCGCCTCGCTGGAGGACATACGCCGCCGGCTGCATGCCACCGATGCCGAAGGCAGGCTGCTGGTCGGCGCCGATGTCGCGGTTGCCGTCTGGCGGGCGACGCCGGGCGACGGCTGGCTGGCGACGCTCTTCGGCAATCCGGTCGCGCTGCCGCTGACGCGCTTGGCCTATGATCGTTTCGCCGATCTTCTCTATGCCTGGAACCGGCGCAAGGGCCGCTGGTAGCGAGGCAAGGCCCGAAGAATCTGCGGGCCTCACCGTCATGGGCGTTACCGGGACGCCGGCTCGCAAAGCCAGCCGACAATGCGGCGCACCGCCGGCAGCACCATGAGCAACGTTGGGAACGCTACCAGCCAGGACAGGCCCCAGGCAGTGAGCCAGACAGCCGGCAAATCAGGTTGCAGTCCAAGGCTTTTCAGCGTCGATATGAACGAGACGATGAAGGTCATCAGCAGCGACAGCACCAGCGGGCTGACGATCGCGGCATAGCGCGCCGGCAGCTTGCCGCGCTTACGGTTCGTGGTCATTTTTGGATTTTCCTGAAACATCCGGTCCGTCGCATTTGGCATCCATTGCGCCGGGTTTCCGGCGGAACTGCCCGGAAAGACCGGGGTGGATGCGTTGCTTGACGTCAGACGCTTACGGAGAGGTTTTGGCCCTCACGCGCTTTCTAGCTGCCGGCGGCGGCGAAATCAACCTTCTGGCGCCGCCTTTAGATACATCGTAAGATATATCTTGACTCGTCGGCGGGGCAAGCCTAATTAAGATGTATCGTAAGATATAACTCAAGGAGCAATTCATGCATAGACATCATCCCTTTGGCGAGCGCGCCGAGCGCGCATTCCTGCACATGGCAGGCAAATTTGGTGGAAGAGGGGGCGGCGGCTTTGGTCCGTTCGGCCACGGCGGACGTGGCGGTGGACGCGGCGGCCCGGGCGACATGTTTCGCGCCGGGCGCATGCTGGCCGACGGCGATCTCAAGCTGATCACGCTGTCGCTGCTGGCCGAGGCGCCTCGCCACGGCTACGACATCATCAAGGCGCTGGAAGAGCGCACCAGCGGCATCTACAGCCCGAGCCCGGGCGTCGTCTATCCGACGCTGACCTTCCTGGAAGAGGCCGGCTATGCGGCTTCAGCCGCCGACGGCAACAAGAAGGTGTTTTCGATCACCGAGGCGGGCCAGGCGCATCTTGCCGAGAACCGCGAGATGATCGACGGCGTGCTGGAGCATCTCGAGCGCTTCGGCCGCAAGATGGCGAAAGCGCGGGACTGGTTCGGCTGGAACGACGACGGCGAGGAAGGCGGACGGCGTGGTGGACGGGGTCGCTCGGAAGCCCGCGAGGAGTTCCGCGCCGTGCGTCACCGGCTGCGTGCCGCGCTCGGCGATCTCGTCGACGCGTCGGCTGAAAAGCAGGCCGAGGCGATTGCAGTCCTGGAAGCCGCCGCTGAAGCCCTGGAAGCGCTATCGCGCGGTTGACCCCTGGCGAGAACGCTTGCCCGTTCGACTGAGGAACGGTACTGAAAATCATCCTGCACCGCGAGACGTGGTGCAGGATGATTGCCGTTGGAGGAAGCCCCATGTCTTTTCTGAAGCGTCTTTTCGGTGGTGGCGGTGAGGGGGGCGAGCCCAAGAGTGCAGCACCGGCAAAGCAGGTTGAGCACAAGGGATTTTTGATCAGCGCCACGCCCTACAAGGCGGAGGGGGGCCAATACCAGACCTGCGGCGTGGTTTCGAAGGAAGTCGACGGCGTGATGAAGGAACACAAATTCATCCGCGCCGATCGCTTTGCCGGACTGGACGACGCCGTCGACATCTCGATCAAGAAGGGCATGCAACTGGTCGACGAGCAAGGCGAGAGGATGTTCGGGTAGCCTACAGCCTCGGATCGATTGGCTCGCTCTCCAGCGCCAGCACGCCGAAAACACACTCGTGAACACGTCGCAGCGGTTCCTTGGCGACAAACCGCTTCAGTGCCTCGTGACCGAGCGCGAACTCTCTGAGCGCCAGGCTGCGCTTGCCACCCAAGCCTCGTTCGCGCAGGCGCACGAGATTGTCCCGTGCATCGTATTCGGGGCCATAGATGATGCGCAGATACTCCTGGCCGCGCACTTTCAGCGCCGGTTGCATGAGCCCCTTCTTGTTTCGGCTGACGAAGTCGTGCGGCTTCACTACCATCCCTTCGCCGCCTGAGTCGGTCAGCGTCTCCCACCAGGCGACGGCCTCCGCACAAGAACCGGCATCGGCCAGGTCAACCATCCGCCATTGCGTTCGCGTTACCACGCCGCCCCCGGCAGCCAGACGGTCCGCAAGCGTCATGTGCCAAACGTGGTTCTGGTCGAACCAGACGCATCCCTCACTTGCCAGCAGGTGGAACGGCGCGACTTTCAGGTCGTCGACGCCCGAGACCGGCCACACGTAAGGCGCCCAGGCAGTGGCGTATCTGGCGGCACGCGCGGCGCGGTCCTCAATACGAGCCTTGAGCGCAGCCGTATCCACGCCGCGTGCCATCGCACGGGCCAGCGCTTCGCGGCTGGCCTGGAGCCCAGCGGCCGCAGACGTTGCCACTGGGGCGTACTGGCTTTCAATCAGGCTGCTTGCCTTGGCCGACCATGGCATGATCTCGGTGTCCAGCAGCAACCAGTCGCTGTTCAATTCCTGCCATAGATCCGCAGCGTCGACGCTGGCGCGCAGGCGATTGAGCAGGCGCTCCGTCATGCCGCTGTCGCTGAAAAAGGAGCGTCCGGTCCGGGTCCAGATCGCGCCTGTCTTGTCGCCAGATACCCCGAACCGGTCGCGCGCCGTCTGCGCGTTTCGGCACAGAGCGATGACTGCCCGCGAACCCATGTGCTTCTCTTCGCACAGGATTTGGGTGACGCCACGCTCGCGGAAATGACTGAAGGCTTCCTCGGGGCGTTCCAGCCAGCCGGCTTGGCTGCTGGTCTTGGATGGCGACATTGTCGGCGGCAGATATACCAGCCACTGCGGCGACAGCGCGAAGCGGCTCATCACCTCAAGTGCCGCCGACGCGTTCTCCTCGGCCACGACAACCCTGCCTTTCAGTTCGGTCTCGATCCAGCGTCGCCCAGAGACATCCTGATAGTCGAGCACGCCGTCGGCATCGGCCTGTGCCGATTTGCCAAGGCCCGGTCCACCGAGGGGACGCACGGGTTCGGACCAGGTCTCGATTGCCGGCACGTCGACCAGTTCGCGTTCCGGCCAGCGCAAGGCAGTCAGCTTGCCGCCGAACACGCAGCCGGTGTCTATGCAAAGCGTGTTGTTGACCCACTCCGCCGACAGCACCGGCGTGTGCCCGTATACTACGCTGGTTTTGCCCCGATAGGCGGCTGCCCAGTCGGCACGGACGGGCAGGCCAAATTCGTCGATTTCGCCAGTGGTTTCGCCATAGAGGGCGAACTCGCGCACCGCGCCGGAACCGCGCCCGATCATCTCTTCCTTGAGTCCGGCATGTGCCACGGCGAGGCGTCCGCCGTCCAGCCAGACGTGGCTGCGCAGGCTGTCGAGGAAGGCCGGCAAAGCCTCTCGCAGGCCGCGATCCTGAGCGTCCAACTGGTCGATGGTTTGCTGCAGGCCGTGGGCGATCGTGACCTTGCGGCCTTCCAGCCAGCGGCTGAGTTTGCGTTCGTGATTGCCCTGGACACAGTAGGCGGTTCCCGCCGCGACCATGCTCATGGCGATGCGCAAGACGTCGGGCACGTTGGGACCACGATCGACGAGGTCGCCGACAAAGACGATCTTGCGGCCTTCTGGCGGCGTCACAGTGACGGTCCGATCGCCATGGCCATCGGACCAGGCGATGCTGTAACCGAGCTGACGGAACAAGGTCTGAAGTTCGTCGGCGCAACCATGGACATCACCTATGACGTCGAAAGGACCGCAATCGTCGCGCTTGTCGGTCCATAAAGGCTGACGCGAGACCTTGGCCGCGTCGATACTGGCCTCGCCGGTGAGCTTCCAGACCTGACGGAAACCTTCGCGTTGCAGGCCGCCGAGGCCCTTGCGAATTTCGGTCGTCATGCGCTGGGCAACGCCGGGGCCGAAGGGACGATCGGCTCGTAGGGCGTTGCGGGCGATGCAAACATCAACACCCGGATCGATGAACACGGCGACCGGCAAAGCGTGCCATTTGCGCGCCAGCTCGACCCACGCCTTGCGATCAGCGGGTCGCACATTGGTCGCGTCGATGACGGCCAGCTTTCGATGCTTGAGCCGTTTGCCGGCGATTTCGCGCACCAAATCAAAAGCGTCGGCCGAGACATCCTGATCAGTCTCGTTGTCGCTGACGAACGCGCGGCAGCGATCCGACGAGATGATTTCGGTCGGCAGGAAGTGCCTGGCGGCGAAGGTCGACTTGCCCGATCCCGTCGAGCCGATCAGCACGACGAGGGCGAAGTCAGGGATGGTGAGGTCGGTCTTGTCTGGCTCTCTCATCGGGTGAACACCGCCATCTGCGTCGGCGCGCCGAGCACGGGGTCCACGGCTCCGATGCCACTTAAGGCGGCGCTATAGCCATAGATCTCGCCGATCCTGGCCGCCCAGGCTTCAAACCGAACCCGGCCCCATTCGAAACGGTGATCCGGATGGCGAAAAGCGCCGGCGGCCAGACTGGGGAACAAGGGGTTGTAGTCAGCGTTCGGCGTAGTCACGATCACGAATTTTGGCGCTGTCTCGCCGAAGATAATACGCTCGATCATTGGCAGCCGGTCTTCGTCGAGATGTTCGATGACCTCGACCAGCACCGCGACGTCGGCTTCCGCCCATCGGCTGTCGCGATATGTCAGCGATCCGTGCAGCAGCGTGACCCGGTCTTCAGGCGGTCCCCCGAACTCGTTCAGTTTGAGACGCTTGGCGGCCCATTCCAGTTCACGAATAGCGGGGTCGAGCCCGAACAGCTTGTGGACCCATTTTTCGCGCACGAGCCGATAGAGCAGCTTGCCTTCGCCACACCCCAAATCTGCAACACTGGTCCCTCCGGTCGTCCGAATGGCTTGCACCACGGCGTCCATGCGCAGGTCGTTCAGCCGGATGGGCGCCTCCAGCGCTTGCTCAGGTGCAGCCCGGGCTTCGGGGGGTAGGACCTCATTGGCCGTCTCCGGAGCCAGCCGCTCCAGGGCGATGCGGGCCAACGCACCTCGGTTGCGCAGATAACGGCGCACGATCAGGTCTTTGGCTGGGTGGTTTTCCAGCCAGCCCTCGCCCTTGGACAGCAGCTTGTCAATCTCGGCCTCGCCAACCCAGTAGTGCTTGGTGTCGTCCATCACCGGGATCAGGACATAAAGGTGGTTGAGCAGGCTGCTTAGGCGGCCGGTGCCAGTCAGCCTCAGATGACCGTATCGTGGTCCACCCGCGCCAGATCCGACAGTTTCGACCGGCGCCAGGTTGACGGTCCATCCCAGCGGTTCGAATAGATCTCGAACCAGGGCCTCGCCGCCACGCATCGGCAGCGGGGTCACCACAGCTTCGAGCGGGAGGTCGCTATCGGCCAGTTGCTGGCGCTCCTTCGAGATGCCGGTCATCGCTGTCCGCAGTACCTTGTTCAAAGCCACAGACAGAAAAGACGATGCCGTATAAGGTCGGTCGTTTACATATTGATCCAGCAAGCCCTCTGCCTGGCCTTTGCCCCGAACGAGCCCTATCGGATCGACATCGAGCAGAAGCACAGCCTCACAACGCTCATCGGTCGCCTCCGGATAGAACAGCCAGGCCTTGCCGAAGGATAGGTCAGTCTCGTGCAGACGTTCGGGATGCTTGTGCAGCAAGAAGCCGAGATCTGTGGCTGGATGATGGGTTGTCGCGACGGAAAGGAACATCAGCGACCGATAACGCAGACAGGCCGAATAACCAATGGCGTTGCGCGGCAATCTAGTAACGCGATAGATCCGTTTTCGACACGCAACCTATCGCGCCGCCTGACAAGGAAAAAGGCAGGCACCGAAGCGCCTGCCTTTTCAATGCGAATGACGGGGTGTGCTTACGCGGCGATTTGCGCGCTCGCGGTCTTGGCCACCACGGCATCGACCTTGGCGGTCGCATTGGCGAGCGCGGCGGTCACGGCGTCGGGACCCATGCCGACGCCTTCGATCCGGATGACGTCGACGTCGGTCATGCCGAGAAAGCCGAGCACGCCGCGCAGATAGGGGATGGCGTGATCGAACTGCACGGCCGCACCTTCGGAATAGATGCCGCCCGAGGCGAGTACGATATAGACCTTCTTGCCGGTGACGAGGCCCTTGGGACCACCCTCGCCATAAGAGAAGCTCTTGCCGGAGCGGGAGATGTGATCGACCCAGGACTTCAGGGTCGAGGAGATGTTGAAGTTGATGAAGCCGGTGGCCAGGATCACGGTGTCGGCTGCGAACAGTTCGTCAAGCACGATGTCGGAGACGCCGACGACTTCGGCCTGGCGCGGCGTGCGGGCTTCAACGGGGGTGTAGATGCCGGTCGCATAATCGGTGTCGATATGCGGCAGCGGGTTGGCCACGAGGTCGCGTACGACGAGCGTATTCGACGGGTCGGCGGCGACGAGCTTTTCAGCGAATTCGGTAGCGATACGGGTCGAGTGCGAGGCAGCGCCGCGCGGGCTCGAGGTTACAAGCAGGATAGACATAGTGGTTCTCTCCAGTGGGAATTGATTTCTCCCGCCTGATATGGGTCTACCGACCCATTCAAAAAACTGGTATATTATCTATATGATCCATCCATAAAATAGGTATGCCGTGCAGCCCAATCCGACGCTCGACCAATTGCAGATCCTGGTTGCGGTCGCCGACACCGGCAGCTTCTCAGCCGCCGGCCGCAAGCTTAACCGCGCGCAGTCCGTCATCAGCTACGGCATCGCCAATCTTGAAGCGCAGCTTGGCCTGAAACTGTTCGAGCGCGAGGGCACGCGCGAGCCGCAGCTGACCGAAATCGGCCGGGCGATGCTGGAGGACGCCCGGCGCATGGTCGGCGTGCTGCAGCGCATCCGTTCGCGTGCCGACGGTCACCATCAGGGGCTGGAGGCTGAAGTTGCGCTGTCGGTTGACGCGGCGCTGCCCTCGCCAGTGCTGGTGCGCGTGCTGAAGGCGTTCGAGGCGCAGTTCCCGACCGTGATGATGCGACTCCATATCGGCACGCTCGGTCTGATCCCCGACCATGTCGTCAGCGGACAGTCGGATCTTGGCATCGGTGGCTTGCTGGGCGAGGTCGACGTGCATCTCGTGCGCATCGGCTTCATGTCGATCGTGCTGGCTGCCGCCCCCACCCACCCTCTGGCACTGCTGCCGAAACCGGTGGCGCTCGAGGATGCGCGAGAGCACACCCAGCTGGTTGTCAGCGACCAGTCGGAACGCACCAAGGGACGCGACTTCGGCGTCTTTGCCTATCGTACATGGCGGCTGACAGATGTGCGTATCAAGCATACGTTGATGCGCGAGGGGCTGGGCTGGGGAGGGTTGCCGCGCTGGCTGATCGCGGACGATTTGGCCAGCGGCAGGCTGGTCGAACTCGACCTTGAACCTTTTAGCGAGGTGCGCTCATCGCTCTATGCCATGCACCGCGCCGACCGCAGCCCGAAACCGGCGGCGGCCTGGCTGATCGACCAGTTCAAACGCCAGCTCGGCTGCTTCAACGAGTTCGACCCGGACGACCTGCCTGAGGATGAGCCGGAGACAGCCCATCGATCAGAGCCATGAGCACGGCGCGATAGTCTTCGGCCGAGGCGCCGGCCTCGACGGCAAGTGCTGCGCGGTCGAAGGCAGCGGCGAGCAAAGCGGTCAGCGCATCGGCCGGCAGTCTGGTCATCGACTGTTCGCGCATTGCCGCAACCAGGCCTTCGCGCAGCGACCGGTTGCCGTGGCGATTGTCGATCGCATCCATGGCGGCGCGGCCAAGTACGGCCGGTCCGTCGAGCAGCAAAAGCCGCGTGCGGCCGGGCGCGCGCATGGCGGCGAGATAGGCGTCCGAGCCGGCAATCAGCGCATCGCGGGCAAACAAAGAACGCGGCGAGGCGCGCTCGATCTCTTGCGCCACCGCCGCCGCCTCCTGCTCGACCACAGCGGCAAACAGCGCCTGCTTGTCGGCAAAGTGGTGATAGAGCGCGCCGCGGGTGACGCCGGCGGCCGCAACGATCTCCGGCGTGCCGGTCTCGGCATAGGACTTTTCGATGAACAGTTTGCGCGCCGCGGCGATCAGGTCGGCGCGCGTCGCTTCGGTGCGGTCGCGGTTGGAGCGGCGCGGGGTTTCTCGTTGCATACATGCAGCCTGTATGTTATTTCGAATTACATGCAAACTGTATGTTGGCTGACGGGAGAAAGAAAGATGAAGACGACGAGCTATTATCCGGTGCTGATGACGGGCGACGTAGCCGGCACAAAAGCCTTCTTTATCAATCACTTCCGCTTCAAGCCGCTGTTTGCGAGCGACTGGTATGTGCATCTGCAGTCTGCCGAGGATCGCCGGGTCAATCTCGGTATCGTCCAGGGCGACCACGAGACGATCCCCGAGGAGGGGCGCGGCCGCACATCGGGGCTGCTGATCAATTTCGAGGTGAGGGATCCTGACGCTGTCTATGAACGGATCGTTGCGGCCGGCCTGCCGATCCTGTGCCCGCTGCGCGACGAACCCTTCGGCCAGCGCCACTTCATCACCAGGGATCCCAATGGCGTGCTGATCGACATCATCAAGCCGATCCCGCTCGGCCCGGAATTTCAGGCGCAATTCGCGGCGGGCGCGGCGGAAGGCTGAACGATGGCAGCAAATGTCGGCAGCGGCTCCGGCCGCTGTGGCCGGACCCGCACCATGCGGTCTATGTTGGTGATGTTGAAGCTGGGCCTGCCGCATGCGTGACATCTGCCTTGTTCGTGCGCCATCCAATCTCGGCCTTCGGCCCTTGGAGCCGGGCCATGTGCCCGGCACCTGGCGTGCGCCGCAGGCGCTGAGCGAAGCTGGTTTGATCGAGTCGCTGGCGCCGGGGCGGGTGGTCGATCTCGACAGACCCGCCTACAGTACCGAACCGCAACCGGGCACTAGGCTGCGTAATGGTCCGGCGATCCGCCGCTTCAACCTCGATCTTGCCGAGATCGTCACCCGTGCGCTTGGGCAAGGCGAGTTCCCGCTGATCATCGGCGGCGACTGCTCGATCCTGCTTGGCGCACTGGTCGCCGCGCGGCGCTCGGGCGCAGTCGCCCTGGTCCATGTCGATGGCCACAGCGATTTCCGCCATCCCGGCAACTACGATGTCAATGCCTCACTCGGCTCGGTTGCCGGCATGGATCTGGCACTTGCCACCGGACGCGGCGAGGCTTTGCTGGCGCAATGGCCAGGTGTTGTCGGTCCGCTCGTCGCCGACGAGGCGGTGGTTCAGATCGGCGAACGCGAGAGCCGCGATGCCGATTTTGCCTGGCCCGACATCAATGCGACCGCCGTGACGCGCATCGACGTCTTTGCCGCGCAGGAACTCGGCGCGACTGGAGTGTTGCAAAAGACAAGAGCGACGCTGGCGCGCGCCGGCTGTCCCTACTGGCTGCATCTCGATGTCGATGTGCTCGACCAGACGGTGATGCCGGCGGTGGATTCGCCCGGCAGCCCCGGCATCGACCCCGATGAACTCGTTGCCATTCTGTCGGCGCTGGCAGCGGACCTGCGCTGCACCGGCTTGGACATGACGATCTACGATCCCGACCTCGACCCGACCGGTGACCTTGCGCGACTGCTGGTGTCGCTGCTCGGGCGGGTGCTCAAGCCTCGATAAAGGCTCAGCTCGCCCTTGCTACCGGCGTCACCGTCACCTGGCTGACGCCGGTGCGGCGCACCACTGTGCATAGCGTCTCGCGGCCGATGCGTTCGGCGTCGAGCATGCGCACGAGGTCGTCGACGCCGGTGACCGGGCGACCGTCTATCGCCGCGATGATGTCGCCTTCCCTGAGGCCGGCCTTCGCCGCGGGTCCGTCTTTCTCGACGCTGCGCAGCCGCACCGCAGTACTAGTGGTCACCTGCGACAGGAGCGCTGCGCGGCGCGGCAAACTGGTGGTGTCGGCCGAGATGCCGATGAAGGCGCGCCGCACGCGGCCGAAGCGGATGATCTCCGAAATGACGAAGTTGGCGGTGTTGGAAGCGACCGCGAAGGCGATGCCTTGCGCGCCGTGGATCATGGCGGTGTTGACGCCGATGACTTCGCCTGCCGACGACACCAGCGGTCCGCCGGAATTGCCGGGATTGAGCGCGGCATCGGTCTGGACGACATCGTCGATCAGCCGCCCGGTCGAGGCGCGCATCGAACGGCCAAGTGCGGAGACCACGCCTGACGTTACGGTCCATTCGAAGCCGAGCGGATTGCCGATGGCAATGGCGATCTGGCCGCGCCGCAGCCGCTTGGAATCGCCGAGCGGCGCGACTTCGGTGAAGCTGCCATCGGCGCGCACCAGCGCGATGTCGGTGTCGGGGTCGCGGCCTAGTACGCGGCCTTCGCTGGAGGCGCCGTCGGGCATAGACACGCGCACCGTTTTGGCATCGCCAACGACATGGAAATTGGTAACCACCAGCCCGTCCGGGGTGATGACGAAGCCGGAGCCATGGCCACCTTGGCCACCGACGCGCTCGATGCGGCAGACGGCTGGGCCGATGCGGTCGACGGCGTCGGCGACTGTCGTCGAATAGGCGTCGAGCAGTGTGTCGTCGGTCTCGAATTTGTGGGCGGCGAGGGCCATTGGCGGGGCTCCGTGTTTTCAGGCGCGATGATGACTATATGTGCGGAGCGGCTCGAACTGCCGCGACCTGACCAGATGGCCAGTCAAACCAGTAACTAGCCGTCAGACGAGTACCTCCGGGCGCACTGCCGAGCGATATCTGGGGCATGAGAAAACCCAGGAGATCATCATGAGTGACTTCAACCTTTATGCATTTTCCGAGGCCATCGCCGATCTCGCCGCCAAGGCTGCGCCGGCAACGGCAAGTTTCACCACCCATCACCATCGCACCGCCAGCGCCTTCCACTGGCGTGACGGCTATTTCGTCACCGCCGAGGAAGCTGTCGAGGCCGGTGAGGAGATCGAATTGACATTGGCTTCGGGCGAAGCGGTGAAGGCCGAACTGGTCGGTCGCGATCCGTCGACCGGCGTAGCGCTTCTGAAGCCGGCCGGCGCGGTCGCGGCGCCTGCGCTCGCCAAGGCTGACGCGGTACGGCCCGGCAATCTTGCCATCGCCATCGGCAGTCAGGGTTCGGCGCTGGCCGTCTCGGGTTCGGTCGGCGAGGTCGGCCCCGCCTGGCGCTCGATGCGCGGCGGCACCATTGATCGGCGCATCAATCTCGCCGTCAATGCCGGCGGCCGTTTCGAGGGCGGGCCGGTGCTTGACGCCAAGGGCGCGCTGATCGGCATGCTGCTGTTCGGGCCGCGTGGTCGTGCGCTGGTCATGCCTTATGAGACGGTCGAGCGGGCCGTGGCGACGCTGCGTGAAAAGGGCCATGTCGCGCGCGGCTATCTCGGCGCCGGCCTGCACCCGATCCGTGACGGCGCGGCGCGCGGCGCCATGGTCATGAGCCTCGACGACAATGGTCCGGCCAAGGCCGCCGGCCTTGCGCTGGGCGACATCATCGTGGCGTGGAATGGCGAGGCCGTGCACGGCCCGCGCGAACTGATCCGAAAGCTCGGGCCGGATAGCGCGGGTGCCGCGGTGACGCTCGGCGTGGTGCGCGGCGGCGAGCAGCGCGATGTCGCGCTGACCGTCGGTGAAAAGCCGCTGAGCTGAGAGGGCCGATGGAAAGCGAGACGCTGACAAGGCCGGAGGCGAGTGGATCGGAGGCGGGTGGGCCGGAGGTGGCGGGCGGCGGACGCCAGCTCGTGGTGCTGATCGCGCTGCACGATGCCGCGCGTGCCGAGCGCCTGTCGGCTTCGCTTGCGATGGCGGACGATCTGCTTCCGGTCGTGGCCGGCAGCGGGATTGTCGACGTCGCTGTCGTCGATGACGCTGTTGCGAACAGTGCGGCCTGGCTCGATCGGGCCGATGGTGGCAACAGCGCAATCCCACGGGTGCTGCTATCCGCGAGCGCTGGCCGGCCGGAAAACCGGGTGCTTGCCGTGCTGCCTTTGGCGTCGGATGCGAATCTGATCGCGGCTGCCGTCAGACTGGCGGCGGCCGGCTACCGGGTGTCAAGGGATGGGCGTTCGACGCCGGATCGTCATGGCGGTTTCGATCACATAGCGAGCGGAACTGAAACCGATAGCGGGCTGTTTGGCGAGGAATCTTTTGACGACGGCGCCGCCCTTCGACCAGCGCTATCACCGCGCGAGACGGAAGTGCTGGCGCTGCTCGCCGAAGGCGCACCCAACAAGGTGATCGCCCGGCGGCTGAACATTTCCGTGCACACGGCGAAATTCCATGTCGCCGCGATCCTGATCAAGCTGGGTGCTGCGAACCGCACGGATGCCATCGCGATCGCGATGCGGCAGGGCCTGGTGCTGGTCTAACCCCCTTTTCCGTTTGAGCCTACGTTGCGTAACCCGTTGCAGGCTGCCGAGGCCTTGCGCAGTGCATTGCCGCCGCGCAATGGTTCGCGTCAGTGATGTAGCAAGGGAGGTGCCAAGACATGTCGCTCAAGGGAAAGACGCTGTTCATCTCCGGCGGGTCGCGCGGCATCGGTCTTTCGATCGCGCTGCGAGCTGCGCGCGACGGCGCCAATGTGACGATCGCGGCCAAGACCGCCGAGCCGCATCCGAAGCTGCCGGGCACGATCTACTCGGCAGCTGAGGAGATCGAGCAGGCCGGCGGCAAGGCGCTGCCTGTTTTGTGCGACATCCGCGAGGAGGCGCAGGTGGCTGAGGCGGTTGCCAAGACCGTCGAAAAGTTCGGCGGCATCGATATCTGCGTCAACAATGCCAGCGCCATCCAGCTCACCGGCACGCTGGAGACGGACATGAAGCGCTACGATCTGATGCACCAGATCAACACGCGCGGCACCTTCCTGGTGTCGAAAATGTGCATTCCGCACCTGAAGTTGGCAAGCAATCCTCACATCTTGAATCTGGCGCCGCCGCTCGACATGAAGGCCAAATGGTTCAAGAACCATGTCGCCTACACCATGGCCAAGTTCGGCATGTCGATGTGCACGCTGGGGATGAGCGCCGAGTTTGCCAAGGACGGCATCGCGGTCAATTCGCTGTGGCCGATCTCGACCATCGACACGGCTGCGGTGCGCAATCTGCTCGGCGGCGCGACGGTGGCGGCGATGAGCCGCTTACCCGACATCATGGCCGATGCCGCACACGCCATCTTCATGCGCTCATCGCGCGAGACATCAGGCAATTTCTACATCGATGAAGAGGTGCTGCGGGCCGAGGGCGTGACCGATTTCGCGGTCTATGCGCCGGGCGCGACCGGGCCGCTGGCCGGCGACTTTTTCGTGCCGGACGCGGTATTTGCCAATTCGCCGACGAACGTCAAAAGCATCTACTGACGGAAATCACGGGCCGACGGCGCTGCTTCCTCATCCACCTGCCGGCGTTTTTCGAAAAACCAAGCAATTGGCTTTTCGCCCGCTGTGCGGACCAGCCTCACCTCCCCATGAACGGGGAGAAAGGGGCTCATCACTCCTCGCCCTTCTTGCCTTTGCTCAGTCCCATCAGCCGGTCGATATAGGCCAGCATCAGCGCCGAGACGACGAAAGCGAGGTGGATGATGGTCAGCCACATCAGCTGGTCGATCGTATAGGAAGACGAATTCAGGAACACCTGCAACAGGTGGATCGAGGAAATAGCGACGATGGTCGAGGCGACCTTGACCTTCAGCGAACCGACATCGATCGTACCCAGCCAGTGCACACCGCCATCCTGGTCGTCGAAGCGGCTGACGAAATTCTCGTAGCCGGAGATGATCACCATCACCACCAGCGAGGCGACAAGTGCGGCGTCGATGAGGCCGAGCATCTTCAGGATGGTGTCGGTGTCGTCGAGTGTGAAGGCGACCATGACGAACTCGTAGAGTTTTTTGCCGAAGGACAGCGCATAGACGGCGAGCGCCAGGGCCAGCCCGATGTAGAAAACCACCAGCAGCCAGCGTGAGGCGAGGATGATCGATTCGATGGCGAGTTCGAGACGTTTCATGCAGCGGTTCCGGTCAGCTTTCTGAGGTCGACTGGGGTATTTCGATCAGCTTGCCGCAGTTTGCAAGGCAAATTGCGACGCAAAAAAACCCCGCCGGGAGGGCCGGCGGGGTTCAATGCATCCCGCTGGAGTCGGGACGGGGCAGGGAACGCCCAGGCTTGAATCTGGGGAGGGCGGCCGCTCTATTCAATGAGCCGGTTCTAATACCAGTACAATTCTTGCTGAACCGGGATTGCTGTCCGCAGCTCGACCCATCCCGATCTGCCGGGATGGGTCCTTGTTGTCGATCTGATTCCAGAAAGCTGCTCAAGCCATTGGAAAGCAGATCAATTGTTACTCGCCACCGGTGCCACCAGCGAGGTGATGCGACGGATGCCGACACGGCGGTTCTCGCGGTTGGGCGCCGTGGTGTTGACCTTCAGGTATTCCTCGCCATAGCCCTGAGTGGTCAGGTTTTCCGGCGGGATCCCGAAGGCATTGGTCAGCGCTTCGGCGACAGACTCAGCGCGCCGGTCGGACAGAGCAAGGTTTGCTTCCGGCGTGCCAACCGCATCGGTGTGGCCTTCGATCAGGAAGGTTTCGGCCGGGTTCTTCTTCAACAGTTTCTCCATGGCCGTGGCGACGCCTTCCAGTTTCTGCACTTCGGTGTCGGATATCGAGGCCGAGCCGAACTCGAAGTTCAATGTATCGAGGTCGACGCGACGGGCAATGTCGCGCACGCGCGCCGAACGCTTCACTTCGTCGATGGAATAGAGGCGCTGGACCTTCTCCACCGGCGGTTGTTCGAGGAACTCGTAATAATCGTCCGGGCTTTCGACATCTTCCGAATCGAGGATGTACTCGCGGCGCGGGATGGTGAGCCGCATCGGCGGCAGGTCGTCACCGGGATCGCGCCAGTCATTGTCGTCGTCATAGCTGCGCTCGTCGACATAGCTCAGCACATATTCGTGCCCATCCGGCGTGATGCGCGATCGCCTGATGACGTCGCCATTGCGGTTGCGGATGGTGACGATCTGGATGCCATTGTCGCGCTCGACGATTTCCCGAGAGCGATCGCCCGACAGTTCCTCATAGTAAACATTCCTGGCGCCGCGGTGCATGCGCGGAGCGTCATTGCTTTCCACGATCGTCTGGTTGTTGAACTGCAGGATGACGCGGTCGCCGAGTTCCTTGACGACGTCGACGCCTTTCGGACGCCGGCGGTCGCGGACGTTCTCATCGGGTGCACGCTCGACGCGTTTGCCTTTTTCCTCCGTCACCGGGGCGATCTTTTCTGGCTGAATTGCCTGCTGAGCTGACTTGTCGTCGGTGGGCGGCGGTCCCTGGTCGACCGGAGCCGGCTTCGGGGCTTGCGCCTCGGTGCCGCCCTGCGCGGGCTGCTCGCCCGTCTGGCCGCCAGCATTCTGGCCGTTCCCATTTTGGCCGTCGCCATTCTGGCTGTTGCCGCCCTGGTCCTTGCGGTGCTTGCGCCTGGCATCCTTCTGGCTGTCCAGGATGGGTGCTTCGTCGGGGTTGGCCGTGGCTTCGCCTTGCGCCGGCGTCTCACGTTGCGCGGGCTGCTCGGCATTGGCCGGTTGCTCCGCAGGCTGTGGTTCACCGGTCGCAGGCTGCTGTTCGCCCGTCACCGGCTGTTCGCCGACAGTTTTTTTGCCGTGCTTTTTCGCCTGATCCTTCGGCTGTTCACCTTCGGCGGGAGCCGCTTGCTGATCGGCCGGGGGCTGAATCGGCTCGGCCTGCGGCGCGGGCTCTCCGGCAGGCGCAACTTTGACGTCTGGCGCTTTGTCGGCAGGCGCGGCCTCAATCTGCTGATCCTGCTTGCGCTTTTTCTTGCCCGACTTGTTGTCGTTTGCCGGCGCCACCTGTTCGGTGGGCGCTGCCTGCTCGGCAGGCTGCTGGGCCGGCTGTTCAGCGGGCGCCGCTTCGATCTGCTGTTGGTCGCGCTTCTTCTTGCGTGGCTTTAGCGGCTGTTCTTCATTTGCCGGAGCTACCTGTTCGGCCGGTTGTTCAGCCGGTGCTGCCTCGATCTGCTGCTGGTCACGCTTCTTCTTGCGTGGCTTGAGCGGCTGCTCATCGGTCGCCGGCGCTGCCTGGGCGCCGCCCTCATCCGCAGGCGCCGCCTCGATCTGCTGCTGTTGATTGCGCTTCTTTTTGCGCGGCTGCTGTTCCTCGGCGGCAGGTGCGGCCTGTTCGGCCGGGGCCTGCTCGGTCTGCTGCTGATCCCGCTTCTTCCTGCGCGGCTGTTGTTCCTCGGCGGCAGGGGCGGGTTGCTCTGCAGCCGGTGCAGGCTGCTCGGCGGCCGGCGCTGCCTGTTCGGCCTGCTGGCGTTTCTTTTTGCGCGGCAGTTCCTGGTCGGTCTGCTGACCATCTGCAGCAGGGTCGTCCTGGACCAGGATCAGTGGCGCGGCCGTGTGCTGCAAGGGGCCGAAAACGGCGTTGCCCTGCAACGGGGATGCGCCCAACGGCGCGGATGCCATAAGCAGGCCAAGTGCCGTACCTGCCAGTACCCGTGGTTGGCGTTTCATCTTAAATTCTCCTTGTGGGGTCCCATCCCTGCCCAAACTGTCCTTGACCGGATTGGTTCCGGTTTGCAGGCATTACCCGCACCCAAGGACGATTGACCGGCGTTTTGAAGGCAACTTCATGTTTTTCCTATGGTGCGGCCGGAACTTGAAGTCACACAACAGCTTGACCTTGCCGCATGCGGAGGCCACATCTCGACCCATAATGGAAACGCCGTTCTGGAAGACCAAGACGCTGGAAGCGATGACGCCCACCGAGTGGGAATCGCTGTGCGACGGCTGCGGAAAATGCTGCCTGTCTAAACTCGAGGACGAGGATACCGGCGAGATCTACTGGACATCAGTCGGCTGCCGGCTGTTCGATGGGCAAAGCTGCCGCTGTTCTGACTATGCCAACCGGCTGGCGCGCGTGCCGGACTGTGTCGGGCTGACGCCGCAGAATGTGCGCACCATCACGTGGCTGCCGAAAACCTGTGCCTACCGGCTGGTTGCCGAGGGGCACGACCTCTATTGGTGGCACAGGCTGGTGTCGGGAAGTGCCGAGACCGTTCATGATGCCGGCATCTCCATGCGCGGCCGCGTCCGCGCCAGTGAGACCGATCTGGCCGAGCCGGACGATTATTTCGACTATATGCTCGACGACGAGCCCTGAGCATTCTGGAACGGACGTTGCCATAGGGCGTTCCGCGCCATTGGACGTTTTTGACGGTCAGGATCGTTTGCAGCGGTGGAAGGGGCGGTTGCTTTTGGCCTGTCGGGCAGATTAACCGAAAATGAACGGCCGGTTCGCGAAGAGTTCAGATTGCAAGGAGCATTCTCCCCCCATCGGTTCGACCAAGACGGGCGCAAGCCCTCAACAAGGAGAGAAGACAATGTTCAACTCATTCAAGACGGCAGCCCTTTCGGGTCTCGTAGCTCTCGGCACCCTTGCCGCAGTGCCCGCCCAGGCGGACTCGATCTATCTCGGCTTCGGCAACAACCATGACCGCCGCGTCGGCGTCTACACCGGCGACGATGAGGACGGCTTTCGCCGTGACCGCAATTGGCGCCGCTGCTCGCCGGACCGCGCCCTCGACAAGGCCGAGCGCATGGGCCTGCACCGCGTCCGCATCGTCGATGTCAATCGCCGCGTGGTGAAGGTCGCCGGCCGCCAGTATGGCGATCGCGTAGTGGTCGTGTTCGCCAATGAGCGCGGCTGCCCGGTTATCTATCGCTAAGAGAACCAGACTGATCTTCTGCGAAGATCAGTCTGGGATACGACCTTCTGCGAAGGTCGATCCGGAGGCATGTTCCTCTGCCAGGATCAGCCTGGAGTACCTGGAGTAGCGGCATGACCCTTCTAGGGTCAGCCAGGAGCCCCTTTCCCTCCGCGGAAAGGTGCGGCTCGAAAAACCCCGGAGGCCAGTCCTCCGGGGTTTTTCATGTCGGAAATCTGCGGTTCCGGCCGACGGGTTCAGCAGAACCGCGCCCAGCCCGGCGGCCTGCTACTTAAGCTCGAATGTCACTGTTACCTGCACGGCGTAGGCATTCTCGCCGGCCTGCACGGGAACCGCGGCGCCTGCCGCATCGAAGGCCTTTGCATTGATCGGCATCGGCGCCGGCGCAACGTTCTGGTCGGTGATTTCCAGCACCCGGCCTATGCTGACGCCGGCGGCTTCGGCCAGCGTCTTGGCCTTGGCCATGGCATCGGCGACCGCCTTCTTGCGGGCTTCGGTGACGGCAGCTTTCGGATCCTCGTTGGAGAACGAAATGCCTCCGCCCTGATTGACGCCGAGCGACACAGCCTTGTCGAGAATCTCACCTGTTTTGTCGATGTCGCGGATGCGCACCGAGAGTGTGTTGGTCACCTGGTAGGCGACAAGCTCGGCTTCCTGGCTGCCGTCCGGTTTGTTGGTGTAGTTGTAACGCGGGTTGATCTGGATGCCGGCGGTCTGCAGGTCGCGGTCCTTGATCCCTGCCGACTTCATTGCCGCGATCACGGCGGCCATGGCGTCGTTGTTGGCGTCGAGTGCCGCGCGTGCGGTCTTGGCCTCGCGCATGACGCTGAGCGTCAGCAGCGCCAGGTCAGGCGCCACGGTCGACTGGCCTTCACCCGACACGATGATGCGGGGCGGGGGCAGCGAATCGGCAGCGCTTGCCATCGCCGGAAAAGCGATCGCGGCGGCAAGTGCGAGCGGCAAAATATGTCTGGTCATGAAAATCTCCTCGGTGTGCGATCCAGTCGCGCCTGTCGACTAGGGCGCGAATATGGGCTGATTTGGGCGATCTCGGCCAGCCCGTCCGGAAAGCCTTGTGCCGCGCAAGGAAAAACACTAATCCAGCGCGCGTGGGGCCTGTAGCTCAATGGTTAGAGCCGGCGGCTCATAACCGCTTGGTTGGGGGTTCGAGTCCCTCCGGGCCCACCAGTTTATTATATATCAATACCTTACGCCTAATTATTTGAGTTTGAGTTGAGCGTTATCGGGTAAATCTATGGCTTCTGGGCAAAATGGTTTTGGGGCCCGTTCGTCAATTTTCTCCGTCTCGTTGATGGCACTGTCACACCTAGCCCAAGCCCCCTGGGTTCGAAATACCCTGCAAGGATGCCTGCGGCAATCGGCGGCAACGACGTGCAATTAGGCGGGTTCTGAACTCGGCCGCAGTCTCAAAATGCGCTTGCCAGTTCGGTTGATCTGTGCGGATCTGGCAGCCAATTCCGACAGAATTCTCTTACCCAGCCCGGACAGGTAAAGGCTGAGGAAATCATGAGAATGGTAATCGGTAATGTCCCCAACCGCATCGTTTTCCATCGGTCGTGCTTTGAAATAGATCTCAATCGCGACCGCGACGGCGCCGTGTACTTGACGCCGGTGCAGCTCAAGGCGTGGTGAGAGCCGCCACCAATCGAAGTCCTCGAGGTCTCCTTTCGGGTGCATGACGCGTTTTTACACACGTGGGCTCGACCCCTACTTGGGTGAAGTGTCGGAAACGCAGCGTACTCCTTTCAACGGGCAAGAATTGCAGCGGAATCGACGCGGGCAACCGAGCGTTCAGATTATGTCAGCCCTGCGCGCCAATTGTTCGCTTGTCATCACGGATTGCAGGTGGTGCCGAATATCCGGCAGCAGCCCGGTGACGCTCCGATTGTGCCGTTGGATGCAAGTGAAAAAAACTACCGGGCAATCAAAGCAGACATTTCTGGACTGTTTGCCGACCGGGGCGGAGTTTGGTGTAACGCTTGAACTTCAGCCAGGACCGAAATGGCCTTACCGTCCGATCCAGATCACGACGCCCGCGAAACACTTCGACTGATCGGTCCCGATCCGCAAAATTGGGTGCCGGATCGGGAGGGCATCGACCACAATGTCTTTGTCGTTGGCGGCGGGCAGACGGGCGCGACCTTCGCCTTCGCGTTGAGGCGGGCCGGCATCGGCAAGGTCACGGTCATCGATGCGGCGCCGGATGAGGGCAAGGCCGGCATCTGGCTCACGCATGCGCGGATGAACCGGCTGCGAACACCAAAGGGCCTGCCGGGACCGGAACTCGGCCTGCCGGGCCTGAGCTTTCAATCCTGGTACGAAGCGCGCCATGGTGCCGAAGCCTATGCAGGCTTCGACCGCATCGCGCGGACGGATTGGGCGAATTACCTGAAATGGTATCGCGACTTTCTCGGCATTGGCATTCGCTACGGCACGCGTCTCCTTCGCATCGAGCCGGCTGACGGGTATCTTCGCCTCCACCTCGATGCCGGCGGCACGCCATTGATCGAAACGGCGCGGAAGATCATTCTGGCCAATGGCTTTGGCGGCAGCGGCGGTCCAATGATACCGGCGGTGCTCGCTGCTCTGCCCCAGGGCTTTGTCGCACACAGTTCTGCAGCAATCGATTTTGCCTCGCTCAAGGGCAAAGCGGTCGCTGTCGTCGGGTCGGCGGCTTCGGCATTCGATGCGGCGGGGACAGCCCTTGAGGCCGGCGCGCAATCGGTGCGCCTGTTCGCGCGGCGCACCAGTATCGCCAGCGTGCCGATCAACCGCGTGCGGGGTTATCCCGGCGCCTATGACAACTATCCGCGCTTGCCCGATCCGGTGCGCTGGCGCCAGGCACTGCGCTTCCGCGAGGCCGGTTCGACGCCACCGCCCGATGCCGTGGAGCGGGTAGTGCGGCACAAGAATTTCCACCTGCATCTCGGTGCCCCCTGGACGAATGCGGATATCGACGGCGGCAAGGTCGTCACCGACATCGGCGCCGAGACGTTCGCTTTCGACTTCGTCATCGCCGGCACCGGCTATTTCGCCGACCCGACGCGCAAGCCGGAATTTAGCAATTTCGCCGCCTCGATCCGGCTGTGGCGTGACCAATACGCGCCGGCGGAAGGCGAACTGGATGAATTTTTCGGCGCCCATCCCTATCTCGGCCTCGGCCATGAATTCCTCGAGAAAGCGCTGGGGGAGGCGCCGTTCCTGAGGAACATCCACGTCTTCAATCCAGGCGGCTTCGTCAGTTTCGGCCTGCCGATCGGCGATGTTCCCTCTATCAGGCGCGACGTGCCGGCTGTCGTCGCCCGCATCAGCCGCGATCTCTTCCTTGCCGATCTCGACAGCCATGAGAGCCGGATAACCGGCAGCCATCCGGCCGAGTTCGGGGAGGAGGCCTACGCCTCTGCCGTCTGGCGACCGGCACAGACCATTGCGGCGGAATAGACGCATTTCCATGGACAAACGCCGATGACCTTCAGCCCTGACCTTTCCGACCCGTTCGTCGCCACGGCGGTCGAGCTGCGCACCATCTTCGATCGCGATGCGGTGGCGCGCGACAAGGCTGGTGGACGACCGGTCGAGCAGATCCGCCTGCTCAAGGAAAGTGGACTGCCGTCGGCGCAGATTCCCAAAAACTATGGCGGCAAGGGCGCGCCCTGGCTGTCGGTGTTGCGCGTCGTGCGCGAATTTGCCCGCACCGATGGTTCGCTAGCCCATCTCTACGGCTACCATCATCTGCCGCTCAACGGCGTGTTATTTCGCGGTACGGACGCGCAGAAGGACCAACTGCTGACACGCTCGGCCCGCGAGAACTGGGTCTGGGGCAATTCCGGCAACGCCATGTCGAAGACCTCTACGGCCAGGCGCAACGGCTCGGGCTGGATCCTGAACGGCTTCCGGCCGTTCTCTTCCGGCTCGCACATCGCCGACTATATCCAGGTGGCATGGGAAGACGGCCAGGACCGCCTGGCAGCTGCGATCCCGGCCGATCGTGAAGGTATCGTCATCGAGGATGACTGGGATGGCGTCGGCCAGCGGCAGACGGGTTCCGGTAAAGTCACGTTCAAGGATGTGCATATCGGTGATGACGAACTGATCGGCTCGCCCGCCGTGCCGCTGACGCCGTTCCAGACGCTGATTTCACTCTTCCAGCAGGCGGTCCTGCTCAACCTCTTCGTCGGCAGCGCGCAAGGAGCGCTGAGCGACGGCCGCGACTATACGGTCTCGCAATCGCGACCCTGGGTCTATTCCGGCTATGAGAACCACACCGACGATCCGTTCGTTCAGCGCAAATATGGCGATCTCTATATCCGCACGCTGGCTGCCGCCGAACTCGCCGATGTGGCGGCGCGCAGCCTCGATGCCGCCTATGGCAAGGGCGAGGCCTTGACCCTGGAGCAGCGCGGACAGACGGCGATCGACCTTGCCACCGCCAATGTCTATGCCGGGCAAATCGGTCTCGACGCATCGAGCGAGTTTTTCGAGGTGATGGGCGCCCGCTCGGCCACCAAGGCCAATGGCTACGACAGGTTCTGGCGCAATGTGCGCACGCACACGCTGCACAACCCGGCCGAATACAAGAAGCGCACCATCGGCACCTGGTTGCTGACCGGGGAATTCCCGGTCGGCGGGTTGTATCGCTGAGGAGGCGCGGAAAATGGCCAGGCGCAAGGACAAGCTCAAGCTTGGAGCGTTTCTTCTCTTCACCGGCCACCATGTGGCGGCATGGCGCCATCCACAGGCGGCCGAGGGGACCAGCCTCGGCGACTATGTCGAACTGGCCAGGCTCGCGGAAGCGGCCAAATTCGATGCGATCTTCTTTGCCGATGGCGTCGCGGCGCGGCTGAGCAATCTCGAGGCTGCCAGCCGCAAGGCGCATAGCGGCGTCTATCCGTTCGAGCCCATCACGCTGCTGTCGGCGCTGTCGGCGGTGACCACCAACATCGGCCTGATCGCCACGGCTTCGACCAGCTATTCCGATCCCTACAATCTGGCCCGCCAGTTCGCGTCGCTCGACCATCTGAGCGGCGGGCGCGCCGGCTGGAACCTCGTCACCTCGTCCGATCCGGATGCGGCATTCAATTTCGGCCACAATACGCATATCCAGCACGGCGACCGCTACGATCGCGCCGAGGAATTCGCCGATGTCGTGCTTGGGCTGTGGGACAGCTGGGAGGATGATGCCTTCCCGCGCGACAAAGTGAGCGGGCGCTATTTCGACAAGGAGAAGCTGCATGTGCTGAACCACAAGGGCCAGCACTTCGAGGTGCGCGGTCCGCTGAACACGCCGCGCACGCCGCAAGGCCATCCGGTCGTCGTCCAGGCGGGTGCGTCCGGCCCCGGCAAGGAGCTGGCGGCGCGCACCGCGGAAGCGATTTTCGCCGCGCAGATCACGCTCGATGAAGCCACCGCCTTCTATGCCGACGTCAAGGGCAGGCTCGGTAAGTACGGCCGTTCAGAGGATGATCTGAAAATCCTGCCAGGCATCTTTCCGGTCGTCGGCCGCAGCGAAGCCGAGGCGCAGGAAAAGTTCGAACAGCTGCAGGATCTCATCCAGCCGGAAGTGGGCCTCGGTCTGGTCTCGGCGCTGGCCGGCGGCTTCGATCTGACCGCCTATCCGCTCGACGGGCCGGTGCCGGAACTGCCGGAGACCAATGCCGGCAAGAGCCGGCAGGCGCTGGTCATCGATCTGGCGCGGCGCGAGAAGCTGACGATCCGGCAGCTCTATTTGCGCATCGCCGGCGCTCGCGGCCACTGGCAGGTGGTCGGCACGCCACAACAGATCGCCGACACGATGGAAGAGCGCTTTGAGAATTACGGCGCCGACGGCTTCAACATCATGGCACCGATCATGCCCGGCGGCTTGAAGGATTTCATCGAGTTGGTGGTGCCGGAACTGCGCCACCGTGGCCTGTTCCGTCGGGAGTATGAGGGCAGCACCTTGCGCGACAATCTCGGCCTGAAGCGGCCGGCAAACCGTTTTTCGCGGCATGCCGCGGCGGCGGCGGAATAGGAATGAGCCGATGGCGCGCGACACGCTCTTTCTCATCCAGCCGGGTTTCGCCGACCCAAAGCATCCGGGCCAGACCTTCGTCTGCCCCTATTCCAACAAGGTCGAAGGGCTGCTCGCAGCCTTTCCCGATCTTGCTGCCAGGCTGGACGTCGAGCGCGTGCCGTTCGCAAGGCCGAGGGGTAAGGTGATCGATGCGCTCGGCGAACGCCACCAGTCGCTGCCGGTGCTGGTCGTCGGCAGTGATCCGCCAGCCGACCTACCGACCGCCAAGGGCAAGGTCTTTGCCGACGACACAAGGCGCATTCTTGCGCTGCTTGCCGAGCGCCACGGCTTCCCGCATCTGCATGAGTGACCTGATGAGCTTCGATCCCGATACCTCCAATCCATGGATCGCCAAGGCGGTCGAGCTGCGCGACATCTTTGCCCGCGACGCGGTCGAGCGCGACCAGCTTGGCGGCAGGCCCGTCGAACAGATCCGCCTGCTCAAGGAGAGCGGCCTGCTCAGTATCGTCATTCCCAAGGAATTCGGCGGCGCCGGCGAACCCTATTCGACGGCGCTGAAGATCGGCCGCGAGTTCGCCAAGGTCGACGGCTCGATCGGCCACATCTACGGCTACCATTTCAGCGCGCTGATCGCCGCAAGGCTCAATTCGGACGAACCGCGCTCAGCCGATCTGCTGCGGCGTTCGGCTGCGGGCGACTGGTTCTGGGGCAACACCGGCAACAGCTTTTCCAAGACGCTGTTCGGCCGCAAGGATGGCGAGTGGACGATCGTCAGCGGCTTCAAGCCCTTCGCCTCCGGCTCGCATGTCGCCGACTATCTTTCGACCTCCTGGGAAGACGAGGTCAGCGGCGAGCGGAAGTTCGCGGCCATCCCGGCGGATCGTGAGGGCATCACCATTCTCGACGACTGGGACGGCATCGGCCAGACGCAAACCGGCAGTGGCAAGGTCGCCTACAAGGATGTTAGGATCCATGACAACGAACTGGTGCGCGGCTGGGTAGACGCGTCGCTGCCGATCCGCACCATCGGCCCGCTGCAGCAGCAAAGCGTGCTGCTCAATGTCTTCATCGGTACCGCCCAGGGCGCACTGCTAGCGGCACGCGACTACACGCTCAACAGCTCGCGACCGTGGATGTATTCCGGCGTCGAGCGCCACATCGACGATCCATGGATCAAGCGGCAATATGGCGAGCTCTGGGTCAAGACGCGGGCGGCAACGGTGCTGGCTGATCGCGCTGCGGCGGCGATCGATCATGCGATCGCGCGCGGCAAGGCGTTGACCGAGCAAGAGCGCGGGGAAGCGGCGGTTGCAGTTGCCGCGGCCAACGTGCTGGCCGGCAATGTCGCGCTCGAAGTCACCGCCGAGATCTTCGAGGTGATGGGCGCGCGCTCGGCGGTGCGCAAATACGGCTTCGACCGTTTCTGGCGCAATGCGCGCATCCACACCTTGCACAACCCCGCCGAATACAAGGCCCGCACCGTCGGCACCTGGTATCTGACTGGCGCCTATCCCGAGCCCGGCGTCTTTCGATGAGCGGCCGACAGCTCCACCTCAATGTCAACATCCTGCACGCCGGCTTCTCGCCGGCGGCATGGCGGATGGACGGGGTCGACCCCTATGCCGCCTTCACCGTCGACCACTATGTGCAGGTGGCGAAGATCGCCGAGCGCGCCAAGCTCGACGCTATATTCTTTGCCGATCAGGCGGCAATTTCGGATGACTATCGGCCGATTACATCGCTGGAACCGACCATCGTGCTGGCGACGATAGCCGCCGCGACCGAGCGCATCGGCCTGATTGCGACGGCATCGACCAGCTTCAACGAGCCCTACAACATCGCCCGTCGTTTCGCGACGCTCGACCATGTCAGCGGCGGGCGCATCGGCTGGAACATCGTGACCACGGCCGATCCCGCCTCGGCCCGCAATTTCGGCCTGACCGGCGCGATAGATCATGGCGGGCGCTACGAGCGGGCCGCCGAATTCACCGAAATAGTCAAGGCGCTGTGGGACAGCTGGGAGGACGATGCCTTCATCGGCGACGTCGCCAGTGGGCGCTTCGTCGATGCCGCCAAGGTTCACGCCATCGAGCACGAGGGCGCGCATTTTTCGGTGCATGGGCCGCACAATGTGCCGCGCTCGCCGCAAGGGCATCCGGTGGTCATCCAGGCCGGCGGTTCCGATGACGGCAAGGAGCTCGCCGCGCGCCACGCCGAAGCGGTGTTTTCCGCGTCGCAATCGTTCGAGGAGGCGCTCGCCTACGCAAAGGAGCTGAAGGCCCGGGCTGTCGCCCGTGGCAGAAGCGGCGGCGTGCCGCTCAACCTCGCCGGTCTGGCTACCATCATCGGCAGCACCGAGGCGGAAGCGGAGCGGCGGCAGGAAGAACTGTGGGACCGCATCCCGCTCGACTACAGCCTGACGCGGCTGTCGGGCGTGCTCGGCATCGACCGCGAGCGGCTGAGGCTCGACGAGAAGCTGCCTGACGTCATCCCCCTGCCGCCCAACGGCGGCCACACCTTCTTCAAGGCCACGCTGGCACTTGCCCGCAACAACGATTTCACCGTTCGCCAACTGATCCGGGCGCTCAACGGCAGTACCGGCCACCGCACCGTTGTCGGCACGCCGGAGCAGATCGCCGACGATATCGAAAGATGGTTTGTCGCCGGCGCCGCCGATGGCTTCAACCTGATGCCTGACGTGCTGCCGACCGGGCTGGAAGTCTTTGTCGATACGGTCGTGCCGATCCTGCGCCGGCGCGGCCTGTTTCGCAGCGACTATGAAGGGCGCACGCTGCGCGACCATCTCGGCCTTATCAGGCCTGAAAGCCGTTTCGCGCCGCAGCCACACAAGGCGTCAGGGTTGCTCGGGGCCACCCATTGAACGATCATCAAACGATAACGGCGCGGAAGGTACCGCCATTGACCTCCACGCCCGACAAAAATACAGGCCCGACAATGAGCGCTGATCCCGAATTTCTCTGGTACATCCCGAATCAGGTCGATCCCGGTCACCGCGGCGAGCCGGCCGTCGAGGACCACAACAGCCTGGAGACGCTGACCAGCCACGCAAAGGCGCTTGAGGAACACGGCTGGAAGGGCGCGCTGATCGGTACCGGCTGGGGTCGGCCCGACACGTTTACCGTCGCCGCCGCGCTCGCCGCGCGGACCACCTCCTTCGAGCCGCTCATCGCGATCCGCCCGGGTTACTGGCGGCCAGCGCACTTCGCATCCGCGGTCGCCACGCTCGACCAGCTGACCCGCGGTCGCGTGCGTATCAACATAGTGTCGGGCAAGGACAACCTCGCTGCCTATGGCGACAGCGAAGGCGAGCAGAACCATCGCTATGCCCGCACCAGAGAGTTCATGCGGCTGGTTCGCAGACTTTGGACCGAAGAGAACGTCACCTTTGCCGGCGAGCACTTCAAGGTCACCGGGTCTACCGTCATGCCCCGCATCCCTGTCCGTGGAAACCGTCGCCATCCCAGGCTCTATTTCGGCGGCGCGTCGGAGGCGGCCGAGCGCGTCTCGGCCAGCGAGGCCGATGTCCAGCTGTTCTGGGGCGAGCCGCTCGACGGCGTCCGGGAGCGGATCGAGCGGCTCAAGGCCTTGAGCCGGGAACTTGACCGGGACCTCCCGCCTCTACAATTCGGGTTGCGGGTCACCACGCTGGTCCGCGACACCACCGGGCAGGCCTGGGCGGACGCCGAGGCGAAGGTCGCCGAAATGGCAAAGGGCCAGGGCGCCGGCTGGAATGATCATGGTCGGGCGGTAGCGGTAGGCCAGCAGCGTCTGCTCGATCTGCACACGCGCGGCGAGGTGCTGGACGACAATCTCTACACTGCGCCGGGCAAATATGGCGGCGGCGGCGCCGGCACCACCTGGCTGGTCGGCTCGGCCGCCGACGTGGCCAGTTCGCTCGGCAAGTACCGGGATCTGGGCATCACGCATTTCGTGCTCTCGGACACGCCGTATCTTTCCGAGATCAAGCGGCAAGGCGACCAGTTGCTCCCGCTATTGCGCAATAGGGTCCAAGCCGCGTTTGTTGAATGACGTGGGTTGTCAGAACACCGAACGAGCCAGATCGCCAAATAGGGACGACAATGCCACAGCCAGCCGCTTTCAGCATCCGCCCTTCCGACGCCGACCTGCGCGGTGAAGCAGCACTAAGGCGGCGTTACCGGGCGCCGCAAGAGGCGAACACTGCAAACTGGAACGAAGCCCTCGAGGCGATCCTTTCACATCGCTCGGTCCGCAACTATCTCGCCAGGCCTCTGCCCGAAGGGACGCTCGAACTGATCATCGCTGCCGCCCAGTCGGCGCCGACCTCGTCCAATCTGCAGGCGTGGAGCGTCATCGCCGTCGAGGATCCGGCGCGCAAGGCGCGGCTTGCCGGACTGGCGGCGGTCAATCGCCATATCGAGCAGGCGCCGTTGCTGCTGGTTTGGCTGGCCGACCTGTCACGGCTGCGCGCCATTGCCGAGGCAAACAGCCGGGCGGGCGAGGGGCTCGATTATCATGAGAGTTTTCTGCTGGCCGTGATCGACGCAGCACTTGCCGCGCAGAATGCCGTGGTGGCAATCGATGCGCTCGGGCTCGGCTCCTGCTACATCGGCGCCATGCGCAATCATCCTGAGGCCGTGGCGCAAGAGCTCGGCCTGCCGCCGGAAACCGTGGCGGTGTTCGGCCTGACCGTTGGCTGTCCCGATCTCCTGGCTGCGACCGACATCAAGCCCAGACTGCCGCAGCGTGTTGTGCTGCATCGCGAGCGCTATCAGTCAGGCTTCGATCAGGACGATCTCGCAGCGTACAACCTGACGCTTCGCACCTTTCAGCAAGAGCAGTCGATGCCCGTTGTCGACTGGACCGAACTGATGTCGAACCGCATCGGCAGCACTGCGGCGCTGAAAGGCCGTGATCGCCTGGGTGATGCGCTCAAGGCGCTGGGCTTCAAGCTTAAATAGCCAAGGCTATTCGGCGGCAACGATGGCGATGCGCGCCGGCAGTGCTGCCGGCGGTGTGAAGTCGAGTGCGCCAACCCTTCGCGCCTCAGCCTTCAGCCAGCCATGGAAGCGCTCGACGGTCGCGAGCTTCGCCTTGTGTGGCGTCGTCGCGAAGTAATAGGAAAACTCGACCGGCTGCGGCGAGCCGAAAGGGCTGACCAGCCGCCCTGCCGCAAGGTCAGGCTCGGCCAGTCGGAATTTGCCGAGACCGATGCCCTTGCCGGCAACCGCGGCGTCGAGTACCAGCGAGGACTGGCTAAGCCGTATGCCGCCGTCGACAAGGCGGCCGGACAGGCCGTTGGATCGCAGCCAGCCCTTCCAGTCGGGGCAACTTGGATCGCGCTCCGGCCCGTCCTCATGCAGGATCGGCGCGTTACGCAGCCCTTCCGGTCCACGGAAGAGGCCGTGCGTGCGGGCAAATTCGGGGCTGCAGACAGGCAGCACCGCTTCCGAGAACAGCCGTTCCGTGATGAGGCCGCTATAGGCGCCCGAGCCGTAGCGGATGACACAGTCGATATCTTCGCTGGCAAAGTCGGCAAGCCTTGTCGATGCATCGACCAGTACTTCGAGTCCGGGCACCGCCTCACGCAGCGCGTCGAGGCGCGGGATCAGCCATTTGCTGGCGAAGGAGGGCGCGACCGACACCTTGATCGGCGCATCCTCCTCGTCGCCGGAAATACGCGCGACCGATTCGACAACGACGTCGAAAGCCTCGGTGAGCCCGGGCATCAGCGCCTGACCGGCCGAGGTCAGCAAAAGCTCGCCCCGGTTGCGCTGGAACAGCGGTTGCCCCAGGTGATCCTCCAGCTGGCGGATCTGCTGGCCGATGGCGGCGGGCGTGACATGGAGTTCTTCCGCCGCTCGCGTAAAGCTCAGATGGCGGGCGGTTGCGACAAAGGCGCGAAGCGAGGTCAGCGGCGGAAGTCTCGCCAGCGTCGGTCGTAGCTTCCTCGGTTTGGCGCGAATGACATCAACCATGAGGCGCATTCAACACGTTCGGACCCGGCGCGACGAGGGCGGGCTTTGCGCCAAAGCGCGCGGCGGAAAATTTCGTTTGCCGCAGCGTCGCGCCAGCGGGAACGGAAATCTAAAAAATCGCAATGTCTACTATTCTTGTAGAAATAAGACGGGCAGCACCGATTTGGGTGTCGGTCGGCTTCGCAGGCCTGGAATGAACCAGTCGTGCAAAGCGGCGCTTTCGGCCGACGATAGAAAATCATTCTTCCGGTTTTGCGCGACGGCAGGGATCATTGCGTCGAGGCGCCGGAGTGCGTTCGGCCGCCGGATGCAATCCGTTTTCCGGAGCCCAAGACCATGTCTGTCAATCGTCGTCATTTCAACCAGCTCTTGCTGCTTGGGGGTGCGAGTTTCGCATTGCCCGGCCTTTCCTTTGCAGCCGAAGGCACGCCCGTTCAGGGCGGCACGCTCAACTGGGCCTACTATCCCGATCCGACGTCGCTGATCGCCATCAACACCTCGTCGGGCACCGGCCAGGCGATCGGCCCCAAGGTGAATGAAGGCCTGCTTGATTTCGCCTACGACCTCACCCCGAAACCGCTGCTGGCCACGGAGTGGTCGATCAGCGATGACGGCCTGCGCTACACCTTCAAGCTGCGCCAGGGTGTCAAGTGGCATGACAGCAAGGACTTCACCTCGGAAGATGTTGCCTTCACCATCTTCCGGCTGAAGGAGGCGCATCCGCGCGGCCGCATCACCTACCAGAACGTGACAGCGGTCGAGACGCCCGATCCGCACACCGCCATTGTCGTGCTTTCGAAGCCGGCGCCCTATCTGATCACGGCGCTGAGCAGTTCGGAATCACCGATCGTGCCGAAGCATGTCTACGAAACGTTCAAGCCGGCAGAACAGCCTAAGCTGGAACAGACGATCGGCACCGGCCCCTTCGTTCTCAAGGAATGGGTGCCCGGCAGCCATCTGATCTTCGATCGCAATCCGAACTATTGGGATGCGCCAAGGCCTTACCTCGACCGCGTCGTGCTGCATGTCATTCTCGACCCGGCGGCACGCTCGGCGGCTCTTGAAACCGGCGAGATCGATATCGGCGCCAATCCCGTGCCGCTGGCCGATATCGAGCGGCTGAAGGCCAACCCCGCTTTGGTCGTCGACACCAACACCTATGCCTATTCCGGCCCGCAGCAGCAATTGTTCTTCAACTACGAGAACGAAATCCTGACCAAGCGCGACGTGCGTCTGGCCATCGCCCACGCGATCGACCTGCAGAAGCTGGTCGACATTGCGCTCTATGGCTATGCGCAGGTATCGCCAAGTCCCATCAGCACGGCACTGCCCAAATGGTATGACCCCAGCATCAAGGCGCGCGAACCCGACCCCAAACTGGCGGAGAAACTGCTCGACGATGCCGGCCATCCGCGCGGCGCCGACGGCACGCGCTTTAAGCTCCGGCTCGCCTACAACGCGTTCCTGCCGGCGTCCTATGCCGATTTCATCAGGCAGTCGCTGGCAGTGGTCGGCATCGACGCCGAGATCCTGAAGCTCGATCTGTCGACGTTCCTGAAGACCGTCTACACCGACCGCGCCTGGGACCTGGTGGTTGAGTCGCTGTCGAACACCTTTGATCCGACGCTCGGCGTCCAGCGCGCCTACTGGTCGAAGAATTTCAAGATCGGCCTCGTCTTCTCCAACGCCAGCCACTATGCGAACCCCGAGGTCGACCAGATCCTCGAAGCCGCCGCAATCGAGCCCGACGAAACGAAACGGCGCGAGCTCTGGTACAAGTTCCAGCACATCATCCATGACGACGTGGTGTCGGTCGACCTCGTTGCGGCCGGTGCCCAGATTGTTGCCAACAAGAAGGTCAGGGATTTCGCACCCGGAGCGCAAGGCATCAACAACAGCTTCGCGCAGATCTGGCTCGCGCCAAACGCATAGGCGCTCGGATTGCCTTGCCTTGGATCGGTGCGTGAAACCACCGATCCCGACTTTTCCCCATAAAGACAAATCGCGCAAACGCGGAGTACCGACCATGACCATCAACCGACGCTTGTTCAATCAGTTCCTGCTGCTGGCCGGCGCGAGTACCGCCCTACCTGCCGGGGCCTTTGCCGAAGACGCCAAGCCGGTGGCGGGCGGCACGCTCAATTTCGTCTACTATCCCGAGCCCAACCAGATCGTTTCCATCAACACCAGCGCCGGTGGACCGGCCACCATCGGGCCGAAGATTTTCGACGGCCTGCTCGCCTACGACTACGACCTCAATCCAAGGCCGCAACTGGCCACCGAATGGTCGATCAGCGATGACGGGCTCGAATATGTCTTCAAGCTGCGGCCGGGGGTGAAATTCAGCGATGGCCATGATTTGACATCGCAAGACGTGGCCTTTTCGATCTCGCGACTGCGTGAAGCGCATCCGCGTGGACGCATCACCTTCCAGAATGTCACCGACGTCGACACGTCGGATCCGCATGTGGTGAAAATCAAACTGTCTAAACCGTCCGCCGCGCTGATCTCGGGGCTGGCCGCGACGGAATCGCCCGTCGTGCCCAAGCACATCTACGAGAAGCTGAAGCCGGCGGACGATCCGTCCTTCGAGCAGATCATCGGCAGTGGACCGTTCGTGCTCAAGGAATGGGTCAAGGGCAGCCACATCATCGTCGAGAAGAACCCGACCTATTGGGATGCGCCAAAACCCTATCTCGACCGGATCATCTTCCGCTTCATCACCGATCCCGGCGCGCGCGCCGCGGCACTCGAGACGGGTGAAGTCGACATCGGCCCGAACCCGGTGGCGTTTGCCGATCTGGAGCGGTTCAAGGCGTTGCCGCAGTTCGTCGTCGATAGCACCGTCTTTGCCTATAGCGGCCCGCTGCACCAGCTGATCATCAACCTGGAAAACCCGATCCTGAAGGAGAAGAAGGTCCGTCAGGCAATCGCGCATGCCATCGATCTGGATGCGATCAATGCCATCGTGTTCTACGGCTATGGCCAAGTGTCGCCGACACCGATCAGCGTCGTCAACAAGAAGTATTTCGATCCCGATGTGAAGGCGGCGACCGTCGATACGGCGCTGTCGGAAAAACTGCTCGACGAGGCTGGCTTCAAGCGCGGAGCGGACGGCATCCGCTTCAAGCTCAGGCTCACCAACAACCCCTACAACCCATGGGGCTATGCTGACTTCCTCAAACAGGCGCTAGCCAAGATCGGCATCGACGCCGAGATCCAGAAGTTCGACTTCGGCACCTATGTCAAAACCATCTACACCGATCGCACCTGGGACCTGTCGACGGAATCCTGCGGCAACATCTTTGACCCCAGCGCCGGCGCGCAACGGCTCTACTGGTCGAAGAACATCAAGATCGGGCTGCCATTCTCCAACGGCGCGCACTACGAGAACCCTGAGGTCGACCGGCTGCTGGAGGCCGCATCGGTGGAGCTTGACGATGCCAAGCGCAAGCAACTGTTCTTCAGGTTCCAGGAGATCATCGCCGACGAGTTGCCGATCATCAATCTGATCGCACCGCCGACCATCATCATTGCCCGCAAGACCGTCAAGAATTACGCGCCGGGTGCTGAAGGCCTGTCGGCCAGTTTCGCAGACGCATATATCGATCCGAACGCCTGAACCCGGCGGACATCAGCAAGAAAAGGGGCCGCGTCTCGACGCGGCCCTTTTCGTTTCTATGGTCTTGAGGTGCAGAACGGTCAGGCCAGAGCACGCAGCCTTGGGCTGGAGCCGACCAGAAGGCCGGCAAGGGCCATGGCTTGCGCCAGCTGTTCGCCGATGGAACTCGATTCCCAGGCGACGCCGCGCAGCGGATGGCCGATGGCAAACAGATTGCCGTGGGTCCTGCCGTCGCCGGAAATCACCTGGCCGTCATGCGTGGCGTCGATGCCGAACCCGGTCGCATGCGGCCTGACGATGCCGTTCTCCAGCAGGCTCTGGACAAACGGATCGGCGATCCGCCGCCAGTCATGCTCCTGATGGCCCCGGCAGTTGACGACACCGTCGAAACGCAGCCGTTCGACCGCGCCGCTATCGCGCCAGCGGATCTCGGCGACAATGCCGCCGGCTCGCGGATGCAGTGCCAGCACCCGTCCGGCGCCGCCCGCCCAACGGCCTTGGCTTTGCGCCAGTGCGACGCGCTCAAAGCTCGGCGGCGCCGCTCGATGCGCGGTGACGTCCCAGAAAGCGCGCAGATGGCGTGCGAACTTCAGGCGCTCCTTGTCGGTGGCGCCTTGCCACAGAGCCAGGATCCACGGCCGGATCGTCAAAGGCAGCCCTTGCCAGTCCAGCCCGGCGGCCTCGATGGCCCGGCGTTCGGCCTTTACCAAGGCAAGAAGCGCCCTCGTGGTTTTCGGCAGCGGCCGCCCGGCAAGAAAATCGCGCCACGCTTCGGTATTGCGCCGAGGCTCGACGATCTGTCCGCGCCGCGACACGACGCGATAGCTGCCCTTGAAGCCGCGCGCCTCCATGCTGGCAACGAAGTCGACCATGCTGAGACTCGAGCCGATCAGCAGCAATTGCCTGCTGCCAGCGAGCCGGTCCAGTGCTGCCGAATCCCAGGGATTTGCGACATAGCGGTGATCGTTGATGATTGGTGCTTCGGTGGCCGACGGCTCGCTCTGAAAAACACCTGTCGCCAGCACGGCCTCATCGGCCAGCAATTGCTGGCCGTCGCTGGTGCCGACGCAGACTCCGGACGGACCGGTCAGCATGTCGACGGCGGATGCCTTGATGTGGCGCAGCAAGGAACGCGGATCTGCTTCTCTGACGGCTCTGGTCAACTCCGACTGGACATAGCTGCCGAACAGCCAGCGCGGCGGGCTGGAGTCAGGCACATCCGCGGGCGGTGTCCAGCCATGCTTGGGCCCATTCGCCAGGAGCCAGCGGACGAGGTGATCTGGGTCGTCCGGGTGCAGCGAGAAGATGCGCGCCGCGCCGTTGACGAGGTGTTGTGGATCGACGGTGCTGTAGGCGACGCCGCGGCCGAGCTCTGCCCGTCGCTCGATGATGGTGATTGCCAGCGGTTCGGTCGAACGGTCGAGCAGCTTGATCGCGGCAACCGCGCCGGCAAAGCCGCCGCCAATGATGATGATTGAACGAGGGGTCGAACGCGGTGGGGAGGACGGGGTATGAAGCATCAAGGACCTTTGTGACGCCGACGGTGCGTGGCTCTAGCCGATCACTGCGGCGGCGACCATCGTGCTGTGCCCCAACCCGATGTCAAAAAACAATAATTGCCAGTCGGCGAAAGGCATTCTTTCGCGCAGTGGGGGTGGCAGGCGCTAGATAGGAACGCCCTTTTGCGATCAACCTGAAAGCCGCTGATGACTGAAGATCGAAAGATAAGGCTTGGCGCTTTCGTCCGCGGACCGGGCCATCATGTAGCTGCCTGGCGCCATCCCGATGTGCCGGCCAATCCGGGCCTGAGTTTTCAGCACTACGCGGACGCCGCGCGCACCGCAGAGCGCGGCCTCTTCGACATGGTGTTTCTTGCCGACAGCCTCAGCGCGCGCAATGGCGAGCAGCCGATCGAGACTTTTGAACGCACCGGCCATGTCGTGCATTTCGAGCCGCTGACGCTGTTGTCGGCGCTCTCGACCATCACGCGGAGGATTGGGCTGGTGGCAACCGCCTCGACCACCTATTGGGAGCCGTTCCACCTGGCGCGGCTGTTTGCCTCGATCGACCATCTGAGCGGCGGCAGGACAGGCTGGAACGTCGTCACCTCGGCCGACGCTCCGGCGGCGGCGAATTTCAGCCGCGACCAGCATCCCGTCCATGCCGACCGCTACGACCGCGCGGAAGAGTTCGTTGCCGTGGCGCAGAAGCTCTGGGACGAGCCGGAACCTGACGATCCGGCAATTGTACCTCGCCGTTGCCGGTGCACGTGGCCATTTCCAGATCGTCGGCACGCCAAAGGATGTCGCCGACATGATGGAAGAGTGGTTCACCGGCGGTGCGGCGGACGGCTTCAACGTCATGCCGCCGATCCTGCCAACGGGCCTCACCGATTTCGTCGATCTCGTCATCCCGGAGCTGCAGCGGCGCGGCCTGTTCCGCACCGCTTACGAAGGCAGCACGCTGCGCGAGAATCTCGGCCTTGCGCGTCCGGTCCGTGGCGTTGCCGAACATCAGCAGAGGAAGGCCTCATGAGCGCGAGCACGATCGATTCGAAAATTTTTCGCCAATGGCTGGCCGATGGCGAGGAACTGGCGGTGCTGGATATCCGGGACAGAGCGGCAGTCGGATACGCGTCGCCGCTGTTTGCCACCAATCTGCCGGCGGATCACGTCGAAGCGGAGATCGACCGCTTCATCCCGCGCAAATCGGTGCGCACCGTGCTGGCCGATGACGGCAGCTGCGTTGCCGAGCAACTTGTCGAACGGTTGTCCGGGCATGGTCGCAGCCAGCTTTTCGCACTGGCCGGTGGAATTCCTGAATGGACGAAAGGCGGCGTGGACGGCTTGCCGACCTTCGACACGCCGGGCGTCGATTTTTCGCTGGCGATCCGCGACGAGAAGGGAACGCCGGTCATCACCGTAGACGAACTTGAAGCGCTCAAAGGCCAGGGCGCCGACGTGGTGATCCTCGACAGTCGAACGGTGGCGGAGTTCGACAAGGACCATGTGCCGGGCGCCATCAGCGTGCCGGGCGCCGAACTGGTGCTGCGCTTCGCCGACCTGGTGCCGTCGCCGGAGACGCAGGTGGTCGTCTCCTGCGCCGGCCTGCCGCGCGCCATCATCGGCGCGCAGACGCTGATCGACGCCGGCGTGCCCAACAAGGTCGCCTATCTGCACGACGGCACCAAGGCGTGGCGCGAGGCCGGCCTCGAGCTGGAAACCGGCAGGACCGCTGCCTATGGTCCGGCCAGCGAGGACGCCAAGCGTTTCGCCGGGGAGCACATCGCAAAGCTTGCCGAGGGCGACGGTTTTCCGCGCATCGATGCGGCGACGGCCGCAGCCTGGGCGAGGGACGACAAGCGGACAACCTACCTGCTTGACGTGCGTACGCCGGAAGAGTTCGCCGAAGCGCATATTCCGGGGTCGATCACGTCGGAGGGCGGGCAGTTGCTCGGGGTCGCCTATCGCACCATCGCCGTGCGCGGCGCCCGCATCGTGCTGATCGACGATCTGCTTGGCGTCCGCGCGGCGACGACGGCGCACTGGCTGCAGCGGCGCGGCTTCGAGATCGCCATCCTCTTGCACGACTTCCAGTCGGCGAGCCTGGTGGAAGCGGCGTAAGGTAGGAGCACTGTCAGGCGATTTTTCGGGCTGCTATTCGGCGGCTTCCTGTTGACGGCGGCGGCCTGAGAGCACGTTCTTCTGCATCGCCGTCAGCGAAGAACGCACGGCTTTGGCGCCGTGCTCCAGCATTCTGGCCTCGTAGTGCGACAGTGCCTGGAGAAGCGGCTTGTCGCCGCGTTTGGCGGCCACGAGTTCGGGCACCAGCAAGCCGGCGTCGTAGATCGCGGTGTTGCCGCCGAGCGCGCGGAAATAGGTCATGGCGTGGATGGCGTCGCCAAGCAGCGTGACCCGTTTCGTCGGCCATGGATCGACAGGCTCGGAGCTGTGGACATGCAGCAGCGCCACTGTCGACGGATCGGTGTGGCGGATGAGGTTGAGGATCTCCGGATGCCAGTGGCCGATCTTCGAAACCAGCAGGTCGAGCAGGTCGGCACCGGAGAGCTTTGCCAGCATTTCATCCGTGGCCAGCTCGCCCTTCTCGTATGCGGTGTTCCACCAGACATAGCTGGTGGTGTTGTTGAAATGGAAACCGGCAATGTCCTTGTGGGTGTCGTCGTCCAGCCCGATCAGCCCATATCTACGATAGGCCTCGACATTGACGCGATGGCTGGTGACCATCAGCCCGTGACCTTCCGACGGCCGGATGCCGGCATTGTAGTCGAGCAGCAGCGGCGAGATCTGGTGAAGGGCTGCGGCATGCAGCGTCATCTTGCCGGCCAAGCGCCTGACGCCGGTGTCGAAGCTTCGCGCATGCGGCACCAACTGCTGGCGCACGCGCGAGCGGGCGCCGTCGGCGCCGACCAGCACATCGGCATGGATTGTCGAGCCGTCCTCGAAATGCGCTGTTACCGAACCGTCCGGCTGCTCCTCGTAGCGTGAAAAGACCTTGCCATGGCGCACGACACCGTCGAGGCCGGACAGCAGCACCTGGCGCAGCGTGATGCGGCTCACCGACTTTTCGATATGCGTGTCGTCAACCTCGCCCTGCGCATTGCCGCCACCCCAGGCATCCTCGCCCAAGGTTTCGAAATTCTCGTCGAGCAGGATGTTGCGGTCCGGCGCCTGGCCGAGCGTGGCGACAAAGGCTTCGTAGAGTTCCGGCGGCAGATTGGCGATCAGCGAATCGATGCCGCGCTGGCGGATGCGCAGGCGGAAACCCTGGACATAGTCGGTGCGGGCGCGATCCTTCTCGAAGACGGCGACGCCGATGCCGTTCTTCTTCAGGCCCTGCGCCAGTGTCAGGCCGCCAGGGCCTCCACCGACGATGGCGACTTCGACATGTTCGGATGGCATGACGCCGCTCACCCGACCGCCTTGAGCCTGGGTTTGACAGCAACAGCCGGCGGCTCGGCTACCTGAGGGGCAGCGTGGCGGCTGAGCGCCGCTTTGGCGGCGATCGTGCGGATCATGTGGTTCTGTGGTGCATGCGAGCGCGCGGTCAGCGTATCGCGATGGTGGCGCTCGAGCTGGAAGTCTCTGTTGAGGCCGGGATTGCCGGCAAGCTCCAGCGCCAGCGAGGTGACTGCAACGGCATTGTCGATGACGACATGCCTGACCGTCATGCCGTCGGTGCCGACCGGTCGGCCGGCATCGACATCTTCGGCGAGCGAACGCAGCAGCCGCGTGCTGGTCGCAAGCCGAACCTCGATGTCGCCCAGCCCCGCCTGGATGTGCGGCACCGTCGATAGCGGCGCGCCGAGGCTCGCCGGCGCGTGCGTGGTGACGAAGGAGGCCAGCCGGTCACGGGCCGCGCGGGCCGCACCATGGTAGACAGCGCCGATCAGCGAAAAGAAGAACGCTGTCGGCCCTTCTTCACGCCTCAGCGGTTCAGACGCCGGCTGTGCCTCGGTAATGTCTTCGGCAGGCACCACGACATTGTCGAGGATGACATCGTCGCTGGCGGTGGCCCGCATGCCGGCGGCATTCCATGTCTTTTCGACGCGCAATCCCGGCGCATTGGTCGGCACCAGGAACGAGGCGAGGCGCGGTTGCGGCTCGTCGGTCAGCGCCAGCAAGTTCACCCATTTCAGAATGGGAATGCCGGTGACGTAATTCTTGTGGCCGGATATCCGCCAGACATTGCCGTCGCGCCGGGCAATGGTTTCGGGCGGCTTGCCATGAGCGGGCGAGCCGATCCCCGGCTCGGCCTGCGCGGCGTTGATCAAAGCAGGGCCGAGGCGGCCGGCCTCGACAATCCGCTGCACCAGATGGCGCGGCCATTTGCCGGATTTCCGCAGCGCGTACTGGCTGTTGTAATGCATGGCCAGCACCAGCGCCGTCGACGGCTCGCCACGGCCGATCTCGGCGATCACTGCCTGGGCTTCCATCAGCCCGCCACCGAGGCCCCCATGCTCGCGCGCCGTCACCAGGCCAAGCAGCCCGGCCTGGTGAAGCCGGTCGAAATTGGCGAACGGAAAATCCCCGGTCGCGTCGTGATGCGCGGCGGTCAGCGCGAAGTCGTTGGCAAGGCCGGCTGCCGTGTCGAGGAGTTGTGGAAACTCGGGAATGGTCGAGGTCATGAAGCTGGCTTCCTCTCAGGCGGCGGCGCGAATGGTCACCAGATCGAGCGGCCGGCGATCGACCCATTTCTCGACGTCGAAATCGCTGGCGAGAAAACCCCAGTCGCACAGGAAATCCTTGTAGTGGGAAACCGCCGCGATGAGCTCGGGCTGCAGCCCGAGGCCGAGATGTTTGTGGACATCCGGACCGTTGGCCGCCAGCACCTGCTCTTCGGTTGCGCCGGATTCGCGGGCAACGAAGCGCCGCGTCTCGTCGGGATGCGCCTCGGCCCAGGCGCTGGCGCGCAGGATCGTCTCGATCAGCCGAGCGACCAGATCGGGGCGTTCTTCGGCCAGCAAATCGTCGACGGTCAGCACGCGCGGCGAACCGGAATTGATGCGGATATTGGGCTCCGGGTGGAAGCCGAATTCGGCGACCTGGATGGCGCCGATCAGATTGGCGACATTGATGCCGGCCGTGCCCTTGACATAGATGGCGTCGACCTCGCCACGGATCAGGGCTGCTGCCTCCTCGCCATAGGCCTGCTTGCGCTTGAGGCCGAACAACGATGGCCCTTCCTGGCTGTCGAGCACACTGTCGGTCAGCGCGATGTCGACGATCTCGACGTCCGCATGGCTGAGGCCCTCGAGCGACAGCGCCGATACCAGGCCCTTCAGCGCCGTCGCCCGCATGAAGTCGACAATGCCTTCCGGACGCCGGGCGATGCCGAACCGGCGGCCTTTCAGATCCCAGGTTGTTCTGATGCCGGTGCCGGGCAAGGTGATGATCGCCTGGAACTCGTCCGTCCAGGTGATGCCGACGAGGCGCGTCTTGCGCCCTTCGGAGCGGGCACGGATCGGCGGCACGTTGCCGCCGTGGCGAAACGACCAGTCGAGCGTGTGGTTGAAATGGCTCTGGCGGATGTCGCGGTTGGGCGAGTCGATGATCGATTTCAATTCGATCCCTTCCTTGCGGAAGGTTTCGTCGAGAAGCCCGAGTTGTGCCGCAAGTCCGACAGGCGTCGGCACCGGGCAGCGTGTGTACCAGATTTCGGAGATCGCAGTCGTGGTCATGATTGCTCCTCAGGCGTTGCGCAGGCCGGCCTGCTTCATCAGCGGCAGGATGTTCTCGCCGAAGAATTCGAGATCCGGCTTGAAGTCGAAGAAGGACAGTTGCAGTCCGTCGATGCCGGCGTCCTTGAGCTTGACGAACTGGTCGACGATCTGCTCGGGCGTGCCGATGAGATAGATGTTGCCGCCGACCTTGGCGTAGGGATCGTCACGGCCTTCTCGACCTTTCCAGGCCTGGGCGTCGCTGTTGAAGGTCTGGAAGCCTTTCGGCGTGCGGCTGTCGGCATGGGCGACGATCTGGTCGGCGACCGCCCAGGCTTCCTTCTCGGTCGGACGGCTGATGACCAGCGGGTTGAGCAGCGTGCGCACGGTGCGGCCGACACCGAGGGCCGCGTCCTTTACCTTCTTAGTATGCGCCGGCAGCGCCTCCAGCGCGCTGGCTATGTCTGAGCCGGCCGGGCTGGTGACGAAGACGATGTCGGAGTAACGGCCGGCAAAGGAAATGCCGGCGTCGGAGCCGGTGGCGTTGACCAGGATCGGCCGGCCGTAATTCGGCTTCGGCGTGACAAAGCCGCCATTGAGCTTCCAGCTCGATTCTCCGGAGAAGGAGAAATTCTCGTCGTCCTGCCACAGCCGCTGCAGCACTTCGACAAACTCGGCGGCGAGTTCGTAGCGGCGGTCATGCTCGATGCGGTTCCAGCCGAACATCTCGTGTTCGACGGCGCGATGGCCGGTGACCACATTGATGCCCCAGCGGCCGCCGGAGATGTGGTCGAGAGTAGCGCCGAATTTCGCCAGATGCAGCGGATGCCACGGGCCGTAGAGAACATGCATGGTCGAGATCAGCATGATCCTCTTGGTGATCGCGGCCATGGCTGCGATGGACACGAAGCTGTCAAGCGCCTGGCCGTTGAAGACACCGCCATAACCACCCTTGGGCAGCCATTGGCTGAGCGCAAAGACAAGGTCGAAGCCAAGCTCTTCCGCCCTGAGCGTCAGGTCGCGATTGTAGTCGAAGCGCCAGTCGGTCGAACGCTCCAGGGTCGAGTTGGTCCAACCACCAGCCTGGATCGGCAGGAACAGCCCGAGCAGCACCGGCTGCTGAAGCGCTTTCGACAGCGGGCTGTCGGGATAATCGGTGGGCGCCCTGAAGAAGGGCGTGCCGACGATGGAACCAGGCTTATGGGCGAGCGTCATGGCGAACTTTCTCGGATGGAGGCAGGGAACCCGTGCGTGAAGACCGCGCACGGGTTTGGCGGATCAGGCGACGATGTGGGCTGTTGCGAGGGAGCCGGCATTGCCCTCGGCGCCCACCGTGTGGTCGGCGATGCGCTTGTTGTAGAGGGTGATTTCCGGCTGGCTGACAATGCCGATGTCGGGCAGGTCCTCGACCAGGATCTGCTGGATCGCGGCCCATTGCTCGAAGCGCTTTTCGTGGTCGACCTCGACAGCGGCCGCTTCAAGAAGTTCATCGACCTTGGGGTTGCTGTATTTCGAGCCATTCGAGAACGGCACGCCCGGCTTGAAATTCTTCGACCAGTAGAGGCGCTGCACGCCGACCGTCGGGTCGAACAGATTGCTCATGCCGTTAAAGGTGAAGTCGAAATCGCGGTCGGTGTAGATGCGCTTGGTGTAGGTGGCGAAATCCTGGCTGCGCACGGTGACCGCGATCCCGACCGCGGACAGCGCCTGCTTGATGTATTCAGCGCCACGCTTGTAGGTCTCACCGCTCGGAACATAATCGTGGACAAGCTTGAGCCGGATGCCGTCGGCGTCGCGCGGCAAGCCTGCCTGGTCGAGCAGTTTCTCAGCGGCAGCAATGTCGACCGGATAGGTCTTCAGGTCGGCGACGAACCACTTCTTCAGATTGGGATTGATCGGGCCCGGAATGGTCGCGCCATAGCCGTAGTTGATGGTGTCGCGGATGATGTCGCGGTCGACGACATGGGCGAAGGCGCGGCGGACGCGAACATCCTGGAAATAGGGTTTCTCCAGGTTGAACTCGACCCGGCTGATGCCGTTGGAATACTGGTAACCCTGCTTCTCGAAGCCGATATGCGGCAGCGTTTCGAAGCGCTGCAAATCGCTGTACGGGATCGGCGTTGCCGGCGCCAGGTCGATCTCGCCGGTCTCGAGCGCCAGTGCGCGTCCCGAGGCGTCCGGAATGAAACGCACGATCAGCCGGTCGAGATAGGGGCGCGGTGCATCCCAATAGCCGGGGTTGCGTTCGTAGACGATGTGGCTGCCGCGAACCCATTCCTTGAAGACGAATGGGCCGGTGCCGATCGGAGCCGTGTTGACCGGATTCTCGGCGGCCTTGCTGCCGTCATAAAGATGCTTCGGCACGATCGGCGTTTCGGCCGCGGCCAGCGCCGTGATCAGGTAAGGTGCCGGCTTCGACAGAACCAGCGTCACGGTTAGCGGATCCGGCGTCTGGATATCGACAAGGTTGAGGAAGGTGTTGCGGCCGCGCGGATGAACCTCCTTGATCGTGGCGATCGAATAGGCGACGTCGGCAGCGGTGAATGGCTGGCCGTCATGCCACTTCACGCCTTCGCGCAGCTTGAATGTGTATTGCAGGCCATCGTCGCTGACCGACCACTGCCTGGCCAGCGATGGCCGCGGCGTGAGATCGAAATCATAGGTCAGCAGGCCCTCGGTGGTCTTTGCCGAGACGTAGACCGAATTGAATGCGGTGTGGGCGATCGTCGTCAGCACCGGCGGCTCGGCCGAGAGCAGCAGCGTCGCCGTCCCACCCTGTTTCGGCTCGGCTGCGTAGGCACTGCGCGATGCGGGCAACAGGGTGGCTCCGAGCACTGTCGCCGAAAGGCCGAGGAACCTGCGGCGGTTCGGAGTGAGGAAATGAGACATGGTGCCCTGGTCCTTTTTTGCTGCCGGCATCAATCGGCCGGTCGTCGGCAGCCGGGTGAAAAAATCCATCGTTCCAAGAGCCGGCCCGTTTGTGAAAAGATTTGGCCGCCGCGCTCCCGCACTTAAGATTTCATACTTCAAATGGCTTTTTTTGTAGCATGAAATAAAAATCTATTCTGCAGTTTCGCCATTTGCAGAACAAAATTTCTTAGATCAGGTTTGACAATGTCTATAAATCTTGTCAACTAAAAAGCTCGGAACTTCCGGGAAACAGTAAACCCGCATCGTCAGCCACAGCCGGGATAGCGAAAACGATGTCGACCCTGACGCGCATTGGCAGAACGTTTCGACGCACCGCGATCCAGGCGGTGCCGACCGTTCTGGGCATTGTGATCCTGAACTTCTTTCTGCTGCAGCTTGCGCCCGGCGACGCCGCCGACGTCATGGCCGGCGAGGCCGGCTCGGCCACGGTGGAGACCATGGCCGCTCTGCGCCAGCGCTTCGGGCTCGACAATCCGCTGCTCGTCCAGTTGTTCAATTATCTCTACAACCTGGCGCATTTCAGCCTCGGCTTTTCGCCGCGCTACGGCATGCCGGTCGCCGACCTGATCGGCCAACGGCTGCCGGGAACGCTGTTGCTGATGGCGGTGGCGCTGACCATCGCCATCGCACTTGGTCTCGTCCTCGGATCGTTGATGGCGGTGTTTTCGGGACACCTGCCGGATCGTCTGCTTTCGGTCGTTTCGCTGCTGTTCTATTCGATCCCGGGCTTCTGGATCGGGTTGATGCTGATCGTGCTGTTCTCGGTCAAGCTCGGCTGGCTGCCGAGCGGCGGTTCGGGAACCATAGGCAGCAACCTGACCGGCCTTGCCGGCGTGTGGGACAAGGTGCGCTACATGATCTTGCCGGCGCTGTCGCTGGCGCTGTTCTACGTGGCGATCTATGCGCGGCTGACGCGGGCGGCGATGCTGGAAGTCCAGTCGCAGGACTACGTGCGAACCGCCGCCGCCAAGGGCCTGTCGCCGACCATCATCACCATCCGCCATGTCCTGCGCAACGCGCTGATCCCCATCACCACCATGGCCGGCATGCATGTCGGCGGCATGCTCGGCGGCGCCGTGGTTGTCGAGACCGTCTATTCCTGGCCCGGCCTCGGGCGCCTCGCCTTCGAGGCGGTCATGGGCCGCGATTTCACGGTGCTGCTCGGCATCCTGCTGCTGTCGTCGCTCCTGGTCATCGTCGCCAATGCGACGGTCGATCTGCTGCACGCCTGGCTCGATCCCCGCATCGGAGTGCGCTGAATGGCTTCCACCGATTTCGTCGCGGGCGACGCCCGCTCCCGCCGCGCCTATGCCGAGGCTCGCGAGCCTGCGGCACCGGCTGAACCCGAGGCGAAGAGCTGGAGCAATCTTCACGCGCCCGACGCGCGCTCCGCCTCTGCGGCGTCGGTACCGATTGCAGCCGGCGGCCGGGCGCTGAGGATTTTCCTGCGCAATCCCAACGCCATGTTCGGCGTGGTGTTCCTGTCGCTGGTCGTGCTGGCGGCATTGCTGGCGCCCGTCCTCTATCCGGCCGATCCGCTGTCGATGGTGGCGCGGCCCTTCCTGTGGCCAGGCCAGAATCCTGCCTTCCCGCTGGGCACCGATTCCATGGGCCGCGACGTGCTTTCCGGCATTCTGCACGGTGCGCGGATTTCACTGTTCGTCGGCCTGGTGGCGACAGCACTTGGCCTGAGCTTCGGCATCCTTGTCGGCGCCACCGCCGGCTATTTCGGCGGCTGGATCGATGACGTGCTGGTGCGCCTGATCGAGATCTTTCAGACCATACCGAGCTTCGTGCTTCTGGTCGTCATGGTGGCGATCGCGCAACCGACGGCGCTTGTCGTGACGGTGGCGATCGCCGTCATCACCTGGCCGACGGTGGCGCGGCTGACCCGCGCCGAATTCCGCGCCATTCGCGAAAAGGATTTCGTCATGGCCGCGCGCAGCCTCGGCTATGGCCATGCCCGCATCATCTTTCGGGAGATATTGCCAAACGCGCTGCCGCCTTTGATCGTGACCTCGTCGGTGATGGTGGCAACCGCAATCCTGATGGAATCGGCGCTGTCCTTCATGGGCCTCGGCGATCCCAATGTCGTCAGTTGGGGTTCGATGATAGGAGCGGGCAGGGAGTTGATCCGCACCGCCTGGTATCTGACAGCACTGCCGGGGCTTGCGATCGTCTTCACCGTGCTGGCGCTGAACTTGATCGGCGACGGCCTCAACGACGCGCTCAACCCGCGCTTCTTGCAGGAGCGCTAGAGATGGCCGCTGCTTTGCTCAAGGTCGACAATCTGACGGTTCGCTTCCCGAGCACCGAGCCGGTCAGCCGGCTGAGTTTCGACGTCGGCGAAGGCGAGACGCTGGCGATCGTCGGCGAATCGGGCTCCGGCAAATCGCTGACAGCACTTGCCCTGATGCAGCTTCTGCCGCGCTCGGCGAAGATCCCCAATGGAAGGATCGAGTTCGCCGGCAGGGATCTGCTCGGTCTCGACCAGAAGGCGATGCGGAACCTGCGCGGGCGCGAGATCGCCATGATCTTCCAGGAGCCGATGACGTCGCTCAACCCGGTGCTGACCATCGGCCGGCAGATCACCGAGGTACTGACGCTGCACGAAGGCATACGCGGCAAGGCAGCGCGGAACCGTGCCATCGAGCTTCTCAATCTGGTGCGTATTCCCGATCCGCAGCGGCGCATCGACGACTATCCCCACCAGCTTTCCGGTGGCATGCGCCAGCGAGTCATGATTGCCATTGCCGTTGCCTGCCGTCCGCGCCTGCTGATTGCCGACGAACCTACGACGGCGCTGGATGTGACCATCCAGGCGCAGGTGCTCGACCTGCTCGATACGCTGCGCCGCGAACTGTGGATGGCTGTCGTGCTCATCACCCACGATCTCGGCGTCGTCGCGCAGTGGGCCGACAAGGTCGTCGTCATGTATGCAGGACGCAAGGTTGAACAGGCGCTGCCCGGCGCGCTGTTCAGAACCCCGCTCCATCCCTATACGCGCGGCCTGCTGGCCGCTTCGCCAAGGCTGAAGACCAATCTGCACTACCGCGACGCCAGGCTGACGGAGATACCCGGCAGCATCGTCTCGGCCGCTGGCGAGAAAGGCTGCCCGTTCCGGCCGCGCTGCGCGGTGGCGCGCGATAGCTGCGCCCATTTCGTGCCCGACCTCGTCGAGGTGAGCGAGGATCGCCTCGTCGCCTGCCCCTACAGCTTCATTCCGGAGGTTGCGCATGGCGCTGCTCTCGGTCTCTGACCTCTCCACGCATTTCCATGCTCAGGGTGGTGCGTTGCGCGCCGTCGACGGCGTCTCGCTCGAGGTCGGACGCGGCGAAACGGTTGGCCTCGTCGGCGAAAGCGGCTGCGGAAAATCGAGCCTCGGCAAGACGATCATGCGGCTGGTCGATCCGACCAGCGGCAAGATCGAGTTCAACGGCACCGACATCACCGTTCTCGACGCCCGCCGGCTGAAGGCGGCGCGCCGCAACATCCAGATGATTTTCCAGGATCCGTTCGCGTCGCTCAACCCGCGCCACACGATTGGCGACATCCTGACCGCGCCGCTGAAAGTCCATAGCATCGGCAACAAGGCCGAGCGGCGCAAGATTGTAGAGGATATAATCGAGCGCGTCGGTCTGCCCAAGGATTCGCTTGGCCGCTACCCGCATGAATTTTCCGGTGGTCAGCGCCAGCGCATCGGCATCGCCCGGGCACTGATCCTCAATCCGGAACTGGTCGTCTGCGACGAGCCGGTGTCGGCACTCGACCTTTCGATCCAGGCCCAGATCCTCAACCTGCTGGTCGACATGAAACGGCAGCTCGGCCTGTCCTACCTGTTCATCTCGCATGATCTGTCGGTGGTCCGCTATTTCGCTGACCGGGTGCTGGTCATGTATCTCGGACGCATCGTCGAAAGCGCCGACAATGCGACGCTGTGGACCTCGCCAAAACATCCCTACACGCGCGCACTGATGGACGCCGTGCCGGACCCGGCGCGCCGGCGTCAGGCAGCGCCGATCCATGGCGATCTGCCGAGCCCGCAGAACATCCCCAGCGGTTGCCGTTTCCACACGCGCTGCCCGCTGGCGACGGATCTCTGCCGTTCGCAGGAGCCTGCATTCCGGGCGATCGCGGCGGGGCATCACGTCGCTTGCCACTACGCCGAACCAACCCTCAACTGAAAGTTCAACGGAGCAAAACAATGTCCGATTACCGCTATCTCGGCCGCAGCGCCCTGAAGGTTTCCCCGCTCAGCCTTGGCACCATGATGTTCGGCGGGCCGACCGAGGAGACGGTCGCGCACCGCATCATCGACAAGGCGCGCGAGCAAGGCGTCAATTTCATTGACACCGCCGACGTCTACCACAATGGCAAGTCCGAGGAAGTTGTTGGCCGCGGCATCAAGGCGACGCGCGATCATTGGGTGGTGGCGACCAAATTCGTCAACTCGCATGACAAGGGTCCCAATCTCGGCGGCCATTCACGCAAATGGGTGATCCAGACCGTCGAGAACAGTCTGCGGCGCCTGGGAACAGACTACATCGACCTGTTCTATTTCCACCGCGCCGTCTTCGATGCGCCGCTGGAGGAGCCGGTGCGGGCCATCGCCGACCTGATCCGCCAGGGCAAGCTGCGCTATTTCGGCGTGTCGAACTTCCGTGGCTGGCGCATCGCCGAAGTCGCGCATCTCGCCGATGAACTCGGCATCGACCGGCCGGTGGCCAGCCAGCCGCTCTACAACATCGTCAACCGCACCGCCGAGGCCGAGCAACTGCCGGCGGCAGCCTATTTTGGTCTTGGTGTCGTCTCCTACAGCCCGCTGGCGCGCGGCGTGCTGACCGGCAAATACGAGCCCAACCAGGCGCCAGCCGCCGACACTAGGGCCGGGCGTGGCGACAAGCGTATCGCCGAGACCGAGTGGCGCCCGGAATCGATCGAGATCGCCAGGCAGATCGCGGCGCACGCAAAGTCGCGCGGTGTCTCGGCCGCCGATTTCGCGCTGGCCTGGGTGCTCAACAACCGGCTGATCACGGCGGCGATCGCCGGTCCGCGCACTGAGGAACAGTGGGACAGCTACGCCAAGGCGCTGGACTTCAGGCTGACCGCCGAGGACGAGGCCTTTGTCGACCGCCTCGTCACCGCCGGCCATGCCTCGACGCATGGGTTCAACGATCCGAGCCATCCGGTCGAAGGCCGTGTGCCGCGTTCCGAGCCGGCCGCACCGATCCCGCTGACGCGGCCTCTGCGCGCCGCCTGACGGTCAGCTGTGAGTCTCCAATCATTTCGCACAGATGAGAGAGACCACGAATTTCCATGTCGAACGGCTGCGCCAGAACATCGTCGTGTTGTCAGGCAACACCCATAGGCCGTCGAAATCACGGAGGCTGGCGCATCACCTGGGTGAGGCACTGCGCGAAAAACTGTCGGTCACAGTGAATTTCCTCGATCTCGTCGATGCCGGCCGCGGTCTGGGTGCTGCGTTCACGCGAAAGGAATTGACGCCGGAGGCGCTGGATGTGGTGGCCGCGGTCGAACAAGCCGACGCGCTGATCGTGACGACGCCGGTCTATAATGGTTCCTATGCTGGCCTGTTCGACCTCATCAATCCGCTGGCACTCGTCGATCGCCCAGTCCTGATCGGCGCGACGGGAGGCGGCCAGCGCCACGCGCTGGTGGTCGAACACCAGCTTCGCCCGCCGTTCGGCTTCTATTCGGCGCTGAGGGTGCCGAGCGCCGTCTATCGCAGCGACAGCGATTTTGCCGACGGCAAGCTTTTGGATCCAACGGTCCTGGGCTGGCCGCACAGGCCGTGGACCAGTTCGCGACGTTGCATGAGCGGAACCTAATTTGCAGCCGCAAATTAATGTCCAATGAATGAACTCCCAAACCGGAAAAAACTCGTGCCTGACCCTCAACCTCGGCGGGGCTCCAACAAAGGTGTGTTGCTAGCGGCTGCAGCGCTGCTGTTTGCCTTTCTCGCTCTTATTCTGTTTGGGTTTTTTCAGTAAGTGCGCGCGGCGCCGGCTTCCCAGAGAGGGCAGAGCACCTGCCGACGTGATCTTCGATCCGCTCGCGTCCTTGCGGCGGGGCGACTATCCAAGCCGGCTCGGTTCGTCGCTCCTGACGGGTTCGGCGGTCCCACCACAGCAGGATGATCATTCGGCAATTCTTGGCAGCGCCGGTATTCAACTCACGCCCAAAGCGATTGAACTGAAGCTGGCCGTCGATGTCGTGACTGACGCAGCATGAGCCGAACAGGCGAGGCAAGCGCAAGCCTTGGGGCCTAACCGCAGACAGACGAAGCACGCTCGTGCAGTCTGGAGACAGCGCAACGGCTTATTCATTCGGGCGCCGTCGCATCACCAGCGGAACGAAAGAGTTAATTGGCGGTTTACTAGGGAAGGATTGCAGGACGAAAAACATTGAGGATTTCTACCATGACAATGTTGTTCGAACCACTCGACTCTGAAGGTTACAAGCGCAGCGTGGTCTACCATGCCGCACGCTTGTCCATGCTCCACAATCGAATGCTGAAGCGTTTCGACAAGGTCGATAAAGCGGCTGAAAAGGTTGAAGCCGAGGTGGAGCTGTTTGATGAAGCTGTTCGCACTCTCTACGAATGAGCGGCATGTTGACCGCCGACGTTCCTGCTAGCGCGTATACGGGCGCGGGGTTCACCGTTGCGTCACCAAGCGATGTCGCGCCGCGTATTTGGGCTTGATAAGCACGATCTAATGTATACGATTCACCCAGCCGGCCTGGCTCCCCCGCCATCGGGCCGGTCAGGCCCGACGGTTCAACGCACCACCCCAAACGACTGACGGGCCGCCAGGACGCTCACTGCGCAGCCGGGTTCATGCTTTGCCTTTTTTTCTCGAAAAGCGCGAGCTTGGTCATATAACCAATTCTGATTTTTGCATGGCATTGGGTGCAGTTGAAGTTGGATATCACCTTCAACCACGATCCCTTTTTTATGATGACATGAGAACAGTTTGGACATTCCAGTTCCAGGTACTCGTCCCCCATATCGTTTGAAATCGGCACTACGACACTCCCCAACAGTTGCCCGTGAAACTTGCGCTTCGAGATCGGCCGGCACCTCCGTGCTCAAACCCCGAACGTGGGTCCTTGGCAGATGTTCCGCAATCCGACCTCTGGCGACCGGGTTCGGACCTAAGTCCAAATCGCCGCCAACAGGCCGAGAAGTGGAACCCCGGCGGATGCTTTTTGAACGCTGAATTTCCGTGCTCGCCGGTCGTAGTCCGCCGTCCTCGTGGCCAAAGCGCCAATGTTGCCTTTTGTGAAACTGACCTCGCCCGGCCTACCAGGTCGCCAGGGCGCAACTCCGGCAATAATACGGTCGGAGCGAATGTCAGCGCGAAGCTGTGCGCAGGGACGCCAACTCGCTGACAGCAGCAAGGATGACAGCATCGGTTGCCGGCTTCGGCAGGAATCTGCAGTCGCGGAAAGCCGCGGGAACGTCGGCGGGGCCAAATCCCGACAAGAAAGCAAAGGGGATGCCTCGCGCCTGCAATATCCTCGCCACGGGCAGACCCGTTTCACCGTTCAGCTGGATGTCTAGCAACGCCACGTCAATCTTGTCCGATTCAACAAGACGCAGAGCGGCGGATACCGACGGCACAGGTCCGACCACCTGATAACCGGCGCGACGCAGCCGCGCGGCAGTGTCCTGCGCGACTAGCCATTGATCCTCAACAATCAGAACACTCACGCTTTCGCTCACGGCCCCTCTCTGCGATTGACCGGAAATGAGATGTCGATCCGAGACCTTCGGACAGTTGTTTCGACATGTCCGCAAACCTATAGGTAACCTCTCCATGCAGCAAGGTGAGGCTGATGCTGGAGCGGAGGCGCTTCCACCGACCACTTGCTGAATTACCGGAGCCGAAGATTAGCGCGTCAATGGAGCTGCGGTCCGCGCCTCCGCTCCATCAGAGTTGGATAGGCGTTTGCCCCTCTCCACGATCCACAAAATCTAAAAGCCGCCGTTCCGCGCCATTGGCTCTTCAAAGCATGAGCAGCACCTCTCTCTCCATCTTGGGCGACCTGAGATTGCAATCGGTCAATGAGCGTCAGAAGTGCGATGCACCGAGTTTGTGCCTGCAGTTTTTCGAAGGAAAGGCTTGAGAATTCATGATTTCGGAGCAGGTTTGGCTGGCGCATGAGCGCCGCAGATCTATACTGGGGAGATCAAGCGATGGGGTCGGCCATGAGCAAAGAGTTCAGTGTAGCTGATGCCTATGGCGCCGGCCGCGCCATGTTCATGGGACTTGAACTGCTGGTTTCGCCCGGTGCGCTCGTCCCCAGACCTGAGACCGAGTTGCTCGGCAAGACCGCGCTTGGTGTGTTGCATCAGATGAACCTGCCGGCTCCGCGCATAGTTGATATGTGCTGCGGCACTGGGAATCTGGCGTGCGCGATCGCCTACCATGTGCCCAGCGCCCTTGTCTGGGCAAGCGATCTCACCGATGAATGCGTCGAAACGGCACGCCGCAACACCTCACATCACGGCATGGCTGAGCGTCTTTCGGTGCTTCAGGGCGACTTGTTCGACTCTCTCATCGGCCTTGGGCTAGACGGAACTATCGACGTAATCGTCTGCAATCCGCCTTACATTTCTGAAAAGCGGCTCGAGGGCGACCGCGCCCATCTGATCGAGCTTGAGCCGCGCGAGGCGTTCGCAGCCGGCCCTTACGGCCTGAGCATTCATATGCGCGTACTGAAAGACGCACCGCGATACCTGCGGCGTGGCGGCATCCTGCTCTTCGAGGTCGGGCTTGGCCAAGACCGACAGGTAGCGGGTCTGCTGGAACGCAGCAAGGCATTCGAGAACATCCGTTCGGTCTCGAACGAAGCGGGCGAGGGCCGGGTGGTTCTGGGGCAAGTCAAGTCGCAGGCATGAATCCTGCGACAGTCAGACCAAATACGGGCTGCTCTGGGCGTAACGCTTACCCATCAGTTCATTTTGCGGATGATGTATTGCTCGATCCCCTGGATGGAATCGAGGTTTTCAGGCAGAAGTTCGCTATCCTCGACGGTAATGCCAAAGGTCTCCTCGATGAAGCCGATAATCTCAAGCACACCCGTCGAGTCGACAATGCCTTGATCGAGCAAGGATGCGTCATCCAGCAATGCCTTGACGTCGCTGACGTAGAAATTTGAAACCAAGAAACTACGAATCTGCTCGCTGTAGATTCCGGCGCGTTCCTTGATGGTCAACATGAATTCGTCCTCCGTGGCGTCACCATTAAATCAGCGACTTGGTTCTGGCCCCGCATCATGACAGCGCCGTTTTCTTGAGTTTTCCCGTGTCCGTCATCGGCAGGTTCGCCACAACGACGATGGATTTCGGGACCATGAAGTTTTCCAGACGCTTCTGGCACTCCTTCTGCAGTTCCCTTTCGCCAATGGCTCTTCCATGCTCCATCACCACAAAGGCTTTCACCGCTTGCCCGAGGAGCTCGTCGGGAACACCGATGACAGCCGCTTCTCGGACTCCTGGAATGTCCATGAGTACGTTTTCCACTTCCCTTGGCGCCACCTTCTCGCCTCGCGACTTTATGATCTCATCCCCACGGCCAACGAAGTAGAGGTAACCCTCCGTATCCATCCGGCAGTAGTCGCCGGTGTATAGGACCTGCTCGCCGGGCAGCGGGCCGGGTTTGAGCTTCCTGGCCGTTGCCTCGGGCTTGCCCCAATACCCCTTCATCACCGTTGCGCCGCGAATGACGAGTTGGCCGACAACGCCTGGGCCTATCCGCCTGTCATGCTCGTCAACGATCCACATCTCCGTATTCGGGATTGCGATCCCTACGCTCAATGGCTTTCGCTCGAGGTCCTCTGGCGGCAAATAGGTGCAACGTTTGCATTCGGTGAGACCGTACATCGAATAGATGCGTGCACCCGAAAACAGCTCGCGAAGCATGAAAATATGCTTGAGGGGTAGGGCTGCCGCAGTGTTTGTGACGTAGCGGATGCTCGAGAAATCCTGGTCTTTGAGGGACCTGAGTTCGGAGAGTGCGGCAAAGATTGTGGGCACGCCGGGAAAGCCCGTAACTCCCTCCTGCCTGATCAACTCCAGGACCTGAGCCGGGAAAGCGAACGAGCGTTCCAGCACCAGCCGGGCGCCGGTACGAAAAGCCATGATCATCTGGTACAGTCCATAGTCGAAGGCGAGGGGTAGGACATTGAGGATCACCTCGTCCTCGGCAATCGCGAGGTAGGAAGCGATAGACGCGCACGCGGTCATCATGTTTCTGTGCGTCAGCATCACGCCCTTGGGTTCGCCCGTCGACCCGGACGTGTAGATGATGGCTGCCAGATCAACATCGATGCACTGCCGTGCCGGCGGCGTATCCGCGCCATTGGCGAGGGCGGCGTCCCAGCGCACGGCAAACGGCAGCTGGGCGAGTTCGACGTCGTCGATCGGTCCCGATACGATCACCCGCAGAAGTGACGGGCAGCCGCGCGCCGGCTCGCGGAAGATCGCGTGCAGATGGCCGTCCGTGATGAGCGCCGTCGGCCGGCAGTCGTTGAGCAGATAATCGAGCTTGTCGCTCTTGGTGAGCGGGTTGACGATGCACACCACCGCATTCGCCTTTAGCACCGCCCAGAAGCTAACCACCGTCTCGACGGTGTTGTCGGCGAAGATCATCACGCGATCACCGCGAACGACTCCGGATGCGGCCAGGTCCCGGGCGATCGCGTTGGCTCGCGTTTCGAGTTCGAGGTAGGTAACACGCTGCCTGTTGCACACCAGCGCCACCTTACTTCCGTGTCGGACGGCTGAATGGGCGAGGTAGTCATGCAGCAATGGTACGGCATCATGCAACATGCAGGCGCTCTTCCCGATGTTCGCAGTCGACGTCGACGCTGAGTGTGCATTCGAGCGTTGCACTGGGACAACCCGCGACGAACTGCTGATGAAGAAGTTGGGTCGACAACACGCCGACCAGCGCCATGTTGTCGGCATTGGACAGGTCGCCATCGCCAGTTCTGGCCTGGCATTTGGCAAGCAGGTGCGTGACCGCCTTTGGATCGAAGACATTCGCCTCGCGCAGGGCCGCCTGCGAAACCGCCTCGCGTGCGTAATCCGGAGCGTCTGCGCCGACGAAGCAAAGCGCGTTGGGCGCACGGAAGGGCTGCTTCTTGCGGGCTATGATCTCGGAGGGCAGGATGGGTGCCGCCATGCGCTTCAGCACGTGCTTCTCGTCGAGGCCGCGGAGTTTGAAGGAGGGTGGCAGCGAATTCGCGAGCCTCACAAGTTCATCGTCCAGGAACGGGAAGCGCCCCTCGACGGAGTGAGCCATCAGCATCCTGTCGCCTTGCGAGGAGAGCAGATAGCCCGACATCAGTGTTTGCACCTCGAGATACTGGTCCTGCGCAAGGGGGCTCCAACGGGCAAACTGCGCGGGCAGACGGGCGAGCAACTCGGACACGGCGTCGCGGCCCTCCGTTCGAGCCCGCATATCGGCCGTAAACAAGCGCTTGATGGCACTGGTGGTTCGCCAGCGTGTTTCATGAGCAAAGCCCGGCGCGTCGTAAGCGTGAATATTTCGCCCGAAGAACTGACGCGCCATCGCCTGCTGTTGCACCGGCGAGCGGGTGAGATAGGGGTAAAGGCGTTCCAGGAGCCGAGAGCGTCGTGTCGAAGTCGGGTGGCGCCCCCAGAAGCGGCGGACCTTGCCTTCGCGGAACAGGTCGTAGCCGGCGAACATTTCGTCAGCGCCTTCGCCGGTCAGCACGACCTTGATGCCACGCTCGCGCACCAGGTGCGAGAGCAGGAAGAGTGGCGCCGGGGCAGTCCTCAGGATCGGGCGTTCGGTGTGTTGGATTACCTCCGGAAAGATTCCGGCTATATCTCTGCGCGAAACGACCACTTCATGGTGCTCACTGCCGATCGCCTCGGCAACCATTCGCTGGAAGCGGGTCTCGTCATACTCGGCGTCGGCAAAACGCAAGGAGAAGGTTTGGAAGCGATCGCCCGCGAAGCGCCTCGCGAGCGCGGCCACAAGCGAACTGTCCAGCCCTCCGGAGAGGTAGCACCCGACAGGCACGTCGGCGCGCACCATTCTGAGCGCCGTCGCGGCCTCAAGAGCGCTAGACACGCGGTCCACCGCGTCGTTGGAGGACCCGGGGAACTCGCCCTGCCGCGATCCGAAATTGTCGGGATAGGAAGGCTGCCAAAAAATCCGCTCACGAACGGTGCCATCCTGATAGATGCGGACACGACCCGGCTCGAGTTCGTTGATTCCGTGGAAAACTCCTTGCGGCGGAACGACCGTCCAGAGCGTGAACGTCTGATCGATGCCGGCGGGATCAAAGGCGCGAGGGATGGTTCGATCGGCCGCGAAAATGGCTTTCACTTCGCTGGCGAAATAAAGCCGGTGCGCATGCTCGCTGAAATACAGCGGGCAAATGCCGAAGCGGTCGCGCGACAATACGAGACGATTGGCCACTGAATCCCAGATCGCAATTGCCCATTGGCCGTTCATCCGCTCGAAGGCCGTTTCTCCCCACTCACGATAGGCGTGCAGCGCGACCTCCGTGTCGCTGCGGGTTCGGAAGCGGTGGCCGAGCGCCGTGAGTTTTTCACGCAATTCGACGTAGTTGAATATCTCGCCGTTGAACACGATCCACGTCGTATCGCCTGTATCCGCCATCGGCTGCTGGCCACTGGAAAGATCGACGATGGACAGGCGCACATGCGCCAGCCCCGCGCGTCTGTCCCGGTAGAGACCGCGCCCGTCGGGACCGCGATGCGCCAGCACGCCCATCATCTGCATCAGCGCCTGCCGCGAAGGAGAAGCCGCTGTGGCATTCAGCGCCACGATTCCAGCGATGCCGCACATGCTCGGTTAATCTCCGCCTTCGGCGGACAGCAAAGGCCGCGCGTGAAGATAGTGGGCCGCCCTTCGTTTCGCTTCGATGTCCTTGAACACTTTCTGAAGCTGGGGCTCGGTGAGGCCAGCAACCGCCGCGAGCTCATTGCTGGCGACCCCGTGGTTCAGGCCGTAGAGGCATAGATCCATCAGGTGATAGGGCAGCGCGAAATAGAATTCTTCCTGGCTTTGGGCCATGGAAAAAGTGTCGGTGGTCGGTGGCCGCCGCCGGATTTCATCATCTACCTCGAGATATTCCGCGAGTTGATAAACCTGGGTTTTGTAAAGGTGAACGATCGGCATCACGTCGGCGGCTCCGTCGCCCTGCTTGACGAAAAAGCCCTGGTCGTACTCGAGGCGATTTGGAGTGCCGACAACCGCGTATTTGAGGCGGTCGGCGTGATAGTATTCCGTCATCTTACGCAGGCGCTGCTTGTAGTTTGTCGCAGCAACGATCTGCAGATAGGCAGCTGGCGGCAGACGCACGGTATCTACTTTACCCTGCGGATCCTGGACCGTGAGGCGGGTTATATTGAGCCCGCTGCTCTCCAGAACCGACGCGATCACCAGCTTGCATTTCCACCCTTCCCCATAGTCGGGAACGACGGTCTGGATCGCATCGATCTGCCGGCGGTAGGCCCCAATGGCCTCCAGTGCCGGTGCTATGTCCTCAAGGACGCTTTCAATGCCAAGCTGTGCCGCGACGCGGCGGCCAAGTCTCAGGGAGTCGCCGGAAGAATCCCGCTCCGGCATGAACAGTCCCAGGACCTTGTCTTTCCCGAACGCGCGCATGCACAAGGTCGCGACGACGGAGCTGTCGATACCGCCGGAAAGACCGACAACCACGCCGCGACGATGCAGGGTGCCGAGAACCTGAGTGCGCAAGGTGTCAACGATGCGATCGACCTCCGCGCGGGCATCGAGCGTCAGCATGTCCTTGCTGAATTCCGGAATTATGTCGATGACAAGTCCTCCCTTTTGCGAGATTCGGCGGGGGAATAGGTCTGCACGATGGCCGTCTCGATAAGCGGACGGTTGGTGGCAAGGTTTGGTTCGACGACAAGGTCGATGTGGCTGCCCGTGATCGAAATGACGTCCATGCGTGCCAAGACGCTGTCCCAGCCCAAGGCCCGCGGCATTCCCTCCCTGCGACATCGGAACAAGGTACCGGAGAGGGGCAGAGCCGGTTTCGGTGCCTCAAGCCACTGGAAGAATGACTTCGCCCTTAAAACCTCCTGCAGTTCCAGTTTGGTCCTGAAGATCGTCGGGTTGAACTCTCCATTGGCAAATCTGTCCAGAATCCTGGCCAGACGCGCTTCGCCGCCCACGGCGACGGTGATCTTCGCAAGGGCTCTGCAAGCCATCCGGTGCGCGGATATGCGGTTGGTGCGAATACGATAGAACGTACGGGTAAGAGTCTCCCAATGGTTGCTCGGCTCGTCCAGAAGGCTCGTGTCGAGGATGCCCAGGAACCGCACCGTTCGCCCGGCCTTCATGAGCCGTGCGGCAACCTCGAATGCAACCGCGCCACCCAGAGAATGGCCGAGAAGTCGCACGGGGCCCGCAGGTTGGATGCGGCTTATCTGCTCGAGTGCGGCGCCAGCCATGGCGCTGAGGGTGTTGTGTCCGTCCAGTATCGCCGCAAGGCTCGGATATCGGATCGGGTTTACACGGGCGACTTTTCCCATGGCGGCTGCGAACGCAGCCAGGCTCGGACCATAGCCGACGGACCCTGGAAACAGGAAAAGAATCGGTGGGTGGTGCTTCTTTTCGCGCCCTTCGCCTAACCGTGCAGAGACGACCGCCTCAACCATCTCGTCCAAGCTCATGCCGACGGTGAATGCCTCGAGGCCCAGCTCTTGCCCGATGGCGTTTTCGATCGCCATGACGCAGTGCAGCAGCTGCAGCGAATCTCCTCCAGCATCATCCCAGTTTCCCGTGGCAGTGCCTGTGTTGAGAACCTGCGTCCACGCGTGCTGCACTATTTGACGCGTGTCCTTTGCTCCTCCGGCGGGCGGAGCATCGAGAGTGGACGACCGGGCGGCTCGCGCCCTCCTTCCGTGCGAACGATCTATCTCAGCCAGTGTTGCCAAATCGACCTTACCTCCCGACAGGCGTGGGATTGCGTCAACGGTGTGCAATCGCAAGGGACGCAATGGTGCCGGCAAGGTCATTCTGAGGAGCTTGCGAAGGTCGTCTGCAAAAGCGCCGCCTGCGAAGCGCTGGGGAACCGCGAAGGCGATGAGTTCCTGCGCGGCAGTTACCATCACCACGGCATCCGCCACCGAAGGCGCGCAACGCAAGACCCGTTCGAGTTCGGCGGGCTCGATGCGTCGACCATTGATCTTGATCTGGCGCCCTTTGCGGCCGACGATCCTCAAGATGCCATCATCGTCGAGCCGAACGAGGTCCCCGGTCGAAAAAAGCCGAGCCTCGGGATCGTCGGGGTCCGGCTGCGCGGGAACGACCACACCGTTCTCCCAATGACCAAGCAGGACATAGCGGCTTTTGATAAGAAGCTCTCCACTTTCGCCTGGCCCTACATTGCGCTCCGCTTCGTCGACGATAGCGAATGTCATACCAGGGAGCAGCCTGCCGACGGGAACCGACGCGTCTTGCTCGGGCCAGTCAGGCGGCAAGAACCATTGCGAACCGATGGTTTCAGTCGATGAGTAGCCGATCTGGATCAGACACTGGTCCGAAACGGCTTTGCGCAGCAAAGCGATGTCCGTCCATGACACTTTCTCCCCACCGATCCGCGCCACTCTGAGCGGCCAGGAAGCGTCGGCGGGCGCCTCAGCCAGGAGGGCTCGAAGCAGTGCCGGCACAAGATAGGCGATCGTCACACCTTCGGACTGCAATCGAGCGCGCGTAGCGCGCAGGCCGACAGCCTCCACCTCGAGAAGATGCAACGTGGCGCCCGTCAGCAGCGCCGCAAAGATCTCCCGGCAACCGGCGATCGTGGCTGGCCCGGTCAGCGGCAGGAAAACGTCATCCGCGGTGATATGGCACGCATCGACATATTGCCGGACCCGCCATAGCAGGCTGCGTTGGCTGTTGACGATTCCCTTGGGGCGCCCGGTGCTGCCCGAAGTGTAAAGCACCAATGCGGGCGCATCGACCGAAACCATAGGGGGCTTATGCTGCTGTTCTGGGTGTTGATCGTTGGACGCCAGGGCGGCCGCAATTTCGATCCAGATGATCTCTTGGGCCAATTCGACCGGGCGAACATCTTCGGCGCCTATAATCGCGCCGAGCCCCGCGGCACTGACTATATCGAAAATGCGAGAGGCGGGATCTCTTGTGTTGAGCGGAACCGAAGGCCGTCCCGCCGCCATGGTCGCCAACATCGCCACAGGATACCAAGCGGAGTTTGCTTGCAGGATGCCGATGGCCTGCCCTTCGGGGACGACGGCAGCGATATGAGTTGCCAGCGTCTCGACCGCACGGAAAAGCTCAGAAAAAGTCAGGCGGTTCGCGCCGTCGCTGATTGCGAGCTTGTCAGGATGCCCCCTGGCGACATCTCCAAGGTGGTCGAAGATTGGAATGTCTGCAAATTTGGCACCCATCTGTCGGTAACGGCGCCAGACTGGCCCCCCTTGGTCAAGGTCATATTCGGGAACGACTGACCACCTTCGGGTGGGTCGCAGATCCACCTGTAGGTTTTGATTTGCCACTTCCGAATGCAAACACACTGAGGACATTCAGGGCCCCGCCAAGCTGTCGGTCGAACATCGCTCGCCGCGGAGATCTTTTCATCAATCATTCGGATGATGCCTCGATCTTGCCTAGCCAGCGCTTCCCGAGCGTCCTTCAGAAGTTTTGCCATTTGTGTCCAGCACCGGTCGTTTTTCCTTGCAAGCTCCGTGGAGCGCAAGACGGCTTGCCCAGGCGAACGGATGCGATCGGCATCTCCGCTAGAATCCGGGCTCGGTAGATTCACTGACTGGAACAATCATTCAAATGAACGTTGGTGTGATCTGAAATCCGGCTAAGCTTGATCCGTAGGGGAATGACTGCTCGTTCGGAGACGCTTGAGCATATGATCATCGAGTTGTTTGGGCCGCCTGGCGCGGGTAAAACCACGCTGCTTCGCGGCCTCTGCCAAGGGCTGGCGAGACACGGCATCAATGTGAAGACAGTAAATGGGTATCGCCTGATTGAACCTGGATCGGCTCAGGATGACGCTCCGGAAATCCGCCATGGCATAGGAAGAATTGGCAAAAAGATTGCCACATCCGGTCCTATCTTGCTGTCGACCTTGCCAAAGGACAGTGTCGCGGCCCGGCTTCTGGCATCGATCCCTCTTCGAAGCCGCGTGTGGTCATGGCGAATGAAGGTCGACATCGCCCAACTGTGCCAGTCCTGGCGCCAAGCGCGGGAGTCGCCCGGTTGCTTCATCTTCGAAGAGGGCATGATTCAGGCTTTGTGTGCGCTGGGTGTGCTGGCTAGAACTCCAAGCCTCGACGCGGTCCGCGAGTGCCTGGCGTTTCTTCCGCGGCCGGATCTCGTTGTGCAACTCGACGCGCCCCAGGAAACGTTACGCCGCCGTCTTGTGGATAGGCATGCGCAGCAACCGCTCCTCGAGGTTATGCTGTTCGAACTTGGCGTGGACAAAGGATTAAGGCAGGCCGAAATCTCAAGAGAGGTCGGCGAGTGCCTGCGCCAGGACCGATGGCCGTTGATACAAGTCAATGGTGCTGAACCTCACGAGGTGGACGGGGTCGTCGCGCGCGTTCTGGGAGAGCATGTTGGTCATGCTGCCTAGGCTGGCCCATGACCTATGATCCATGACACATTTATGCATTTGGCGCCAAGCCGGGCAGCATCTGCCGCCAAGCGTGCAATCATGTCGAATCGTGCTGATCGAGCACTTCGAGCATGGTCGTCAACATGCTTCCGACTTCCTCAGAGATTTCCTCGGGGCGGATTCCCGCTCTGATGGCATCCGCCGTTGCTTGGTCCGCAAGTTTCGCCGCAAGAGCCGGATCGGCCTTGGTGTAGAGTGGGATCTTATCCTCTACCCATTTCTGCAGGAATTCGATGCCGCGCGCGCTCATACCAAGTACAAGCTCGGCGGGGCTTCTTGGTTCCGTCAGCCATATTCAAGAACGTCAGACCATCTTGCTCAGGCTGACGTCCCACGGTCACGTCACGATGAACGAGGACGCCGTCAGAGCCAGATGTGGCGATAGAGTGGCAAATTGGATCTGATGTGCGCCGCCCGAGCCGTCGCTGTCAAAGGAAAGCGCGCCGGTCGTGCTGTTATAGACGATGTGATCGCCGCTGTCGTGCGCGGCCCTGCCGGCGTAAAACGCCGAAGAGGGAAGGGCGCCTGTATGCAGGCCGGCAAACACGGTGTGGTCGAGTTGGATCTTGTCGTGGCCCACTTTGAAATCGGCGACCTTGTCGATATTGCCGACCTTGAGAGCCGAATCGAAGACAAAGACGTCGTTGCCGCCATGTCCGGTCAGAACGTCTCTCCCGCCACTGCCGTTGATAGTGTTGCTCCCGGAATTGCCATCGATGGTTTGGGCGAATTCGTTTCCCGTGAGCTTGATAGCGGCAGTTCCCAATTTGCTGGTGGTCGCAAGATGCTCGACCTGCGAGCCGGCCGACAGCGCGTAGCTCACCGATGCCAGCACGCTGTCGTTGCCGCTGTGCCGCAGTTCCACCACCTTATCGCCGGCGTTGTTGACATAGTAGGTGTCGTTGTAGCCGCGGCCCATCATCGTGTCCGCGCCAGCGGTGCCGCGAAGCACATCCGCGCTACCCGTGCCGTAGAAAATGTGATCGCCGGTGCTGGTCGGAGGGACACTTGTGGGCGGAGGCGCTGTGCTGGTAGGCGGCGGCGTCGGTTCGCTGGCCGAAGGACCGCTTGCGGTGCCCTGGTTGTGTTGAAGGAACAGAGCCTGCAGCGTCGGCGAGCTCTCAAGCGCCGTGTCGCCCTGTTGAGAACCCCAAGCATAGGCATAGTCGAAGGCCGGCGAAGGCGCTACCTTGGCCCAGTGGTCCAACATGGTCTTTTCCTGAGCAACGCTGGGCAGGACATAGCGACCGCCCGTGTCGGTCGTCCAGTCGCCGCCGCCGAAGGTCTGATACACGGGAACGACCTGACTGAGCGGGATGCCCGAGGCGACGGCCGCCGCCACAGTCCTGTCGATCATGTTGTAATCAATCGTGCTTGTTCCGGTCCGTACCGGGTAGGGATCCAAGCCGTAATAGTCGATATGCGTGTTGGCAGGATTGAAGGTGTTTGAAAAGTCGGGGTTAGCGGAAGACCCCATGTTCATCATTGTTATGAAGGTCTTGGCGCCGGGCAGGTGGCTGTGGATCCAGTCTGACTCCGCCTTCAGATCAGCGGCGGTGGCATAAGTTCCCCATTTGCCGGTCGGGTCCGGCTCATCGACGAGGAAGAAGCCAAACACTTTCGGATTGCCGATGAAGGGCGTGACCTTCTGGATAAAGGAGGAGGTTGCACCATCTGCTTCATTGAGCCACACCAGGCCTTTCTGGCCGGCCGGCAAGGCGTTGAGCTGGTCCAAGGAAGATACATCAACAAGATTGAATCCGGCTTTCGCGACCTCGGAGGCCGACCCGCCCGAGGCGTAATGGAGTGTTGTCATTGACATACCCTTCGTCCGATTCGGTAGGCGCCCCACACCTGCCTAGGGAAAGGATCCATTAGCGACAAATCAAATACCGGCGCCCCTTGATAGAATCTTTGATCAGCGTCCGAAAAACACAACAGCCTCGATGCTACGCTTGCCTCAGAGGTATGTAGATGATCCAAGTATGTCGGGCGCTCAAGCCTGCAACGAAAGCATTGCAGCGAAGTCTGCCGGAGCGCCTGCGCATTTGCAGTGGCGGCAATCGGCCAATGCGCGCTTCGGTTGCGCGAGCCACCGCCAAATGCGCGCTTCCGCAGGATTTATTCGAGCTCAGACCGCAAAAGGAACCGCGTCCTGGCGAAGCCCTCCCATTGCAGCCGCTCAATGCTCCTCGTAAAAAGCCTCGGCGCCAAAATGAGCAAGGCAGTACTCCACAAGGTCATGCGAGGAGCGCGCCGCTGGCAATTGCGGAGAGGCACTGAACTGGATCCCACCGGGTTCAACGGAAAGGCGGGCGTGCCGGTCCGGATGACGGCGAGCATGGCAACGCGGTCGCCTAGCCGCGGGAAGATGCGGCTGGTGGGTCCGACCATATCCAGAGACCGGGTGAAAGCCTGTTTCCAGACGAAGCGATCGGGAGAATTGGCGGTGCGAGTCATCACACCGCCTGGTCGCGATGTTGATCCGGCGAGAGAAGGCGGGCGGAAGTTGCTTTGAACGCGGCGCGCGGACCTTTCGAACACAGCCCTTTTTTATATCCGGCCCGCCGTGTCGTACGCGAAGATGTCGTCCTTGCACCGTCAGACCGGATGAACCCAACTCACTGACCGAGGCGACAGCGGTTGTGGCTGCATTGCCGCATCGTTGATCAGCTTGCTTCATGCAAACAGACGAGGACAGCACGAAAGCGTGCTCCTAGCGTGGGACTGGCTGTTGTGTGTTCAGGGGCGATGAAACCGGCCATGGAAACCGCGGATAGGATCAGCTGTTTTACGCGATTGGTATCGCATCCAGGAGCGACAGGATGAGTCCGCATCTGGTTTGCGTTGGAGGCGAGGATCATAGACTAAGAATCCCGTTTCTTTTGGCGCTTCGCGAAAGGGGTTTTCAAGTCACTGCCGTTTCGAGTGATCTCGGAGCCGCCTTTTCACCCCATGGCATTGCCCATCGCCGATTCGGGTTCGACCGCTTTGGCAGCGGCGGTGCAGAATGGGGTGCTGTCAGCGCGATCCGTGAACTGATGTCCGAACTGCGTCCGGACATCATTCAAAGTTTCGACACCAAGCCCAATCTCCTAACTCCACTGGCGGTGCGCGGGCACGTTCCCGTCGTTCGCACCATCAACGGGCTTGGTTGGACATTCTCGTCGCGGGAGCCGCGGGCCCTGGCATTGCGTCCTTTCTTTTGCGGCCTTCAGGGGGTGGCGTCTCGTTGGACAGCCATGACCGTCTTCCAGAATAGTGATGATCAGGCCTTCTTCGAGCGCTACCGGCTGGTGGCTCGCGGCAAAGGGCGACTGATCCGGAGTTCTGGCATCGACCCCGATGCATTCTCGATGGCAAGGTATCGTGGTCCTTCGGCTGCCACGATGCGCGAGGAACTTGGCCTACAATCGGCCCAGGTCATAATATTTGTCGGCCGGCTCACGCGGCAGAAGGGGATTCCAACCCTCATCGAGGCGGTTCCTCGCGTTATCCGCGAGAGGCCCAACGCGCGTTTCGTACTTGTCGGCCCGCAAGACTCCGAAGGTCCGTTTGCCGTCAGCAGAGCCGATATCGAGCGCCATGTTCCCCACGTTGTCGCATTGGGGCCAAGGCGCGACATTCCAGCCCTCCTTGGCATGGCGGATATCTTTGCGTTTCCGACGCAATATCGCGAGGGAATTCCGCGTGTCCTGCTGGAGGCGGGATTGTCCGGATTGCCGATCGTCGCCTCGAATATGCCGGGCTGCAACGATGTGGTTGAGGATGGCTGGAACGGCTATCTCGTGGCGCCGCGCGATGCGGATGGCTTGGCCTCCCGGATAGTCGATCTTCTTTCCGACCCCGCCCGTGGCAAGACGATGGGCAGCCGTTCCGTCGGATTCGTGCGGGAGCGGTTCTCGCTGTCGTGGGTGATCGACCAGTATTGCGACCTGTACAAGACAATCCTGGGTGGCAGATATCGCAGCAGGCTTGTTCAAGCTGCGCAGGCGAATCCGAGGGAAGAGGCGGTGCCAAGCCCCCATCGACTGGGTGAGGCGCGGCAATGATGCGTGATGCGCTTCTGGCCTTCGGCGTCGCGATGTCCTACGCGGCGCAACTCAGCATCCCAGGGCTGCCCTTCGGCTACAGCGAACTGTGCCTCACGCTCTGGATAATGCTGTCGATGACGCGAATCCTTGCTGGCGGCCAACTGGAGGTTACGCCGGCCCTGGCCAAGCTTGGGCTTTTCTGGCTGATCCTGGCGCTTGCCATGGGCGTGGGTTACATCATCGGTTTTCTGACAACCACGTTGTTCCTGGATCCGTTGTTGCACGACACGCTGGCCTATGTGCTGTTGGCGTGCGTCACCTGTCTGGCCGCTGCGGAGCCCAACGCGTCTTTCCGTTTGCGTCGTATCGCCTGGTGGATGGTTGCTATCGCGAATGCGGGCTTCATCATTCAGGTAGGGCTTGGCTTCGGCTGGCTCCATCAGGCTGGGGTCGAGCCCTGGTACTGGGACCGCTTCTGCGGATGGTCCGACAATCCGAACCAGCTTGCGCTCTACTGCGCCCTACTCGGTCCACTGGCCTTGCATCTTGCCACAACCACCAGCAATAAATGGGGAAGATGCCTTGCCCTATGCAGCCTCATATTCACCGTTTACGTCGGAAGGCTGACAAAAAGCGATACCTACCTTTATACCACGGTCCTGGCTTGTCTGATCCTTCTCGGGCTGCGGGTCCGGGCCTGGCTGACGAGCGACGGCAATAAGGCGAGCCTTTCAAGGCAGCTTGCCGTCCTGATGGCCGTTGGCTTCCTGCCGCTGGCCCTGTCTATAGTGCCCTATGCCCTCAGCGAGGCCTCCAGCGCCGAAGACTTCGCCAAGAGCCTGACCAAAGACAAGGGCGGGGAAGCGACTGCCCAAACCGCGGCGCTTCGCCTCTACCTCTGGAATGCAGCCTTGGAGAAGGGGGCACGATCGGGATCGCTTGGACTGGGTCCAGGCCCGCATCTAGATAGTCCGCCCGTGGTCAATCAACAGTTTTTGCCGCGGCCCTTCGAGGCGCACAGCACCATCCTGGATCTCTACACTCAGGGCGGCCTGATTTCGGTTCTAGCCCTGATGTGGATCTTCGGCTCGGCTGCGTTGTCCGCCTGGCGGGCGAAGCTGGACGCTCTGGTGGCGCTCGTGGCATCCATCGCCGTTTTCAGTGCTCCGCATTTGGTCATCCGCCATCCGATCGTGTGGTTCTGTCTGACCCTCTGCCTTGCCGCTGGGACGCCGGAAGCGATCCCCGCGATTGTTCGCCAGAGGAGATGCTAGAATGTGTGGGATCGCCGGAATTTTGTTGGCGCCCGATGCAGCCAACGCAAGTGCGCTCAGGGCCATCGGGCCGATGGCGACGGCGCTTCGTCATCGCGGACCTGACGGTGAGGCCTTCTGGGTGAGCCGTGAAGGGGGGGTAGCCTTCGGCCACCGGCGACTGGCCATCGTCGACCTGTCCGAAGCGGGTCGCCAGCCAATGCTCTCCGCGAGCGGTCGGTATGTCATCACGTTCAATGGCGAGATATACAATTTTCGCGATCTGCGCCGTGAACTGGAAGGGGCGGGCCATCATTTCCGCGGCGCCAGCGACACGGAGGTCATGCTGTGCGCGATCGAAAGCTGGGGCCTTGATGCAGCCCTCGCGCGCTTCGCTGGCATGTTTGCTTTCGGGCTGTGGGACCTGGAGAACCGAACGCTTCAGCTTGCCCGCGACCGAATGGGCAAGAAGCCACTCTATGTCGCCTTGACACGTGACGCGCTTGTCTTCGCCTCGGAGCTGAAGGCGATCACTTGCTTCCCAGGCTTCACCCCGGAACTCGATGTCGATGCGGCGACGACGATGGTTTCCAACGGCTGGGTGCCGGATGACCGTTGCATTTGGCAAGGCGTGTTCAAGCTGCCGCCTGGTTCAATCCTGTCGGTCACTGCGGCGCAATTCGCCGACGCCCGCGGCACCGGTTCGCTTGAGCATCGCATTCACCCTTGGTGGTCGCTGGCCGATGTCGCCAGCAAGGGACAGCGCGATCCGATAGCTGCCAGCGACGAGGACCTCGCGACCGAGCTCGACAGCCTGCTCCGCCTGGCCGTCAAGCAACGAATGATTGCAGATGTGCCGCTGGGCGCCTTTCTGTCCGGCGGAATCGACAGCTCGACTGTCGTCGCCCTGATGCAGGCACAGTCCCGAAGCCCCGTCCGTACGTTCACCATAGCGTTCGGCGAAGGTGGGTTTGATGAAGCTCCCCATGCGGCCGCGGTTGCTCGGCATCTGGGCACCGATCATACGGAACTTCATCTCTCGCCGGCCGCCGCGCTTGAGGTCGTTCCGGAGCTGCCCCGGATTTGGGACGAGCCGTTTGCCGATGAATCGCAGATACCGACGCTGCTGGTGTCGCGCCTCGCGCGGCAACACGTAACCGTGGCGCTTTCAGGCGATGGTGGCGACGAGTGCTTCGCAGGCTATTCTCGACACTTCCTGGCAACCCGCCTCACAAAGCAGCATGAGCTGCCATTGTCATTTCGCCGGCTGTTGGCATCGGGGGCTGGGTTGCTGGCCCAGGCCTCTCAGAAAGATATCTTCGGCAATCTGCCGCTTTCGGCGAATATGCGGCATGGCTTGCGCGGTGACCGCCTGGCTCGCCTTGCCCGCCTGCTCGCGGCGCGAGATGAGGACGAACTCTTTCTGCAACTGACAAAATCTTCAGCCAACGACCTTGTTCATCGCAAGCCGTCGACAGCACCTACCGACACCACAAAGCTCGACGGCCTGCTCTCGCGTCTCCTATTCGCCGACATGACAGGCTATCTACCGGGCGACATTTTGGTGAAGCTCGATCGAGCCACCATGGCCAACAGCCTTGAGGGGCGATGCCCGATCCTGGACCATCGCGTCGTTGAATTCGCCTGGCGGTTGCCAGCCCGTGCCAAAGTCCGAAACGGGAAGGGCAAATGGTTGCTTCGCCGACTGCTTGAACGTTATGTACCACGCCGACTGGTCGACCGGCCCAAGCAAGGTTTCGACGTTCCGGTCGGGACTTGGTTGAAAGGGCCCTTGCGCGGCTGGGCAACCGATATCATTGCCACGATCGGCCGCTCCGGGGACGGGATCATCGACCGTGAGAAGGTCGACGCATGCTGGCGCAATCATCTGCATGGAAGCCAAGATAATTTCCGCGACCTGTGGCCGGTGCTCATGTTTCAGGCGTGGCGCAACGAAGCCATGCGGCCATCGACGGTCGCCACGCACCCTTCTTACCAAATCGAACTGACAGGGGATTGAGATGGAAGGTTCCATAGCCAACCGCGCCCGGCGTCCGCGCGCCAAGCAGATGGAAGTTGGGACGCTTGAAACCAATCTGCGCTTGATGCGGCCGCCACGCGAGCCAACGCAATCGTCACCCTTCCACCAGCTCGTCATCATCCTGACGACGCGAAAATGGTTCTTGCTTGCCATGGCCCTTCTGGGCGGCATCCTGGCCGGACTGGCAGGCTTCACCCGCCCGGTGCTGTTCGAGGCAACGACCCAGGTCATTATCGATGCCCCGAGCAGCAGTGCTTCGGGCGGCGTGGCATCCGCCCAGGACTCGCTGGAATCGAACATCGATGATCATCTGACGATGCTCTCCTCGCAAGGCCACCTGCGTCGGGTCTTGGCAGCACTGCGCAAAGCCCAACCAGTCGACGGTAACGGAAAGACCGTCGTCAATGCCGTCCCGCCCGCGGCTGGCTCGTTCCTCATCGATCTCCTGAACAGGGCCTGGAGACAGGATAACTCGGTGGCGGAAAATCCGGACGCAGCGGACGCGCCCGAGCTGAAGGCGCTACGCAACGGAATGAGGGTCGGACAAGAGCTGCGATCGCGCGTCATCACCATCGGCTTCACCGATCCAAATCCGGCGCGTGCGGCACTTGTCGCGAACACGTTTGCCCAGGTCTACATTCAAGATCTGGTACAAAAAAGCCGGGCATCGGATCAGGTTCATCTGGATTCGATAGTCGCCAGCCTTCCGCAAGTACAAAGGGATCTTGTCGAAGCGACAGATCGGCTGGAGACATACCGGCTCACGCATGGCGCCGTCGATCAGACTGCGGCCAACAACGCAGCCAGTGAGACAGCGGAACTCGGCCGGCAGATATTCCTATCGAAAGCCAGTCTTTCCGCGTCGGAAGCGCGCCTTCGCCGTATTGAGGACCTGCGCAAGGCGGGCGCCCCGGTCACGGCCATCGCTGAAGAAATCGGGTCGCCCGTGTTGACGGACCTGGTGACACGCCAGTCGGGTGCCGCCGCCGACGGCGATCTGCGCAACGCGATCGCCCGCGAAATGGAGCAAAGCGTTGCCCGAATCGCTGCCGAGGCAAATGTCTACCGGTCTCAGGCTACGGCTCTTGAAAGTCGCAAGGCGATGCTCGACGCGGCCGTGGCCGACACGGCGAGCCAACTTTCGGGGCTGCGTTCCCTTGAGCCTAGGGTAGCCATCGTGACGCAGCATTACAACGAACTCCTGAGCCGGCAGCAGGATCTGATACGTCGCATCGCCGCTCCTTCGCCAGGCGTAGCGGTCCTTTCGACCGCCTGGCCGCCGTCGACCCCCGTGACATTGTCGCCGATTTTCCTGATTCCCCCCGGCATGGTCGTCTTTGGTCTCATGGGGGCGGTCATTGTCCTGGTCCGCAACGGTTTCAACCAAACCTTGCGCAGTGAAGCCGAAGCCGAGGCCGAGCTTGGGGTCCCGTGCGTAGGACTGCTTCCCAGGGTTGCGGGACTTAATGCCAGAAAGCTGCGGCATCTGGTTCTGAGCCAGCAGAACTTGCCGTTCAGCCGCGCCGTGACTTCGCTGCTCGTCACTGCGGCGCCAACTCAGGGGAAGGGGCAGCCGCCGCATATCATTCTCGTGACGTCCAGCATCCAGGACGATGCCAAGACCGAGTTGGCATGGAGCCTGGCGCTGGCGGCAACGCGGCTGGGAGGAAGAGTGCTTTTCCTCGATCTCGATCGCAAGGATGTACGGCTCACGAACGGGTTTCGTGGTGAATTCAGCACCGACAAGGCCCGGAACTCCTTCGGCGACTATGTGAATGAACGTTGCGTGCTGAAGGATGCAATTACGAGGATGCCGGAAATCGGTATCGACCTCATGGCCGCTCCAGCACCTTCCGATGATCTCCTGACGCTTCTGTCCACCGTCGACAAATGCCAGTTCACCGAGGAGCTGCGTTCGGCCTACGACGTGGTCATCATGAACGGTCCCCTGGGCCTCGGGGGGCCTGAAACCAGGCTGCTTAAGCGCTGGGCCGATTCGGTGCTTTTTGCCGTTCGCTGGGCAAGGACGAGGCGCAGCATTGCCCGTGGTGCTCTGGATGCAATAGGGGCCGGCGGATCCGCCACCGTTCCAGTAGGGAGTGTGCTCACCCGGGTGAACCTGAAGAGGCTAGCCGGCTCCAGGCTCGGAGACAACGCCGATCTTCTGTTGGAGAGGGTTTGAAGATGCGTGTGCGATCTTCAACAGAAGCTCCAGGGAGCGATCGCGCCCCTAAATCGAGCCAGCTACACGATGATCATTGAATTTTTCGGACCTCCAGGATCCGGCAAAACAACCTTCGCACATGCGCTTGCGCAGCAGCTGCGCGGGAAAGGCTATCACGCCAAGGTCGCTCTCAGCTACAAGCCAAGCACCAGGGCCGCCAAATATGACCTCGGAATCTTGCTATTCATATCACGGATCGTATCGGCGATATTTTCAACCTCCAGAATACTGCTTTTTTCGGCAGGGCGAGCCGATGATATTTCCAATTCCTTTGCAATGGTGAGGATGATACCGCCAAGAAACCGAATTTGGCGCGCGCGAATCTGGCGATACATCCTGCACCTTTCGCGTTGCTGGAAGTCTGCTGAGCAATCGCCCGAAATTATAATTTTCGATCAAGGATATGTTCAAGCGATTGGTTCGCTTGCGATGTTTAATGGGAGCACCAACCCCAGAGCGCTGGAAAAGGCGCTCAGCCTCGCACCGGCGGCCGATCTCACCGTCAGGCTCTTGGTGCCAGCTGCGGTCGTGGAAAGTCGCCTTCGTCGGCGGATGGAGCTTGAGCCGCCGGCGGAACGGATTTTCGAGGCCGACTTGAACGTGAACATGCGCTCGTTCGCCGTTTTTGAAGCGATGCATGACCTCCTGACAACATCTGGCCGGGAAATCATCTCCGTCGAAAACACCGATGGTCCATCGACCTTTAAAAGTATTTGTCGGATTGAGAGACAAATACTTTCTGCATTGTCGCGCTTCGATAGGGCGGTCAGCGAAAAGCAAATTGAGTTGCCGGCTCATCGCGCAGATGTAACTGGTTCAGCAACCGCACCGCCGCGCAACAAGGACATGGGCTCGCGGCTCGCTTGGGCAAGCATATTCGCCCTGCTGATCTATATTGGTGGCGCTGGTTTGACCAGTCTTGCCCAGTTGGCAATTGCACGCCTTATTGGACCTCACAACTACGGCATCTATTCCTACGTTCAGGCTTGGACGTCAGTGCTCGCCTATCTGGCAACGCTTGGTTTTAATGTATCATTGTTGCGTTTCCTCCCGGCCTATAGGGCCAGTGGCAGGCTTGATCTGGCCCGCGGCGTGATAAGATTTGCGCTGCAGAGATCGCTGATAGCGGCAACCTTGTTCGGGATGATCGGCGCTGCGTCCGTCCTGTTCCTTTCAGATCCAACGGAAAGAGGGCTTGAGACAAGCATCGTGCTCGGCATGATGGCTGTGCCCTTGGTTACGGCCTATGCTCTCGGAGCCACGCTTGTGCGTGCTTTCGGCGGCGTTGTCTCGGCGTTGTTGCCGGAGCGCATCATGCGAGACGGGCTCCTGCTCGTGTTGGTAGCGCTCCTGGCATTGTCGGGATTTCGAACAGTGGATGCGCCCTCGGTGACGCTGGCGGTGCTTGTGAGTTCCGCTTTCACAGCGGCGCTGGTGTTCATCATCGCTAGGAGGTTTGAACCACCCGGCCTGGGACACGCCAAGCCAAGTTATGCCTCGAGGGAATGGTGGCTTGCCGTCCCCCCGCTCATGCTCATCACTGGGCTCGATGTTTTCGTCAGTCGGGCAGGAGTCCTGGTTTTGGGCTGGACAAGCCATATTGCTGAAGCGGGTATTTTCGCGCTGGCCTTGAATGTCGCGATGCTCGTGGGCCTGTCCCGTATCGCCGTGGCAACCATGTTTTCGCCAACAGCAGCCGATCTCTACGTCAGAGGCGATCGCAGAGGCCTACAACAGCTGTTCGCGCGCGCAACCCTGCTTTCTGCTGGCGGTGCCATCCTGGTGGCCGTCCCAATGATGGTGATAGTCGAGCCGTTCTTGAGCTATTTCGGTGAGGGTTATAGCGCGGGAGCGCCGATCGCACGGGTTCTGATTTTGGGATATGTCTTTGTCGCGCTGTGCGGGCCCCAACAGAATCTCCTGACCATGACTGGAAATGAATGGGCTGCGGCAACGACGATGGTAGCGGGTGCTGTGGCCAATATAATTGCCTGTGCAGCCGGAGTTGCGGTGTACGGCCTGCTTGGCGCTGCGGTGGGTGTGGCACTTGCACTGAGCATCTGGAGCATTGCCATGGCCGTCTATATCCGCAAGCGACTGAAAATCATGCCAGGCTTGGTTTTTGCCTTGCTGTCGATCAGGCCGAGCGCGGTCGATGCCCGTCAATGGCATTGGTTCTTGAGGGCGAGCAAATGAGACCACTGTTTTCGCTACGGTGATCGCCGTCGTTCGGGCAGGAAGTCACGAAGCCCGGATCGCACAAAGGCCATAGGGCTGCGCAGACGCTTCGGCGTATACCTGTTCCGGACACCCGCGTCCCCGCGGGCAGCCGATACTTTGCGGGCGGTGTCCGTCATTTGAAGGATGCATCAGTTTCGGAGGTGCACCACGGTGTGCTCACAATCTGCGGAGCATCCATGGAACAAGCCCGAATGGCGAGCGCCTCGGCGCCTGCAGTGCGCCGTCGCTCGGAGAGATCGACGCCTGTCGAGCGCAGCCAACGCGAAACCCTCACCCAGGTCCAGGTCCTGCGCGCCCTCGCGGCTAGTTCGGTCGCGCTGCGACACGCCCAGCATGATGCGGCCACCCTGGAATTACAGGCCGGCCGCACCTTTCAGAGCTGGAATCCGATACCATGGAGCGCTGGAGTCGATATTTTCTTCGTGATTTCCGGGCTTATCATGGTGCATACGTCGCGACAGCTGTTCGCAAAGCCCGGGGGCGCGCGTCTCTTCATTTCCCGCCGGATCGCGCGAATTGTCCCGCTATATTGGGCGCTCACCTCGCTCTACATTGCGGTAGCGGTGGCCGCCCCAAATCTTCTCAACCAGAGCTACGTCGATTTCAGGTTTGTAGTCGAATCCTACTTATTCGTTCCGGCCAGTCGCCCTGACGGCGTCGTTCAGCCGGTCTACGAGTTGGGTTGGACGCTCAATTATGAGATGCTGTTTTACGTGCTGTTCACGGCGACGATCGTGCTGCCCATGCGGTGGGCAGTTACGGTCCTGCTCGCGATCCTGGTTGGGATGGTGCTCTCGGGCGCTCTTGGGGCTCCTTTGCCTGAGCCCTGGGGTTTCTGGACCAATCCGATCATCCTCGAATTCGCTTTCGGCGCGATGATCGGGGTCATGTGCGCCTCAGGCCTGCGGCCTTCCGGCCCAATCAGGGCCTGTATGGCCGCAACGGGACTGGGTGCCCTGATGCTTGCGGCGGCGTTTCCCGATATCTCGGCCGGCTTTGGTCGCTCTGTCGTGTATGGCATTCCGGCGTCTCTAATTGTTTGGAGTGCTGCCTTGGCACCGCCGGGTAAACTGAGGCATGACAGCGTGGCGGCGAGGTGGGCCGCTGGCGTTGGTGATGCGTCATACGCTCTTTACCTCATGCATCCATTCGTGATCCGCGCCATGCGCATATTGTTCTGGCGTACAGGGTTGATCTTTGTGCTCGGTCCGTGGGCCTTCATCGGTTCGGCCTTGGCGATAACCCTCGGCGTGGCATTTATCACCCATCGTCTGTTCGAGAAGCCGCTCACCCGCTATGCGCGGCGCCTTTTGGGGGTCGGGCACAGTACAGGACGGCAGCTTGGGCCCCTTCCAGTGCCGGCGTATCCCAAGACAGATTGAAGGCGAGCCGCCACCCTGTCACACCAAGGAAATGGCGGCGTTGTGCTCACTATGCCGTTGCCGGAAGGCCAGCTGGTCGCACCTGCCCCACAGGGCGTGCATGGAATTCCCGATACCATTCCACGAAACGTTGCACGCCGTCCTCCAGTGTTGTCGCCGGTGCGAAGCCAACGGCGCGGCGGAGGTCCCTGACATCGGCGCGGGTTTCCAGGACGTCACCTGGCGGTAAAGGTACGTTGACGCGAACGGCGCGGCGACCAAGGGCCGTCTCGATGAGCGCGATCAGATGGTTGATTTCTTCCGGCCGATCATTGCCGATATTGTAGAGCCTATATGGCGCCGAACTGGTGGCAGGATCGGCAGCGCGACCGTCCCAACCGGGATCCTGACACGGTGGTTTGGCGAGCACGCGAACAACCCCCTCTACGATGTCGTCGATATAGGTGAAATCCCGCCATACGCGCCCGGCATTGGCGATTTCGATCGTTCGGCCCTCGGCGATGGCATGGGTGAAAGTATAGACTGCCATGTCGGGCCTGCCCCAGGGGCCATAGACGGTGAAGAAGCGCAGTCCGGTTACGGGGAAGCCGAACAGATGGCTGTAGGAATGCGCCATGCATTCGTTGGCGGCCTTGGTGGCGGCGTAGAAGCTCACCGGATGATTGGCACCATGATGCTCGGAAAAGGGTATGCGTCGATTGGCGCCATATACGGAGCTCGACGAGGCATAAACGAGATGGCTGACGCCCGCGTGTCGGCAGCCCTCCAGAACGTTGAGAAATGCGACTATGTTTGACTCCACATAGGCATGCGGGTCGACGAGCGAATGACGCACCCCGGCCTGGGCGGCCAGATGCACGAAGTGCGATGGCTGGAATTCGCAGAACAGCGCTTTCACCAGCGACCGGTCCGCCAGGTCGAAGCGCTTCGGCGTGAACCTCGGCTCGGCGCAGAGCCGTGTAAATCGCGCCTCCTTCAGCTTCAGGTCGTAGTAAGGCGTGAAGTTGTCGACGCCGATGACCTCGGCGCCGAGCCGCAAAAGGCGTGACGCAACATGAAATCCGATGAACCCAGCGGCGCCCGTGACGATGATCGGCCCCGTGTGCGTAAGGTTCGACGCAGCACCATCCTGCAGCGCGTGAACGATATCCGCCAGCTTGTTGACCTTCGAATCTGCTTCGGCCATGGCAAGTCACTCCCGTTTCCAGGTTCCGCGTTCTGCGCTATCTCGGCAGCGCCTTGAACGATCGGAAATGGCGCCGCCGGCCTTGTGATCTACGCGACAGCGCGCTCAATGCGGGCCGCCGCTGTCTGAATCAAAGCGGATGCAGACAGCAGTCGATTTCTCATGGCAAAACCGAAATGCGCCCCAAAAGAGCCACTAGTTCCGCCTGACGCCTCGTGTCGGTCTTGGCGAACAGCGAGGCGAGCTGAGAGCGAATAGTCGTGCGACTGAGATGCCAGCTACGGGCGATCTCCAGGGGCGCGTCGCCATGGGCGAGGCGTAGCGCCAACTGCGTTTCCGCGCTGGTCAAACCGAACATCCTTTGCAACGTGCGAGGGTTGGCCGCCGATTTGTTATCCCGGTCCAGCAATGCGACGACGGTTGTCCCGTCCGGTGTAACGACGCCCGTCTCGTTCATGGTCACCGGCCTGTCGCCTCTGCTGTGGATCACTACCCATGAGAGTGAGCCCGGCTGGAGGTGGACCGGAACATTCGCGACCAGCCGCCTCAACCCGGCAGCAAGCTCGACGGCTGTATCAGTTGCTTCGCCCTGGCGTGCGAGGGTGTCCCGAGCGGCAGCGTTCCATTCTATTACTTTCTTGTCTCGGTCCAGGACGAGATAGCCGCAACCCATACGATCAAGCATGCCGGTGATGGATTCCAGGCTGCGTCGTCGAGATCCGCCGACCCTTGCGTCCGGTCGGTCCACAAGGCTTATCGGCCTTTCGTGGCGGGTATCGTTCAATACAATGTATTGCCTGCCTGCAAGCGCATCGTTTCGCGTTTCAATCAGTGTCATCGCTTCCACCCAACCCATTGCTACTGACGCAAATCAAATCTGATGAAGTTGCTGCTTCAACTTGAATTTCCACATACTGCGAGAAATCTGCGAATGGTTTTTCCGCAGCGTCTCTTGGATATATCTTTCTGAAGAGCGCTCCTGACACCATGATTTTATTCGCCGGCAAAGTCATGGCAATCGGGCATTGGGATTAGGTGCCACCCCTTCGGCCTAGTCTCGACGGACTAGACCGAAAGTTGTAGTCTTTGCGCATGGGTTCGGACCTGCGCTGGCTCAAATCGAATGTGTCGAGCACTACGTGGGCTCATCTAGCTTCGCTTTTGGTGTTTGCAGCATCGATAGCATTCGAGGCGATAAGTACGGTATATGGCGGCCAGCCGTTGCCGCTTGTTGCGTTTATCCCCATAACCGTTGTCATCGTGTATCTTGAGGGCCGTTTTGTTGCCATCGCAGCAACGCTTCTGATGGCGGTCGCCGGCTTGTGGATGCGACACCTGTTGGACGGTCACCTCACTGGTCGAGACTGGACCGGGGCCGTCTTCCTTCTGGGTTCGGGTAGCCTGATCGCAACCGTGTTCCACCGCCTGCGACAAGATCTGCACGGCGCGCTCAGGGTGGCAGAAGCGAGGCTCGCTGCCATCGATGCTGCCGCCTTGGGCTTTGCTAATACCAATCGCCATGGCGAACTGCTGCAGTCGAACAGACGGCTTTTGGAGATGACCGGCTACGCGCACAAGGAACTTGCCCAACTGGAGCTGGAGGAACTCATTTTCCCCGACGATCGAGGTACTGTGCGGAAGCTTTTGCAAGATTTGGGCAATGGGACCGCGTCGGCGACGGATATCCGCGTTTTGCGCAAGGATGGCACGGCATTTTGGGCTCACCTGGCCCTGTCTTCGTCGCGGCCGGACGAGGCGCCAAATGAGAGCGTATTCGTGGTGGTTGACGATATTTCCGAGCGACAAGCGGCACGCGAGGCCCTTCGGGCTCAGAAGGAATGGCTCGATCTCGCCGTATCTGCCGGGCGCCTGGGCACATGGCAAATAGACATTGAGGATGGGACAGTCGCCGGCTCCGGCAAGTTCTGGGACATCCTTGGTCTGCCTCCGGCCCCAGTCCGCCGCTTGGAAGAACTCTCGGCCGTAATCCATCCCGTCGACTGGCCGAAGTTGTCCGCCTCGGCAAAGCCTTCATCGGCATTGAACTTTGACGTCGAGATTCGCGTCCGGCAAGTGGATGGTCACACACGCTGGATTGCATTGCGTGGACGGCAGGAAGAGCACGGCGACCGCAAAATGCGCATCGGGGTGGCGGCGGATCTGACCGAACGTCGACAAACAACTTTGCTTCGCGCCGCCGTAAAGAGACGCGAGCGCATAATGCGCGAAGAGCGCCATCGGTTCAGCAATGTGTTTCCAGTGATTAGAGCTCTGGTCAACATGATCGATACTCCCGACAATGATGTTGCCAAATACAAGGAGATGTTGATCGATTGGATTCGAACACTGGAGGCGACCCATCGCATCCTTTCTCGTCATGCCAACCTGTCAGGGATGCTCCATGAACTCGTGGACCGGGAATTGCAGCCCTTCAAGGAGACACGCGACATTACGATCAGTGGACCTTCCCTCACTGTGCCAAGCGGCGCCGCCGAGGGCTTGGCGATGATCCTTCACGAGTTGACGACAAACTCGGTGAAACATGGTGCGCTGGGTGACCCGAATGGCAAGGTCGAAGTTAAGTGGCGATTTGCATCCGAGGACGAAGGCGACGACCTCGTGTTCGATTGGGTGGAATCGGGCCGACGGAAGAGTTCAAAAGTCGTACGCCGCGGGTTCGGGTCACTGATAATCGGTGTGGACAGCACGCCGCTTGTCGGGCATTCCCCGAATATGGAAATAACCGAAGATGGCCTTCGATATTCGCTGCGTGTATCGCGCAAAGAAATTGAGGAATTTGGACTGCAATAGAGCCCCTCCAAGTCGAAGCCGACCAATTAACCGATGGTGTGGGCCCTTTGCTGCGATTTCCTGCAAGCAAACTCGGGCCGGTTCGAGGGGCATGCGTCAACTCGCCTGTCTCGTAAGCCAGCTTTGGAGCAACACAGCTGCTTCGGTACGGTTTCTAACCCCAAGCTCACGCAGCACGGCTGCGGCATGGATTTTCGTTGTCGCCTCGGCAATGTCCAGATTGCGGGCAATCTCCTTATTCGAGTACCCCTCTGCCATCAGCTTGAGGACGTCCTTCTGTCTAGACGTCAGCCTAGCGACGTCGCCCGAGCCCTCGTGCCGGCGGCTGGCATTTTGAACCGGAGGTGGGGGGGCATGCGATCTCTGGTCGGCAGACGTTCGAGATAGGAGAGATGGCACATAGATCCGGCCAGCGAGGATTTCGTTTACAGCCAGCACGACTTCTTCGTCGCTCTGCGATTTGACGATATACCCGTGAAGTCCGATCGAAAGCGCGGTCAGTATCTCCGAGCGGGAATCATCCCCGGAAACGATCGCAAAGCGAGTGTCAGGATAGGCAGCCATAAAGTCGCTGAGCACTTCCTGATGGAACAGCCCAGGCATGTTCAGATCGAGGATCGCAAGATCGATGGACGCCTGCTCCTCTAAAAGATTGACCGCGGCATCGAAACACGAAGCTTCGAATATTTCGGCGCTTGGAATTCCAGCCATGAGTGCCAGCCGGAGACCACGCCGATATAAGCCGTGATCGTCGGCAATGACGATCCGAGCCATGCAACTACCCCAACGCGTTACTCGGTTCCCGACGAGAAAACCCGCTGGAACCTCCCATTCGCCTATGATCGACAATCCGTGGTGGTCCTAAAATGGCGGCCATCCACTGGTCAACGCATCACAGTGATGTCCGCAGCGTCCCATCCACGCACATCCAGAACGTCTAATATAATACTAAATTGCGAAGCTCATCCATAGATTTTTAACCCTGGCGTGCGGTGCCTGTCCGCAAAACGATGCCGGTTTCCCATCTCTGGGTCCAAGCCAGCTGTTCAGGACCATCGTAATCATGTGGCATCTGTTATGTCGCCACCCGCTGTCGCCGGACCTGTAGGCCGGTCCGGCCCTGGCGGATCGCAGCTTTCTTGAAAGCAACTGCTTTCGTTTTATCGGCGTCATGATCAGTGCCCAATCGCGCTTCTGTAGGCTGTTGATCTCGTGGCCATCTAATACCTTGAACGTTTTGAATCCCTACCATTCGAATGCACGACGACAGCCGCCCCGGCTGTCACATACCTTTTCGCATATGATGTTCGGATTGCCGCCGAGGTTTGGCCGGATTTGAGGGGGTGCCCTGGCCGGACAATGGAACACCGATCCCGAACAAAGCCAACTGCAGATCAGGAGGATCGAATGAAAGCGGTGATTCAATGTGGTGGGATGGGTACGCGCCTTCGACCGTTTACATCGGTCCTGCCGAAACCATTAATGCCGATAGGGGCCCGGCCTGTTCTTGAGTTGCTTTTGAAGTGGCTGCGGCGCAACGGCATTGAAGAGGTATATATTACGACAGGGTATCTAGGACATTTGATCCGTAGCGTCTGCGGCGACGGATCGCAATGGAACTTGAAGATCAAATATACCCAGGAAATGGAGCCACTCGGCACCGTCGGACCTCTCTCTCTGATTAGGGATGAACTGAACGAAACATTTGTCGTTCTGAACGGCGATGTCCTCACAGATCTAAGCCTGAGCCGGTTTGTAGCCGCGCACCGCTTGCATAGGGATCCCGTTACGATTGCCACGGCGTGCCGTCATATCAAGATGGACTTCGGGGTCATCGACGAGATCGACAATACCGTCCAGCTCTTCCGGGAAAAGCCGACGCTTTCCCATCTCGTCAGCATGGGGATTTACTGCATGAACCCAGATGTCCTGCGGTTCATTCCGTCCGGGATCCCATTTGGGTTCGATGACCTGATGCTGCAGATGATGCAGGGCGGCACGACCGTGCATGTTTACAAGCATGACGGTCTTTGGCTCGACATCGGTCGTGTCGATGACTTCCAGAATGCACAGGCAATTGCCTGGGAAGATCAGTCGTCCTCAATCGAGGTCGCGGCTGCCGCTGCAGCCGCATGAAAGTCTGATGCAGAGGTCTAGCCACTAACAAGGCTTTCAGGAGGTCAAAATGCTCTTGGTGAGCGCCCCGATCCTAGGCGTGCCAGAGAAGGCAGCCCTGTCGCAGGTGATTGATAGCGGCTGGCTTACGATGGGGGACAGGGTACGAGAGTTCGAACAGGCCTTTGCCGGCATGCATGGCGCGCGAGATTGCGTTGCGGTTGGTTCCTGCACCGCAGCGCTCCATCTTCTCCTCCATGCTTTGGGCATCGGCCCTGGCGACGAAGTACTGGTTCCTTCGCTGACGTTCGTGGCGACGGCGAATGCGGTGCTGTATGTAGGGGCGACGCCGGTCTTCGTCGATATCGAGTCCGTCGACGTGCCGTTGATCTCGGTTGCGGAAGCCGAAGCGCGGTGCACGACGCGCACGAAAGCGGTCATTCTCGTTCACTTCGCCGGGTATCTCCCCGATCGGGAACAATGGCAGCGGTTCGCCCGGCTTCGCGGGCTGCATATCATCGAGGACGCTGCGCACGCGCCCGGGCTTAGGGAAGTCGGGACATTCGGCGCCGCGGCCGCGTTCAGCTTCTATGGCAACAAGAACATGACAACGGCCGAAGGGGGCGCCGTGATCGCACGTGACCCCGATCTGCTCGACAGGGTTCGCCTGGCCCGCGGGCACGGAATGACCACGGGGACGCATCAGCGGCTGAACAGTCGTACGCCGCAATATGATGTCACGATGCTCGGGTTCAACTACCGAATGGACGAGATGCGAGCGGCAATAGGGCTGGTTCAGTTGCAGAACCTGCAAGAGTGGAACGAAATCAGGCGTATCATAGCTGTCTTGTACCGACGCCTGATCGCGGACCGTTGCCCAGCCATTGTCATTCCATTTAGCGAACCCCGGACGTCGGCTTACCACATCATGCCGATCGTCCTGCCGCGCTACGCGAGCCGGCAGGATGTCATCGACGAGCTGCGGACACAGGGCATACAGACCACCATCCACTACCCGCCGGTGCACCAAATGACGTTCTACCGCGAGCGCTTTCCCGGCGTGAGTTTGCCCCGAACAGAGGATTTCGCTGAGCGAGAGCTCACAATTCCGCTGCACCCCCAGATCACTTCCGCCGCCGCCGAATCAGTCGTGGCTGCCCTGGCAGCCGCGCTCAAAACAGGCGCGCTCAAAGCAGGCGCCCAAAGAGGAACTGCTGCATGAATGCGTTAGACCCTGCCTTTCACCGGATGTTCGTTCCAAATCCTGATCACGGCTTTGCGAGACGCGCAATCGATCTTGCGGTGGCGGGCATCGCTACCGTCGCATTGGCGCCATTGATGCTGCTGATCGCCGGAGCGCTTCTGCTCGAGGGCGGTGGCTCGATCTTGTTCGCTCAGACCCGCATCGGGGCCGGCGGCCGAACCTTCCGCATGTACAAATTTCGCAAATTCGGTGTGAACTGCGGCTCTCAAGGCCTTGCGCTGACGGTCGTGGGCGATACACGCATGACCACCGTTGGCCGCTTTCTCGCAGCGACGAAGCTGGACGAACTACCGCAGCTGTGGAATGTCCTCAAAGGCGAAATGGCGATCGTCGGCCCACGGCCCGAGAGCCTGGCTTTCGCCGATTGTTTCCGGGGCGAGCTTAGGGCCGTGCTGCAATACAAGCCAGGCCTGCTGGGACCAGCCCAGGTCGTTTTTCGGCACGAAGCGCATTACTTCCCCCAATCCGTAGATCCGATCGTGTTCTACCGGGAAGTCATGTTCCCCGCCAAGGCAACACTGGACCTCTCATATTATCCGCGACGCACCATCGTCTCCGACCTCGCGTGGATGGTGCGGGGAGTGCTGGCAGTGGTCGGTTGGGTTCCGGTACCGCCGATCGACGTTTGAATATCCAAGGGAAGCGTTCCAAACAGCCAAGGGAATGCGCAGTGATGAGCTACAATGGAAAGAAAGTCCTGGTGACCGGCGCGGACGGATTCATCGGTTCGCATGTCACCGAGGCGCTTGTTCGCAACGGGGCAGATGTCACAGCCCTTGCCCTTTACAATTCCTTCGACAGCCATGGATGGCTAGACGATCTGCCGGACACCATCCGCAGCCAGTTGAGGCTCGTCCGTGGTGACGTCCGCGACAGTGCGTTCCTTAACCGGATCATGCGCGGCCAAGCCGCGGTTTTTCATCTGGCGGCGCTTATTGCGATTCCATATTCCTACGCCGCTGCCCAGTCCTATGTGGAAACCAACATCCTGGGCACGGTGAACGTCCTCGAAGCGGCGCGCCTATGGGAGACGGAGCGGGTGATCCATACCTCCACGAGCGAGGTCTATGGAACTGCCCAAACCATGCCGATCGGCGAAACACACCCCCTGCAGGGACAGTCACCATATTCGGCATCCAAAATCGGCGCTGACATGATGGCGGAGTCTTACGCCAGGTCGTTCGATGTCCCTGTGGTCATCATGCGACCCTTCAACACGTATGGCCCGCGCCAGAGTGAGCGCGCCATCGTGCCGACCATTATCCGGCAAGTCCTCGACCCGAAATGTCCTGCGATCATGGTCGGCGATACCAGCCCGATCCGCGACCTGACCTATGTCGAAGACACCGCGACAGCGTTCCTGACCGCAGGTCTCGCCCAGCTCGAGTTCGGCCACGCCTACAACGCTGGCAGCCAACGCGCTGCGACCGTCTCGGACGTATTGGCCATTGTTCTTGAGTTGACCGATTGCAAGAAGCCGGTCCGTCGTGATGAAAGGCGCCTGAGGCCGCAAAATTCCGAAGTTCGCGCCTTGCTCGCCGACTCCTCGCGCTTTGAACGCGAGACTGGATGGCGGACACAGACCAGCCTGCGCGATGGGCTGGAGCGAACAATCACGTGGTGGCGCGAGCGCCTTAGTGAAGGCCGGGTACGGCGCGAAGTGGGTTACATGACATGACCCTGGGCGGCCGTCATGCGTTGGCGCTGTTGCTGGCTGCCGGTGCCATATCTCCCAACATCTACGTTGCCGGTGGCCGTCAAAGCAAGGCAGCGGAGGCGGCGGCCACCGCGGTTGTGGACAACCTGCCGGGCCATGTGCCCGAAACAAGGGATCCTTGGTCTGGCATGGTTTTCGCACGGATCACCAGACCGGGCGTTCTCGGCGGGGCGGGTGTATGCGGGAAGAAGTACTGCACCCACCGTTACTCAAGCGCACAGGCTTGGAATGCCGACCAGAGCCTGCTCCTGATCGCCAATGGCTGCGGTGGCCTGTGCTTTCTCGACGGACAAACCTACTTGCCTTTGTTCCACCGCAACCGCGCGACCGAATGCGAATGGCATCCCACTGATCCCGAGTTGATGATCTGTGTCGGGGGCCGGCAGATTGCGACATGGGCCCCACGTACCGATCATGAGGACGTCGTGTTTGCCTCCGCAGCGTACTCCAACCTCAAATTTGGACCCAACAAAGGCAATCCGAGCCGCGACGGCAGCCGGATTGCGGTGCGTGCAACGAACAATGACGGCAGAGCGGTGGTCTTTGGCTACGATCTAAAGCTACGGCGGAAATTCCCCGATATCGATCTTGCCGAATTCCCGGGAACAACCGGCTCCTGCTCAATCTCACCACTCGGAATCAACATAGTGTGTTCCCAGCAATTACCGGACGGAATTGAAGCGAGTTTCGTCTTCTCCATAGACGGCATATTGCGCCAGAAGTGGATGGAGCACCATCGACCAGGCCATGGCGACATGACGGTCGATTCCGACGGAAGCGAAATCTATGTCGGGATCAGCAAATCGGATCCTGACAAATATCAGGTGATCAAGCGCCGCTTGGCTGATGGCAAGGCTACCTCGCTGATGAAATATGGCGAGGCCATGCATGCGTCACTCAGGTCGCTCGGCAGGCCCGGCTGGGTGTTTCTGAGTTATGGCGGCACGCCAGCCGAACTATCGCAGCACCCGGATTGGGCGCCTTACGCTCAGCAAGTCATTGCTCTGCGTCTAGACGGCAGTGGAGAGGTCCGCCGTGTCGCAGACACGCACAACGCGCCCTTCGACTACTGGAGCGAGACGCATGCCTCTCCCTCTCCGGACGGCTCCCAGGTGGTCTGGTCCAGCAACTGGGGCGTGCCCGGTGGCCCGGTATATGATTTCGTTAGTCGTGTTGAATGGCCTTTGAAGCCGGTGTTCGACCGGGAGGAGATTGTCGCAAATGACCTTCAGTAGACGATACGTTCTTGGCGCAGTCGTGATGATGTCGCTAACCTCGATGGCTTGCGCAGGCGAGGTCGAGCCCTATCAACTCTCACCTGGCGATACGGTCGAGATAGGAATAGCGCCGATCCCTGATCGGACGCAGCGCGCCGTAGTCCAGATGGATGGCAATATCGCCCTTCCGGAGGCTGGAATGATCATGGTCGCAGGCCTGACGGCGTCCCAACTGCAAAGGCGCATGCAAGAGGTCTTGCCAAGCAAGATTTTTCACGTGCGTCTGACTGATGGGCGGGAGCAGACAGTTACTGTCGAGCCCGACGATGTCACAGCGATCATAGCGGACTATCGCCCGATCTATGTAACGGGCGATGTGCTCACCCCGGGACAACAGGCCTACCGTCCGCTCATGACTGTACGGCAGGCGCTGGCCGTTTCCGGCGGCTTCAGTCTTTTGCGATCACGGGCAGGCCAGGCCGGGCCTGATCCGGTTGATCTCAAGCGCGATTACGAAATGCTCTGGGGAGATTACACGAAAGAATACCTTCACGCTGCCCGCATTCGCGCCGAGCTTCAGGGCCAGGCGGATTTCGACAAGAAGACACCACAGGGATCACCTCTTTCGCCGAGCGTTGTAGCCGCGATGGCACAGGCTGAAGCAGAGGCGCTGAAGGTTGCGCTGAGCGATTTCCGGCAGGAACAGGATTTTCTGGAGAAGGGCCGGACGGACGCTGCCGAGCAGATTGACGTTTTGCAGAAACGCGAACGAGTAGAGGGCGAGAGCGTGAAGGCGGATGAGCAAGATTTGGCGCGAGTGACGAAGGCATTCGATGCAGGCAATCTGACCAACACCCGGCTCGCGGATGTCAGGCGCGCGTTGCTTCTGTCTTCAAGCGGCGCGCTTCAAACCTCGGTCGAGCTGATGAGGGCGCGGCGCCAGCAGGAGGACTTTGTCAGACAGCACGAACGCAACGACAATCAAAGGAGGATTGGCTTGCTGACGGATCTGAAGGACACCAACGCCCGGCTGGCGGATGTCACCGCCAGGCTCCATGCCGCCAGCGAGAAGCTGCAGCCGACTGGAGCATCCACACAGCCATTGCCGATTGCCGGCGAAACGGTACGGGCCCAGGTGACCATCGTGCGCAAGATCGGCAATGAATGGCGCAAGCTGTTGGCTGACGAAGATGCCATTGTGCTGCCGGGGGATACTGTCGAAGCCAGATTCAGCAGTGAACTGCAAAGTGTGGCGGTCCAATAGGGCGTCAGCCGCAGTCCGTGCGGAGCTTACTGTTCTATCGGGGGGCGAACCCAACTGAACGGAGATCCAAGGTGAGGCGCATTTTCAACCAGGGAGCGACCCTGACACCCTCAACGAACGCGGATCAGATGACGCAGTCTGCAAGTTATGCTTCCCATATGCCGTCAGCGCGAATTGTGCGGTCCAGGTCGCGCGCCGGTGAGTCCGGAAATTGGCATGAATTTACGTCCAGCAAGGAGAGCAATGCGCAGGGCGGCTGGGTGTCGGACGGCTACAGGACCAGCCATTGCGCGCCCGGCTACGGCCTACATTACAACAAAACGCACAGTTCCGGCTATTATGGCGCGCTTTGGGGGAACATCGAAAAGCCCCTGATCCTCGACGTTCTTCGCCCCTTGAGCGGAGCGAGCCGAAACTGCCTCGATTTCGCATGCGGAACAGGTCGCATCGCCGAGGTAGCCGCCGGCCTCTTCAGCGAGGTGGTTGGCGCCGACGTTTCCAGAACTATGCTCGACAGCGCTCAAGTACCGCCCAATGTGAGTTTGCGTCACGTCGACGTTACAAGGGAGCAGTTGGGTATGACGTTCGATGTGGTAACCGCATTTCGTTTTTTCCTGAACGCAGAGGATGAACTGAAATGGCATGCACTGAAAGCGATCAATGAGCACCTGAAAGATGGCGGGCGGCTTGTGTGCAACGTTCACATGAATGCGACGTCGCCCGTCGGCCTGGCGTGCCGGCTGCTCAATCGAGTGTCTGGACGCACAATTCGCCACACGCTGAGCGCAGCGAGGTTCAAGGCCCTCCTGACTGCCTCGGGATTCACCGTCGAGCAGACGATACCGTACGGTTACCTGCCTCGGCCGGGAAACCTGTTGCCAGGGTTCTGTGAAATGATGATGCAGCCTGTCGAGAAGGCCTGCAGAAGGCTTTGCGTTCCTGGCCAGCTGGCGCAACACTTCCTGGTTGTTGCGAGGAAGCGCTAAATCCCGAGAAAGCCCCGAAAACGGCAGGCAGCGGTTTTCTTGGGGTGGCTCGCCCGGCATGAAACCCCGTCTAAATACGGTGGAACGGCAGTTTTCCCCCGATTTAATATGTGGGTTCCGGGTTTCTCGGGTCAGCGCCACGATTTTGCTACATTTTGACTAAAGTCCAATCATGTTAGTGGGGCGTAATATTAGAAGGCTAAGGGGATACGCTCCTGAACAGCAAGAGAATGTCCGTGCCCAGTGGGGCCAGTGAGCTTGCGCAACGATCTCTCACGGGAGGTCGAAACCCATGAACCCTGGTGGAAGGAGTTCGTCGGATCTGCGAGGCGCAATGCTTGGGACCGTGCCTGGCCTGGTAGGCGTCGGCGTCTTCTCGGCAGTCATAAACCTTCTCGCCCTGACCGGCTCGGTCTATATGCTGCAAATTTACGATCGCGTTTTACCTTCGCAGAGCGTTCCGACGCTTGTCGGGTTCACCATCGGAATGCTGGGTCTTTACGCTGTCTACGGGCTGCTGGATTTCGTGCGGCTGCGCCTGCTGGTTCGAGTGGGCAATCGTGTCCATAGGAATTTGAAGCAGAGGGTGTTCGGCCTCTCGCTGTCCTTGCCGCTCTTTGGCGGGCAGGATGCGAACCGGATACAGCCCCTCCGTGATCTCGATCAGCTACGCGGCTTCCTTTCCGGAATGGGGCCGACTGTCATCTTCGACGCGCCGTGGATTCCATTTTACCTGCTGATCATCTATTTCCTGCATCCCGCGCTCGGTGTGTTGTCCACAAGCGGTGCGATCATTGTCGTGCTGCTCACGGTCATGGCGGAAGTTCTTGGCCGCACATCGGTGACACGCGCGTCCGAGACGCTGGTGTCGCAGCGCAATCTCGCCGAATCCGGACGCCGCAACGCGGAGGTCGTACGCGCGATGGGCCTTTCCGCACGGCTTGCCCACCGCTGGGGCGAGATCAATAACGCATATCTGAGGCACCAAGAGAAGCTTTCCGACGTCGTCGGCGCCACCGGGGCACTCTCTAGGGCACTGCGTTTGGCCTTGCAGTCCTGCGTTCTCGGACTGGGTGCCTACCTGGTGATAGGAGGCGAAGCCTCGCCAGGCGTGATCATCGCATCCTCCATCTTGCTGGGCCGCTCATTGGCTCCTGTTGACGCCGCTATCGCGAACTGGCGAGGCTTCGCCGCGTTCCGGCAAAGCTATTCGCAACTGGCAACGGCCCTGGCCGCTTTTCCTGACCGGGACGAACATATGGAACTTCCGCGCCCCCAAGCGGAGCTTGCGGTCGAGGACCTGACTATAGCGCCACCGGGCCAGCAAAAACCCACGGTAGCCAATGTCAGCTTCCGCCTGGCTGCAGGGACGGGAATGGCCGTTGTCGGCCCGAGCGGTTCTGGCAAAAGCACGCTTGTGCGCGCGCTGGTGGGCGTCTGGCAGCCACTTCGCGGCACGGTGAGGCTGGACGACGCCTCGCTTGACCAATGGGACCAAGAACGTCTTGGCGCACATATTGGCTACCTGCCCCAGGACGTCGAACTGTTTGATGGAACGGTTGCCGATAACATTTCGCGATTTGGCGGGAAGGGCGACGCCAAGGGCGTGCTCGCAGCTGCCAAGGCAGCGGGCGTCGACAAAATGATCCTGCGATTGCCGAACGGTTTTCAAACTCGCATGGGCGAGGGAGGAACAGCGTTGTCGGCTGGACAGCGGCAACTCGTAGGGCTTGCCAGGGCACTTTACGGCGATCCGTTTCTCGTCGTTCTGGACGAGCCGAATTCAAATCTGGACGTCGATGGCGATACCGCCTTGGCCGGCGCGATCCTGGCAGTGCGCAGACGTGGAGGCATCGTCATCGTAGTTGCGCACCGTCCTTCTGCCCTTACCAACATCGACAGGGTACTCGTAATGTCCAATGGGATGCTTCACGCCTTCGGCTCACGCGAGGAGGTCCTGGCCAACGTCATCCGCCCCTTTGCTGCGCCGGTTGAACGCCCGGCAGCGGCCGTCGCGATGCACAAAGGGGTGAGCGGTCACGCATGAGGGATATTTTTTTGTCTGAGGCGACGATGGCTCCATCGGCCCCGATCGGCAATGGGAGCCGGCGCAACGCGATTTCGGGCACGCGCGATGGAATCGGGGCCAACCTGATCCTGGGTGCGGCGGTCACGGTTATGTTGCTTGCCGGCGGCGGGCTCTGGCTCGGTCTGACCAAGATTGCTGGCGCGGTAATTGCGCCGGCGACCGTGGTGGTCGAGAGCAACATAAAGAAGGTGCAGCATCTGACGGGCGGCACGATAGGTGGCATCTTCGCGCAAGACGGGGATCATGTACGGGCCGGCGATGTGATGGCACGGTTGGACGACACACTGACACGGGCCAATCTGCTGATAATTAGCAAGGATCTTGATCGGGCAACGGTTCGGCTTGTGCGGCTGGAGGCAGAGCGGCAAGGCCTGTCGGAGATGCAGCTTCCGTTCAGCCTTCAAGCGCGAATGGGCGAGCCGGAGCTGGCTGCGCTGGTGAACGGCGAGCGCACGCTGTTCGACAGCCGCGCTACGGCCCTCAACGGGCAGAAGGCACAATTGCAAAGCCGCTCAAAGCAACTCGAACGCCAAGTTGAGGGCCTCAAGGCGCAACAGACCGCGGAAGAACAATCCGTGGTCCTGCTGGATGGCGATCTTGTCGATGTACAGGCGCTTTTTACAAAGAAACTGGTGTCCAAAGAGCGACTTAGCAACATCAGACTGGATGCCACCCGGGCGCACGGAGAATCAGGGCGCCTCGCGGCGGCAGTTGCCGAGGCGCAGGCCCGGATCAGCGAGACCGAATTGCAGATTCTTCAGCTCGATGAACAAAGGCGTAGTGACGTAACGAGCGAACTTCGTGAAACGGAAGCCAAGCAAACCGAACTCAGCGAGCGCAAGGTTGTGGCACAGGACGAACTGGCCAAAACCACCATCCGCGCGCCGCAATCGGGAACCGTACAGGAATCTTCCATTCACACGATCGGCGGCGTGATTGCCGCGGGCGAGGTTCTCATGATGATTGTCCCTGACACCGGCAACCTTGTCGTCGACGCGCTGATTGCGCCGTCGCGCATAGATGACGTTCGTCCAGGTCAGCGGGTCTCGATCCGGTTTCCGGCTTTCGACGCCGGCACTACGCCTGCCTGCCAAGGGTCTGTCAAGCGCATCTCGGCGGACCTGATAAAAGATCAACAGCGCCAGCTTTCTTATTTCTCGGCGCGCATCAATGTCGAAGACAAGTCCACCTGTCTGACCGATGCCAAAGTGCTCAAACCCGGTATGCCAGCGGAGGTTCACATAAGTACGGACGAACACAGCGTCTGGTCTTATCTGCTGAAGCCGCTTACCGACCAGATGTCGAGGGCTTTCCGGGAATGACATGGCGGCTGTGAGCGGTCGACCGCGGGAACACGGCAGGCGTGCTTGCTGACATATTAGGGTAGGCGACGTGATGCCACAGGGGTGACGCCTGCGGCCGACGCGCGAGGCTCGTCTGGGACATTGTCCCGGCTACAAGGATGCCCCAACAGGATTTTCCTGGCCGCCTCACCAAGTCCTGCCCCGACAACAGCGTTAGTGTCCTGTCATCTTTTGCGCAACAAACAGCGCATACCGTTCCACGATCATCGACATGGGCAATTGCCTCACGAGGAGAGGTTCTTTGCTCCTACGACGCGGCGAGGGCCCTGCGGCGGACACGGCGTGCGGCATGCACCGTTCGGTCTGCAGTCACCGCTACATTTGCCACGTCAGATGTATGCGGCAAGGCGTTCGCGCTTCCATGCGACCTCTTGTAGGGCAGCAATTCCCTGACCCGAGCATTGACCGAGGCAATCTCGACCCGCAAGTCCTCGCATTCCTGCCGTCTCACATCGAGTTCAATCTGATCGGACGCCTGCTGCATGGACAGCTGTGCAAAATCTGCGGCGATCTTGGAAAGGTTCACCTTGTTGGTTTCGGCCTCCTCGGTGAGTGCGGCCAACCTTTCGTCGGTCACCTGTTTTTCGGCCAGGGCGTCGCTCCATTGTAGCTGGAGCCTGGCGATCTCGGCCGCGGCCTCGTTGTTTGCGTTTGAGGCGAGTTCGAAGCGCGATTGGAGACTTTGAATTTCTGAGCGCAATCCTCGGTTCTCAGCCTGGCAGCGTTTAAGCTCGCCATCCATGTCCGCCTGCATAATCCTGGCTGCTTCGGTCACCTCCCATAGCTTCGCCTGCGCAACCTCGAGTGAGGTGTGCAATTTGATTGCCTCTTTTTCGCTCTTGCCGAGCGCACTCAGCATTTCGGAATTTCGCGCAGCTTCGTTGGCATGGATCGTGGAGAAGGCATCCAGCCTATGCCGTGCCTCTTCCTCCCGCTTCATGGCCTTTTCCAGGTCAATAGACAGGCTCACATTCTTTTCACGCAGCTGTTTGTTCTCTCGGGAGCGCCTGTCGGCCTCGACATTTGCGGCGGCAAGCATGTTCGTGAGGTCGCCAAATTCCGCTTCGTTCTTTGTGGTGGTGTTCGCCGCTTCGACCAGCTCCAGCCTTGCCGCGGCCAACGCGCCACGGAGCACTTCACACTCCTGAACAAGGCTTGCCTGGCGCTGCTGCAATGTCTCGACGGTGCCTTGACGCTCACAGTACCGTCTGTTCAGGTCATTGAGTGTTTCCGACAAGTTCCTTTGATCTGCGATCAGATTTTGATTCGCCAGCTCCAGTTCGTTCGCACGGAGAATGTCCGCGTGAAGGATGTGAAAAAACTCGAACGTCAGTTGACATGTGCCTGTAATTTCGGAGATTTTTGCGTTGATGTCCTCGAAATGGAGCTTGGCATCGTGGAACAAGCCGTTAAACGAGCTCACGGCAGCAATTCGGCTCTGCGTGTGTGAGGTCAGCCGATGCGCTGGTATCGGCGAGCTATCATCGTCGTCGCCGGCACCGCCCTCACTCCGTACGCTGTCATCCTGTTCGTTGTTGTCGCCTGCCATGTTTGGCACGTCGGCGACATCCTCCAAATCGAGGCACTGGTCGACAGCGTTAGCCAAGTCAGCTTCGAGATCGTCGAACGACCTCTCCACATTGTCCTCGGCGCGTCTGATCAAATCCCTGAACTTCATGACTTCATCCCCTGCAGCCGCATGCCCGGAACCATTGAGGCACGAGGACTGAGATGCTTTTGTATCGAGAGCTCAACTCAGCGTCTTCGTTCAATCAAACGATGCCAGGGCGCCGGCGCCGCGAGGAGCCGAGAGCTGCGATTGGAAGGCCCTACATCGGTCTAGGTGCCTGCTGACTTATTCTTGAGGACTGCGCGACTCCCCTTCTTGCCATCGTCTTGGCGTCGATGGTGTGTTGCCTGGGCACATTAACGCTCAGGTGCAGAAGCCCCGACGAACGGCCCGGCACAGCCTCTTGTGGGGCGCATCAGGCGGCCGGGCCTAACCGGCGGTTGAGTGTTTTGGTTTGCCGGCTGACTCACCATGCGACCTTGGCGAGGCAAGCGCATCATTCGAACGAATTGGGGACCGGCCGCCTGGCCGCCCAATCACACTAAGCTTCCGTTGCCGGAGCTGGCGACGAGGTGCTTTGCCTTGAGCCTTGGTATCTACATACGAAGCGGCAATACGCGCCGGCGGAGCAGTGGCCCGACCCGTCAAACTAGCGCTGCAAAATGCGCGGCAGAGATATCCGAGAATATTGTCCAATCAGCGGTATGAGATCGAAGGCGGGCGATCTTGCTGAACTCCCAAACAATCCCGGCGTATATGTGTTCGGCAAGGAGGATCTGGAAACCATTGCGACATTGCCGAGCGGCACAATCTATGGATCATCAGCGATGAGGTTTACCGCAGCACAATATTCAACGGCGAGTTCCTCTCAATAGCATCCATCCCCGGAATGAGAGAGCGGACGATAATTGTGAACAGCCTGTCGAAGTCTCATGCAATGACCGGCTGGAGGCTAGGGTGGACGCTTGGGCCGGTCTCGGCATCAGTTCATCTGGAAAATCTTGCGCAATGCATGCTCTTCGGATCGCCGACCGTATTCAGGATGCCGCAGCGGTGACTCTCGATGAGGCGGTGACGCAGAGATGCGTTTCTTTTCGGACGCCCTTCTGCCGTTGATGTTGACCAATGCTGTGCGGATGTTCGCCGGGGATATGCGTGAACCTTATCGTCCGCTGCGGCGCTCAATTTGCTTGGGGTTCTTGGAACCGTTCCGAACTTTCTCCTTGCGCCTCCGATCGAGTTGCGCGTGCTCATGCGGGGCGCTGAGGTGTCTCGATCCGCAGTGGCGCGGCCATTATGCGACGATCAGCTTAGTTGAAATTTGTCCCCAGCGGACGGGAACGACGCTTGGCCATGTTAGTTGATGTGAATGGAGCAGCTAAGAAAAGATCTGGCATTGCTTACGCGACCCGGCTTCTGGATAGCTTTCGGCATTTTGTTGCTGCTTTACGGGATTCAGGTCTTTTTTCTAATTCGGGCATGCCAATGCCTTTAGCCTGGAACATCGATCCCCCTAGCTGGAACGCGGTCTGTCCATCTCCCGGCGGCTGCGCCGATAGCGTTGATCAACGATATATTCATTTATAAGCCTGCTATTCCCGGGGATGCCGAGGTTGGCAGCGCCTGCATCGTTGAATACGCACGTGGCGCTCCCCTCAAGGTAGGTGGTTACCATTCTCGCGCTGCCGGTGAGCATTGGAGCCCGCACTGTGTTGGACGTGCGCTCATGCGTCGGGAAATTTCTTATAGACAGGGGAGGGTCTGTCAGGCTGGAAAATCACAAGCTGCCCCGCGAATGAGGAAGCAAAAAAGGTGCAAGACCAGATCGATTTCTTCCAGGCAACTCGGTCCTCGCATCATCGTCGATCAGCGGCCGTACCATCGAGAACCAAAATGCGCACGATCTCAGCCGGTCGGCTTCGACCAAAACATGCGGACTACCGGACGGGGACAGTCGGTGCCGCGTCCCATCCTGTGGCCGGCGCTATGCTGACGCTCCTACGGTATCCCGTTCACCGCCCGCGCAGGAGGGCGAATTTCCTCCGTCCTGCGCGCGACAACCGTCCACTGTTGCGGCCGCACGCAGGACTGCGGCTTATACGCCGTTCTTCCTTTGAGCGGCGTCCAGTTCGCAGGGCTAAATCACCATTGGTATGCAGACGAGCCTCTCGGCGTCTGGACAGAGATCAATTGCGCTTTGCACCAGGGTTCCTGGATCGTAAGCTCCAAACACGCTGCAGTCGCCTGATATGGTCCACTACGTTGGCCGGCTCATACGGCTTCGCAAGGTGCGGGCCTTCCTGACAAAGGTCGCCCGCCGCGATCGCAGTTCGTTCTACTGCGGCAGAAAGCACTATTTTGACCTCGGGCTTGTTCTCGCGAACCCACTTCGACAGTTGGAACCCGTTCATGTTGCCCGGCAGGTCAACGTCACACAAGACGGTGTCCACACCGAACTCCGCATAGTTCAACGCTTGTTGCGCCTCACGTGCGAAATGGGCCTCAATCACCCTGTAGCCACAGTGGCGGAGATAGTCCGCGATGACGCATCGGGCGATGACGTCGCCGTCAACCACGAGGATCGTTTGGCTCTGTTGGTTCGGGGCTTCCATTGACGGAGAACGGTCAGCAACCGGCAGGGTTCCACGCATCATGACCTGCGCGGGATGCCGACCGAAGATCGCGGCGAGATCCTGCACGAAATGATCCCTGCCGGCGGGCGCATTCAATTCAGCGGAGCGATGCCGCACTGGTGACGCCGTTTGCCACCTGGTCGACGAGACGAGCTAGAAGGCATGGTCTCGAAGCTCAAGGGCAGTCCATATCGCAGCGGCAAACGAGCGCTTGGCGCAAGATCAAGTGCTTTGAGGAAAAGGAAATGCAAATCATCGGTGCACAGCGCGAGCGCGGCAAAGCTACCCAGGTGATCATGGCTGAAAAGGGCCTCTACAAAGGCGGCGCACTCGTCAACTTCAATGCCGATGAGCGGCAAGCGCTTTGGGATCGTGTCCAGGGCAAGGTTGGCGGCCCGGTCCCGAAGGGACATAAAAAGGAAAAGGCCGAGTGGCTGAAGCCCCGACTGGTTGGCTGGGTCGAGACCCTCAAAGGCGAAGAGAATCTGCGGCACGCAAGGCTGCTGGATTTCCGGGAGGATGATGCAAATGGCCATTTTTAAGAAAGATCAGGAACTCGCCACCTACGCCATGTACGGCGCCCAAGCGCGCAAGGATGGCAAGGAGCGTGAGGTGCCAGCTTACTGGCAGGAACATGCCGACGCGTGGCTGCAGGGCTTTGACGGTGTGGCGATGGACGGTTTTGGCAAGACCAAGACCGTCAACGACGAGACATGGCAGCCGAGGTCGACGAAGCTGCCGTCGAGCGCCCCGACGAATAGCCATTTTGCCGTATGCCGTATGGTCGTTTTTAATTGGAGAAGGGTTTCGTTGGGCCTATAAAGATTGCGTTTACCATTGCCTTTTTAGGGAGAATGCGATGGTTGCAACGCCCATAGAAATCGCTCAAGCCGCTACTGCGACTACGGCCACCTTGCTGAAGTGGCAGAAGTCCATGGAGGAACGCGCCACGTTTCG